>NZ_JBMSDT010000001.1:0-629647 GCF_049445795.1 Larkinella sp. VNQ87
CAGAACGCCCCCGCCACCGGCACCTTCCGCTGGCAAACCGGCTGTGCCCACGTGCGCGACGAACCCTATGACATCGTCTTCCGCGTCGTCGACCTGCACCCCGGAGCCGGACAAACCCAACTGGCCACCCTGGAAGCCTTCCGCATCAAAATCTACGCCCCCCAGCCCCAGAACCTGACGGCTCGACCGGCCGCCGACCCCGCCGGACGCGCCATCGTGCTCAACTGGAACGCCTACGCCTGCGGACCCTCCGCCCTGCCCACCGGTACGGTCATGGCCATCTACCGCAAGGAGGGCTGTGAAACCGAAACCTTCGACCCCTGCGCCGACAACGACCAGCTCGTCGCCAACGGCTACACCCGCATCGACACGGTCGCTATCGCCCGCACCAGCTACACCGACAACAACCAAAACCAGGGCCTCCGGCGTGGGGTCCAGTACAGCTACCGCATCGTCGTCGAGCTGCCCCGCCCCAACAACGGCCGCAGTGCCGTCTCCCAGCAGGTCTGCGTCAACCTGCCCCAGCAGGTGCCCCTGATCACCAACGTCACCGTCGACTCGACCTTCCAGAGCCGGGGGGTGATCACCGTCCGCTGGACCCGCCCCCCCGGCATCGACCCCACCGACGGCACGGGGCCCTTCCAGTACCGGTTGCTGCGGGCCACGGGCCTGGAGGGCACCAATTTCACGCCCATCGCCACCATCAACACCAGCCTCTCACCCACCGCCCCCGACACGGTCTACACCGACCGCGGCCTGAACACGGTGGACAATGCCTACCGCTACCGCATCGAGTTCTACTACACCGACCCGGCCAGCGGTCAGTTGCAGCGCCTGGATGCCACCGAAAACGCCAGCTCGGTGCGGCTGACGGCCACGCCCGCCGTGCGCAGCATCCAGCTTAGCTGGCAGGCCAATGTCCCCTGGAGCAACGACAACCAGACCCACCGCATCTACCGCTCGCGGACGGGCCCCAACGGCCCCTTCAACCGCATTGCCGACGTGCCGGTGCAAGGGCCCAACACCTTCACCTTCACCGATCCGGGCACCGACACCTATGCGGCCGACGGGCTGCAGCCGGTCACCATGTCCCTCGACAGCAGCTACTGCTACCGGGTGGAAACCGTCGGCCGGTATGCGCCCCCGCTGACCACGCAGTTGCTCTTGAACTACTCGCAGGGGGTGTGTGCCTCGCCCATCGACACCACCCGCCCCTGTCCGCCCCGGCTGGCCATCGACACCGTGAACTGTGCCAGCCTGGCCGCCGATGCCTACTGCAACCAGACGAGCTTTGCCAACACGCTGAGCTGGCAGCCGGGTCAGGGCAGCGGCTGTGAGACCCAGGTGGCCTACTACCGCATCTACTTTGCCGCCTGCGCGGGCCAGCCGCTGGTGCTGCTCGACTCGGTCAATGCGCTGAGCTACCGGCATGAGAACCTGCCCTCGTTTGCGGGTTGCTACGAGGTGCGGGCCGTCAGCCGCAGCGGGCGGGAGAGTGCGGCCAGCAACCGGGTCTGCAAGGACAACTGTCCGTTGCTGACGATGCCGAATGTGTTCACGCCCAACGGCGATGGGCGAAACGATGTCTTTGAGCCGGTGCGGTGTGCACGGTTTGTGGAGTCGGCCGAGCTGACGGTGGTCAACCGCTGGGGGGTGCAGGTCTACCGCAGCAGTGATGCTTCATTGCGGTGGGATGGCAAAAACCAGCAGGGGCGGGCGGTGCCGGGGGGCTTGTACCTGTATCAGATCCGGGTCAAGTTCAAACGGCTGGACTGCTCGGCGCCGGCCGAGACCATCAAGGGGTGGGTCGAATTGCTCCGTGAAAACGGAGGAACCAATTGAGAAAAAGACGGTTTTCGCGCTAAACCAGGGAAGTATGTGGTATTTCACCATCCGACAGGATGATCTATCCAACGCTCAGTACCGGACGTTGCAGAAAGAAGCCAGGCTCACCGAGGTTGAAATTTTCAACGAGCCTTATGATAACTTGTGCGTGTTTGAAGTAGAACGGGAAAAATACCGCGATTTTGTCGATACACTTGACTTGGAGGGCTTGCGGTATGAAGTGGTCAGCGAGCGCCCTAGCCGACAGGATTTACTGGAGAGAATGCGGTAATCGGGAAGGCCCCGATTACCGCATGTTATGGAATACGTTCTGGACATCTTCGTCCTCTTCAATGCGTTCGAGCAATTTTTCGACATCAGCGGCTTCTTCTTCGCTTAGCTCCTTCATGTCATTCGGAATCCGCTCGAATTCAGCCTGTTTTAGCTCATAGCCTTTTTCTTCAAGGTGTTTCTGAATGGCTCCAAATGCTGTGAATTCACCGTAAATCACCAGTTGTCCGGCTTCTTCATCCAGGGAGATCTCGTCGGCACCAAAATCGATCATCTCGAGTTCGAATTCATCCAGATCGATATCGCCCGCCGGAATTCGGAATACACTTTTACGGTCGAACATGAAGTCAAGCATTCCGGACGTTCCCAGAGCGCCCCCGGATTTGGTGAAATAACTCCGCAGGTTGGCCACGGTCCGGTTGATGTTGTCGGTAGCGGTTTCGACCACAATAGCAATGCCGTGCGGACCGTATCCTTCGTAGGTGATCTCTTTAAAATCTTCCTGCTCTTTGGAGGTCGCCCGCTTGATGGCCCGCTCTACATTCTCTTTTGGCATGTTAGCCGCCCGGGCATTCTGAATAATGGCCCGCAAACGCCCATTTGAGCTGGGGTCCGGCCCACCGCTTTTCACCGCAAGGGCAATGTCTTTTCCAATTTTGGTGAAGGTCTTAGCCATCATCCCCCACCGCTTGAACTTTCTGGCTTTCCGGTATTCAAATGCGCGTCCCATCGTCAGTTATGAATTAAGAGTTAAGAGTTAAGAGTTGCGCTGCTAAATTGGATGCGTCCGCCAACTCATAACCGCACGGGCGGCCCCGTCTTAATTCTTAACTCTTAGATTTAAAATGTTTTCTTCTTCAAAATTAAGTTCAACCTGATTACGCACCAAATCCTCGAAGGTTTCGCGCTGGCGGATCAGGTACGGTTTTCCGTCGTACACCAGCACCTCGGCGGGGCGAAACCGTGAGTTGTAGTTGGAACTCATGCTATACCCGTAAGCACCCGCGTTTTTCAGGGCCAGCACATCGCCCGGCCGAACCTGATTCAGCGAACGGTCCCAACCGAGGGTATCGGTTTCGCAG
Organism: Larkinella sp. VNQ87; assembly: GCF_049445795.1. NCBI lineage: Bacteria > Pseudomonadati > Bacteroidota > Cytophagia > Cytophagales > Spirosomataceae > Larkinella > Larkinella sp. VNQ87. The sequence continues at coordinate 3,198 of NZ_JBMSDT010000001.1, forward strand.
ATGTAGCCTACTACTGAATACAGATGCTTCTCACCCGACGGGTTCGATACGTTGACGATTTCGTGGTAGGCATCGTACATCATCGGGCGGATCAGGTGGTTCAGCCCCGAATCGACGGCCACAAAGGTCCGGCCCGGATTCTCTTTGACAATATTTACGTTAACCAGCAGAACTCCGCTTTCGCTCACGAGAAATTTACCCGGTTCAAACCACAACTCCAGTTCCCGGCCGTAGTCCTGACAAAAATGCTGGAATGCGGTAGTTACTTTCCGACCAAGTTCGGCCACATCCGTGCTATGGTCGCCTTCACGGTACGCAACTTTAAACCCGCTGCCAAAATCAAGGAATTGCAGATTTGGATAATCGTGAGCAAGGGCAAACAGAACCTCCGCCCCTTTCAGGAACGCATCCGCGTTCTTGAAATCCGATCCGGTATGAATATGTAACCCAATAATTGGAATACTGTATTGTTCAACCAGTACCCGAATGCGATCCCGCTGGGCAACGGAAATCCCGAATTTGGAATCGACGTGACCGGTCTGGATCTTGACGTTGCCGCCTTCGGCAATGTGTGGATTGATGCGAATGCCCACCGGTTTTCGGTTCCCATAGTTTTGGCCCATCCATTCGAGGAGCGGCAGGCTATCGACATTCAGCCGAACGCCCAGATCCAGGGCTTCCTGAATTTCGGTAAACGATACGCCACTCGGTGTATACATGATCTGGTCGGGTTCGAAACCTGCCAGTAAGGCCAGCCGGATTTCGTTGATCGACACGACTTCGACATCAATGCCCCGGCTGCGCATCAGTTTCAGAATAGACAGATTCGTCAGGGCTTTGGCTGCATACTTGATCTTGAGCGGAACGCCTGTAAATGCCGACTGGAGTGTACCGATTTTTTCGGTAATCTTGTCAGCATCATACACATAGACTGGAAGGCCAAACTGGTTGGCAATGTCCAGAACATCGACGCCCTGGATATGATAACGGTTTTGTTCGAACTGCATGAGCAGGAATATCAGCCAAAATTGAGGTGCAAATATAAACGATTTTACACCATTCCCGGCAACGTATGCTCGACACCCGTGCTTTATTAAATGGTCCTGAACATAAACATTTTGAGGTTAGTTGTGTTGAATTAGTACTCAACGAAGCACGAACAGCCATGAAAATAGTCACGCTTGCCACAGCCGGTCTGTTGTGGATTTCCACACAGACCTACGCCCAGACGCCGTCGCCGAACACGCATGCGCCCGAGCAGACTACGCAACATTTTCCGGAAGGCGACCCGACGGTAAAAATGGATTCGCTAAGAAGTAATCTGGTCAAAGGAACCCAATCGAGCCGAAACGCCCGTCGTACCTCGGAAGCTGCCAAAGCCAGCAGTGACAGCAACGCGAGCACGACGGTTCGGAAGAAAACCACCAAAACCGTCAAGTCGAAAAAAACCGACAACTCGTCGGACCAATAATTTTAGAATTTTTACCCAAAAGCCGTCTGACAGCCAAGCAGGCGGCTTTTTTTATTTTATTTTTTAAAAATAGCCCCACTTGTTCGGTCACATCAATTTATTTGTATTTTTGGCTTCGACCATTTGGTGACAGAATTAATCGGATACCTTGAAGCGTTCAAACCTCCCATTTTCGGAAGAGATACTGGTCAGCAAACTCCAACTGCGGGAAGAACAGGCTTTTCACCTGTTGTACGACCAGTATTCCCCGGCGTTATATGGCGTGATTTTGAAAGTTGTACGCGACGAAGAAACTGCCCGTGACGTTTTACAGGATTCGTTCGTCAAAATCTGGCGGAATATTCCTTCTTATGATTCTCAAAAAGGCCGACTGTTCACCTGGTTGCTCAACATCGCCAGAAATACCGCGATTGATGCCCTGCGCACCCGCCATTCGGGCCAATCAATCCAAACCAGCACCGACATCGTAGATATTGTTGATCAACATCGACAAACACATCAACCCGATGTGGAAACACTTGATTTGCCCGATAAGGTAAACCAACTGAATCCGGATCGCCGAACGGTTATAGATCTGGTTTACTTTTACGGGTATACCCATGAGGAGGTAGCCGAAAAACTCAATTTACCCCTCGGAACGGTCAAAACACGCGTTCGGTCGGCTTTACAGGATTTGAAGAAGTTATTCGGCTCATGAACATTCAAGAATACATCAACTCTGGGATACTCGAAGAGTATGTGCTCGGTACCGTCAGCCCGCAGGAAAAACGGGAAGTCGAGTGTCTATCGAGCATTTACCCGGAAATCCGTCAGGAGCTTGACACGTTGTCGGCTGCGATGGAAGAGTACGCCGAGACGCTGCGCCGTGAACCACCCGCCGAAATCAAATCCTGGTTATTAAATGAGTTAGATTTCGAAAAACCGCAGGATGAGGTAGTCAGTGAACCGACCCCGGTTCTTAGTGAGTCGACACCTGCTGCTACGGAAGAGGACAGCAACATTCGTCCGCTTCATACCGAGGAAATCGACCTAAATTCCCGGCCTACGTTTCGGATCACCTGGATGGTGGCCGCTTCGCTGGGCTTACTAGTTTTGGTTTTTGCTTACTTTCTGTACTCCCAACTCCAGGGTAGCCAGCAAACGCTGACAGCATTACGATCTTCCAACGAACAATTAAGCGACGAACTCCGAATCCTGAAAGCCCGGCAGGCCCAGTCTGACCAGACGCTTGCCATTTTGAAAGAACCCGGAACGCGTGTCGTCCGGCTGAACGCAACTGATACGACCACCGCCAACCTGGCAACGGTCTACTGGAATAGTACGACCGGACAGGTCAATCTGGAAATCGATTCGCTCGTTCGCCCGCCCGAAACCCAGCAATACCAATTATGGGCCATTGTCGATGGCAAACCGGTCGATGCCGGCGTTTTTGAGGTTGGTGAAGAAAACCGGGTGGTGCAACAACCCCAGAAATTTCGGCGGGCCGACGCCTTCGCCATCACGCTCGAACGACGCGGAGGAAGCCCCACCCCGACCTTGTCAGCAATGGTTGTCGTCGGCAATGTGAACTCGTAACACCCTCATTACACTTCATATTCAAGGCTCCGGCGGTTCGTCGGGGCCTTTTTTTATCTTTTTTCTTTCCTGGCAATCCAAATCCGCAGTTGGGGCGTAGGTATTGTGTGAGTCGGTTGCAACCAGATTCTTTTTCGTATTCACACATTTCTCAAATTACATAATCGTATGAAAACCAACGTCAAAGTCGGATTTTTTGCAACCATCCTTGCGTTTTTTATTTCCATTTCTTCGTTTGCCCAAAAACCCAAAGAGGTGGGTGGCGCGATGATGTATCCGAGCAAAAACATTGTTGAAAATGCCGTCAATTCGAAAGACCACACCACACTGGTTGCGGCCGTGAAAGCGGCCGGGCTGGTCGAAACCTTGCAGGGAGCCGGGCCGTTTACGGTTTTTGCGCCAACCAATGACGCTTTCGCCAAACTCCCCGCCGGAACCGTCGACAATCTGGTAAAACCGGAAAATAAAGCGACACTGACCGGTATTCTGACGTACCATGTAGTTCCAGGTAGGCTGGACGCTAAAGCGCTGGCGAAGCTGATCAAAGCCGGAGATGGTTCGGCTACGCTGAAAACCGTCGCCGGTGGTAATCTTACGGCCAAAATGAGCGGAAAAGATATCGTCATTGAAGATGCCAAAGGTGGAACCGCCAAAGTGACCATTTCGGATGTTTACCAGTCGAACGGTGTCATTCACTCCATCGACACCGTGCTAATGCCCATGTCCATGTAATCGAGTGATAGCAAATAGGGACGCTCGAAAGCCACATAGACACCTGTCGTGTGGCTTTTTTCGTTCGCAAACTATCCGTTCCAATAAATTGTTAATCAGGCATGAACCGTCATCTTTTCCTCGGAGCTCTGGGTGCGCTGCTGCTCACCGGCTCGATCGCTTCTATTTCGCCGACCACGGTCAGCGATGATACCAAACCCCGTAAAGTGGTTAAAACGGAGGCAGAATGGAAAAAAATTCTGACACCTCAGCAATTTTACGTTCTTCGTCAACAGGGCACAGAACGGCCATTTACGAGCCCATTAGTCGATAACCACGAAAAAGGGGTATTTAAATGTGTCGCCTGCAAAACGTCCCTGTTCAGTTCCGATACCAAGTTTGAGTCAGGAACCGGCTGGCCCAGCTTTTACAAACCCATTTCCAATCAAAATGTCGTGGAAAAAGTAGACCGCACGCATGGCATGATCCGGACCGAAGTGGAATGCGGAGTTTGTGGAGGGCACCTTGGCCACGTCTTTGATGACGGTCCGAAGCCCACCGGTCTGCGGTATTGCATGAACGGCGTTGCCCTCGAATTTGAGAAGAAATAAGCAAACTCTAATTTGCTGATTTTGAGCCAGCCGCCTTACCGGGCTGGCTTTTTTCATATTATATCGACTAAATTTCCGTTATATTTGCTCAGATGGACGGATTTCTCAATCCGTCTTTTTTGCCTGCAAGTGTAGATTTGCATTTTTTTTACCGGCGTATTCCCAACGTTCCTTCTCAAGGCTGCGAACATTTCGGAATCCGACCTTCGATTTTTAACCGTCAAATTACCCGGCATGAGTAAATTCTGGGGGCAGCTTCGTACCCTTTGGCAAAGCATCACCGGTTTTTTCGGTCGTGTGGGCGATGGCATCAAACGACTGATTTACCGCCTGATGTCAGGTATTTTCGGCACAGAACGCATTGATTCCCTCTCTCATCAATACCGTGCGGTACGGCTACGCTACCACAATTGGCTCAACGCCCGCTTCGATACCCGCTCGCTCGGTTTCAAGATCTTTTACCACACGACCAAGACCCTGATTTACGGGTTCGTGCTGGCCCTGTTCTACGTTTTTGTGCTCGAAACCAACTTTCTGTACCTGACCGGCGAGATGCCCAGCGTGGAGGAACTGAAAAATCCGAAAGTAGCCCAATCCTCCGAGATTTATTCGTACGACAAGGTGCTGTTGGGTCGGTTTTATACCGAGAACCGGACACCGATTGCCTACGAAAATTTACCAAAACCGCTCATAAATGCCCTTATCGCCACCGAAGACGTGCGATTTTATGAACACTCCGGAATCGACGGACGCAGCCTGGGCCGGGTTGCCTACGGCGTTTTGACCGGCAATAACGCGGGCGGGGGCAGTACGATTACGCAACAATTGGCTAAAAACCTCTTCAAGACCCGGCGCCGGGATTCGCGGGGGTTGCTGTACAACGTGCCGCTCGTTCGAACGGTTATTCTGAAAACCAAGGAATGGCTCATGGCCATCAAACTGGAACGGAATTTCTCGAAGGAGCAGATTCTGACCATGTACTTCAACACCGTCGATTTTGGCAGCAATGCCTACGGAATCAAGACGGCCGCCCGGACGTATTTCAGCAAATCGCCCGACAGCCTCAATGTGCAGGAAGCTGCCGTATTAGTGGGTTTGCAAAAGGCCACAACAACGTATAACCCGCTGATTAAACGAAACTTCGAGAAATCGCGCAACCGCCGGAACGTGGTCATTGCCCAGATGCAGAAATACGGTTTTCTGACAAAGCCCCAGGCCGATTCGATCAGTAAGCTGCCGCTGGTTACCCGGTTTAGCCCTGATAATCCGTATGCCGGACCGGCCAATTACTTCAAAAACGCCGTGGTCGATGTGGTGAAGCGGTGGGGCGAAGAAAACGGCTATGACCTGTATACGGACGGTTTGAAGATCTATACAACCGTCGATTCGCGCATGCAGAAACTGGCGGAAGAGGCCGTGGCCGAAAAAATGAAGCAGTTGCAGCGGACGTTCGACAACCACTGGTCGGGCCGGAATCCCTGGACCGACGAAGACGGCAAGGAAATTCCGGACTTTCTGAACAGGGTTGCTCAACGCACCGAACGCTACAAGGCTTTGCTTCAGAAGTTTCCGAACCAGCCCGATTCCATCAATTACTACATGACGGTCAAAAAAGACAGCATGACGGTTTTTTCCTGGAGCGGGCCGCAGAAAAAATACATGACGCCGATGGATTCCATTGCCTACTACAAACGGTTTTTGCAGGCTGGCTTAGTAGCCATGGACCCGCATACCGGTTTTATCCGGACCTGGGTAGGCGGAATCGATTACGAATTTTTCAAATACGACCACGTAAAGCAAGGAAAACGGCAACCGGGATCCACCTTCAAACCCTTCGTCTACGCGACGGTGATTGACGATTCCACCATTAACCTGGGCCCCTGCGACCGTCGGCGCGACGAACCGTTCCGGAAGGAATACATCAACGAAAAAGGCGAGGAAGATTTCTGGGCACCCAAAAATTCGGCCGGAACATTCTCTTACTCCAACATGACCCTGCGCCGGGCGATGGCGCGGTCGATCAACTCCGTGACGGCCCAGCTCACCAATGACGTGGCAACTCCGCAACGGGTGGTCGAATATGCGCACCGTATCGGGATCAAAAGTCCGTTGGCTGCGGTTCCCTCCATTGGCCTGGGTTCATCGGATGTTTCGCTCTACGAAATGGTAGCCGCTTACTGCACGTTTGCCAACAAAGGCGTGTACACGGAGCCGTTGCTGGTAACCCGGATTGAAGATCGCGACGGCAAGGTTATCGAAGAGTTTGAGCCCGAAAAAAAACAGGCGATTCGGGAAGAATCCGCTTTTCTAATGCTTCACATGCTGCGGGGTGGCCTGGAAGAGTCGGGGGGCACCTCGCAGAATCTCTGGTCGTACGATCTGTTCAAAAACCGCAACCAGGTGGGCGGCAAAACCGGGACTACGTCGAACAACTCCGACGGCTGGTTCATGGGTGTCACCCGTGACCTGGTGGTCGGGGCCTGGGTGGGTGGCGACGATCGCAGCATACATTTCCGGTCGACCGATATGGGCGAAGGGGCGAAAACTGCGCTCCCGCTGGTCGGGCGGTTTTTGGAGAAAGCATACCGGGAAAAGTCCCTGAAACTGTATCAGGGTCCATTCGATAAACCGTCGGTTCCGATCACGAAGGATTACCTGAACTGCCCCGGCGGTGGCGATGAAGAAGATGACATGGCCGATGATTCAACAGATGTGGAAATTCCGGCCGATTCGCTGTTTATTCAACCTCAGGCTCCCGAATCCGTCGATCCGCCCGACACCACGCAGGGTACCCAGCCCTTCCGTTAATGCTTCAGGCCAGCCCTACGGTTGGCCTTTTTGTTACCCATCCCGAAAACCAACACCCGCGCTGAATAGTTATTCCAGGATACCATCAACGCAAACACATGACACCATCACAAAATCCGAACCTCCATCCGCTGAAGAACATTGTTCCCGCGGACGGGTCTGATGCGGAAAATCTGTCGGAGATTCCATCCGGGATTCCATCGGGGATGGACAATGACCCAAATGCGGATGAGGAAATCATTGATCAAACCGGGCCACAGACCAGCGACCAGGAAACCACCCTGGAACCCAACGCAAACGGTATTGGCCGGATTCCGTCCGAGCAATCGCAGGATCCCACCAGCGACGACAATCTGACCGAAAAAATAGCCTACGCCCTCAACGGAGCGGAACCAAAAAGGAGTTAAGACGGGGCCGCCCGTGCGGTTATGAATTAACTCATCAAACCATTTCTTTGTATTGCATGCGGTAGAGGTTGGCGTAGGCGCCTTCGTGTTGGAGGAGTTCTTCGTGGGTACCTTGCTCGACAATCTGCCCTTTGTCAACTACAATGATTTTGTTGGCTTCCCGGATAGTGGATAGCCGGTGGGCAATGACGATGGCTGTACGGCCTTTCATGAGTTTTCCGATGGCAGACTGAATAAGGGCTTCCGTTTCGGAATCGACGGACGAGGTTGCTTCGTCCAGCACCATGATGCGCGGATTATAGACCATCGCCCGCACAAACGAAATCAATTGCCGCTGGCCAACCGAGAGCGTTGAACCGCGTTCCATGACGTTGTAATCGTAACCGCCCGGCAGTCGCTCGATGAATTCATGAACGCCCACCAGTTTAGCAGCTTCAACGATCTGTTCGCGTTTGATGGCTTTATTGCCCAGCGTAATATTGTTTTCAATGGTGTCGGAAAACAGAAAGACATCCTGCAACACCACGCCAATGCTCCGTCGCAGCGCTTCCAGTTTATAATCGTGAATTTCGATGCCATCGATCCGGATTTCACCTTTGTTAATGTCGTAAAACCGACTTAACAGGTTGATAATCGACGACTTTCCGGCCCCGGTTGCGCCAACGAAAGCCACGGTTTCGCCTTCCTTGACGGAGAAGGAAATATCTTTCAGGACGTAGTTCTCATCATTGTAAGCAAACCAGACGTTCTTGAACTCCACATTGCCCTTCCAGCTAGTCGGCTCGTAACTCCCAGTATTCGGCGTAAAATCGTCGCTATCAAGCAGTTTCAGAATCCGGTCAGTGCTGACGATACCCATTTGCAAGGTGTTAAACCGGTCGGCCAGCATTCGGATGGGTCGGAAAAACAGGTTGATAAACATAATGAAAGCCGTCACCGTCCCATACGTAACCTCCTGATTCAAAATTTCTTTGGCACCGTACCAGACCACCAGGCCGGTGGCCGCAGCCGACAGAATATCAGCCACCGGATAATATACCGAGTAATACCAGATCGACCGGATGTTCGCCTTCCGGTGTTCGTTGTTGATCTGCTTGAATTTATCGGCCTCAATCCGTTCGCTTCCGAAAATTTGCACGATATTCATCCCGGTGATATGTTCCTGGACAAACGAATTGAGATTGGCAACGGCCGTGCGGACTTCGTTGAAAGACACTTTGATCTTTTCCTTGAAAATGTACGTACTGAGCAGCATCAGCGGGATCATGGACAGGCTAATGGCCGATAGCCGCCAGTCGGTGTAAAACATGACGGCAATGATCAGCACCAGTTGCAGAATATCCCCCACGATGGCGGCCATGCCTTCGCTGAACACGTCAGCGAGGGTTTCAACATCCGAAATGGTGCGGGTGACGAGTCGACCGATGGGCGTATTGTCGAAGAACTTAAGCCGCAGTTGCAGCACTTTTTCGTACAGTTGAACCCGGATGTCCCGAATGACGTGTTGTCCCAGCCAACCCGATAGGTAGGTGTTAAAAAATTGGATGACGCCCTGCAACACCAGCACGCCGATCATCAGGATGAGCATGTTGGTCAGGCCCGCGTAATCGCCGGTAGCAATTTTAGCGTCGATGGTGTAACGAATAAGCAACGGACTGAGGGGCGCCAGCACAGCGCTCAGCAGAATAATCAGCACCAGAGCATAAAAATGCATCTGATAGGGTTTGACAAACGCATACAGCCGACGCAGGGTAATCCAGTCAAAAATCTGACCGCTCTTGGTTTCGGTATTCACAGAAGGCAGTTAGTTGGAAGGTTTCCGATGTAACAGAAATAGAGAGTTAAGAGTTTAGAGTTAAGAATTAAGAGTTAAAAAACTCACCTTCGCTCTAAAACAACAACTCTTCACTCTTCACTATTAATTCTTAACTCATTTATGGAATGGTTTTTAAGTCTTTGTCTGGGAATTGCGCTGAGCGCCTGCTGCGGTTTCCGAATCTTCGTTCCCATGTTGGTTTCGTGTCTTGCATTGAAACTAGGCTGGATTGCTGTGACACCCGGTTTTGAATGGATGAATACCTGGACAGCCCTATTCGTGCTAGCAACGGCCACCATCCTGGAAATCGGTGCCTATTACATCCCCTGGCTCGATAATGCCTTTGATACCATCGCCACGCCGGTTGCGTTCGTGGCCGGAACCATTCTGACAACCTCATTCATTGATGTCGATATTCCGATGCTCAAATGGGGCCTCGGCATGGTCGCGGGAGGAGGTGCTGCAAGCCTGATTCAGGCCGGAACCACCCTGCTCCGGATCGGATCAACGGCTACAACGGGCGGTTTGGGCAACCCGGTGGTCGCAAGCGCCGAAAACCTGGCTTCCTTTGGTCTTTCCTTCCTGGCGGTTCTACTCCCATTGGTCGCGGCTTTTCTGGTTTTGCTGATTATCGGTTTTTTCATCCGGCTGATGCTCACCCGGAAACGTCAGCCCCGGCAGAGCGTCTGACCAGACTATCCGAAACCGGCGCGTCTATTTCCAGGCGTTCCGCAAGAACCGAAGCCAGTTTTTGTAGAAAATATTTTCAATATCCTCCGTCGAATAGCCGCGTCGGGCCAGCAAACCAGTCAAGTTTTGCAGGTCGGCAATGGTGTCCAGATCGGTCGGCGACTGTTCCGTTCCGTACGTACCATCCAGATCGCTGCCGATGGCGATGTGTCGGCTGCTTCCGGTCAACTGGCAAATGTGGTCGTAATGGTCGATGATGGTTTCGATCGTGATGCCGAAGTCGGCCGGGTTACTGGTACGCTGTGTAAAACCAGGTTTCATCATCCAGGCATCGAAACATCCGCCAATCACGGCATCCCGCTCGGCCAATTGCCGAATCTGGTCGTCGGAAAGCTGCCGTTGATGGGGAGCCAGCGCCCGGCAGTTGTGGTGGCTCGCCCAAACCGGGCCTTCGTACAGTTCGAGCGCTTCCGCAAATCCTTCGTCGGTCAGGTGGGTCACGTCCAGAATGATGCCCAAACGATCCATTTCCAGCACCAGTTCACGGCCAAGGGGAGTCAATGGACCGGTCAGGCCTGTGCCGGGCGCATACCGCCCCGTGCTGTAATGTGCCGGTCCCAACGCCCGTAACCCGTAGGCATACGCTTTCTCCAGATACGACAGGTCGATCAGCGAATCAGCCCCTTCCAGACTGAGGATATAGCCCACCGGTTTTTCCTCGTCCGGAATGGCTTCATTGAGCCAAAGAGCGACATGCTGCTCCAAACCAGCCCGATCCTTGATCTGGACCATTTCCCCGGCGTCCTGCATAGCCTCATACCACGCCCGCTGCGCCTGGGTCATAGCCCAGGCCTGGTGCGGTGAATTCCAGCCTGCTCCCGGCAGGTTGCCGTTGCTCTGGTTGAACCGGGCGATCTGCGTAGCCACCACCAACCCGATTTGACCCCGACGCAAATCCGGCAACGAAACCGTGCCCCGCGCGCGGTCGATCTTGTCGGTTAGGCCCGCTTCCCGTTCTCTGATTTGGTGCGCCGACAGCCGATAGTCACGGTTCCATTCAATGGCATTCAGGGAAATATCCAGGTGGGCATCAATTAAAAACATAACCGTAAACTATAGACCGAAAACCGTACACTTTTCATTACTTACTTCTCCCGACTCCACACTTCGCTCACCTTCCCCCCCGTCGAGCTTTGGCCCCGGTGGTACCAGTCGTTGCCCTTCAATTCGGCCTCAAACTGGAGCGAACGCCCTACGCGGCTGTTGTCGCGGGAAAAAAAATCGATGGTTTCGGTATACTTGCCATCCTTGTAAGTATAGGTCCCCCCGCCAGTTCCCGAAAACTGTTTGGTTTCGGGATTAATAGCCGCCCATTGAAACCGGGTACCCGTCAGTAGTTTTAACGTTTTTCTGGCCGTTCGCTGGCGGGTTCTTATCTGCCCGTTGTCGTCAATATTACCCGTGATGCGCCACAGACCGGCCATCGGGGTCTGGGCCGATGGCTGATCAAACCGTTCATAGGTTTCGGTTCCGCCCTCACTCGTCAACACCAACCGGTTATCCTTGAATGAATCAATTGTCAGGGTTTGCGTGGTTCCGACCTGGGTGCTGTCTTCGCTGTTGAACTCCTGGGTGATCTTCAACTGCTTTCCGTCGGTCTGGTAGGTTCCGCCCTGCGTTCCCAAAAACCGGTTGGGTTCGTAAAACGTACCCATCATGTAATTATCCGACAAGACAAAAACCACCGAAGGCCCACCGCTATTAACCAGACGCCAGGCACCGGCCAGCGAAGGAGCCGCCTGACGCGAAGCAGTAAGAATCAAGGCTGTCAGACAAAGGCAAAACAAGGATGTAAGTTTCATGGCATGGGAATGGGTTTAGTAGAAAAGAATGAATGCTTTTGTTGCGGGAAAGTTACGCGAAAATACGATCGGTTTTCAATTCACCATCATCTGCCAAAACGCTAGTTCCCTGATCCATCCCGAACGGCTGAATCAGGGAACCCATTTTTGTATCCTTTCTGCTTCTACAGCTTTGCCAGATCAATTGGCAACGTACGCACCCGTTTACCGGTGGCAGAAAAGATCGCGTTGCACAGGGCCGGAGCTACCGGTGGCAAACCGGGTTCGCCAACACCTCCCGGCTCTTCCTCATTTTCAATGATGTGTATCTCGACCTCGGGCATTTCGTCGATGCGCATCGCCCGGAAATTGTGGAAATTACTCTGGTCGGCCTGGCCGTTGGTAAAGGTAATCCCGTCCTTGATGGCCGCCGACAGCCCATAAACAATATTGCCCTCGGTCTGCGCCCGCACATTATCTGGACTCACATACATACCACAATCCAGCACCGTCACGACTTTCCTGATTTTGACGCCTTGGGCGGTTTTTTCCACCAAAACCACGTGAGCACACTGGCTGGCAAACGAGCGGGCGATGGCGACGCCTTTCCCCTGTCCCGCCGGAAGTTGTTTGTCCCAGCCCGATTTCTCGCGCAGCACATTCAACACGTTGATAAAGCGCTTCGCCACGGCATCGTCTCCCGCCTTTTTGAGCAATTCCAGCCGGAGCGCCAGCGGATCTTTCCCGGCGGCATGGGCCAATTCATCGACAAAACTTTCATGCCCGAAACTGCCGTTCGACGGATACACCGAGCGCCACCAGACAATCGGAATCTCGGTTTTAACGCTGCTATTACTCACAACGGCATTGGGGAACGCGTAAGGGCTTTCCTCCTTGCCGATTCCCTCCTTCGCCCAGTCGTCGGCCTTTCCATCCAGATTGGCCCGGAAGACCTGTCGTTGAATGGATTCACCGATAAATTTGTGCTCAAATGCGACGACATTTCCTTGATTATCAACGGCTCCCCGCATGGCGCTGAGCATTCCGGGCCGGTACGGTCCCTGTGTAATGTCGTCTTCCCGCGTCCAGACCACTTTCACCGGCGCTTTTGCCTGTTTCGATAAATGAACGGCTTCCAGCACAAAGTCCAGATACGCTTTCCGGCCAAAGGCTCCACCCAGAAAAGGCACATGCACCGACACTTTTTCGGCCGGAATCTTCAAATAGCTCGATACCTCCTGAATTGCGCCATCCGGGCCCTGCACGGGCGCCCAGATTTCACAGCTTCCGTCGGGTTTGACATGGGCAATTGCCACTTCCGGTTCCAACGGCGCGTGGGCCAGAAAGGGCGTTTCGTACAAGCCTTCCAGCTTTTTCGGTGCATTTTCATAGGCGGTTTTAAAATCACCCGTTGTGTAGTACGGAATGGCGTCCTGTTTGCTCTTTTCACGCAGCTCACTGAAATAGCGTTCGGTCGTCATCGACTCATAACCGGCTTTATCCCAGGTTATTTTGAGCGCCCGACGTCCCTGCAAAGCCGCCCAGTAGTTGGTCGCCAGTACGGCCACGGCTTCCGACGTCCGGTGCGGCATGGGCCGTTCGGTTTTCACCACGGCTTTGACTCCCGGTATTTTTTTCGCCTGCGAATCATCAATCGAAACAACTTTTCCGTGCAAAACCGGGCAGTGCTCGATGCTGGCGTACAGCATGCCTGGAACCGTCATGTCCATGCCGAAAACCGCCTTTCCGGTTACTTTCGACGGAATGTCCGCCCGTTGCGCGGGTTTCCCGATCAGTTTGAAATCCTTCTTGGCTTTCAGCGTCACTTTTTCCGGAACCGGCAGTTTCGAGGCCTCATCGGCCAGTTCACCGTAGGTCAGGCTTCTGCCCGACGGTTTGTGTTTGATGGTGCCGTCTTCCGCGTAACACTCCCCGACCGGCACGTTCCAGCGGTTGGCGGCAGCCGTCGTAAACATCTGGCGAGCCGCGGCCCCCACCTCGCGGAGTCGCTTCCAGCCCGTGCGGACGGTACTGCTCCCGCCCGACAACTGGCTCCCGTATTTGCGCAAACCGTTGGATTGCTGCACGGTGATTTTGTCGAGCGATACTTCGAGTTCTTCGGCAATCATCGTCGGCACGGCCTGCCACGACCCCTGTCCCATATCCGGCCGGTGGTTGATGAGGGTGATACCGCCCGTGTTGTCGATGATGATGAACGGATTCAGTTCAAAAGCTAACACCGCATTGGGCGATTCGGCTGCGGTATTCGGATTAACAACCTGAAAACCCGCGCCGTTGGCCTGGGTCGTGAAGCCGAGCCAAAAACCGGCTCCGGTCAACCCGGCGGCTTTCAGAAACGATCGGCGGTTTATGGAAGAAGAAACTTGTTTCATTTTTTGAATGATGACGGGGCCGCCCCGTGCGGTTATGAATTATGAATGATGAATTATAAATACGTCAACCCACTCATAATTCATCATTTTTTTACCTATTCTTTTCCACTCGAAACCGTCACCTTGTTGAGTTGGGCGGCTGCGTGGATGGCTTTACGTATACGGGTATAAGTTCCGCACCGGCAGAGGTTGCCACTCATGGCGGCATCGATGTCAGCATCGGTCGGGTTCGGCTTGTCGCGCAGCAGGGCCACCGCCGACATAATTTGCCCGGATTGGCAATACCCGCACTGCGGGACTTGTTCGTCAATCCAGGCTTGCTGAACCGGGTGCAGCTTGGTTTCGGAGCCGATTCCTTCGATGGTCGTTATTTTTTTCCCGGCAATCGCCGAAACCGGCATTGAGCAGGAACGAATGGGCGTTCCATTTAAATGGACCGTACAGGCTCCGCATTGGGCCATGCCACATCCGAATTTGGTGCCTTTCAGACCGATAATATCCCGGACAGCCCAAAGCAAAGGCATTTGGGGATCAACGTCGATGGACTGTTTCTTTCCATTCAGCGTGAAGGTAACTAAAGCCATAGGTCGTAGAATTTATGCGCCTTAATTTCCGGAAAATTGGTCATTTTGCCAAGGCATCCCGGACCGTTCGCTCTTTTATTCGACAAACGACATGATTTCCCTTACAAAATACCCATAAAAATTAACATATTGTCTGGATTTAGGTTACCTTCACGATAACCTAAAAACTCCTCGCCATGAAAACTCAGGAACTCGCAGTGACCATCAACCGGGCCGAAAACCGCTTTGAACTCGAACTCGAAGGCAAGCTCTCCTTTGTCAGCTATTTTCCGAAAGATGATCAAACGTTAGTTTTGACGCATACGGAAGTCCCTGTCAACTTGAAAAGAAGCGCGATCAGCAGTCTGTTAATAAACGGAATGATTCAATACATTCAAAAGTACAACCTTAAAATTATTCCGCTCTGCTCATCGGTAACTTCCTATCTGCTGCGACATCCGGAGTATAGCCACTTGGTTAGCCCCGATTACCTGAGAGTGTGTTAATCGTTCAACGTCTTAACCACTTTAGCCTGTTTAGAAACGGTTTCCCGAAGTTGTCGGGTGGTTTTCCGTGACCCATCATGACTCCAGCCCGGCGGTCCGAACAAATACCGCACAGCATGCTGAATTGAACCTGCTCTGAACACATCCCGGCCCAGATCAACCCACTCATGAAAAGCAATCCGAACCGGGTTGTGTGTCTCAATATTCTTCGTCAATCCGTACGAAGGACGCTCCTGTTCCGGTTGAAACGTACCGAACAGCCGGTCCCAGATGATCAGTACCCCGCCGTGGTTTTTATCCAGGTACTTCAAATTCGAGCCGTGATGAACGCGATGGTGCGAGGGTGTATTGAAAATCGCTTCGATCCAGCCCGGAAGCCGGTGAATCAGTTCGGTATGAATCCAGAACTGGTACAACAAACTGACGGCCTGCATGGTCATGACAGCCGCCGGGTGAAAGCCGAGCAGGGGTAGCCAGATCCAGAAAAGAAACGCTCCACTCAAATTACCGGTCCAGGTTTGCCGCAGCGCCGTGCCCAGATTGTATTTCTGTGAAGAATGGTGAACCACGTGCGAAGCCCAGAAATACCGGCTGCTGTGACTGATTCGGTGAAACCAGTA
This sequence comes from Larkinella sp. VNQ87, assembly GCF_049445795.1. Lineage (NCBI taxonomy): Bacteria > Pseudomonadati > Bacteroidota > Cytophagia > Cytophagales > Spirosomataceae > Larkinella > Larkinella sp. VNQ87. Next base: position 19,210 of record NZ_JBMSDT010000001.1, read on the forward strand.
GTACGAGAAATCATCCGCAAAAAACAGGATTACCCAGGCCCACCACCGGGTCAGATCGATGGTCAAAAACCGGTATTCGTAGACCAGCGAATACGCTCCGAAAACCAGCAGTTTACCGACTAAGCCGATAATCACATTTCCGATGCCCATTGACAGGCTGCTTAGCGTGTCGCGTGTCGCATAATAATCCTTCTGCTGGATTGCCGTTACCATGACCTCCGCCAGCAACAGAATTACAAAAGCCGGAATGGCATAATGAATCACATCATCCATAGTAGCCTGACTGAAAAGAATAACCAAATATACATTTTTCAAGATCATTCTAGACAAAAACAGGTGGCGATTTGTTGCTTTATCAAATTAAAATCCGTCCGCATATAGGGTGTTTTCTTCCGTTTAGCCCGATTATTCGCTACGCCCACGTAACTTTTTCTGACCTGCTCCGTCTCAAGGTAAAACATTTGAAAACCAACAACCTGTTTTACCAATTAGAAAACAAATGAGAAAAGTAACGATGAGTTTGATGCTGTCCGTTTTGACGATAGCTGGTGTGTATGCCCAAAAAAATACGGTTTTAGTTTACGGCTCCGTCGGGGCCAATTCACAGAAATATGCCGACGGCTCAAAAGCCAATCAATTTCACTTTTCACCGGCTGCTGGGTATCAGTTCGACGACCACTGGACGGCCGGCCTGACCCTGACGACCGAACGTGGCAAAACCGAGATCGACCTGGGGGAACTGAAAACATCCGCCTTTGCGGTCGGTCCGTTCATTCGGTACGCCGTTCCGCTCTCCGACATTTTTGCGGTCTATGGTCAATTTAACGCCGATGTGTTGTCATCAAAAGTGGGTGATGCAAAGTCTAACGGTTTCCGGGGCACTTTCTTCCCGGCAATCGGTGTTAATATGAAAAATGGTTTTGCCCTGAACTTTAACTTTGGCAACCTGAGTTTTAGCTCGTTGAAAGCCAAAGGTGCTTCCGAGAGCGCAACTAATTTTGACATTAGCTTTGGCAGCGGAGCCGGTTTTGGCATCTCAAAGAACTTTTGAGTTTGATGATAGTGAGAGTAGAGTAGTATTTGTTGTTACTGTTTGGAAAGCCGTCTCCGTTTTCGGGGACGGCTTTTTTGTCGACCTTTGTAAAAATTTCCCGAGGAATAAGTTTTATGTCAATTGACTTACGAAGTGATACCGTTACAAAACCGACTCCGGCCATGCTGGAGGCCATGTTTACGGCCGAAGTCGGCGATGATGTGCTGGGCGACGACCCGACCGTGAAAGCCCTGGAAGAAAAAGCCGCCCGCCTGTTCGGAATGGAAGCCGCTCTATTCTGTACTTCGGGCACAATGACCAACCAGCTTGCCATTCGGGTGCACACCCGCCCCGGCAACGATGTGATTTGTGACCAACTCTCGCATGTCTACCTGTACGAAGGGGGCGGTATTGCGGTCAACTCGCTGGCGTCAGTCAGTTTGCCCCAGGGTGAGCGCGGCAAGCTGACGGCCACACTCGTCCGCGACCACATCCAGCCCGACGATCTGCACAAACCGGTCACGCGGCTGGTGTGTCTCGAAAATACCGTCAACAAAGGGGGCGGCTGTTACTACAAACTTCCGGAGATTGCGGCCATCCGCCAGGTGTGCGACGAACACGGGTTACGGTTACATCTGGATGGCGCCCGGCTGTTCAACGCGCTGGTCGAAACCGGCGAAAACCCGGAAGCCTACGGGGCGTTGTTCGATTCGATCAGTATCTGTCTGTCGAAGGGACTGGGGTGCCCGGTGGGATCGCTCTTGCTGGGGTCGGCGGAGTTTATTAAACAGGCGCGCCGGTTCCGGAAGCTCATGGGGGGCGGCTGGCGGCAGGCCGGTTACCTGGCGGCTGCGGGCATCTACGCCCTCGATCACCACGTCAACCGCTTAAAACTCGACCATGCCCGGGCGCGGAGAATCGGACAGATGCTGGCTGAACTGCCGGAGGTGGAAGAAATCTACCCGATTGAGACGAATATTGTTATTTTTCGACTGAGTGAGAACATCTTAGCAGCCGATTACGTTGCAACCTTAGCATCTAAAGGCATTTTGGCGGTGACCTTCGGCAAGCACCTCGTCCGCTTCGTGACGCACCTGGATTTTACGGACGAGCAATTAGGGGAATTAGAATTAATATTGAAAAAGGGGGTTGTTACACAGAGTTGATCAGAGGTTACCAGGGTTTATCAGAGAAAAACTCTGTGTACCTCTGATATTCTCTGATTAACTCTGTGTAACAACCCATTTAAGCATACTATGCATATTCAAACCAGAACCTTACAGAAATCCGACTACCCCGACCTGAAAGAGGCCATGATTGAGGTCTACAGCGGGATTGGCGGGGATTATTGGGAAAAGAATCTCATCGATAAACTGCTTAAAATTTTCCCGGAAGGTCAGTTTTGCGTGGAGGTCGACGGCAAGGTCGTGGCCTGTGCGCTGGCGATTCGGATCAAATACGGCGATTTTGGCGACAGCCATACCTACGAGGAAATTACGGGCGGTTATACCTTCGATACGCACAATCCGAAGGGCAACTGGCTGTACGGCATCGAATTGTTCGTGCATCCCGAATACCGTGATCTGCGGCTGGGTCGGCGGCTCTACGATGCCCGGAAAGAGTTGTGCGAAAAGTTGAACCTGAAAGGCATCATGGCGGGCGGGCGGATTCCGAACTACATTAAGTACGCCGGAGAAATGTCACCCCGCGAATACATCGCCAAGGTGAAGCAGAAGGAAATTTACGACCCGACGCTCACCTTCCAGTTGTCGAATGATTTTCACGTCAAAAAAGTCCTGCGTGGCTACCTGCCCGGCGACAGCGAATCGCTCGAATACGCGACCCTGCTGGAGTGGAACAACATTTATTACGTTGACGAGAAAAAGAAAAAACCGCATACCGACTCCATCATCCGGCTGGGCGTGGTCCAGTGGCAAATGCGGCTTTTCCCGAACATGCAGGCCCTACTCGAACAGGTCGAATACTTTGCCGATGCGGTCAGTGATTATAAGGCGGATTTTCTGGTGCTCCCGGAATTTTTCAATACGCCCCTGATGGCGGATTACAACGACCTGCCCACGCCGGTCGCGATCCGGAAGCTGGCCGATGTCACCCATGAGGTTCGTCAACGGCTGTCGGAACTGGCGATTTCGTACAACGTCAACATTGTGGGCGGAAGTATGCCGCTGATGGACGATGGCAAACTGTACAACGTAGCTTACCTCTGCCGCCGGGATGGTTCGTATGAGGAATACCGGAAAATTCACATCACGCCCAACGAAGTCCGGCACTACGGCATGGTGGGTGGCAACGAAATACGGACGTTCGATACCGACTGCGGAAAGATCGGTTTGCTGATTTGTTACGACGTAGAGTTCCCCGAACTGAGCCGGATTCTGGCCGATCAGGGCATGCAGATTTTGTTTGTGCCATTTTTGACGGATACTCAAAACGGCTACACGCGGGTGCGGCATTGCGCGATGGCCCGTGCCATTGAAAATGAGTGTTACGTGGCGATTTCGGGCTGCGTCGGCAACCTGCCACGTGTCGCAAACATGGACATCCATTACGCCCAATCGGCGGTTTTTACGCCCTCCGACTTCCAGTTCCCCAACAACGCGATCAAGGCCGAATCGACGCCTAACACCGAGATGGTGCTGCTGACCGACGTCGACCTGTCGCTGCTGAAAGAACTACACGAACAGGGTTCCGTTCAGATTCTGAAAGACCGCCGGACTGATTTATACGACGTAACCGTGAAGCGGAATGCCCGCACGAAAGCGGAAAAGAAGAAGGAACTTTCCAGCGAAGAAGAGCAAAAAACCGTGCCGCCCGTGGTGGTGGTCCAGTAAAAATAGCAGGAAAAGCTGTCGTATATTAGTGCCGGTTTTTGTCAACCCGAGGAAGGAGGGATCTTCGAGCGCCGGAGGGAATGTCAGCCTCACGCGAAGATCCCTCCTTCCTCGGGTTGACAACTGTAAACGATTAACTACTTATTTAACTGCGTTGTAGACTTCGATCGGCCGATCCGTCGACATGATGTCTGCGCCGTTTTGGGCAAACTGTTTGTAGACCTGATCCCCTTTCGCGATGGCTTGTTTATCGAGATTGCCGAGCGTTCCCAAAATGCACGAAATGCCTTTTTCGTGCAGAAACCGGTATAACTCCGAATTGGGTTCCGAGACACCGACGAAAGCCACCATGTTGCGGTCGGAAATGCCGAGGTCGTGCAGGCGCTGGTAATCTTCTTTTTTCAGAATCGTTACAGAAAGCATCAGATTTGGGTCCAGCCGGTGGACCTCAGCCGCCTGTCTGGCGTTGTAAGTGATAATCACCGAGTAATCGGCCGCACCTGTCCGCTGAACCATCTCGACGACTTTCGAAAAGGGCACGTTTTTCTTCACGTCCAGCGTATAGACCACCTTGTTTTTGCCCCAGCGCAGAACCTGTTCCAGCGTCGGGATTTTGAACCTGGTGACATTACCGAAGTTGTCTTCGAGCCGGTATTGCTGAATTTCGTTGTACGTTTTTTCAATGAGTTTCCCGGTGCCGGTCGTCGTTCGGTCGAGCGTCTGGTCGTGCATCATCACCAGCACGCTGTCGCGTGTGAGGTCGATGTCAGTTTCAATGATCACCGGAAGCTTCCCGGCCAGGTATTCGAACGACTCGATGCAGTTTTCGGGGTAGCCTTTGATGTCGCCCCCACCCCGGTGCGCACTGACCATCGGCGTGCGGCCCGGCGTGTACTTGAAAAAGGTCGACAGCCCGCCCGCCGGGATCCGGTATTCGTTCAGGACGGTTTTGGGCGCGCAACCGGCCAGCACGGTGACGGTTAGGCCCAGGACAAAAAGGCGTTTCATGTTGTGAAGTGAAGTTGTGGCAAAAGCAAGCCGTGCCAATTGATAATACTTGGCACGGCCTTTACTTCTAATTAAATATGGCTTACACGGACTAAAGTCCGTGGGTACGTTAGACGTTGATATCGCCGACCATGTCTTCCGGTTTGACCCACTCGTTGAATTCTTCTTCGGTGAGGTAGCCGAGTTTGAGGGCGGTTTCTTTGAGTGTGCTGCCTTCGCGGTGGGCGGTTTGGGCGATTTCGGCGGCTTTGTAGTACCCGATTTTGGTGTTGAGGGCCGTTACGAGCATCAGCGAATTGTTAACGTGCTTCGTGATGTTTTCCTCGATGGGCCGAATGCCTTCGGCGCATTTGTCGTTGAACGACACGCACACATCGCCGATCAGCCGGGCCGAATGCAGGAAGTTATAAATCATGACGGGCTTGAACACGTTCAGTTCAAAATGGCCCATCGCGCCCCCAAAGTTGATCGCCACGTCATTGCCCATCACCTGGGCCGCCACCATCGTCATGGCTTCGCACTGCGTCGGGTTCACTTTGCCCGGCATGATCGACGAACCCGGTTCGTTGTCGGGAATGAACAGTTCACCAATCCCGGCGCGCGGTCCCGACGACAGCATCCGGATGTCGTTGCCGATTTTCATCAGGCTGGCAGCTACGGTTTTCAGCGCGCCGTGGGCTTCCACAATGGCATCGTGGGCGGCCAGGGCTTCAAATTTGTTTTCGGCGGTCACGAACGGCAAACCGGTCAGGTTGGCAATGTGCTTCGCGACGTTCTCGGAATAGCCTTTCGGCGTGTTGATCCCGGTTCCGACGGCGGTTCCGCCCAGAGCCAGTTCGCTCAGGTGCGCCAGCGTGTTCTTGATCGCCCGCAAGCCGTGGTCGAGTTGCGAGACGTAGCCCGAAAACTCCTGCCCGACCGTCAACGGCGTGGCATCCATGAAGTGCGTCCGGCCGATCTTGACCACATTTTTAAACTCTTTTGCCTTGGCATCCAGCGTGTTTCTCAGTTTCTCGATGCCCGGAATCGTCACCTCAACCAGGATTTTGTAAGCCGCGATGTGCATGGCCGTCGGAAACGTGTCGTTCGACGACTGCGATTTATTGACGTCATCGTTCGGGTGCAGCGCCTTCTTCTCGTCGGTCAGTTGGCCGCCGTTCAGGACGTGCGCGCGGTAGGCCACCACTTCGTTGACGTTCATGTTCGACTGCGTACCCGAACCGGTTTGCCAGACCACCAGCGGAAACTGGTCGTCCAGCTTGCCATCCAGGATTTCGTCGCACACCCGGCCGATCAGGTCGCTTTTTTCCTGGGGCAACACACCCGCGTCGAGGTTGGTCAGGGCAGCCGCTTTTTTCAGGTACGCGAACGCCCGGATGATCTCCCGGGGCATTTTATTGATGTCTTGCGCAATTTTGAAGTTGTCAATCGAACGCTGGGTTTGGGCGCCCCAATACACGTTGGCGGGCACCTGCACCTGACCCATCGTGTCCTTTTCAATACGGTATTCCATCGTGAAACGAAAGAGGTTAGACTTGAGACAAGAGAGCCGGAGGGTTCAACCGGCTCTTCGGCGGCAAAGGTAGGGTACAAGAAAGTATGATGGGCAACAAAATGATATATTTGTCGCACTGTTCATTAAGGCCCACTTTTCTGTTTTATGAATTCGCTTGAAAAAAGCGTTTCTCTGGAAGAAGTTTATGCCAAAGGCATTGAATTTTTTGAAGATAAAGTCATTTTTGAAGAGTGGTTGACTAAAACAAGACCAGCTTTAAATGATCAGAAACCGCTTGATCTCTTAAACACCGTAAAAGGTCGTAAGCAGGTTCTTACTGTCCTGAACGCACTTCTCTACTGTATCTATTTGTAAACCGCCATGCCATTCCTCGTCCTTGACCTCGAAATGACCGGCCCGGAGCCGGATTGGAACGAAATTATTCAGGTCGGTGCCGTGCTATTCGACGACAACTGGGTGGAAAAAGGCCAGTACCTGACCAACGTCTACCCCGAAAACGAAGACGCTTTTTCCAGTTCGTCGGAAAAAATTCACAACCTGTCGCTGGCCGATCTGGAAGATGCCCCAATGATTTACGACGTGCTCCCGGAGATGGAAGACTGGATCATCGAGAAACTCGGCATCCGGAAAACGCAGAACACCACCGACAACACGCCCTACCTCCGCGATGTGATCATCTGCGGGCAGAGTGTCATCAACGACATCAATTTTCTGAAGGAAGCGTACCGGCTCGAAAAACTCAAGTGGCCGTATTCACGCACGCTGGTCGATCTGCACACGCTGGCGTATTTTCTGTTCCGGATTCTGAAGAAAAACGGCAAACCGGTTCCGGCCCGGCTGAGCCTCAAAGACATTGCGGGGCATTTCGGCTTTGAGCGTGAATCCGAACACCACAACGCCCTCGAAGACGCCATCTTGACGGCCCAATGCATGAAAGAAGTGTTCAAATTGGCCGATAAGCTGCAATTAAGCCAGTAAGCGGTCAATTTCCCACGTGACCGTGTCCCACCGTTGTTCCCAGGTGCCCGAAACGTCGATGTAGTCGATGCCGCGTTCTTTGAGGGCGGTTTTGAAAAGCTGATACATATCCTCCCGACGGTGGCCCAGATCGCGCAGACCATCGGCGACCCAGGGCACATCGATGTTCAGCAGAAAGTATAAATCATAAGGCACCTGCTTCTCCAGTTCGGCCAAAACCGGCGGAACGTCATTCAGGTAAACCTGCGAATATAAAGCCGTCGTAATCAGATCCGTATCGCAGATCAGCAACTGGTTGGCTTTCGGCAAAGCATCCAGAACCGCCCGGGTTTGGGCGTGCCCGATCCGGACGTAATCGTCCAGTGTCAGGTCGTTGGAGGTGATGAGGTCACGGGCTACTTCGTGGACAAAAACCGTCTGGTAATGAGCCGCCAGTTGTTCCGCCAGCGTGGTTTTCCCGACGCTTTCGGGGCCGTACAGGCAAATCAGTTTTACGGAGTCAATCATACGGCAGACTGGGAATAACTCCGGTATTCCCGGGTAAAATGGTAGGCTCCCACCAGCGCAATCAGGCAGTAAGCCGCGTATTCGATCCCGACCACTTTCAGGCCCTTGACAAAGTACATGTAGGCGCTGATGGCGTCGACCAGCAGCCAGACGTACCAGGTTTCGACTTTCTTGCGAATCAGCAGGAACGTGGCTACAATGCTCATCACCGACGTAAACGAGTCGAGGTACGGGAAGGCGCTCGGTTTGTTGAACAACACCGGAAACCACTCGTGCAGGTTCCCGGCAATGGTGCCGAAAACTACCGTCGCTACTGAACCGGCCAGCAAAATCAGGCCAAACTGTTTCTGCGTCAACTGGCTCACTTTCAACTCGTTCTTTCGATCTTCTTCTCCGGTTTTCGGGTGTGTCCACTCCCACCAGCCGACCCCGTTCATGACAAAAAAGAAAATTTGCAGGAACATGTCGGGGTACAACTGGATCTGATAAAACATGAAGAAAAACGTCGTTACGCTAATCAGACCGGCGGGCCAGCTCCAGATATTCGCCCGCGCCGACCACCAGGTCGCAAACGCACCTACGACGGTTCCGACGAACTCCAGGTAGCTCATCGGATAGCCCAACACCGTAAAGAAGATGGAGTCAATATCGAAGAAATTCATTACAAATCAAGATGTCAGAAAAGAAACAAGAATAACGCACAATTCCGCCGACTCACTGTCTTGCTCCTGTTGCTTTTCTAACTAATTAACCAACAAATGGCATTGAGAAGAAAGCCAGTTGTTTAAAAGTGACTTTACTTTTTCAAGATAGAATATTCCTCCTCAAACACTTCCTGCCAGGTGAGTTGGCGAACGGTGGAGGTTTGCTGAGTCTCCTCTTCGGCTTTGCGCGTTGCCTGGCGAAAAGTTTTTTCCCAAATTTCTTCCAGGTACGGCTGATTTAAGCTCGGTTTTTCGGCCATGATTTCTTCGATGTTTTCCCGTGCATCCAGAATGGAAACCGCCCAGCTTCCCGACCGTTTTTCCGGCTGAATTTTCCATTTAATGATGTGCATCATCAGCCGGGAAAGCTGGCTCCGTAACGCCCGCTTGAGTTCCTGCGACATACTGCTGAATAAGGTTTGCAGCCCCTCGGCCACCTGCTCATAGTCTTGCTCTGCGAGCGTTACCTGCAGTTCAGCTACGGTATCTGAGTAAGAAGTAGCGGCCAAATTTTCCCAATCCCGTTTCATAGCGCCTTGATATTAAGCCAATTTACGGTAAAACCACTAAGAACTGCCCTTAGTTCGCAATTCGACCCAAACCGGTCCGTGGTCGGAGTGAACGGCGTCGGGCAGGTGTCCGGCGGCCAGAATCTGATCTTTGCAACACTCGCTCACGGAAATGTAATCGATCCGCCAGCCTTTATTGTTGGAGCGGGCACCGGCGCGGTAGCTCCACCAACTGTACGAAATCTGATCGGGATTTTTGTACCGGAACGAGTCGACAAAACCGCTGTCGAACCACCGGGTCATCCACTCGCGCTCTTCGGGCAAAAAACCGGACATGGTTTTGTTCCGCACCGGGTCGTGAATGTCGATGGGCGTATGCGCAATGTTGTAATCGCCGACCACAATCACGTTCGGCCGGGTTTTTCGCAGTTCCTGAACGTACGCGAAAAAATCCTCCAGAAACCGCATCTTGACGGCCTGCCGGACGTCGCCGGTCGTACCCGACGGAAAGTAGCAGTTCAACAACGTCAGGTCGCCAAAGTCGGTGCGCAGAATCCGGCCCTCGCAGTCGTAGGCCGGAATCCCGCAGCCCATCACCACCTGATCGGGAGCCAGTTTCGAGAAGGTTGCCACCCCGCTATAGCCCTTCTTTTCGGCCGCGTGCCAGTGATACCGGTAGCCCTGCGCTTCGAACGGCAGCAAATCGACCACGTCGTGCGTAGCCTTCACCTCCTGAAAGCAAAGGATATCGAACGGATTTTGCCTGAGCCAGTCGATCAGGCCCTTGCTCAGCGCCGACCGGATGCCGTTGAGGTTGTAGGTCAGGATTTTAAGCGTTTCGCCGGTTGGGTTCATGGTGTTGGTAAGGTTAGATCACCACATTCACAATCCGCTTCGGCACCACGACCACCTTTTTTGGGGTCTTGCCTTCAAGCCATTTCTGAACAACCTCGTTCGCCAGCACTTCCTGCTCGATTTCGGAAGCCGCCGAATCGGCCGAAAACGCCAGCGTCGTGCGGACTTTGCCGTTGATCTGCACGGGGTATTCGATGGTGTCTTCGACCATATACGCCGGATTGAAGACCGGGAACTGGGCCTGGCTCAGCGTGCCGGGCTGGTTGCCCAAAGCCGCCCAGAGTTCCTCCGTGATGTGGGGCGCAAACGGGGCCAGTACCACCACCAGATCCTGCAAAACCGCCTTTTTGTTGCATTTCAGCGCCGACAACTCGTTGACGCACACCATGAACGCACTCACCGAGGTGTTGAACGACAGGTTTTCGATGTCTTCGGCCACTTTCCGAATGGTTTTGTGCAACACTTTCAGTTCGGCGGGCGTGGGCGCGTCGTCAGTCACCAGCCAGCGGCCGGGCCGGGTTTCGGTCGATTCTTCGTAGAACAGCCGCCAGAATTTCTTCAAAAACCGGTACACGCCGTCGATGCCGTTCGTATTCCAGGGTTTGGCGTCGGTCAGCGGGCCGAGAAACATTTCGTACAACCGCAGCGTGTCGGCGCCGTAGCGTTCCACCACCGTGTCGGGGTTGACGACGTTGAACTTCGATTTCGACATTTTCTCGATTTCGACTCCGCAGATGTACTTGCCGTCTTCCAAAAGAAACTCCGCATCCTCCGCCAAATCCGGGCGCGTTTTTTGGAACGCTGCCACATCCAGCACATCGTTTTCCACGATATTGACGTCAACGTGCAAAGGCGTTACATCGTACTGGCTTTTCAATCCACTAGACACAAAAACCGGCTTTTTGCCTTCGCCAACCGATTCCTTCAGCCGATACACAAAATTCGACCGGCCTAGAATCATACCCTGATTGACCAGTTTCTTAAACGGTTCTTCTTCCGGCACGTAGCCCCGGTCTTTCATAAACTTGTTCCAAAACCGGCTGTAGAGGAGGTGGCCCGTCGCGTGTTCGGAGCCGCCCACGTACAAATCCACATCGCGCCAATAGTCGATCAAGTTCCGGTCGGCAAACACCTCGTCGTTCTGCGGGTCCATGTAGCGGTACCAGTACCAGCTTGAACCCGCCCAGCCGGGCATGGTGCTCAATTCGTACTCGTACTCGCCTTTGTATTTCCAACCTTCGGCGCGGGCCAGGGGCGGCTCGCCGGTTTCGGTTGGCAAATATTTGTCCACCGGTGGCAATTCGAGCGGCAGTTCGGATTCGTCCAATAGATACGGCAGGCCATCTTTGAAATACACCGGCACGGGTTCGCCCCAATACCGCTGGCGACTAAAAACCGCATCGCGCATCCGGTAATTGATCTTGGCCTTGCCGATCCCGTGTTCTTCCAGATACTGAACCAACACCGGCAGGGCTTCCGAATACGTCAGGCCATTGATCAGGCCGGAATTGATGTACCGCCCTTCTTTCGTATTATCAGCCTGTTTGTCAATGTCTTTCTGCGCGTCCAGAATCGGAATGATCGGCAAATCGAAGTGTTTGGCAAACGCCCAATCGCGCTGGTCGCCCGACGGAACGGCCATGACCGCTCCGGTTCCGTAACCCGCCAGCACGTAATCGGCCAGATAGATCGGCACGCGTTCGCCGTTGAACGGATTGATGCAGTAGCTGCCCGTAAAGACGCCCGAGACGGTTTTGGCATCGGCCATCCGGTCGCGCTCCGACCGCATCTTGGCCGCCATGACGTAGGCATCCACGGCCGGTTTTTGCTCCAGCGTCGTCAATTCCGGCACCAGTTCGTGTTCGGGAGCCAGCACCATGAACGACACGCCGAAGATGGTATCGAGCCGCGTCGTAAACACTTTGATCCGTTCCACCCGGTGCTCAATCTGAAAACTCACCTCCGCCCCGGTCGATTTGCCGATCCAGTTACGTTGTTGTTCTTTCAGGGATTCCGACCAGTCGACGGTATCCAGGCCGGTCAGCAAGCGGTCGGCGTAGGCCGTAATCCGCATCATCCACTGGCGCATGAGCTTCTGCTCGACCGGAAAACCGCCCCGCTCCGAAACCCCGTCTTTCACTTCGTCGTTGGCCAAAACCGTTCCCAAAGCCGCGCACCAGTTCACAACCGCGTCGGCCACGTACGTCAGGCGGTATTTCAGCGTGATTTCGTATTGCTCCCGTTCCGATTTGGCCTTCCACTCCTCGGCGGTAAAACTGGGCGTGTCTTCGTCGGACACGGACTTCAGTCCGTGGGTACCAGTTGCTTCAAATTTGGCGATGAGCGTTTCAATGGGCTCGGCGCGGTCGGTTTCTTTGTTGTACCAACTGCGGAACAACTCCATGAAAATCCACTGCGTCCATTTGTAAAAACCGGGGTCTGACGTGCGGACTTCCCGGCTCCAGTCGTAGCTAAAACCGATGTTTTTCAATTGCTCGATGTACCGGGCAATGTTCTGTTCGGTCGTAATAGCGGGATGCTGACCGGTTTGGATGGCGTACTGCTCGGCGGGCAACCCGAACGAGTCGAAGCCCATCGGGTGCAGCACGTTGAAGCCTTTCAGCCGTTTATAGCGGGTAACAATATCGGAAGCAATGTACCCCAGCGGGTGCCCGACGTGCAAACCGGCTCCGGACGGATACGGGAACATATCGAGGACGTAGTATTTCGGTTTGGAAGGATCGATCCCGGTGCGATAGGTGTGGTTTTTCTCCCATTCCTCCCGCCATTTTTTTTCAATTTCCTTATGGTTGTACTCAGACATACAGTGAAAAAGCGTTTTTGTCGAATAAGTTGTTACACAGGGTTGATTAGAGATTATCAGAGTTAATCAGAGTGTAACCCCTGATAACCTCTGATGTCCTCTGATCAACCCTGTGTAACAACCCAAGTCGCAAAAGTAGAGATTTTCTTACGGATTCGTCTGCGTATTTCGCGGAAGACGGTTCAGCGTGTAGCAAACCAGCCGGTTCAGGAGGTTTTGCTGGGTGGTCGAGCGGAGTTTACCCATTTCCAGTTCGTAGATGTAACCGGGTTTCAGGTCGGCCAGCTTCAGGGTCACGGTCCGGCCGTCGGGCGAAAGGTCGGCGCTCGTCACGGGAATGGCCTTCACATCAAACTGCTTCGACCCGTACGCTTCGTGGTATTCGTAATAATACCGCTTGAACTGAAAATTAGCCACTTCCTTCGCCACCGTCGCGTCGAGCGGTTGCGTAAAGGTCAGGGCAAAACCGGTGGACGTCACCTTCATATCGGCCAGTTCGAGCGGCACCTTGCCTTTCCAGCGAACACGCTGCATCCCCTCATCGCCCGCCCAGCCGTGGTCGGTCTGGCCCAGCCACAGGCTCCCGTCGGGCGCAAACGCCAGCCGGTTATTGCCTTTCCGCAGCCCCACCCCGGCCAGAAACGGCGCACAGGCTCCCTGAATTTGCCCATCGACAGTTTCGAGCATCAACCGAATCAGGTACGGGTGATCCATCTCGCCGATCAGCATTTTCCCGGCAAATGGCCCGAATTTCCCGCCCGTGTCGTCAAGCAGCGGCTGCGTAGGCGAGTTGGCAATCCGGCTGTGCGGAAACGCCACACTCTCGACCGTCCGCAGGCTATCCAGAAATTTAACCGGCAGTTTGCTGGGCGTCACGTGTGGAAAACCCTCTTTCCAGAGCAGGCTGGCCGGGTGGCCGTAGTGTTTACCTTCCTGCACATGATAAAGCTTGCTCGTTCCGAGCCAGTCACCCTGGTTATCGGCTGCATACAAGTTTCCCTGCGCATCAAAGCCAATGCTGTTCGGTGAACGAAAACCGCTGGCAAACGGATGGAGTTTGCCGTCGGGGGTCAGTTTCATGATCCAGCCCCGGTAAGGCACCGCCGAATACATGCGCCCCGGACGGCCTAGGGTGTCGAGTTTCCCGCGTACTTCCGGAAAAATACCGGCTCCGTTGGAGGCACAGTTCAGGGCAATGTAGATATTTCCTTTTTTGTCTTTCACCGGCCCGAATGCAAATTCGTGGTAATTCCCGGACAAGCCAAAATCATCGGTGACGGTCAGGTATTCGTCGGCCACCCCGTCGCCGTTGGTATCTTTGATCCGGGTCAATTCCGGGCGTTGGATCACCAGAATCTCGCTGTTGCTGACGGCCATAATCCCCAATGGGTCGTGAATACCCTCGGCAAACAGTTTCCAGGTCTTGGTTTTGGGGTTGTAGATCATGATTTCGCCCCGGTGAAAACCGGCCACCACCCGGCCGTCGGGCATCACCGCCAGGCCGTCGGTTTCGGCCGTCAGCCCCTTGGGCATCTGAATGGTTTCCACCTCGTAATAATCGGTGATTGTATCGGCGGGGAACAGCGGTTTGGCACTTACACCTAGCAAGGAAAGTGAATGAACCAGCAGACTGAAAAAGAGAATCTGTGCGGGTGCCGAGTTTTTACCCCTAAATCCCGAACGTCGGCCCGGCCTTAAGGGGAGTTTCAAATCCGGATTACGCAGTGTCCAAGCTCCCTTAAGGCCGGGCCGACGTTCGGGATTTAGGGGTACTTCTACGTTTAAAGTTGTTTTCATTCGGCCATCATCGTTATCGTGAAACTCTTCGTTCCGGCAGGCAAGCGGACAAAACCGTCCTGAATTTTTCCCACCGAGGGGCGGTATTTGACGCCATCGCCGGGTTTACAGACAAAATACACCGGCCCGGCCACTGTTCCGAGTTTGAACTGGCGCACCAGTCCCCGGCCCGTCGCCAGCGGTTTAATCATCTCGCGGACCTCCACCCCATTGACCGTGTACCAGAATTCCGGGTAGCGATTAATCAATCGGTAGCCTTTGAACTTGACCTCGGGCAATCGGTCGGCCGTACCAAACCGGAACGGAAAACCGCCTTTGTCCCGAAAATAAATATCCCCGATGATGTGCGTGGGTTTCTTGCCGTTGCCGTCCCAGTGATCGGTCTGGTCGATAAAACCGCCCGTCCAGGCATAGCGCAACCGGCAGGCTCCGGCATCCCAGCAGTAGGATTCTTTCGGTGTCAGTCCCACGGCAATCGACGCCGGTCCCGACTCGGGCATGAACGTCCGGTAAAGCGCCGGGTATTTCAGTTCATACGGATGATCCGGCTGATGGTGCGCATGTCCGGCATCATCTTTCCGGTTGGCAGCCACGTTCGGATCTTTGTCCAAAGCTGGAACGAAGGCCGGTCGGCGGGTGACGTAGATGGCGCCGTACATCACAAAACCGTGGCCGGGATACGTGCAGACGTAGGAATAAATGCCTTCATTTTGGAGCACGAAGCTGATTTTCTCGGATTTCCCCGGCTCGACCACGGGCGTGTGGGCGACCACATCCGGCGACCGGGGCACATAATTGAGTTTGACGGCCTGATCGCCCAGGGCCAGCGCGGTATTGACGACCCGAAGCCGGGAATTCGGCAGCGTCACGACCAGGTTGTGCGCCATGTCGTCGTAATTATCGAGGGTCAGGTTAACCCGGGTGCCGGGCCGAACCACAAAACGGGGAATGTCGAATTTTAGGCCTTCAATGGCCCGAATCGTCAATGTGGTGTCCTGAGCAAAAGAGGGCGGTTTAGGCAGGCTGCAAAAGGCCAGAACCAGACCGGCAACTACAAAATTTTTCATGCGGTTTGACTATAATCCAATAAGCAGGTCAGGGGTGTTTTCTACTAACGCTGATTAAGGCGAAAAAACGCAATCTACAAGGTTTTTCGATGCAATTTTCACCCCGGGCCGACGTTATTCCAACGGTTCCCCGCCGTACTAACCCAGATACTGTTCTGCTATCGACGTCTACTGCTACTTATTTCATTGTTAGCACTCTAATCCTTTGTAATTCATGCGGTGGACCTCTCTCGCAACGTTATCCTTTCACGTTGCCCTGTTTTCCTGCCTAATCAGTTGCCAATCCGATCAGGAGGACCCCGAACCGGCGGCCGATTGCCTGGTAAAAGCCTCGATCAACAACGGCCAGATCATCACCGGGGCTTACATCGTTACGTACAAACCGACCGACGACCTGCCGGTGGTGCCCAATGCCCGGGTAGGTTCGGCGGTTCAGCAATTTCTGTCCCGGCATGGCCTCAACGACCCGGAGGCCCAGGTGCTTTTTTCGGGCTCATCGACCGGTTTTCTGGCTCATGTCAGCGCTACCGAGGCCGAGCAGCTTAAAACCGACCCGGCCGTCGAGCTGGTGGAACCCGACCGCATTGTCTCGCTCTGTAGCTGCGTCGAAGTGAGCACCGCGTCTACCCTGACCTGGAACGTCAGCCAGACCGGCTACGGCCGGGGTGATCTGAATCCCGACAAAACCGCCTGGATTCTGGATACGGGCATTGATTTTGACCACCCGGACCTGAACGTGGATGTCAGCCGCAGCCAATCGTACATTTCCGGCAAAACCGCCGACGACGACAACGGCCACGGCACCCA
Organism: Larkinella sp. VNQ87; assembly: GCF_049445795.1. NCBI lineage: Bacteria > Pseudomonadati > Bacteroidota > Cytophagia > Cytophagales > Spirosomataceae > Larkinella > Larkinella sp. VNQ87. Next base: position 35,667 of record NZ_JBMSDT010000001.1, read on the forward strand.
CATCGCCGGAGTCATCGGAGCCAAAAACAACACCATCGGTGTGACGGGTGTTGCTTCGGGGGCCACGCTGGTGGCGCTGCGGGTGCTCGACAACGAGGGCGAGGGCCGGTTGTCGGCGCTGGTTCAGGCGGTTCAGCACGTTTCCCAGAACGGCAAAGCCGGGGATGTTGTCAACATCAGCATCGGGGGCGAAGGCACGTCCACTACGCTTCAGCGGGCCATCCAGCAAGCGGCCGACAAAGGGATTCTGTTTGCCATTGCCGCCGGAAACGAAAGCGCATCGACCGAAAGCTACACCCCGGCCAGTATCAATCACCCCAACGTGTTTACGGTTTCGGCGATGGACCGCAATAACCGGTTTGCCTCTTTTTCGAATTACGGTGCATCCGTTGACATCTGTGCCTACGGTGTCCGGATTTATTCGACCTATAAAGATGGCCGGTATGCGACCCTCTCGGGCACCTCGATGGCTTCCCCCCACGTCGCAGGCCTTTTGCTAATCCGGGGCAGCAACCTTCCGACACGCGGTTTTGTCGCAAATGATCCGGACGAAAACCCGGACCCAATTGCGGGAGAATGATCCATTAAGGCGATTTGGTGTTTGGGGCAAACCAGAAAAAATCTCGGTTACAATTGGAAAAATTCTACCGGTAATGCATGCCGGTAGAATTCTACGCTTCTTTTCTTGCTTAAATACAACGAATTGCCCAACTTTGCAGGATCAATGAAAAATCCCGGACGGCACTTCAGTGTGCCGTTTTTCATAAAAGTATTTCTCTAGTAACTATATATACCTAATTAGTTATGCAACCTGTCTCAGCCGCCGACTCCACACCGGACTCTCCCCTACCCGTCGGTCTGAACCTGAATGGCCTTAAAATTACCGTGCAGGGCGAGTCGGCATCTGAACAGGTCAGCCTGCTTCGTTCGGCTTTCCCCGATTCGGACATTGACGTTGCTCCGGATACTTCGACGCGGGCGGTTTTGCTCCGTCGGCGTAACCGCACCGAGATTGCCATTTACGTTTTCTCGGCCCTGGCGTTGATGATTGTCGGGCACCTGCTGTTCAGCTACCTGACGCTCGACCGATTGACGCTGGTCATGAATACCTTGGAACTGAACAATGATTTCTGGTACTACCTGGCGGGCGGTTTTATTGCCCAAATGATCGACGGGGCGCTCGGCATGGCCTACGGTGTCACGGCCTCGACCCTGCTGCTGACAGTAGGTGTAAGTCCGGCGGCTGTCAGCGCGAGTGTTCACACGTCGGAGATTTTTACCAGTGGGGTTTCTGGTTACATGCACCTTCGGTTTGGCAACGTCAACAGCAAGTTGTTCAAAGCCGTTCTGATTCCGGGCGTCATCGGGGCCTGTCTGGGTGCCTATGTGCTGGTGTCGCTCGAACAATATTCCGTTTATATCAAACCGGCCGTGGCGGTTTATACGGCCATTCTGGGCATCCTGATCATCCGGAAAGCCCTGGCCAAACGGATTAAGAAGAAGCCGATCAAGAAAATCGGTTTACTGGCCTGGTTTGGCGGCACGATGGATGCCATCGGCGGGGGCGGCTGGGGGCCGATTGTGTCGTCGACCCTGATTGCCAGCGGACGGCACCCGCGTTACACCATCGGTTCGGTCAACCTCGCCGAGTTTTTCATCTCCCTGTCCAGTTCCCTGACGTTCGTGACGCTCATCGGACTGACCCACTGGCAAGTCATCCTGGGTCTGATCCTGGGTGGGATGATTGCGGCCCCGATTGCCGCCATTCTTTCGACCCGGTTACCGATAAAAGCCATGATGATCATGGTCGGCGTGGTCGTTATTATTGTAAGTTTGCGAAATATTTTGTCAGTTGTGTTATAGTATGGGGCAAAGGGCGCAGGACATAGGGAACGTAAACAACCCTTTGCCCCATGCCCTCTGCCCTCTGCCCTTCAGTTCATGAAAAAACAAACGAAAGCCATCCGTATCCAGACGAAGAAGTCGCAGTACCGCGAACATTCGACGCCTTTGTTTCTGACCTCCAGTTTCACGTTTGAGAGTGCCGAACAGGGAAAAGCCCTCTTCGAAGAAACCGAAGAAGGCAACATCTATTCCCGGTTTTCGAACCCCAACGTCACGGAGTTTGTCGACAAAGTGTGTATGCTCGAAAACGCCGAAGCTGGTTTAGCCACCGCAACGGGGATGGCTGCGGTTTTTGCGAGCATGGCCGGATTGCTGAAGTCGGGCGATCATATCGTGGCTTGCCGGGCTTTGTTTGGATCAGCCCACCAAATTATTTCGCAGATTCTGACCAAGTGGGGCATTACCTATACGTACGTCGATGCCACGGCGACCGAAGCCAACTGGGAAGAGGCCATCCAGTCGAATACCAAAATGGTGTACCTGGAAACGCCGTCGAATCCCGGCCTGGAACTGGTCGATCTGGAGATGCTCGTGCGGCTAAAACAGAAATACGGTTTTATCCTTAACGTAGATAATTGCTTTGCCACCCCGGTCCTGCAAACCCCGCTCGACCTGGGTGCGGATTTGTCAGTTCACTCGGCCACGAAATACATGGACGGCCAGGGCCGTGTGCTGGGGGGCGTCATCGTGGGTTCGGAAGAACTGATTGCGCCGATCCGGTTTTTCGCCCGGCATACCGGCCCGTCGATGTCGCCGTTCAACGCCTGGACGTTGTCGAAAAGCCTGGAAACGCTCGAACTGCGAATGGACCGCCATTGCGCCAACGCCCTGAAACTGGCCCAGGCGCTGGAGCAACACCCGGATGTTCAGACCGTGAAGTACCCCTTTCTGCCCTCCCACCCGCAGTATGAACTCGCACAGCGGCAAATGACGGCGGGCGGTGCCATCGTAACCTTCGAAGTGGAAGGCGGTTTTGAGCGGGTGAAAGCGTTATACGAAGCCTTGAAAATTGCCTCGCTTTCGTCTAATTTAGGGGATACGCGCACGATTGTCACCAACCCATTCACAACGACGCATTCGAAACTGAAGCCCGACGAAAAATCCGCCTTGGGCATCACCGAAGGGCTGATTCGGGTGTCGGTCGGTCTGGAAGACGGCGACGATCTGGTAGCGGATTTTACGCAGGCGCTAGCGAAGTCGGCCGAAGCCGTTCAGTCGGCCGCCCAGTGAACTTTGGTTTACGAATAAGCTTTTAACGCATGAAAACACTGACAATTCAGTTGCCGGATTCAATCAACGAGCACGATGTATTGATGCAGTTGGCCGGTGTATTGTTTGAAAAAGGGATTCTCTCCTCTGGTCAGGCTACCGAAATGGTCGGCATTAGCAAGGCAGAATTTCTTGAGTCAATCGGTCGTTACGGTATTTCAATTTTTGGCGAAACACCGGAGGACATCGAAAATTTATAGCCAAAATGATCATTGTTGCGGATACAAGTTGTCTGATTGTACTTCGTAAAATTGGATTACTTCATCTGCTTAAAGAGCTTTACAATACAGTTACAGTAACAAATGTTGTAAGTAGTGAATGCCGATTCGAATTACCGGATTGGGTTAAAATTGTTACCATCGAGCCCAACGTTTTTCTGGATGAATTACAACTAAAGCTGGATGCAGGTGAAGCCACTTCCATTGTACTGGCCCGCTCATTTTCAGAAAGCACCTTAATTATTGATGAAGCAAAAGGGCGTTTGGTTGCAAAGGAATGGGGCATTTCAATTATTGACACACTCGGCGTTTTGCTGAAAGCCAAAGAAGCAGGATTGGTTCACTCCTTAAGTCAGTTGTTAATCGAATTACGACTAAAGACTGATTTTCGATTTTCCAAAGAGATTGAAAAAGCCATTCTAGTTAAAGCCGGAGAGTTATGAAAAGACTGAAAATCGGTCTCACTGTTATCGTTCTGGCCTTGTCAAACCTGGGTCTTTTCGCACAGACTATGAAAAAACCGGTGCGCGTGGGCGTGGTGGGGCTGGTGCATTCACACGTTAACTGGATTCTGAACCGGGCCAAACAAACCGGTGATCCAACTATTGAGGTGGTTGGCATCGCCGAATCAAACCGGGAAGTAGCCGAACGCTACATGAAACGCTACGGGTTGCCGATGAGTCTGGTGTACCCCACACTGGAGGAGATGCTTGACAAAACCAAACCGGAAGCGGTGACGGCTTTTAACGAGATCAGCAACCACCTGAATGTCGTGAAGGTTTGCGCCCCGCGCGGCATTCACGTGATGGTGGAAAAACCGCTGGCCGTCAGTATCGACCAGGCCCGGCAAATGGAAGCGCTGGCGAAAAAACACAACATCCACCTGTTGACTAACTACGAAACGACCTGGTACGGCAGCAATCATAGAGCGTATAAAATGGCCGTTACCGACGGCGCGATTGGCCCGATTCGGCGGATTGTGGTTCACGACGGCCACGACGGTCCCGCGCAGATGAACAAAGAATTTGTCGCCTGGCTGACCGATCCGGTTACGAACGGCGCCGGAGCTTTGTTCGATTTCGGCTGTTACGGAGCCAACCTGGCGACTTGGTTGTTGAAGGGACAAAAACCGCTGACTGTCAGCGCCCAGACGTTGCAGATCAAACCGGATGTTTACCCGAAAGTAGACGACGATGCTACGATTTTGCTAACCTATCCGAAAACGCAGGTCGTGATTCAAGCCTCCTGGAACTGGCCATTCAGCCGGAAAGATATGGAAGTGTACGGCGAAACCGGGTATGTGTTCACGCTCGATGGAACCCGGATGCGCATCCGGCTGAAGGCGGATAAAACTGAACAAACCGCCGAAGCGGCCAAAACCGATGCGCCCGTGGGCGATCCATTTGATTATCTGGCCCAGGTGGTGCGGGGTGAAACTAAATCGGTAGATGATTTGTCATCGTTGCAGGTGAATATGATAGTCATGGAGATTCTCGACGCAGCCCGGCAGTCGGCCAAAGCAGGCGGGAAACCCATTGCATTGAAGTAACACAGACTATAGCTTAATTGGAACTTGATACGGGCTAAAGCCCGTAGGTACGCTATGATTGCAGAACCTTCTTATACAATTGAAAACCTGACGGAATTGCTGGCGGGCAAGAGCGAAGTTGAAAGCTTGAAAACGCTGGCCGAATTGTTTCCGGGACAGGTTGTTTTTTCCTCCAGCTTCGGCTACGAGGATCAGGTGATCACAGATCTGATTCTGGCGAACAACCTTCCGATCCGAATTTTCTCATTGGATACGGGCCGGATGTTCGGCGAGACATATCAGGTCTGGCAGAAAACCAACAGCCGCTACGACACCAAAATTGAAGCCTATTATCCGAAAAGCGAACCGCTTGAAAAACTTTTGAGCGAGAAAGGGCCGTTCAGCTTTTACGAGTCGGTCGAAAACCGGAAAGAATGCTGTTTTATCCGGAAAGTGGAGCCGCTGAACCGGGCACTGGCGGGTAACAAAATCTGGATCACAGGCATCCGGGCCGAGCAGTCGCAAAACCGCCAGGGCATGACGCAACTGGAAAACGACGAGGTGCATAACTTATTCAAATTTCACCCGCTGATGAACTGGACGTTCGAGGAAGTGAAAGACTACGTGCGCAAGAACAACGTGCCGTACAACCCGCTCCACGACCGGGGCTTTGTCTCGATCGGTTGCCAACCCTGTACACGCGCCATCCAGGAAGGCGAAGATTTCCGGGCCGGCCGCTGGTGGTGGGAGGATAATTCGAAAAAAGAGTGCGGATTACATGCCAAATAAACCTCCGATATACCCTGATGTTCTCTGATCAACCCTGTATAATAACTTTAAAAGCTGTTTCACAGGGTTGATCAGAGAACATCAGAGGTTAGCAGAGATGACATATGAGTACGTATAAACTGGATTATTTAGATCAACTTGAATCGGAAGCGATTCACATCATGCGCGAGGTAGCCGGGCAGTTCGAACGGCCTGCGCTCCTATTTTCGGGCGGCAAAGATTCCATCACGCTGGTACATCTGGCCCGGAAAGCCTTCCGGCCCGGCAAATTCCCGTTTCCGCTGGTGCACATCGACACCGGACACAACTTTCAGGAAGCCCTCGATTTCCGCGACTGGCTGGCCGAAAGCCTGGGCGAGAAGCTGATTGTCCGTTACGTGGAAGACACCATCCGGGAAAAGAAGCTGAAAGAGCCGACTGGCCGCAACGCCAGCCGCAACGCCTTGCAAACGTTTACGCTACTCGATACGATTGAAGAATTCGAGTTCGATGCCTGCATCGGCGGAGCCCGGCGCGACGAGGAAAAAGCGCGTGCCAAGGAACGCGTTTTCTCGGTTCGCGACGAATTCGGTTCCTGGGACCCCAAACTGCAACGCCCCGAACTCTGGAACATTTACAACGGCAAGATTCACAAGGGCGAAAACGTCCGGGTGTTCCCGATTTCGAACTGGACGGAACTGGATGTCTGGAATTACATCAAACGCGAAAACATTGCCCTGCCAGGCATCTATTTTGCCCATGAACGCGAACTGATTCTGCGCGACGGCAAGCTGCTGGCAACGGCCAAGGGCGTGATTCAGATCGAAGAAACCGACCAGATCGTGACGCGCAAAGTGCGTTTCCGGACGGTGGGCGACATTTCGTGCACGGCCGCCGTCGAGTCGGATGCCGACACGCTGGAAGCCGCCATTGCCGAAATTCAGGCCACCCGTATCAGCGAACGGGGCGAAACCCGGATTGACGATCAGGTGTCGGAAGCGGCCATGGAAGACCGGAAGAAGGGCGGGTATTTTTAAGAACGGAATGGTATGCAAGTTTTAATCGAAGTGCCTGACGAGAAAGCTCAATTTGTACTGGAGTTGCTTAAAAATCTGTCGTTTGTAGAAATCAAGGATGAAAAGAGAACCTCGTACCTTGAGCCCTTGTCCACGCAGACACAGCGTACGTTGTCGCCCAAAACCGCATCCTTGTTAGGCGCTTTTCCAGCCTTAAATAGTAGCGAATTCGACCTGGGGCGCACCGAAGCCGCAGCCCGAAAACACCTCTGATGACGCCGACTGTATTTATCGACACCAACGTAGTTATCGATTTGCTGGCGAAAAGGGAGCCCTTCTGGCACTCGTCAGCCAGCATCTTCGATTTGGCGGAACGAGAGAAAATTACGGCTTTTATTAGCCCTCTAACGCTGGTAACGGTTTATTACGTTCTCAGGAACTACTACAAACTACCACATTCTGGCATTATACAGCAATTTGATGTCTTGTGTAGTTACATTAGCCTGGCAAGTACTTCCGAGCAACACATATTGGCTGCTATTCAGTCAGCTTTTACTGATTTTGAAGATGCGGTTCTTTACGAAAGTGCTAAAGGCATACCAGCGCTTAGCGATATTGTCACCCGCAATCCGAAGCATTTCCTGGTCAGCGAGATTGCAATTGCTACTCCTGATGAGTTTTTAACAAAATATTCATTTTAATGGACCTCCTCCGATTTATCACCGCAGGCAGCGTCGACGACGGCAAAAGCACGCTGATCGGCCGCCTGTTATACGACTCCAAATCCATCCTGGCCGACCAACTGGAAGCCATCGAACGCGCCAGCAAAAGCCGCGATGAAGGCGAAATCGACCTGGCCCTGCTGACCGACGGCCTGCGCTCCGAGCGCGAGCAAGGCATCACCATCGACGTAGCCTACCGGTATTTTCAGACCCCCCAACGTAAGTTCATCATCGTCGATGCCCCGGGCCACATTCAGTATACCCGCAACATGGTGACCGGCGCGTCCAATTGTCAACTGGCGGTGGTGCTGGTCGATGCGCGGCACGGCGTGGTCGAGCAAACCCGGCGGCACTCCCTAATCGCTTCGCTGCTCGGCATTCCGCATATCGTGGTGGCCGTCAACAAGATGGATCTGGTCGATTATTCGCAGGACGTTTTTTCCAACATCTGCATTCATTACAATGACCTTGTCCAAAAACTGAACTTTGGCCCCGTAACGTACATCCCGATGAGTGCGCTGAACGGTGATAATGTGGTCGACAAGTCGGGTAACATGCCCTGGTACGAGGGTGAGCCATTGCTGAGCCACCTGGAAACCGTTGAACTGGACCAGGACGAAAACCTGACCGACGCCCGGTTTCCGGTTCAGTATGTGATCCGGCCCCAAACCACCGAATTGCACGATTACCGGGGGTATGCCGGTAAAATTACGAGCGGTATTTTCCGGAAAGGCGACGCCGTGACGGTTTTACCCACCGGCGAAACCTCCACTATCGACGCCATCGAGATCGCCGAGCAACACTTTGACGAAGCCTTTGCGCCTATGTCGGTCGTGCTGCACCTGGCCGACGATGTCGACATTAGCCGGGGCAACCTGATTGTCAAAACCGACAACCAGCCGATTGTCAGCCAGAACATCGAAGCGATGCTGTGCTGGATGGACACCAAACCGCTGAAAGTCGGGAATAAATATACGCTGCAACACGGCACCTTCCGGACCCGCTGCGCCATTCGCGAGATCATTTACCAGTTAAACGTAAATACCTACGAAGAAATCGGGGATGTGGAAAGCCTGAAACTGAACGATGTAGCTAAAATCGTCCTGAAAACGGCCAAGCCGGTCAGTTTCGATCCGTACGACAAAAACCGGGTCAACGGCGGGGCCATTCTTATTGATGAGACGTCCAATGTGACAGTCGGTGCACTCATGTTGCGGGGAGAGGTGGAGTAATAGCCTCATTCCCGAAATAAATTTGGCCAAAAGCGGTGCTGACTAAAACAGTGGCACCGCTTTTGGTATTTATGCATACAAGAGTTGAGAAAGTATGGCAAACCCATTGATAACCAGAAGTTATAACCTATAATCAAAAGTAGGCCTGTTAGCTTCCTGGGCGGAACTCAATAAGCTGTACATTTGTATGTAAACCATACCCTAACCGTGCCGGACTATTGCCGGCCTTTTGTTCAAGGTATTAGTCTTTTAATTCTATCGACTACCTCACTAAAGCTCATAGATTATGGCCGTTCAATTCACCGATAACGTCAGCGCCGTAGCCCAACGCGACATTTTGAATCTGGAAAAGAAGATTGGCGTCTTCAAAGACGGTGAAATGACCGAAGAGCATTTCCGTAAATTCCGGTTGTCACGCGGGGTGTACGGCCAACGCCAGCCGGGGGTGCAGATGATTCGAATCAAGCTGCCGTATGGCCGCATCAGCGCCGACCAGTTGATCCGGATTGCCGACATTTCTGACAAATATGCCACCGGTAATCTGCACGCAACAACCCGGCAGGATATTCAGTTGCACTTTGTCAAACTGGCCGACACCCCGCAACTCTGGGCCGATCTGGAAGACGCTGACATCACGCTGCGAGAAGCCTGTGGCAACACGGTTCGGAACGTTACCGGTTCAGCCAAAGCTGGTATCGATCCCGACGAACCGTTCGATATCACGCCGTATGCCTACGGTATTTTCAGCTACCTCCTCCGCAACCCAATTTGCCAGGAGATGGGCCGGAAATTCAAAATTTCCCTGTCATCCAGTGAAAAAGATAATGCGTACGGCTACATGCACGATGTGGGACTGGTTCCGCGCGTCAACGCCGACGGTCAGCGGGGCTTCAAGGTAATGATCGGGGGTGGTCTGGGGGCTCAGCCTTACATGGCCGAAACCGCCTTTGAGTTTCTCGAAGAAGACAAGATCATTCCATTCATCGAAGGTTGTATCCGCGTGTTCGACCGCTACGGCGAACGGACACGGCGGCACAAGGCCCGGATGAAGTTTTTGTTGCAGGACATTGGTCTCGAAGAGTTTCTGCGCCGGGTTGAAGAAGAACGGCTGGCACTGAAAAACAAAACTTACACGATCAATACCGAGTTAGGTTTCAACTCAGAGGATGTCCAGGCGTATGCCGAACCGACCAGCGCGGTAAATCCGGCTGAGCTATCGACCGATGAACGGTACCAGGCCTGGCTGAAAACCAACGTTTTCGAGCAGAAACAAAAGGGTTGGTACGCCGTACAACTGCGTGTTTTGCTGGGTGACATGCATTCCGATAAAGCCCGGGCACTGGCCGGACTTGTCAAGCAATACGCCGGGAACGATATTCGGGTGACGGTCAATCAGGGCTATTTGCTCCGGTTTGTCAGCCCCGAAAATCTACCCGCCTTGCATGCCGGTCTGGAAGCGCTCGGACTGGCCGATCCCGGTTTTGATTCAGCCGCCGACATTACGACCTGCCCCGGCACCGACACCTGTAACCTGGCGATTTCGAGCAGTTACGGAATTACGCGGGCGCTGGAGAAAATGATGAAGGCCGAGTTCCCGGACCTGATTTACAACAACGACATCAAAATCAAGATTTCGGGTTGTATGAACGGTTGCGGTCAACACTCGGTTGCCAACATCGGTTACCACAGCAGTTCAGTCAAAAACGGTGCTTATGTGATTCCGGCCCTGCAAGTGTTGCTCGGGGGCGGTTTTAACGGCAAAGGCGAAGGACTCTTTGGCGATAAAGTCATCAAAATCCCGACCAAACGCGGTCCGGACTCGATGCGGACACTGCTACGTGATTACGAAGCCAACGCCTTCGACGGGGAATACTACAGCGATTACTACGCACGTCAGGGTAAAAACTATTTCTACACGTTGCTGAAACCGCTGGCCGATCTGAAAACCTTGTCGCAGGAAGATTATACCGACTGGGACCATACCGAGCAGTTTGTAACCGAAATTGGGATTGGTGAGTGCGCGGGTGTCATGATTGACCTGGTTGCGACGACGCTGACCGAAGCCGGTGAAAAACTGGTCTGGGCGAAGGAAGCCTTTGCCGAAAACCGCTGGGCTGATTCAATCTACCACGCCTACAATGTGTTGATCACGGGTGCCAAAGGCGGTTTGATGATGAAAGACATCAACACCAACACGCAACACGGTATTGTCAGTGATTTTGACAAAAACTTCATCGGCGAAGGATTCCATACCGAAGAAGGAGAGTTTAAAGCGCTAGTTTTCAGCATTAACAAGAACGAACCGACGGAAGAGTTTGCGCAATCGTTCATTGCCCAAGCCGAAGCCTTCCTGGCGAATGTACAAACCTACCGAAACCAGCAAATCGAGCAGGAAGGCCTACCTGAACTCCGCGAACTGGTGATTGCAAAGGATAGTTAAGAATTAAGAATTAAGAATTAAGAGTTGGCTGACGCATTCAATTGAAGCAGCGCAACTCTTAATTCTTAATTCATAACTCATTGAAAATGAAGTTGACTTTGGTTGGGGCAGGGCCGGGCGATCCGGAACTGATCACGTTAAAAGGAATAAAAGCGTTGAAACAGGCCGCGGTGGTCATGTACGACGCGCTGGTGCATCCTGATCTGTTGGATTACTGCCGTCCGGATGCCCTGAAAGTTTATGTGGGTAAACGGATTAACGAATACTCGTGTACGCAGGAAGAAATCAATCCGCTGATTGTGCATTACGCACAAACGTACGGCCATGTCGTTCGGTTAAAAGGCGGTGATTCCTTCATTTTCGGGCGCGGTTACGAGGAGATGGAATACGCCCGTCAGTATGGTGTCGAAACCGAGGTCATTCCGGGTCTGTCGAGCAGCTACGCGGTTCCGGCACTGGCCGGGATTCCGTTGACCACGCGCGGTGTGAGCGAAAGTTTTTGGGTCGTAACGGGCACCACCAAAACCGGTCAGCTTTCGCAGGATTTACAAAAAGCCGCGCAATCGACGGCGACCGTCGTCATTCTGATGGGGATGCACAAGCTGGCGGAAATTATGGAGGTTTTCGGCGAATGTGGAAAAGCGGACTTGCCGGTTGCCATCGTTCAGAACGGTTCGTTGTCAGAAGAACAAGTTATCACGGGTCAAGTTTCTACGATTGTCGAGCGGGTAGCTTCCTCCGGTATCGGTTCTCCGGCTATCATCGTCGTGGGCGAAGTCGCCCGGTTGCGGGAATTGCAATTGGCGGATCTTCAGCAGGCCATCGCCAATCCCAACTAGCCCCCGTCCCCACATTTACATCTAGCGTTCATCATTTTACATTTATTGTTTCATTTAATTTCAAATGTAAACCGGGTCGCCGGAGCGATGATAAACGCTGAATGTAAAAGTGATTCGGTCTACCGTAAAAACCTGCTACCAGCATGAACACCCTCTTCCCCATTTTCGTCAAGATTGAAAACCTGCAAACGCTGGTTGTGGGTGGAGGCTATGTCGGGCTGGAAAAGGTTACGGCTTTACTCGCCAATGCACCCGATGCACCGGTAACACTGGTGGCACCCGAAATCCGGGAAGAAATTGTTGCCTTGGCCGAACAAAAGCCAACTCTTCAACTCGTTTACGACGTTTACCAACCCGGTTTTCTGGCTGGTAAAGACCTGGTGATTGTAGCGACGAACGACAAAACCGTCAACGCCCAGGTGCAGTCCGACTGCAAGGCGCACAAAATTCTGGTCAACGTAGCCGACACACCCGATCTGTGTGACTTTTACCTCAGTTCGGTGGTGAAGAAAGGGGATTTGAAAATTGCCATTTCAACCAACGGCAAGTCACCAACTTTCGCCAAACGGTTTCGGGAAGTGCTGGAAGAAATCTTGCCGGACTCGTTGCAGGATACGCTCAACAACCTGCAAACCATTCGAAATCGACTAAAAGGCGATTTTCAGGAAAAGCTGGATAGGCTGAACGAAATCACAAACGTAATGAAGTCCTAAAATTGGGGCAGTAATTGCGTAATGTTCAGCGGTTCTTTCCGGATGATGAAGAAATAGACCAGCCCGGCCAGCACCAGATACATGACGATCAGCCATTTTTTTTTCTGCTCAAATTCGGTCGGATGGTGGTGATAATCGTAATACATCGACGCCGATAGAGCCATCACCATCAGGAAAAAGGAGAAGATGGCACAATCGGTCCGATACGTGACAAATTCCTGCATAAAGCGAGCGCCCATCAGGATATACAGCAGCCAGAAACCAAAACCGGCGCGGTATAAATAGACGCTGAGTCGCCTGTCATTTTTGAGGTCAAATAGCTTATCCGACATGATTGTCAGGAATTTATTCGAGTGAAATTACGTAATTTATACGAAACAAGCAATTTTTAGCTGCAACGTATAGACATAACGAAAAACCCATGCAGACTGAGCAACCCAATACCCTTTCGTCCAAAACTAAAACCATGAAAGTGGAGCTGAACAGAGTCGACGATGCTTTTCACTTTGAAGCCACCGGCGTTTCTGATGTTCCGGTACACATCGACGGTGCTGTTGACATCGGCGGCCATAACGCGGGCGCCCGACCAATGGAAATGCTGTTGATGGGCCTGGCCGGTTGCAGTGCGATCGATGTGATTCTGATTCTGAAAAAACAACGGCAGGTTATCGAAGATTTTCGAATTACGGTCGAAGGCCAGCGCCCCGCCGATACCACACCCGCACCATTTCACACCATTCATCTGCATTACATCCTGAAAGGGAATCTCGACGAAGAGAAAGCCCGCCGGGCTATCGACCTGTCGATGGATAAATATTGTTCGGCTACAGCCCAACTCCGGCCTACAGCCAGCATCACGTATTCACTGACCATCGAAAAACCGGCTTAATTGGTAGAAAGAAGTCAGACAAAAGGCAAGAGAAGAGATCCCGGAAAAAGTCTTTGTTCTAGGGTCTCTTTTCTTTTGTCTAATGAAAGCCTTTCGTTATTTTGTCCGTATGAAACAGTACCACGATTTACTCCGCCATATTCTCGCAAACGGCACCCGAAAAACTGATCGTACCGGCACCGGTACGCTTAGTGTGTTCGGACACCAGATGCGCTTCGATTTGCAGGAAGGTTTTCCGCTCGTTACGACCAAAAAAGTACACCTAAAGTCGGTTATACACGAACTATTGTGGTTCATTAAAGGCGATACCAATATTCGGTATTTGAACGAAAACGGCGTGTCGATCTGGGATGAATGGGCCGATGAAGCGGGCGAACTGGGGCCCGTATACGGGAAGCAGTGGCGCAGTTGGGAAGCCCCGAATGGCCTGGTCATCGACCAGTTGCAGGACGTGTTGAAGCAATTGAAATACCGCCCGGATTCGCGCCGGATGATCGTATCGGCCTGGAACCCGGCTGATGTGCCCAATATGGCGCTCCCCCCCTGCCATGCCCTGTTTCAGTTCTACGTAGCCGAAAACCGACTATCGTGCCAACTCTATCAGCGCAGCGCGGATGTTTTTCTGGGGGTGCCGTTCAACATTGCCTCCTACGCCCTACTGACGATGATGATTGCCCAGGAGTGCGGCTACGAAGCCCACGAGTTCATCTGGACGGGGGGTGATACGCACCTGTACCTCAACCATTTGGAACAAGTTCAACTGCAACTTTCCCGCGAACCGCGCCCGCTGCCGATGATGCAGATGAATCCGGCGGTCAAGTCGATTTTTGACTTTACCTACGACGATTTCAAGCTTGAAAATTACGATCCGTACCCAGCTATCAAAGCGCCGGTAGCCGTTTAGTACCCAAGGACCGCCGGGCGGCCCCGTTTAGTCCGTGTGAGCCAGAATAACTCTTGAGGTAGTATTAACTACTGGATTATTGAAGCTCACACGGACTAAAGCCCGTGGGTGCGTTTGAGTCGTTCGTATTCGCGCTCGGCAAGCGTTTTTTCGTTAAAACCGTGGTAGACGCTGAAATAATGCGAGATCAATCCGATGCCCCATCCCAGGGTTGTCCAGATCGGCCAGGGATAAGTACCCCATTTTTCCTGAAAAACCAGGTAAATGATCAGCCAGATCAGCCAGAGAACAACATTGACGAACAGATAAGTCCGCAGGTGCATTTTAAAACCGGCACGAGCTTTAGCCTGCTTCCATAGATGGGGGTCGCGTGTGTCCATGCAAGGGGTTACAATTGTTGGGACAATTAAATTAGTCAGATTCGACACATAATCAATACATTGCTTCAACTTTCTTTTACACCGGACCCAAAAAAGGCCGGGGCCGGTTTTAACACCGTGTCCGATTCTCAGACAAAACCATGAGTAACACTGAAATCATCGATATCCTGGAATTGACGGCCAAATTGATGGAACTCCACGACGGAGATACGTTCAAAATCCGGGCATTTCAGGCAGCCGCATTCAACCTTGACAAAACCCCCGAAGACCTGACAAAAATGTCGTTTCCGGAACTCATCAAGTTGCCGGGTGTGGGTAAAGCCGTGGCCGGAAAAGTGCTGCAGATTATCGAAACCGGACGGTTGCAGGATCTGGACGATTTGTTGGCACAAACGCCGGAAGGCGTACTGGAAATGTTCCGGATCAAGGGCATAGGTGCCAAGAAAATCCGAACCATCTGGCGTGAACTCGGCATCGATACCCTCCGGGATTTGCGATTGGCCTGCGAAAGCGGTGAAATTGCCCGGATCAAAGGATTCGGCGAGAAAACACAGCAGGCTATTCTCGAATCACTGGCGTTTCTCGAAAACCAAAGCGGCAAACTCCGCATGGACAAAGCCGAAGCACTGGCCAACATGCTGCTCGATGTGTTCGAAAAAGAATTCAGCCGGGTTGAGATAACCGGCCAGATCCGGCAAAAAGCCGAGGAAGTCGACACGGTGCAGTTTGTTGTCAGCACTTCCAAACCGGTCGCAGCTTTTGATTTTTTGAACTCTTTGTCGTACCTCGAACCGAACGAAATCGAGTCGACACCGTTTGTCTGGCGTGGTCAGGCCAGCGGCTACGAAGTGCTGGTCGAAATCATCACCACTTCGCCCGACCAGTTCGAAAACCGGGTTTTCCTGCACTCGGCCGCCGAAAAGCACCTGGCAACGGCCGGGTCAGCGGGCTGGACGTTGCTACAAACCAGTATGGCCTACCCATCGGACCCTGAAGAAGCGGTTTACCAGCGGGCGGGTTTGCCGTACATCATCCCGGAAATGCGGGAAGGTGGTTTTGAATTCGACTGGGCTACAAAGCACAATTCCGATGAGTTGGTTACCTGGGATACTCTACGCGGCATTCTACACAACCACAGCACTTATTCCGACGGCAAGCACTCGCTCGAACAAATGGCGACCTACTGCCGGGAACTTGGTTTTTCGTATTTCGGCATTGCTGACCACTCCCAAACCGCCACCTACGCCCACGGTCTCGAACCTTTCCGAGTCAAACAACAGCACGAAGAGATCGATCGGCTGAACGAACAGTTCGGTGGTTCGTTCAAAATTTTGAAAGGCATCGAATCGGATATTCTCGGCGACGGCTCACTCGACTACCCCGACGAGATTCTGGCCTCGTTCGACTATGTGGTGGCTTCCGTTCACCAGAACCTGAACATGACCAGCGAAAAAGCCACCGCCCGGCTGATCGCGGCCATCGAAAATCCCTATACCACGATTCTGGGCCATCCGACCGGTCGATTGCTGCTGGCACGCGCTGGCTACCCGATCGACTACAAAGCCGTCATCGATGCTTGTGCCCAACGCGGGGTCGTGATTGAAATCAACGCCAGCCCCTGGCGGCTCGATCTCGACTGGCGCTGGATTCAATACGCAGTCTGCAAAGGCGTCATGCTTAGTATCAACCCCGATGCGCACGAAATGGCCGGTTTTCACGACATGCACTATGGGGTCGCCGTGGCCCGCAAAGGCGGCTTGACCCGGACGATGACCTTCAATGCCCTCACCTTACCCGAAATCGCGACCTATCTGGCAAGTCGAAAGCAACGGATTTAAGAAATTTGGACAGTGCGGTTGTAAAATTGAATTATAATTGCATGATAATTCGTAATTTACTCCCCGATCGCTGATCATCACGATCCTAAACCAATTATTACGACCTGACATAGATGCGGTTTTTCTACTCCCTTGTGGTGTGGAGCTGGTTTATTATTGCCCACGCGCTGGCCCAGCCCAAACCAGCCCCCAACACCGTATCGCTGACCGGCTATGTCCGCGATGCTAAATCCAAACAACCCATTTCGGGAGTAACCGTCTTTATTACCGAAAATCGGCGCGGAGTCAATACCAGCCGGGATGGTTTTTTTGTGATTGCGCTCCCGGCCGGAACCTACAATGTCAAGTTCTCGCACCTGGGTTTTCGGCCACAAACCCACCTCATTACCCTTGATAAGACCATTTTGCGGGAAATTCTGCTGGAAGATGACTCGAAAGATCTGGAAGAGGTTACCGTCACCACAGAAGCTCCCGACCGAAATGTCCGGAAAGTGGAGTTAGGCGTCACCCAATTGCCGATCAAAACCATCAAACGGGTCCCGGCTTTGATGGGAGAGGTCGATGTGGTGCGAAGTCTGCTGTTGTTGCCGGGCGTTACGACCGTTGGCGAAGGCTCGCCGGGCATCAACGTTCGTGGTGGGAGCACGGATCAGAACCTCGTTTTGATGGACGATGCTCCCATTTTCAATTCCAGCCATTTAATGGGCTTTTTTTCGGTCTTTAACCCCGATGTTGTTCGGGATGTCACCCTCAATCGGGGCGGTATTGCGCCGAGTATGGGGGGCCGGGCGGCTTCGGTGCTCGACATCCGTGTGAAAGAGCCGGAGATTGAACGATTCACGGTCAACGGTGGGATTGGGCTTGTCGCCAGCCGATTGGGCATCGAAGGACCATTGGGGTCGAAAAAGCTCTCTTTTCTGCTGGCTGGCCGGGCTTCGTTCAACGATTTTCTGTTCAAACTGATGCCGCCCCGCATTCGGGACACGAAAGCGAACTTTTTCGATCTGACGACGAAGGTGAAGTTCCAGCCGAATGAGCAACATACCGTTACCTTTACGGGCTACACCAGTTACGACAATTTCAAGCTGGCTTCCGATTCGCTGTCTTCGCTGGAGGTCAATGCCTCCTCCACCCTTTTCGAATACCACACGACGAACGGAACCTTGAAATGGAATTATTTCATCAACAACCGGTTCAATCTGACAACATCGGCTATTTTCAGTCAATACCGACCCGAAACTTCTACACCGGATTCGGCCAATGCGTTCCGGCTGACTTCCGAAATCCTGCATCGCCAACTGAAAGTCGACCTAAGCATAGCCGCCACTGACCAACACCAGTTACAAGTTGGAGGAACGCTCATCGACTATTACCTCCAGCCGAACCGGATTGTTCCTGGTTCAGGTTCGAATGTGCTACCCCAGTCGCTCCCGGTTGAGCGGGCCTACGAACTGGCTTTTTACGCCCAGGACGAGTGGAAAGTCAATGAAGCGATTGCTATCGTCGGCGGACTTCGGTACTCGGCCTTCCTGAATCGCGGCCCGGCAACCGTACCAACCTACCAGGAAGGCGTCCCGCGTGAACCCGAAACCAATACGTCTTCAACCACATACGGGAAAGGGCGGATTTTCCACCAAACCGGGGGACTCGAACCCCGGCTTGCCCTGCGCTGGACGCTGGCCGAAGGGCAGTCGGTCAAGTTTGGTTACAACCGGCTGCGACAGTATATTCAGCAAATCACCAACACGACGGCGGCCTTGCCCGTTTCCCGCTGGAAACTGAGCGACTCGTTTATAAAACCGCAAATTGCTGATCAATGGTCCCTGGGCTACTTTCGGAATACCGCTGGCAATGCCTTTGAAGCCTCGGCGGAGATTTATTACAAAACCATCCAGAACGCCATTGATTATAAGGATGGCGCCGAACTGGTGCTGAATGCACTGCCCGAAACCGAGTTGCTTCAGGGAACCGGCCGGTCTTACGGCCTGGAAACCATGGTTCGGAAAAACAAAGGTCACCTGATCGGCTGGTTGAGTTACACCTATTCCCGTGCGCTGTACACGATCGACGGTTCCTTCCCGAGCGAGCGCGTGAATAACGGCCGGGAATATCCGGCCAACTTCGATAAACCGCATATTCTGAATGCAATGGCCACACTCAGGCCCAACAACCGGGTCAACTTATCATTTAATTTCACCTACAGCACCGGACGGCCCGTGACCCAGCCTTACGCCCGCGCACGCGTTAACGGCATCCTCGTGCCGATTTATATCAACCGAAATCAGGAGCGGATTCCGGATTATCACCGACTCGATTTTGCGGTAGAATTTAATCAGGATCCTGCCAAGAAACGGCGTTACGAACGAAGTTGGGTCTTTTCGATCTATAACGTGTATGCTCGCAAAAACGCTTACTCCGTCTTTTTCAAGCTGAACTCGGCGGCCCTCAACGATGCCTATAAATTATCGGTCTTCGGCACAGCGTTCCCTTCCCTAACATACAATTTTAAATTTTGACCGGCTGGTTTTGACAAATGAACTCCTTAGCCAATCGCACTATATTGCCCATAGTTCGCCGATTGTGGCCATTCATCCTCTGCATGTCGGGATTAGTGGTCCATTCGTGCATCACACCGTACCAGCCCGAAGTGCAATCCATCGGCCGTGCCCTGGTGGTCGAAGGACTGGTTTCAGATCAGCCAGGCCCCTACACCGTCACCCTGTCGCAAACCGCGGATTACACCTACACCGGTTTAAATCTGTTTGTTCGGGGGGCAACCGTGACGCTTTCGGATAACGCCGGGACAAATGAAGTGCTTACCGAAACGTCCCCCGGTGTTTACCAGACAAGTGCCAACGGCCTGCGTGGAGTTGTAGGACGCACTTATAAAATTACGATTCGGACCAGCGATGGCCATTTGTATGAATCCACGCCCGAAATCTTGAAAGCCGCACCGCCCATCCAGAAGCTGACCTACGAATACCGGTACAACCCATTTGCCAACACCAACGATCAACGCAACACCTGGGACGTTTTTCTCGACACCCAGGACCCCGAAACGCCCGGCAATTACTACCGCTGGGTCTGGCGCAATTACGAGGCTACCAATGCCTGCTCCGTCAGCGACGATGCCAATGAGCAGGGAATTTATAGCGGGTTGCCCTGTTGTTCAGACTGCTGGAATATCAACCAATGTTACAGCAACTGCATCAACGTCAGCTCCGACGTTGCCATCAACGGAAAAGCGATTAGTCGACAGCCGATTCTGAGCGTGCCTTTCACCTCGCGTAACATCTACTACGTCGAAGTGGAGCAACAGGCCATCAGCGAAGGTGCGTACCGGTTTTTCAACAGCGTCAAAAAGCTTGTCAACAATACAGGTGGTCTGTTCGATGCTGCCCCCTCGACTGTGGGCGGAAACCTGCGTTGCACCAGTGATCCCGATCAACCGGTTTACGGTTATTTTGGCGCTGCGGGCATTAGCGTCATGCCCTTGAAAGTAGACCGGACCAAAGACGCCGTCGGCAATCCGATTTTCAAGCGCATCACCGTCGATTACCTCGCTCCCTGCCTGATCTGTGAAAACAATCTCTACCGCACCCGCATCAAACCCCGCTGGTGGGATCAGTAGCATCTCGCCCTGAAAGCCAGCAAATCAGTTAGGCAGTTTTCCTTCACAATGTCCCGGTCTTGTCGTAATTTTGGCGGCATATGCACACCGCTCCTGCAAAGTTTCTCATTCTTCGGTTTTCCTCAATCGGCGACATTGTGCTGACCACGCCGGTCATTCGTTGCCTGAAACAGCAGGTGCCGGAGGCAGAAGTTCATTTCTGCACCAAACGGGCGTACCGGTCCCTCCTTGAATCGAATCCGTACATCGACAAAGTCCATTTGCTGGATGATGAACTAAACGACCTTATTCGTCAGCTACGGGCTGAAAAATTCGATTACATTATCGACCTGCACAACAATCTCCGGACTTTCCTGATTAAACTGCGGCTGGGTGTTCGCTCCTACAGTTTCGACAAACTCAACTGGGAAAAGTGGCTCTACGTGCGGTTTAAGATGAAAACCATGCCCGATCAGCACATCGTCGATCGGTACCTTGAAACCACGAAAACGTTTGACGTCGTTAACGACAGCAGAGGACTGGACTACTTCATCCCGTACAAAGATATTGTTGAAACGGAGTGGTTACCCAAAACGCACCGCCGAAGCTTTATAGCTTACGCCATCGGAGGTCAGCACAATACCAAAAAACTGCCAGTGCCCCGAATAGTTGAATTGTGCCGAAAAATCAATTATCCCGTGGTGTTACTGGGTGGGAAAGAGGACATTGCTGCGGGCGAAGAAGTGCGTCATGCGCTGGGCGATAAGCTCATTTATAATGCCTGCGGCAAATACAACCTGAACCAGTCGGCTTCGCTCCTGCAACAATCGGTGTTGGTCTTCAGCCACGACACGGGTTTGATGCACATTGCGGCTGCCCTGAAAAAGAAAGTCTATTCGATCTGGGGCAACACAACTCCGCAATTAGGCATGTATCCGTACAAAACCGAACATGTTTTGCTGGAAAATAAACCCTTAGGCTGTCGTCCGTGTTCTAAAATTGGCTACGAACGCTGTCCATTGGGTCATTTCAAGTGCATGAACGAATTACCGTTCGATTTCGAGCTGACTGAACTCAAGCGCGGAGCCGGTCCCTCGACCCGCCGAACGGGTCCGGAACGTTAACATTCACTTAGCACATGTCTAAAAAAGTAAACATCGGGCTGGTACAAATGGCCTGTTCGGCCGATCTGGATGCCAATCTGGAAAAAGCCATCGCGGGCATTCGGGAAGCAGCCGCCCAGGGCGCACACATCGTCTGTTTGCAGGAATTATTCCGCTCGCTGTATTTCTGCGACGTCGAAGATCATCATAACTTCAGCCTGGCCGAAGCCATTCCCGGCCCGACGACGGAACGGCTGGGAGAAATTGCGCGCGAAACCAATACCGTCGTCATTGCGTCGTTATTTGAGAAACGGGCTGCCGGTTTGTACCACAACACCACGGCCGTGCTGGATGCCGACGGAACGTATCTGGGCAAATACCGGAAAATGCACATTCCCGACGATCCGGGCTATTACGAGAAGTTCTATTTTACGCCCGGCGACCTTGGTTACAAAGTTTTCGATACGAAATACGCTAAAATTGGCGTTCTCATTTGCTGGGATCAGTGGTACCCCGAACCAGCGCGGATTACGTCGCTGATGGGGGCCGAAATCCTGTTTTATCCCACCGCCATCGGCTGGGATACACAAGAAAACGACCCGAAAGTGAACGAGGAGCAATACAGTGCCTGGCAAACGATTCAGCGCAGCCACGCCATCGCCAATGGCGTGCACGTGGTGTCGGTCAACCGGGTTGGTGAGGAAAACGGCCAGCAGTTCTGGGGCGGTTCGTTCGTGGCAAATCCGCACGGTTCGCTGCTGTATCTGGCCCCCCACGACCAGGAAATTGTTCATGTTCAGGAAGTTGACTTAGGCCTAACGGACAAATACCGAACCACGTGGCCGTATTTCCGCGATCGGCGGATCGACTCATACCAGCCGATTACGAAACGTTATCTTGACGAATGACTCATCGCATGAAGCTACTTTTGATCTCCCTGGTGGCCGGTACATTGGGGGCTGGTTATTGGTATAACCGCTACGTGAGCGGCCCGGAGCCGGTGGTGGCCGTCCATCAGGGTGCCTTGCCCGCCCAGACGGCCCTCACGCCCACCCCCCGACAAGCCTTTACACCGACCACCCGCAAAGGCTACTGGAATCCGGATGTGGTCGGCGATTTTACGCTGCCATCCACCAAAGTCATTACCTTTCACGGGGCCGGTCGCAACCTGCACGTCGATCAGGACTGGTCGAAATTGTTCCGACGCGGTTTTTCGTCGGTCGATAAATCCCGGATGTCGCCCGACGAATTCCGGAGCCCCTGGAACCAAAAACCGGCGGGCTGGACGAGTCGGCTGAAACCGTCGCAACGGGCCTTGACCATCGGCCAGGGCTACATGGCCGATCCGCCGTTTAACATTAGCTGGTCGCGAGCGGGCGACAACGCGCCGGGTACCTGGTACGTGCGTCCGTGGGGCGATCAGGAGTACAAAAACAGCATTTCCTGGGCCATGCAGGAGCTGAGCGGGGAGTGTGAAAATTTCGGCGACTGCCCGCCCGACAAACGGTTGGCAACCTACGGCCAGATCTATTTTGACATTGAGAATGAGGGATTGAGTAACCCGCTGAACCGGCAGGAACAGGCCAATTTGTATGTCTTTATGATGAAAACGATCCGGCAGTGGATCAGCCCGTACACGCTGGTGGGCTCCATCGCACCGGTTCCGCATAACAGCTTTGGCTACTCCCGTGCCCGCGATTACACGGCGGGCCACGACTGGCTGTGGTCGATGCCCGCCAAACAAACAGACATTTCCAAGCAACGCGGCATGCCTGACGACATTGTGGGCAAATCTTACGCCGATTTTGCGGATTTTCAGATGCCCGGCACCTATTACCTCTTCCCCGAATTTGATTATTCCATCACTCACAACGACGACGGCTCGCGGCACTGGCTGGCGGCTCTGCTAGGCGAACAGGAAGTTAACATGAAGCTGTCGCCAAAAAAGCGGATTGCGTGGCAATGGTTGTTCAATACCCAGAGCAGTGATTTTCCGAACAGCGAGAAAGCCAAGAATGCGGCTCCGCCCGCGGTTGCCGAGGGCATGGCGGTTTTTTACTGGTTCACCGGTGCGTACGGCGTCCTGTTCTGGGACGATGCCAACGAGCTAAAACCCGACCAACCAACCCCGCAGGATGTAAATCAGCAGGGCCTCGGCAACGACCGGGTGTACGCCTGTTACGAACACTACATCCACGGACTCTGGCGTTTGTTCAAACACCACGGCGACCTGTTCAACGGGCAGGAGAAATATCTCAACGAACAGACCGAATGCTCCGTCGATGGCGGCAAGACCTGGCTGAAATACAACGCCAACCAATTGAAAACGAACAACCTACCTTTCGTGCGGGCCATCGTGAACGGCAATCAGATTCTGGTGTCGGCTACTCAGCCCTACGGAAAAACCGGCGAGAAAAAGCAGATCATGCTGCGGTATATTGAAGACGGATACCAGTTCTATACAACCATTAACCTGACTGGCGACGAAATCTATCTAGGCCGGGCCACCATGCCAAAAGCAGCCGGAGCGCGAAAAAAAGCCTGATTTTTCCGATTTTGCCCCTAAATCCCGAAGCGTCGGCTCGGCCTAAAGGGGACTTGGAAATCCGAGTTAGGCTGCGTCAAAATCCCTTCAGGGCAGGGGATTTAGGGATAAAATCCATGTAACTACATCTAATTCGGCCCGTTTTTTTTCCTTACAGGCCACAGGGGAACCGTTTGGCTTAAAACGGTTATTTTCTCATCTTGCGCCCGGCTAATATTGTTCCGTCTTTCATCCGTACGCGTGAAGCACTTAACGAAAACACGATGGCAGAACAATCAACGAGTTCGGGGCTGGAAGGCTTCGGAAAGAAACTCCTGAATCTCTTTATCAAGGATGCACCAACCCCATCCCAGGTGACTCTACCGTCTCAAAGTCAGTCGGTTTCACCACCGGCTGCGGTGAATACGAGTCGTTCGGCGATGGCTCCGGCCAGCCCGGTTACGCCCGTTGCTCCGGCTTCGGGTCCGGCCCCGGAAGGCGCGGTCGATACCAAATTTGTCGACCATTTTGCGTCGGTTTTGTCGAAAGCCAACCAGCCCGGCCCCGATTATTTTGAGTTTTGGGAAGCACTGAAAAACCTGTCGAACCTGAATCTGAGCGAGGATCAGCAGTACCAGGCCGCCTGGGCGAGCTTTAAAGCGATGGGCGGTTCGGCGGACGTCGCGGCTCTGGTGAGTTCGGCCAACCAGTACCTGACGGCCCTGAACAACGATCAACAGGCATTTGCCCGGACGGTCGATGCGGCCCTCAACGAGAAAGTGGGCGGTTTATCGAACGAGCAGAAACAGTTGCAAACTGAAAACGAACAACTCGCCAGGCAGATTCTGGAACTTCAGCGCAAGATCGACGCCAACAACGGTCGGCTGGCCCAGATTGGGGGCGAAATCGATGAGCAAAGCCGCAAGATTGCCCAGAATCAGAGCAATTACGAAGCGACGCTGGCGGTTTTCATCGGCCAGATCAAGCGGGATTTGCTCAAGCTGGGGGAGTATATTAAGTAGTGGGCGGTTTTACGGTTAACGGTTAATAAGTAACACTGAATATCGAACACTGAATACTGAAAACCGTATACCGTAATCCGTTAAACGTTTAACCTTAAACATCAAACAATAAAAAATGGCTTCAACTCCTGATTTTTCACAAGTGGGTGGCCGAACCGACGACGGCGACAAGCGCTCGTTCTGGAGCCGCCCCGAGGGCATCGCCGGGATGTTCTTTCTGGCCGCTATAGGCGCAATGGGACTGGTCTATTTCAACCGGATTGTCGAATTTCTGATTCGGGTGACCGAAAATACACTCTATCTGGCCGGTTTATTGGCCGTGCTAGGCTTCCTCATCTTCCTGTTTACGAGCAAGGACGTCCGGACGGCGGTTTTCTTTCTGTACAAAACCCTGATGCGGAAACTAACCGGGTTTGTCATCGAACTTGATCCGATTGCGATCATGAAAATTTACGTCGAGGATCTGAAAGACAAACGGCGGAAAATGCAGGGACAAATCGACACGCTGGCCGGGCAACTTGTCAAGCTGAACCGGAAAATTTCGGACAACAACGAAGCCATCAAGCAGAAGTTTGCCGAAGCCAACAAAGCCAATAGCATAGCCGACCGACCCGGCATGCGGGAAGCGGCCCAGTTAGCCACTATCGAAGGCGCCGGTTTGCAGGAAATGAACGAAAAACTGTTTCCGCTGCAGCGCAACATGAAAACCGTACTGGAATTCATGGAAAAAGTCAACAAAAGCGCCGACTACATCATCAAGGAAACAGAAATCAAGGTCAAACTGAAAGAAGCCGAATATCAGATCGTTAAGGAAAGCTCGAACGCCCTGCGGACGGCCATCAGCATCTTCAAAGGCAATCCCGATAAGAAGTTTTACTTCGACGAGTCGATGGAATACATCCAGGATGACATGAGTAAAAAGCTCGGCGAGATGAAGCGCGCCATGGATATGTCGATGGACTTTATCAACTCGGTCGACATCCAGAACGGTATTTTGTCGGACAAAGGGCAAGCGCTGCTCGAAGCCTACAACCAGGGCCAGTTCAAACTCGTCCAGCTCAACGAACAAACGCCCCCGCCCGTCCCCGCCAACCGCTCCGTCAATCCTCCGAAAGACGAAGGCTACCGGAGTCTGTTGGAATAATTGAGTGAATTGTGAATGAGCGATTGAGTGAATAGCTCCGCAGGAAGCCAATACGTTGGCGCATTTATCTACTCAATCACTCATTCACAATTCCCTCAATAATGAATTCACTCAATCGCTCATTCACTCATTCACTCAATAAAAAAATATGCAACGCTTAACCGTCGCCGGAAGGCTTTTGATTACGGCCCTGATTCTGGCCGCTATTTACTTCGGTTTTAAATACATCGGCGGAGTCGATCTGCTGAAAAAACTCTCATCAAAAGAAAAAACCGAACAATCGGCCGACTCGCCCACGATGCCGTCGGGCTCGTCGGAGTCCACCGAAGAAACCGCATCGAGTTCAGCCTCCGACACCGAAGCCACGGATGAAGGCGGTTCCCGGTCCACGTTCAACTACACGCCCCCAGCCCCGGAAAATGGCAAGCTGAAAGGCGTGGTTGAACTGGGAGCCAGCGGTTTTAACTCGTTCATTATCAACGTTGATCCAAAAAAGAACTGGAAGTTGGAAAAAGCCGAGTTCGGCAATAGCCTGGTGCTCGAAAACATGGCGACCGATCAAGACATCCGGGAAGGCCTGAAAAAGTACATTGCCCAGATGCTCAACTTCGGCGTGGCCGGTCGCGACATTCACTTTGTGGTCAGCTCGGGTGCCGTCAAAGCCGATAATACGCAGAAAATTATCCGAGCGCTGAAGTCGCTGAACTACGTGGTCAATACCGTGACGCCCGAACAGGAAGGCAAGCTGGCACTGCGGTCGGTGCTGCCGAAGGACTTTGAAAGCAATGCCTTTGTCGTCGACATTGGCTCCGGTAACACGAAGATTTCCTGGAAAGACGGCGGCCAAACGAAGGCCCTGGAAAGCTACGGTGCCAAATACTTCCAGAACGGCGACGACGATGCGAAAGTTTACGATGAAGTGAAAGCCAAAGCGGAAGAAGTGCCGTCGGGCAACCGCAAAACCTGCTTCATCATCGGCGGGGTGCCCTTCGAACTGGCGAAGCAGGTCCGCAACGGCAAGGAACGCTACACGGTTTTGAACGCTCCGGCCGCGTACAAGGCCACCGAAGCCAAGACCAAAGCCGGGGTGAACATCTACAAAGCCATCGCCGACGGCACCAACTGCGACCAGTTCGTATTCGACTGGGATGCAAACTTCACAATTGGGTATTTGCTGACGTTGTAATTTGTATTGTTTCGCGGAGATTAGCGGAGTTGTTTAGAGTTAAGCGGAGATTTTTAAGAAATAATTCTCTGCTTAACTCTAAACAACTCCGCTAATCTCCGCGAAATAACCTCTTGAAAATGACCCTCCAGGATTTCTTCAACGCTGTATCTACCAACCCTGCCCTGCTGACGGTTTTGCTGCTGTCGGTTCCGGCGCTGGCGTTCGTGGTCAATCTATGGTCGGGCGAGCGGGCGGAGGAAATCTGGCGGTGGCGGTTTGTGTATGCCACACTGGTGTACCTGGCCTGCGTTCCCGGTATTTTTGCGCTGACGCTCAATATCTACCTGTTTCTGTTCGAGCGTCAAAGCATCTGGCGCACGAACCTCGTCACGCAGGTGTTGCCGGTACTCACGATGGTCGCGACACTCCTCCTCATCAAGCGAAAACTGCCGTTCGACTACATCCCCGGTTTTGGCAAACTATCCGGTTTCATGACGCTGATTGCGGCCGTTATTGGCATTCTCTGGTTTATCGACCGCACCCGGATTTACGCCGTCACCTACATCCCGTTTGCTTACATCCTGATTGGTTTTGTCGGACTGCTCTTGCTGATTCGGTTTGGCTGGAGCAAGTTGTTTTAGTCAGTTTTAGGTAGTAGCTCAATCTGGCCCGTCATTTTTTCCTCAAATCAGGCTTTTAAATACTTCCTTCATTTATACTCAAAGTGGCAGTCTTTTATACAGACAAGCCATCAATCCTACAATTTTTGTAGTTTTGCGACAAAATTGGCGTTTGTTGACACATGGCTATTGATTCTCTCAAACATACATCGAGCAGTCTTTTCATCCCCGCTCAGCACGGTTTTTATTTTCCGGCTGAATGGCACTCGCACGTCGCGACCTGGCTCAGTTGGCCGCATACCGAAGCCTCCTGGTCAAACGAACGGCAGGAGTTGATGTTTCCGGCCTATATCGAGTTTATCCGGACCATCAGCCAGAGCGAGCAGGTCTGCATCAACGCCCACAACGAAACCGTCATGCAGGCGGCTAAAATGCGGTTGTTGCTGGCCGGAGTCGACCTGTCGAACGTCACGCTGCTCCCCCATCCCACCAACGATTCCTGGTGTCGCGACCATGGCCCGGCCTTTCTGATCAACCCGATTTCGAAGGAACGGATGATCGTCAACTGGGGCTACAACGCCTGGGGCGGCAAGTATCCACCCTACGACCGCGATGACTTGATTCCGGTCGAGATTGCGCATTACCGGGGCTTGCCGTACGTCAATCCGGGCATCGTCATGGAAGGCGGTTCGGTCGAGTTCAACGGCAGGGGGACGGTTTTGACCAGCCGGGCCTGTCTGCTGAACCAAAACCGCAATGCCCACCTGACCCAGGCGCAGATCGAGCGGTTTTTGTGCGATTACTACGGTGTCGAGCAGGTATTGTGGGTCGAAGAAGGCATCGTGGGCGACGATACCGACGGACACATCGACGACACGGTCCGGTTTGTGAACGAAGATACCGTCGTGGTGGCAACGGAAACCAATCCGAACGACGAAAACTACGCGTTCCTGGAAGAGATTCACCGGGATCTGAAGGCAATGCGGCTCCCGAACGGCAAGCAACTGAACATCGTGGAATTGCCGATGCCTGACCCAGTGATCAGCGACGACCTGCGGCTTCCGGCCTCTTACGCCAACTTTTACATTTCGAACGGCACCGTGATTGTGCCCACGTTCCGGTGCGCGAAGGACCAAACCGCCCTCGATATTCTGGAACGTTGTTTCCCCGACCGGAAAGTCGTCGGCATCGATGCCACCGAAATCGTCTGGGGATTGGGCACTTTTCATTGTTTAAGCCAACAGGAACCCGCTATCGACTGATGCAGTATAACCAGAAACTTTTTCGCTCCATTGCCAATACCGAAAACGGCGAAGTGAGTGCTGCAACCACGTTCTGGTATCACCAGGAAGGCGAGGTCGTCTGGGCCGACTACCGGGGCGGCTCGGTGGTCAAAGGGCACCTGATCGCGAAAATTCTGCCTGGTGGCGAACTGGACATGGTCTACCAACACCTGAACACGGGCGGGGAATTTCGGACGGGCGTTTGCCATTCGATTCCCGAACTACTGCCCGATGGGCGCATTCGGTTGCACGAACGCTGGCGGTGGACCAACGGCGACGGTTCGGAAGGCACCTCGATTATTGAAGAAGTTCGCTGATTGACTCGTATGAAACTGTACCATCTCGTCCTGATTTTGCTCCTTTCGGCCTGCGCCAGCCCCAAACCGCTGACCGCCGAAATGAAGCTGGGTAGCCTGAAAGCCGTCAACCTCGAAGAAACCATCACCCGGAAAGACGAGCTGATGATGACCTGGTCGCTGACGGCCTTCGACAGTCGGAATAAGCTGGTGGGCGTAGCTTCCAGCGCCTGGGGCGTCGAAACCATCAGGAAAGGGGCGGTTTTATCGTTCGCCAGTCAGGCGCCGGTCCAGGTGATGATTCCGAAAGGCGGCAAGGTTGTTGCTTCTCTGGTACTGATCGAAGTCGATGATTACACCCAGGCGCAGCAGTTGATCCGGCGGATTCGCGACATCAACGGCTGGATGCAGGTTCCGGCCGGTTTTTTCGAACTGGGTACGGAATTATTGACGCCCCTGAAATACGTGACTACGGCGCTGACGGCTGCGGGGCTGGGGGTTCAGGTGGCCGACCGGCTGGACAAAGACGACATCCTCGGCCAGAGCAGCGTCGAGATTCACGATCAGGCCGATTCCCGCAAAACGAAATCGCCGTCGGTCACTCACGTTCCGGCCCGGTTTACGGGGCGGCATCTGCGCGATTCGTTCGAATATGCCGTTGAATACGACATTCACCTGAAACGCATGAAAATAAAGCCTGCTTCAGGACGTTAAAATTAGATAGAACATGTAAACAAACGATGCACTGTCTTTCGTCCAGGTTCTACGTTCCAGGCTCCGTGTGCACTAATCCCAACAAACCGTATTTATCGTACTTACCGCAATTGTTTTCCGTTTTGACTTCCATTCGACTCTCCCAAAAAGCACCCGGCGTTCTACTTTTCTGCACCTTACTGGCGGGCTGCAAATCCTCCGCGCCGGTGGTGACCAAAGCGCCTGAGCCCGTCATTCTGAAGCTGGGGACCAAGGCGTTTACGACCGATGAGTTTTTTCAGTCGTTTACCAAAAACCAGATCAGCGGAGATTCATCGCGCCGGACCGATTTGCGTGAATACATCGATCTGTTCACAAACCTGAAGTTGAAAGTGCTGGCCGCCGAACAGGAAGGCCGGGATACCACGGAAGGTTTTCGGGAAGAGATTGCAACCTACCGTAAACAATTGGCTCAGTCGTACCTCAACGATAAAGAGGTCATTGAACGATTAACAGCCGAAGCGTACGAGCGATTGAAAGAGGAAGTCAGCGTTTCGCATATTTTATTCGCTGTGCCGGAAGATGCCGCCCCGGCCGACACCCTGGCGGCTTACCAGTCCGCGTTCGATGTGCGGAAACAACTGCTGGCTGGGACCGATTTTTCAACAGCCGCCCGCCAATACTCAAAAGACCCGACAGCCGCCACCAACGGCGGGCATCTGGGCTATCTGACGGCTTTTCAGGTAGTGTACCCCATCGAAACGGCCGCTTACACGACACCAGTCGGCAGCATCTCGGCTCCGGTTCGTTCCCGTTCGGGTTATCACCTGGTGAAAGTGCTTGACAAACGACCCAGCCGGGGCAAGGTGCAGGTGGCACACATTTTGGTCAGGATCAGCCCGAGCGCAGCGAGTTCAGGTGCCGGTGACGAAGGGCAGAAAGCCGCCAAAGCCCGCATCGATGAAGCCTATACCCGGTTAGAAAAAGGCGAACCGTTCGACGCCCTGGTGAAAGAGTTTTCCGACGACCGCGAGTCGCGCAACTCCGGCGGGGTGTTACCCGTCTTTGGAGTGGGGCAGATGGTACAGCCGTTCGAAGAAGCGGCCTACAGCCTGACCAAACCGGGCAGCTATTCGAAACCGTTCCAGAGCAATTACGGCTGGCACATTGTCCGGCTGATCGAGCGGCAACCCCTGGAATCGTTCGAGTCGATGGCGAGCACCCTGCGGCAAAAAGTAGTCACCGATACACGGGGCGAAATTGTCCGGCAAGCCCTCGTTGAACGGCTCCGGAAAACCTATTCCGTGGTCGAATCACCCGATGTGCTGGTCAAAACGCTGGCCCTGGCCGACAGCAGTTTGCTGGCCGGAAAATGGAAATTACCAGCTAAACTGGACCCGGCAATTGACAAAAAACCGATTGTGCTCGTGAATAAGCAGCCCTACACAGCCAACGAGTTTCTGGAAACCGTCGTCCGGCGGCAACAGCCCCGCCGAGCGCCCGCGTCGTCGGCCACGGTGCAGATGGAGCGGTTGTTCCGGCGGTTTGTCGACGATAAGCTGATTGAACAGGAAGAAGCCGGGTTGGAAAAAAAATACCCGGAATTCCGGTCATTGATGAACGACATTCGCGATGGGGTGCTGCTCTCGCAGGTGATGGAAACCAACGTCTGGGAAAAGTCTCTGACCGATTCGCTGGGGCAACGGACGGTTTATGACGCCAACAGGGAAAAATACCGCTACGACCAGCGGGCAGTAGCTTCGGTGCTGGTTGCGTCCAACGATGAAACGGTTCAACAGGCATCGGAAATGCTGGCAAAAAGTCCGTATCCGCTTCGTCGGTCGGTGGAAGAATTGGCTTATGGCGTCAACCAAACGGCGCTGACACCCCGTCAGCGGGAAACGTTGTTTGATCTGTTGGTGTTAATGATCAAGAATTCGGATTACATTGTGGAAGTCGCGGGCTCGGCCGACCCGACCGAACGGGACACGGTTTCGGCCAGCCGAATTCGGACGGTGGTTAACTTCCTGACGGCCAACCGCATCCCCATTGTCCGGATCATGGAAAAAGACCACGGCAAGTTTCGGCCGGGTACAACGGGCAAAAATGACAAGGCCCGGCGCGTGACGTTTCAGTTGTATTCGACGTCCAAAAAAGACGTAGAGAAGATTCTGAATGCGAAAGAACCGGGGACCGTCAAGCTCACCGAAGGTATTTTTGCCAAAGGGACCAATCCTTACCTCGATGCCGTCAACTGGGAACCGGGTACAACAACCATCCGGCGTGACGGCAAGGTGGCCCTGATCACCATCGACCGGGTGGAAGCCCCCCGGACGAAAACGTTTGAGGAAGCTCGGGGCGCCGTTATCAACGACTACCAGGCGATACTGGAAAAGCAGTGGCTCGACCGACTGAAGCAGCAGTATCCCGTTCAATTGAACGAGGAAGAAGTCCGGAAGCTGGCGAAATAATCAGATTCTTAACATGTTTTAACAGATTCGGCAGTTAATTCTATCAATAATTCTTGCCGAAATCCGTAATATTGGATAACAAACCTGAATACGATTTTAATGAAATCACCTCTTTTCTTCCTTTGCATGCTGGCTATGCTGCTGGCTTTGGGAACCTCGCCCGGTTTTTCGCAGGGAAAAGGCATTAGTTTGAACAAGATCATTGCGAAAGTCGACAACTATTATGTCCTGAAATCGGATCTTGAGCAAACCCGCCAGTCGTACGCGCAGCAGAACCAGAAAGCCCCGGCCGACTGCCAGATTCTGGAAAGCCTGGTGGTGCAGAAAGTGCTGCTGGCCAAGGCCGAGATTGACTCCGTGACGGTCGACGACAAGCTTATCGACAGCCAGATGGACAGCCGGATGTCGTACATGGTGCAACAATTCGGTTCGGAGAAGAACCTGGTGGAAGCCTACGGCAAGAGCATTGAAGCCCTGAAAAGCGAACTCCGCTCGGAGGTAAAGGAACAGATGCTGGGCCAACGGATGCAGACTAAAATCACGGACGAAGTAAAGGTCAGCCCGAACGAAGTCCGGAAGTTTTTCAACGCAATCCCGAAAGACAGTTTGCCCTATATTCCGGCCGAGGTCGAAATTGGCCACATCGTCCGGCTGGCGAAAGTGACCAAGGAACAGCGCGACGAACTGCGGAAACGCCTGCTGGCCCTGCGGGAGCGTGTCGAAAAAGGGGAAGACTTTGCTAAACTGGCGACTGAATTTTCGGAAGATGTGGGTTCGGCCCCGAAAGGCGGGAGCCTCGGTTTTGCCAAACGGGGGGCGATGGTACCCGAATTTGAGGGAGCCGCCCTGAAGCTGAAACCGGGCGAAATGTCGGACATTGTGGAGTCGGAATACGGGCTTCACCTGATTCAGTTGATCGAGGTTCGCGGGGCGGAATACCACGCCCGGCACATTCTGCTCCGGCCCGACTACAACCGGCTCGACCTGTCGGAACCCCGGCGGTTTCTGGACAGCCTGCGCACGCTGATCGTGGCCGATAGTATCAAGTTTGAAAAAGCCGCCAAAGACTTCTCCGAAGACAAAGCCACCGCCGACGCGGGCGGGGTCATCCGCGATCCGCAGTCGAATAGCTCCCTCCTGCCGCTGGATCAGAACATGGACTACACCTTGTACATGACGCTGGACACCATGAAAGTAGGCTCCATCAGCCAACCGATGGATTACCGCCTTGAAGACGGCAAAAGCGCCGTTCGGCTGCTGTATTACAAACGGAAGGTCGCCCCGCATACAGCCAGCATTAAGGACGATTACGAAAAAATTGCCAACATCGTTCTGGTCAACAAGAAGAACAAAGCCATCGACGAATGGTTCCGAAAAGCCGTCAGCGATGTCTACATCAACGTCGATCCCGAGTACGAAAGTTGCCGAATTCTCGGCTCCGTTAAAACCGAAGGACCTTAAGGGAGTTAAGAGTTAAGAATGAAGAGTTATGAGTTGGCTCTGCCACTTTACAGGAAACGGCGGAGCCAACTCTTAACTCTTCATTCTTAACTCTTAACTCTTATTTCTTAACTCTTAACTCCTATCTCCCTGTGGTACAGTACAACTCTGATGTGGCGGCTGCTGAAGCGCTGAATGAAGCATATAAAAAATTAACCGGCGAGATTTCGAAGGTGGTCATTGGGCAGGAAGAAACCGTTCGGCTGTTGCTAACAGCCATTTTTTGCCAGGGACACTGTTTGCTGGTAGGCGTTCCGGGGCTAGCAAAAACATTGCTCATCCAGACCATTGCGGGGGCTCTCGACCTGAGTTTCAACCGGATTCAGTTTACGCCGGACCTGATGCCGTCGGACATTCTGGGTTCCGAAACACTCGATCAGGAACGGCGGTTCAAGTTCATCAAAGGACCGGTTTTTGCCAACATCATCCTGGCCGATGAGATCAACCGGACCCCGCCCAAGACGCAGTCGGCGCTGCTGGAAGCCATGCAGGAGTACGCCGTGACGATTGCCGGTCAGAAGTACCCGCTCGACCGCCCTTTCTTCGTACTGGCTACGCAGAACCCCATCGAACAAGAAGGAACCTATCCGCTGCCGGAAGCCCAGTTGGACCGGTTTATGTTCAATGTCTTTCTGGACTATCCGTCGTACAAATCCGAACTGGACATTGTTAAATCAACGACCTCCGACCAGCGCTATCAAGTGCAGAAAGTGATTTCGGGCGACGAGATCACGGCGTTCCAGCATCTGGTTCGTCGGGTGCCGGTCGTCGATAATGTGGTCGAGTACGCGGTTTCGCTGGTGCATAAAACCCGGCCCAATACTGAATTGGCCGCGCCGGATACGAATACATACCTCGAATGGGGTGCCGGACCACGGGCCTCTCAGTCGCTGATTCTGGCGGCCAAATGCAACGCGCTGCTCAATGGCAAATACTCGCCCGACATTGAAGACGTTCGGGCGGTCGCACTTCCGATTCTGCGGCACCGGATCGTCCGAAACTTCAAGGCCGAAGCGGAAGGCATCTCGGTCGAACAATTGGTTAAACGACTTCTCTAAACAACCTCAGGCGGATCGAAAAGTCCGCCTTTTCTTTTTATTTTAGATGAATTCGGGTGCGCATCGGCACCGGTTACTAAATCGGTTTGCATCCGTCTGAACGGACAGGTAAGTTGTGCCCAAAACCACGCTACTCCATACCTTTACCGGATGAAATACGTTTACAGTCTGCTTTTTTATACGGTTTTACTTTCTGTCTCTCATGCTCAGGCGGTTTTTACCCAAACCGTCCGGGGACGTGTCCTGGATAAAGAATCCAAATACCCCCTCAACGACGTCAGCGTGCAGCTTCTGGAAACTGCCGGTTCATCGGTTTTAGGAACTACGACCGATTCGCTGGGCCGGTATCGCATCCCGAACGTGCCGGTGGGTCGGCGAACGATTCGGATTTCCCGAATTGGGTACAAAGAGGCCCTGCTGAACAACATCGTCATCGATGCCGGGCGCGAAACGGTTCTGGATGTCGAACTGGAAGAAGCTATCACCGAACTGACCGGTGTGACCGTCAAAGCCCAGCGTACCGGCGACGCTCGGAATGAAATGGCGGTTGTGTCGGCCCGGCAGTTTACCGTCGACGAAGCCGAACGCTACGCCGGAAGCCGGGGCGAACCCGCCCGGATGGCGTCGAACTTCGCCGGGGTTCAGGGGGCCGATGACTCCCGCAACGACATCGTGATCCGGGGCAACTCGCCAAGCGGAGTGCTGTGGCGCGTCGAGGGCGTCAGCATTCCGAACCCCAACCACTTCGCCATCGCCGGAACGACGGGCGGCCCGGTCAGCATCATCAGCAACAAAATGCTGGCGAACTCCGACTTTTTTACGGGCGCTTTTCCGGCCGAATATGGCAATGGGATTGCCGGAGTATTTGATTTGCGGCTTCGTAACGGCAACAATGAGAAGCACCAGCGCATGGTTCAGTTTGGTTTTCTGGGCACCGAGGCAGCCCTCGAAGGGCCGCTTTCCCGCCAAACCGGCTCGTCGTATTTCGTGACCTACCGCTACGCCAACCTCTGGCTGTTTAAAAAAGCCGGGATCGACATCGGCACCCAGGCCATCCCGACCTACCAGGATGCGTCGTTTCGGCTCAATTTCCCGCTCAAAAACAACGCCCGCATCGCGCTCTGGGGCTTCGGCGGCACCAGCACCATTGACCTGCTGATTAGCCAGCAGGAAGTGTCGGACCGGAATATTTTTGGGCAGAACGACCGCGACCAGTACTACACCTCGCGCATGGCCGTGGCCGGATTGACCTACGAAAAACCGCTCAACCCACGGACGTTCCTGAAAGCGACGCTGGCGGTTTCAGCCAATGCCCAGGATGCCAACCACAATTATCTTTTCTTTCAGTATGACGCCAATGGGCTTCCCGTCGTGGAGAACAATCGCTACAAAATTCTCAGCAAAGCACCCATTCTGGATTACCGGTTTTCGGAAACCAAGCCCTCGCTGGCGGCTTCGTTCAACCACAAGTTTAGCCCACGCAGCACGCTGAAAGCCGGTGTGAACACCGACCTTTACGCGTTCCATTTCCTCGACAGCGCCCGGGTGGTAATGCTCCAAACCGGCTCTCCGGCTCAGTTGGGCCCCTGGCAATACCGTTGGGATTCGCGCCGGACTGCCCTGTTGCTCCAGCCCTACGTGCAATGGCGAGTGAACCTCTCCGAACGACTGACCCTGAGCGCGGGGCTGACCAGCCTGTATTTCTCGCTGAACAAAAACAGTTTTTCACCCGTTGAACCCCGCGCCGGGCTGGCCTGGGATTTGGGCAATCGGCAAAAACTCAGTGTAGCCGCCGGGCTGCATAGCCAGATTCAACCCACGTACACCTATTTTTACGGCGAAGACCTACGCAACCCACAATCGCTGAGCAAGTTGTTAAACCAGGAGGTCGGTCTGACCAAAAGCTGGCATTACGTGACGGCCTACGACCGGCTACTGGGCCGGAATCTGCGGCTGAAACTGGAAGCATATTACCAGCGGTTGTTCAGCGTGCCGGTCGAGGAGCAACGCAGTTCGTTCTCGATCCTGAACACCGGTTCCGGTTTTTCGCGGGTGTTTCCGGGCAAGCTGGTCAATACCGGAACCGGACGGAATTACGGAGCCGAATTGACGCTGGAGAAATTCTTCAGCGACGGTTACTATTTTCTGGTGACTGGTTCGCTGTTCGATGCCAAATACAAAGGCTCCGACGGCGTTTTGCGAAATACGGACTTCAACGGCAAATACGCTTTCAACGCCCTGTTTGCCAAGGAATTTACCTTCCGTAAAACCAGCCTGAACGTCGGGGCTAAATTCACGGCGGTCGGTGGGCGCTGGTACGGGCCGGTCGATGAAGCGCGGTCGCAGGCGGCTCAGGAAATCATTTACCAGAGCGCCGGACGCAACACGCTCCAGTTTCCGGATTACCGCCGGTTTGACCTGAAAGTCGATTACAAAATCAACCGCAAGAGCCTGACGCATACCATCGCCGTCGACCTGGTCAACCTCCTCGGCATCGAAAACATCCTGACGCTCAGTTACGCCCCCCAGCCCGATGGCTCGTTCATCAAGCGCGAATACCAGTTGGGTTTCCTGCCGGTTTTTTATTACCGGGTGGATTTTTGATCTTTACCCTCACCCCCCTTCAGGGGGTTGGGGGTATTTCCAAACTTCGCCATGTACAACCTATTCTGTTTTCTATTCCTTTGTCTATTAACATTTTCCGCCCAGGCTCAGCCACGCACTGACGCGTTTCTGGTCGATTTGTTTGCCAAAAATCCGCATCCGGTTTTTCGGGAAGTCATTCAGCATCCGGACAAATACCGGCTGCAAATCATCTACACGCGCATCGACCGCGACAGCCGGAACCAGCCGACGTTTACGGACTATTTTTTCCACGTCGACAGCACGGCCTACTTCAATCCGGCGTCGACCGTCAAACTGCCGCTGGCGCTGTTGTCGCTCGAAAAACTCAACCAACTCAACCGCCCCGAGGTTACCAAGTACACGGCCATGCAATTCGACAGCGCCTACCGGGGCCAGACCCGGGAATGGCACGATCCGACGTCGGAAAGCGGTTTTCCGTCCATCGCGCATTTCATCAAAAAAGCCTTTCTGGTCAGCGACAACGACGCTTATAGCCGGATGTACGAATTTGTCGGCCAGCAAACCATCAACCGTGCGCTGCACGCCAAGGGCTACCGCGATACCCGCATCACGCACCGGTTTGTCCGGCTGACGCCCGAGGAAAACCGTCACACCAACCCCGTGCGGTTTATCCGGCCCGACGGCTCGTTGCTTTACGCCCAGCCCCCGGCCTACAACCCGGATGCGTTTGATTTCCGCCGAATCGACAAAATCGGGAAAGGCTACCTGAACGTCCGCGACAGCCTGGTGCTCGAACCGTTCGATTTTACGACCCGCAACAAATATCCGCTACCGGCTTTTCAGCAAACACTTCAATCGGTGCTGTTTCCGCGCTCGGTTCCGGCTTCGCAGCGGTTTTTGCTGACCGACGGGGATTACCGGCTGCTGCTTCAGTACCTCTCGCAGTTTCCTGGCGAAACCAACTACCCCAAGTACGACGCCGAACAATACTACGACAGCTACGTGAAATTCTTCTTCCGCGACAGCCTGCATCGGCGCTTGCCGGAGGGCGTGCGGGTGTTCAACAAAGTGGGCTGGGCCTACGGGTTTATGACCGATGCGTCGTACGTGGCCGATTTCAAAAACCGGGTCGAGTTCATGCTCGCGGCCACGCTTTACGTCAACGAAGACGAAATCCTGAACGACAACCGCTACGAATACGAAAGTGTAGCGCATCCGTTTCTGTACCAACTCGGCCAAACCATCTACCAATATGAACTAAACCGGAAACGCAAAAACCGCCCCGACCTGACCCGGTTTCAGCTTCCGTACGAAAAACGCCGGGAGGATGGAAGGGCGACGGTGCGGGATGTGGAGAATTGATGAACGATGTGGGCACAAGCTAAAAAGAGGAGGGCTTTATAATTAGCCAGCTTCTTTTCCCAGCGGATCAGCAAGCCCCGGTACTTGATATGGTCCTGATAGCCTAACAGACCAATCGTTGACCGCTGCAGCAAGCCATGTTTCCACAGGGTTTCAAACACGCCGGCCTGAGCCCAGACTTGATGGCGGTCGTGGACCGTCGAAGCGGCTCCCAATCACTTGAGGAGTGCTTTCCAGGGGCAACCCGTTCGCAGTCGATAGTAGATGGCGGCAAACATTTGTTGATTGGGTTTAGCTTTTCGGCCTGCTTGGCTCGTTTTTAGGGCTGTGGTAACAGGGGTTCAACGGCTAACCACAGCGACAAGGGTGGTAAATACGCCGAATTTATCTGATTCGCACCGGCGACCCGGTTCGTAGTCGAAAGCCTGCATGGGAGTAAGGTTGTGATGTCAGATACCACAAAATGGCTCACTTTGTCAGGCTTTCCCTATTTTCGGATAGACTCTTAATCGCTTCAAAAACCGGGTTGCCAATGTTTCCGCTCGGCTCCAGAATATGCAGTAGGGCCGAAACCGTCGAGGCAATGTCGGAAATATAGGTCCGGCGGGTTGTTTCGCCCGGTTTGACGCCCCAGCCGTAAAACAGCAGCGGTACGTGCGTGTCGTAGTTGAAAAGTGTTCCGTGCGAGGTGCCTCCTTTCTGGTAACCTTCCAGCCAGCCGGGTTGCGTCACCAGATACAGGTCGCCACTCCGTTTGGCGTTATACACATTTCGCAACAGCGGTACCCAGTATTCCGGTATTGACGCTGCGTTGATATCGTGGAGATTAATTACGTTCTGAATACCGGGTTCTTTCAGCAACGCCAGCCGCACCACTTCGGCCGCGTCGGCCATTTTGATTTTCTTTTCTCGCATCAGGTCGTGGTTCAGGTAGACTTGCCCATTGGCATTGCCAATCACCCATTTACCGGTGCCAAACGCATCAACCAGCGCTTTTTCGGTAGCCGCCCCAATGGTTTTTCCTTCCAGAAAACCGCCCGGCATCTTCATACTTTGTGAATACGCCGGATTATCAGCCGCGCCGTGGTCGGCCGACAAAAACGCCAGGTAATTGCCTTTCCCCACCTGCTCGTCAAGAGCCGTTAGCAGTTCGGCCATGACTTTATCCAGCCGCAGGTATTCATCCTCGATTTCAATGGACGATGGGCTGAACCGGTGCCCGATGGCATCCGGCGAAGAAAAGCTCACGCAGAGAAAATCCGTTTCCGGACCTTTGCCCATGTTTTCGCCTTTCAGGGCGGCCACGGCCATTTCTTTCGTTAATACATCGCCAAACGGGCTCGTCCGCAGGGCTTCGTATTTACTGCCCAGCGAGGCCACCGCCTGGTGCGGAAACACAGCTTTGGGTTCGCCCGCCAGCGGGTTTTCAAACGGTGTATCATCGATGGTGCTTTCCACGTACTGATCCAGCGGCAACACGGTTTCCCAGGCCTGTGCCAGGTACTTATCCGACAGCTTGCGGGCGTTGAATTCCTTGGCCCACTGCGGTTGCTCTTTCATGTAAAACGTACTCGAAATCCAGCTTCCGTCTTTGGAGTCGTACCAGTAAGCGGCATTGGCGGCATGTCCGGCGGGCAAGATGGCGCCCCGGTCTTTCATTGCCACGCCGATCACCTTCGAACGGCCTTGCGTCGCAACTTTCAACTGATCGGTAACGGTTGTGACGAGCAGGTTACGCGGGGACATTTTCCCGGCTGAGGTCGGACTGCCCG
This sequence comes from Larkinella sp. VNQ87, assembly GCF_049445795.1. NCBI lineage: Bacteria > Pseudomonadati > Bacteroidota > Cytophagia > Cytophagales > Spirosomataceae > Larkinella > Larkinella sp. VNQ87. Next base: position 76,540 of record NZ_JBMSDT010000001.1, read on the forward strand.
AAGCCGAAACCGCCGAAACCGTCGAGTCCTCAACGCAATACACCTCGCGATCCAGTCGCCGGTCGTACCAGTCATTGCCCACAATCCCCGAAATGGCCGGAGCCGAACCCGTATACACATGCGTATGGCCGGGGGCCGTGATCGTGGCTGCGTAATGATAATGGTTATTCCGCGCGTTGAAGCCGTCGCGCATCATCCGCTTAAAACCGCCTTCGCTATACTTATTGTAAAACCGATACAGGTAATCGTAGCGCATCTGGTCGACAACGATGCCAACAACCAGTTTTGGACGGCTCAGGGTGGAGGCTGGAACGGGGGCTTTTTTGGGGGCAGCTTGCCCAAACACCAGCGCGGGTGCTAGCAACAAAGCTGCAAAACGAACTACTTTCATGCGAGTTAAAAAATGGGGTCGGGTTTCCACCCCAAAAGTAGTGAACATTTCTGGTACACCTGGCGTTAGGCGTTAAAATGAATGTGAAATGATGCCACCCGCTATTGCCTTTAAACCGGCCCAGATCGGCAACCGGGGCCTGATGGCAGCCACGCTTATTTTGCTGTGCTGGTTTGGAATGCTGGCTTTTCTGCTTCAATATCCCATCAATTGGCAAAATCCGCTCACCTACGTTTGCGTGCTGATCCAGATGCACCTGTACACGGGCGTGTTCATTACCGCGCATGATGCCATTCACGGCGTGGTGACTCCCACCAACAAACGACTCAACCACGTCATCGGGTTTCTTTGCGCCACCTTGTTTGCCTTCAATAATTACCACCGGCTTAGCCGCAAACACCACCTGCACCATAAGCACGCAGCCACCGACGACGACCCGGATTTTCATGATGGCAACCCAAATTTTCTGGCCTGGTATTATAGTTTTTTGAAAGAATACATTTCGGTGGTCCAGATCGTGTTGATGGCTGTCACATACAACGTGCTGAAAATCTGGTTCCCGATGGAGAATCTGATTCTGTACTGGATGGTCCCGGCGGTTTTAAGCACCTTCCAGCTTTTCTATTTCGGCACCTACCTGCCGCACCGGGGAGAACACCACAATCCGCCCCACAACGCTCGCAGCCAGCAAATCAACCACGTCCGGGCGTTCCTGAGCTGCTACTTCTTCGGCTACCACGCCGAACACCACGCGTATCCTTATTTGCCCTGGTGGAAACTGCCCGAAGCAAGAGAAAAGAGTTCAGAGTTATGAATTAAGAGTTCAGAGTTGGCTCCGCCGTTTCCCGTAAAGTAGCGGAGCCAACTCTGAACTCTTAATTCATAACTCTGAACTCTTTTCTACTTGCTTCGCTCAATCGTGTATTGCACCAGTTGCTCCAGCGAGTTGCGGTATTTCGATTCGGGGAGGGTGAAGAGCAGGGCTTTGGCTTCGTCGACGTAGCGGGTCATGACTGTCGTGGCGTATTGAATACCGCCTGATTTCTTCACAAAGTCAATAACTTCGGCCACGCGCTTGGGGTTTTCGCTTTCGTTTTTGACGATGTTGATCATCCGGCGTTTTTCGAGCCAGGCCGCGTTGTTGAGGGCGTAAATCAACGGCAGGGTCATTTTCTTTTCCTTAATATCAATTCCGAGCGGTTTTCCGACTTCTACCTCGCCGTAATCGAAGAGGTCATCCTTAATCTGAAAGGCAATCCCGACTTTCTCGCCGAACAGCCGGGCGGTTTCGATTACCTCGGGCGAGGCATCCACGGAACGGGCACCCACTGCGCAGCAGGCCGAAATCAGGGATGCGGTTTTCTGGCGGATGATTTCGTAATAAACCGCTTCGGTAATGTCGAGCCGACGGGCTTTCTCGATTTGCAGCAACTCACCTTCGCTGATTTCCCGGACAGCCGTCGAGACAATTTTCAGCAGATCGAATTCGCTGTTATCCACCGACAGCAGCAGCCCGCGTGAAAGCAGGTAATCGCCCACCAGGACGGCAATTTTGTTTTTCCAGAGAGCGTTGATGGAGAAAAAACTCCGGCGGTAATTGGAGTCGTCGACCACGTCGTCGTGCACGAGCGTCGCCGTGTGCAGCAATTCGATCAGGGCCGCGCCCCGGTGCGTCGATTCGGTGATGGTGCCGCAGACTCCGGCGGTCAGAAACACGAACATTGGCCGGAGTTGCTTGCCCTTTCGGCGCACGATGTAGTTCATGATCTGGTCCAGCAACATGACTTCGCTTTTCATAAACTGCCGGAATTTGTGCTCAAATGTTTCCATTTCGGCAGCAATCGGCGCTTGTATGTCCCGGATCGATAGTGGCATTAGTACAAACCGGTCATCGGGTTAGACGAACGGTATTCAAGGCGCAAGTATACCACGGAAACACGAACATCAGGGCAAAACTGTAAAAAATTATGAATGATGAATGATGGATGATGAACGATGAAGCGAAAAGTTTTACATTCATCATTCATAATTTATCATTTATCATTCCACTTCATGCGTGCACTTGTTCTGGGGGGCGGTTCGCTCAAAGGAGCGTTTCAGGCCGGGGCTATTCAGGCCATTCTGGAAGGCGGTTTTGAGCCGGAAGCCATTTATGGTATCTCGGTCGGCAGTTTGAATGCGGTTTTCCTGGCCCACGAAGCCGGAAAGCAGTTTGCCGAACACGGCACGGTCGATTGGCCCAAAGCCGGTCGGCGGCTGATCGAGTTCTGGGTCCGGAACATTACCCGCCCCGAAGATGTAGCCGTGATTCGCTCGCGGTTCATGATGGGCTACAACACCCTGATGAGCCGGTTCGACGGACTGCTCGACAACGCGCCCCTGCAAAATTTGATTAAAGCTAATATCCAGCTTCCGACGCTCGTGAACAGCCCGGTCAAACTGAAAGTCGGGGCTGTCGATATTATTAAAGGCGATATGATTTACGCCAGCAACGACGATACCTCGATTCTGGATTACGTCATTGCCAGCAGTTCGCTGCCGTTTCTGATGCCCGCCGTCTGCATCGACAAAGACCCCCAGAAAATGTACCTCGACGGCGGTTTGCGGGAAGTGGCCCCGCTCCGGGAAGCCATCGACGACGGTGCCAATACCCTGGTTTGTGTGGCCTGCCACGCGAAACGGATTTTTACCGAGAAATTCAACTACCGCAGCCTGCTCAATCTGGTCGAGCGGGTGAAGGATATTACCGTTAACCAGCTCGTCAACAACGATATCGCCTGGGCCGAACGCTGGATCGAGCGCGAAAAACTGCGTGGCAAAGACATGCACCTGACAATCATCCGCCCGCATGAACCACTTTACCTGAACCTGATGCGGTTTTCGTCCGACGACATTGGCCGCCTGATCGTTCAGGGCTATCAGCACGCGACGGAAGTGCTCCGGGTCGAGGGCATTGAGCGGAAGGTGTGAACCAATTCAATCATCAAACCCGTTCCGCCACTTCTGAGCAATGGCAATGGCGGTTTCCAACATGGCAGGCTGCCAGCTTTCGACTTCCCAGGCCGAATTAGCCAGATTCGAAGTCGCCAGCAATGCCCGGGCGTGCTGACAGTCGGTTGCGGTTTCCAGAATCGCGGCTAAGGCTCGCTGCTGCTCGTACAGGCTTTGATCTTCCAGTGGTGGTTTTTGAGTCAAAATGGAAGAATCTGGCAAACAGGTCGGATGACCGGCAAAGTCAGCGGTTTTATTCGTTCCCTGCACGATGGCATTCAGACGCCGGAAGTCGGCGGCAAAACCGGCCTGGGCCTCGACGGTCTCCAGACTTCCGCCGATTTGTTCGAGCACAATGTACTTTATAGTCGGACAACGGTCGATTGCCGTTTCGAGCCAGTCGAACAGCCGGGCCGGTACCCGATCGTCGTGCGTATCGCGCCGAATCGTGCGGCCCGGTTCAATCGCCGACGGTTCCCAGCTTCCGCCCGACAGGTGAATTTCTCGCACCCGGTCCAGTGGGTAAAGCGCCAGCAAGTCCTCGAAAGAAACCTTGAAATTATGGTGCTGGCAATAGAGGTTATGCAGGTCCAGAATCAGAAAGCCATTCACCGGTTCGACCAGCCGGTGCAAATAATCGCCCTGCCGCTTCACCTCTTCGAGCGAATAGGCAAACGCCAGGTTTTCGAGCCCCGCCGGGCAGCTAGCCGCGTCCTGAATCCGCCGGAGCCGGTCCTGCCCGATGGCCAGCGTCGTAGCCGTCAGCGGCACACTGAGTGGAGCACCTTTGTGAAAATCGGCACCTGTCATGAAGCCAAAATGTTCGGTGACGTGGTCAAACCGGTACCGACCGGCGAGCGTTCGAAGCTGATTCAGCCAGGCCTGCTGCTCGGACGACCAGCGGCCCGAAAACAGCGAAAAAAACACGCCGTGGCCCACGAGCCGCCCGGCTTCGCCATACGTCCGGAGCAATTCATCAAACCAGTCGGGAAACGATTCGTACTGAAACAAGGTATCGAAGGCCCATTCCAGCGCGTCCACTTCCCCGGTTTCCCACAAAGGCAGACTGGCCTGCAAGAGGTGAACATCCCAGTTACAGGCCAGTGCCGCGTACCGTGCTGCCATTTCCTGTTCCGTATTTTAACCCAGACCGCAGGCCGGACAGTTATAGGGTTGTTGTTGCTCGGGATTTTTCTTGTCCTTTTCAGGTTTCACATCGTCATCCACCCCGCAGGCCGTATTGACGGTTGTAACCGTAACGGCCACAGCAATTGTCTGAAGCAAGGTTTTCGGGAGTTTCATAGGATAAAGCCGACCGGGGAAATGCCGGTCATTCGAACAGATTCCGTTGAGGCCGAAAGGGTTGGAAGTCTGTTCATTTTTTGTTTTTACCCAGTTTCACCGTTAAAAAACCGCTACCCAATTATCGTAACAATCCGGTCGATCTGCCGGTTATCCAGCTACACCAAGACAAAAGAAGAAAGAGACTAGACAAGCGATTGGTTGCCTAAAAAATGAACGGCAGTCTCTCATCTTTTCTCTATCTTCTAAATACTCTAAATACTATATGAACGATCCAGCAAAAAGCCTTTGGCAAGCCCTCGGCAGCGGTCTGTTGGGCGCAACGGTCTTGACGGTAGTCCACGAAACCGCCCGGCATTTGATCGCCGAAGCCCCCCGGGCCGACATTCTCGGCATGCGGGCCATCCGAAAAGTAATGGATAAAACCGATGCCAGGCAACCCGACGACGATACGCTCCACACCTGGGCGTTAGGGGGTGATTTGGTAGCAAACACGGTTTACTACAGCCTGATCGGGTTGGCTTCTCCCCGCTACGCTCTGCTGACCGGTACTGCTCTCGGACTGGCTGCGGGGGCCGGAGCGGTGGCGCTGCCGGGGCCGATGGGCCTGGGAACCGCCCCGAGCCAACGGACTACGGCTACGGCCGCCATGACTGTCGGCTGGTACCTGCTCGGTGGCTTAGCCACAGCCGGAGTGTATACCTTGCTGAAGCGTCGGTGAGAATGGAAGAGCAACAGGTCGTTTTTTACACGAAGTTGAAGCATTTTCCGTTCATAGGAAAAATCGTCCTGTTCCGTCGTTTATGAAAACCGCTTTCTTGCTTGGCCTGATGCTGAACACATTATGCGCAACAGAAGCCCACTGCGCTGCCTTGCTGATGAAGGCAGACTCTTTGCCGGGGGCATCTTCCGGCGGTTTTACCCGGGTCCGGTTTCAATCCGCTCCGTCAAGGATTGCGTTTCAGCCTGTGTTGTCGCTACACGGTTTTTCACAATCGGTCCGGCGCGTGGGCGTAACCCATGCCGAAGCCGGTGATGTTAGCATAGGCATGGCATTAGGTCTCGATGAAAAGAGCCTTGCTGTTTGGGCGAATAATGAGCTTTTAGAACCCGGTAAAGATTATATCTACCTGCCCGAAGGAAACCGGGTCCGGATTCTGAACCAGCGGGTACTGGCATCGGACGGAACCCTTGAAATTATGTATAAAGCCCAGCGGTTTAGGCCCCACCCCCGCTTTGCCATTTCGACGGAACCCAAATGAATCAGCGCATTGGGGCTTAGTTTCGCGAGAAGTGAATGACCACCCGGCGGTTTCGGGTTTTGCTTTCCTCCGAATCATTGGGAGCCACGGGCGAATCCGGCCCTTTCCAGGTCATCGAAAGCTGGCTCAACTGCGCGCCTTTCAAGCGCAGGTAATGCGCCACGGCTCGCGCCCGGTACTCGGACAGGGTAATGTTCAACTCGCGCTTGCCAACATTGTCGGAATGCCCCGTAATCCGTGCGAACAGGGTTGGTTGGGTTGCCAGCACCCCGTAGACCGAATCCAGCCGGAGTTTGGCTTCTTGGCGTAAACCGTATTCACTTTGGTCGAAGTAAAGCACCGTGCTGTCGAAAAACTTCCGGGATGCCGTTGAGCCAGCATTGGAGGAAAAAACCGCCGTCGGGTCCGGGTTGGTCGCACCCATCTGCATGAACATCAGACCAGGTTTGGCAACCAGTTTTTCGTTCATCAGTAATTGGCCATCCGAAGTCGTTGCAGAAAACTCGTATTCTTCGCCGGGATTCAACAAGCCTGGATGCCTAAACTGGATGGGAAACTCCGTTTCGAACCATATTTGATTTCTTGCCATATGGTGGAATTTATACTTGACTTTGCGGTCTTTCGGAACGTCGTACGACATAGCCAGGTTGTTGTTGAGCGGCAGGAGTTTGATTTGGCAAAGGTATTCCGGCGCTGTTGATGAACCCGTCCTGATTTCGCCCCGGTACGGCTGAAAGCCCCGGGCGCGTACCTCGAAGGTCAGTTGATCATCCGGTCGGAACCAGGCCCCCGTTGGTATCCGGGTCGAATCGACCGGCAGACACTGCGTTTGGCCGGTCCGGGCGCTCGTTACACAAACCGTAGCCTGCATTCGCCGGAATGATCGGGCTTCCAGCACCCTGAAGAAGAGGGTTTTATCATCTTTTTTCGCCCGGTTATTCACCTTTTTTTGGTTCCGGGGCTCCACAGCGTCATACGCCCGAAGCACTTGTTGCGAATCCGGGCTGATGGTCGGTATATCAATGGTAAAGTGAGCCTTCCGGTCGATGTTGCCCAAAACCGTAACCGGCACGGTGGTGCTTGGGTAGCCCTCGGCTTCGAAGGTCAGCGCCTGGATGGATGTCGGAATCCGGAGCCAGAACAAACCGGCCGGGTTGCTTTCGCCCATCAGCACTCGTTGCCCGTCCAAGGTGCCGAAAATCCGGGTTTTCAGGTCAACGCCGGTGGTGACATCCCAGTAAATTCCACTGACCAAAAGGCTGTCGGAAATCGGAGTATCATACAAACTTTCCGGTTTCGGACTTGTCAGGCATAGCAGGCCGGAGAGTAGCAGCGAAAACATTGGCGATACGGTTTAGGAATGAGCAGTTGGGTTCGGATTCTCGCTGCGGCACGGCCGGAAAGATCGGAATTTCGTTGAAAACGCAAAACCGACCGCTGTTACCGGCACGTTATGGTAAAGTCCAGTATCGTGTAATACGTGTTGCCGTTTTCGACAAAATCGGTGTACCGACGAGTGGGGCGCCCCTCGCTATCAAACAGGTAGTGATAGTCGACACGGGAAGTCACCGAGCCATCACCGGCATGATCCTCTTCCTGAATGAGCAGGTTGCGGCTGGCTTTGCCCATAAATTCCGGCTCTACGTAGCCAATGTTGGGTTTAGAGAGGTTATACGCAAACGTCCGGTAGCTGTTGACCGCCCCTCCCGGCGTTGAACGGTATTCGATCCGGACAACATTGCCATTTTCGATAATGTAATTGGTCGTCCCGGACTCGTTCGTGTCTTCGATCAAATACCCTTCTGAATCGTAGCTCAATCCGGTTCGGGCCCACAAGCCGCGCTCATTGACCGGAAACACATCGACCGCTACGGGCTCAGGCGAACCAAAGTTATACACCTTGCGCGTCACTGCCGTCGGACTGTATTCATACGTCGTACGCTGATCGACCGTGCTGCCAATAAACCGGTAATACTGACGCTCAATCAGCCGGTTTTGCTCATCAAACTGGTAAGAATACGATCGGGCTTTACCAATCGGGATCTGTTGTCCGTCGAGTTCAAAGATTTCGTCCTTATTCCGAACTTCCCAAAAGGAGCTTTTTTCCAGAATGTCGAGGGTGCGAATCTGACAGTTGGGCGTTGACGGTTGATGATCCTGTACGGTACAGGCATCGAGGAACATCAACAACGTTGCCGGCAGGCAACACAGGCGGAGAAATGATTTCATAGCGGTGTAGGATTTTGGAAAACAATTACCTAGCAAGAGCAGAATCACCGGAAAAAGGTTGCAGTGTTGTCAGAAAATTTACTAAATGCTCTGAAACTAGGCAACTCGTTGGTTTACATCCCTGCTTTCAGCGAAAATAAAAAGCATACAGGTTGGCTAACAATTGGCGGAAAAACCGGTTAGGCAAAATAACAATCAAACCCTGGTGAGAGATGACGGAGGAAGAGCAAAACGAAATCAATGCCAAACAGGCCATTAGTCCGGCCGGTTTAGGCGATCAGTCGGTGAGCGGAACCAGCGGCCTGGGCAGCCAGATTCCGGATGAGGAAATCAACGATATCCCGCCCAGCGACCTGGAAGACAAGTACCTCGATGGGGATGTCGATGAAACCGGGGCCAATGTCCGGGAATCGCATCCGAACCGCAACCGAAACGGAAAACCGCAACTCGATAAACCTTCCTACGGGGGAGGTCACTAACGGCAAACGGGGCGCTCAGGCGCCCCGTTTGCTTTATGTATTATTTCCGGTAATCGAGGGGCGGTTTTCGGTCGCCAGCCAGTGACTTGTACACAAACCCTTCTCCGCCCCGCGCCTGCTGCAATTCGGTTTTGGCCTGCTGCAAAACGGCCGGTTGCTGAAAGAGGTCGAGCGCCGTTAGGGCTATGGTTTTCGCGGCCACCATCATGCCTTTAAAGCCAATCGACATCCCGTCGCAGGCCACGGCCTGCCAGCTATGCGCCGGTACGCCCGGCACCCAGGTCGCGGCCGACAAGCCGACGGTGGGCACCACCCAGCTAACGTCGCCCACATCGGTCGAAGCCGAACCCACGCTGTTCAGCCGGTAGGGCTGAATGTCCGCGGCCTGGCTCAGGGGCGGTAACTGATCGGCGTTGACGGTTTTCCGAATCTGGTTGGCAAATTCCGTTTCCCGGTCCGAATACCGGTTTCCGCCCACCTGCTCCAGATTTTTTTGCATCAATTTGGCCAGCGTCTCGTTCGGCAGGAGGTTGTACAGGCCCGCAAGGACTTCATGGCTCATGGTGGTTTCGGTGCCGAGGGCGGCAGCCTGCGCAATTTTCATCAACCGTCCCCACACTTCTTCCAACCCCTGGGCCGTTGGGTGCCGGATGGTGTATTCCACTTCGGCAAAATCGGGAACGATATTCGACGTCAGCCCGCCTTTTTTGATCACATAATGAATGCGCGTGGTCGACGTTACGTGTTCGCGCATCAGGTTGACCATGTAATTCATGGCTTCGACGGCATCCAGCGCCGACCGGCCTTTTTCGGGTGCGGCTGCTGCGTGAGCCGCCAGCCCGTTAAACTGGAAGTTGGCCACGCGATAGGCCAGCGACGAAGCCGGGCTGGCGCTGTTGGCGTCGCCGGGGTGCCAGTGCAGCACGGCATCTGTTTTGTCGAACAAACCAGCTTTAACCAGGTAGGTTTTGCCGCCCCCGGCTCCCTCTTCCGCCGGGGTGCCGACCAACTGAATGGTGCCGGATTTACCGGACGCTTGCAAATAATTTTTGACCGCTATGGCTGCCGCTACCGAGCCAACGCCAAACAGATTATGCCCGCACCCGTGACCGTAGGCATTTGGAACCAAGGGTTTGCGAAACGGCACCGAATCCTGCGACAAACCGGGCAGCGCATCCATTTCGGCCAGAATACTGATCACCGGGCTACCTTTCCCGTAGACAGCCACAAAACCGGTCGGCATGTCAGCGACGCTGGTTGTGATTGTAAAGCCCTGCTGCTGGAGCTCCTTCTGTAAAAGGTTGCTGGTTTGGTGTTCCAGGTAACCGGGCTCGGCCAGTTTCCAGATCTGTTGCGCCAGTGATGAATAGTGGTGATACTGCTTGTCGAGTTGGGCAACGACAGTCGTTTTTTCTTTCTGAGCAAAAACCGGCCCAGCCAAAACCGCCAGCATCCAGCAAACAAAGACAGAAGTTTTTTGTAGTTTATACATAAAATAAGGTGATTAATTTGGATGAGCAAACCCTTTTCCAAATTTTCGGTGGTTTGACCGAAAATATACGAAACAGCACACGTATTTGCTACCGGAAAACGCGCGAACAAACGGAAAACCAAACCGTATTTTTTTTACCAATACCTAAGAATCGTGGTGAACCGGTTCGGAACATTTCTTACTTTTCCGGCTCAAACTCTAATTCACCCATATCATGGACATTAAACGCAATGCCACCGCCCATTGGGAAGGTTCGGGCAAAGACGGCAAAGGCACTCTGACCACCGCCAGCACCGTTTTGAACAACACGCAGTATTCATTCAATACGCGGTTTGCCGATGGCGTAGGCACCAATCCGGAAGAACTCGTCGCGGCTGCTCACGCCGGTTGTTTCGCCATGAAGCTGGCCTTTAACCTCCAGGAAGCCGGTTTTACGGCAACCTCCCTTGACGTAAAAGGCGTCATCACGCTCGATACCAACACCGGCAGTATCAGTAGTTCCAAACTGACCCTGACGGCAAGCGTTCCGGACATAACGAAAGAAAAATTCGACGAACTCGTCGCGGATGCTGAAGCCAACTGCCCCATTTCCAAATTGCTCAATACCGCTATCAGCGTCGAGACAACGCTGGCTTAACACGGCCTTTTTACAGACAGTCCCGCAGGCAGTTTTCAAGGCTGACGGGGCTGTCTGTTTTCATTTGCCGGTTTTCAAAATTTTCCTTTACCGACTACATACAATTATCAGCAGGCGGTTTTCGTTTGATAGATTGAAAATAATTCTCGATTTTCGAACATCCCTTTCGATCTACCACAATGACCAGAATCAGACTAGTATTTCTCCTTTTTATCTTCGTTGCGAGTGTATCGGCGTGTAAAAAAAGCGGCTCCGGGGAGGATGTCGATCCGCGCGAGCAGTACCTGGGCGTTTATGACATTGATTATTCGTCAAAAACGAGTGTAACACCAGGCTGGCCTACTTACAGCGAAGATGCTGGTGAAGGCACTATTACGATCACGAAAGCAGATGGGGCCAACGAAATGAGCCTCTTAATCAACTTTGACAATTATAGCTCTACAGAGCTCGTCAAATTGAATGGCTCTGAGTTTACCATGAATCGGACCAGGGATAATCTGCCCTTTGGAAACAAAGTTTACGATGGTGAATTTACGGGCACCGGCCGGTTTGAGGGCAATACCATTACGATGAATTCGGTCACCAAAGTTAGCCAGAACGGTGGCTTGGTCGAATGGAAACGGGCTTACAAAGGCTCAAAACGATAAAAAGCATTCTTTAAAAAGTCCACCCGGTTTCTGAGGATGCCGGGTGGACTTTTTTGTTTGCCGGTATTTTAGCGGTATTTTTACCAGAAGTAACCCATAAACCCCCGCGATTCAGTGGCTCAAACTCCCGACCCGATCCGCTTGCTTTTTGGCCTGAAGTTGAAACAGATTCGGTTGGATAAAGGTCTTTCCATCAGCGAGCTAGCCCAAAACTCCGGGCTTTCCATTTCGTACATTACCGAAATTGAGAAAGGGCGTAAATACCCCAAAACCGACAAGATAGCAGCCCTGGCCAGGGTTATGGATGTTGATTACGACACGTTGGTTTCGCTGAAACTCAACAAAAAACTGGAGCCAATTTCCGACCTACTCCGGTCCCGGTTTCTGACCGAAATCCCGCTCGAACTGTTGGGCATCGACCCCTCCGACCTGCTCGAACTGCTGGCCGAAGCCCCGGCTAAGGTCAGCGCCATGATCTCGACCATCATGAACATCGGCCGGAGTTACCACGTCAGCGTGGAACGGTTGTACATGGCGGTTTTGCGGTCGTACCAGGAAATGCATGACAATTATTTCGAGGACATTGAAGACGAAGGGGACCGGTTTTTGACGGAGTTTGCCTCGGGCCACGCTTCTGTCGATGAAGCGCTGCTCACCAGCCTGTTACGCACCCGCTACAATTACCAGATCCAGCCGTTCGACCGGGAAACGCACCCGGAGTTGGCGGCTCTGCGGTCGGTTTTCCGGCCCGAATCCGGCACGCTGTACCTTAACAGCCATTTATCGTCGGAGCAACGAACGTTTATTCTGGCGCGGGAAGTTGGTTTTCAATACCTTAACCTGAAAACTCGTCCGTATACCTACTCGTACGTCGAAGCCGACTCGTTCGAGCAGATGCTCAACAACTACAAGGCTTCGTATTTTGCCGGAACCATCCTGATTCGCCGGCTCGATCTGGTACCCCGTTTGCAGGAACTCTTCGACCGGCCCACCTGGAGCAATGAGGATTTCCTGGGCCTGATTCAGTCGTTTCATGCCACGCCCGAGCGGTTTTTCTACCGACTCAGCAACCTGCTGCCCAAGTACTTCGGCATCGACCAGTTGTTTTTTTACCGGTTTAACAACACGGCTGGTCAAACGAATTTCCACCTGACCAAGGAAATGCACCTAACCCGCCAGCAAGGCCCGAAAAGCATGGCGGATGAGCATTACTGCCGCCGGTGGGTCGCGCTCACGATCTTGCAGGAACTGGCGTTTCTACAAAAAAACAAAAACCATGTCGGGGCCTTGTGCCAGGCACAATTGTCGACCTATGCCGATACCGGCAACACGTTTTTCATCGTCTCGGTCGCCCAGCCCTACCAACCGCACCAGCAGCAGAACATGAGTGTATCGATGTGCTTCAAGCTGACCGACACGCTGCGCAGCAAAATGCGGTTTTTGAATCCGCTCACCCCCGACATTCCGCAGCGGATCGTCAACGAAGCCTGCGAACGCTGCGGCATTTTCGACTGCCGCGAACGCGTAGCGGCTCCCACCGTCCTCCAGAAAAAGCGCCAGATCGACGCGATGCGAAAATCCCTGGAAAAACTTAAATGAGTTATGAGTTAAGAATTAAGAGTTATGAGTTGGCTCCGCAGGAATAGAATGCGTCAGCCAACTCATAACTCATAACTCTTAATTCTTAACTCATTTAAACGCTTGGATGCCCGTGATTTCCTGGCCGAGGATCAGGAGGTGGATGTCGTGGGTGCCTTCGTAGGTGACGACGGATTCGAGGTTCATAAGGTGGCGCATGATCGGGTAGTCGCCCGTGATGCCCATGCCGCCGTGGATCTGCCGGGCTTCGCGGGCGATGCGGAGCGCCACCTCGACGTTGTTGCGTTTGGCGAGCGAAATCTGGGCGGTCGTGGCCTTTCCTTCGTTTTTCAGCACGCCCAATCGCCAGCAGAGCAACTGCGCTTTCGTGATCTCGGTCAGCATTTCGGCCAGCTTTTTCTGAACAAGTTGGAACGACGCAATCGGTTTGCCAAACTGCTGCCGCTCCAAGGCATAGCGCCGGGTCGAATCGTAGCAATCCATCGCGGCCCCCACCGCCCCCCAGGCAATGCCGTACCGCGCCTGATCCAGGCACCGCAGCGGGCCTTTCAGTCCGTCGGCTTCCGGCAACAGGTTTTCTTTGGGCACCTTCACGTCCTGAAAAACCAGTTCGCCCGTCGCGCTGGCCCGTAACGACCATTTGTGGTGAATTTCGGGCGTAGAAAAACCGGCCATGCCCCGTTCGACCAGCAAGCCCCGGATGCGCCCCTGTTCGTTTTTGGCCCAGACCACCGCCAGATCGGCCACGGGTGAGTTGGTAATCCAGAGCTTGGAACCATTGAGCAGAAAATGGTCATCGTGTTCGGTGAAGGAAGTCTGCATACCGGCGGGGTTTGAGCCGTGGTCGGGTTCAGTCAGGCCGAAACAGCCGAGCAGTTCGCCCGAGGCCAGTCTGGGCAGGTATTTCTGTTTTTGTTCTTCGGAACCGTATGCAAAAATCGGCCACATCACCAGCGAGCTTTGCACCGACACGCAGGAGCGCATCCCCGAATCACCCCGCTCGATTTCCTGCATCATCAGGCCATATGCAATCTGATCCAGGCCGCCCCCGCCGTACTCCGCCGGAATGGTGGGGCCAAACACGCCGATTTCGCCGAACTTCCGAACCAGGAAAGCCGGAAATTCGGCCCGCTGAGCATAGTCTTCGATGATTGGGCTGATTTCCCGATTTACAAACTCTCGCACGGACGCCCGCACCAGCTTCTGCTCTGGCGTCAACAGCTCGTCAATTTCGTAAAAATCCGGGGCTTCAAAGCCCGCTGATGCATACGTAGTCATTTGGAATAGTTAGTTGACGATCACCCCAACCTCAGCCGCCGAGGCAAACTGCTCGTTCTCGTTGACCGAAGACAGGGCCACCAGCTTGATAAACCGAGCCTGCTGCGGACTGGCAAACGGTACGGTTTGCTTTACGGGGTTGTTTTTGATGTTGGCAAAGGACTGTTTTTCCAAAACCGGTTTCCAGTCGGTGCCGTTTTCGCTCACGTAAACGCTGTACTGATAAATTGTACCCTCGGTGCGTCCGTCCTGCCGGGGTGTGTAGGTGAAACCTTTCAGATTAAGCGTTTTGCCCAGGTCGATAACCAGTTCCTGCGGCAGTCCTGTACTTCCCTCTTTCCGCGACGATTGCCAAACCGTTCCCGGATTCGAATCAATAGCCCGGCTGGCCGACCGTTTTGCATTTTCGTCGCTATTCACCACCGACCATTTTTCTGGTGCCAGATCGAACGAAGCCAGGATGGTTTCGGAAGCATCGGCCCCGTTGTTGATAAACGCCCGGGCTTTGATGGTGCCGCCTTGGGCAAACGGGAACGGAGTCGTATACCGCGCCGAGGCCAGCGTCGGTTCGGAGCCATTGGTGGTGTAGCGAATCACCGGGTCGGCCACGTCAGACGTGATCGTGACCATGCCCTGTTTGCTGCGCGCGATTTCCGGGTTTGATAGCAACTCGGGGGCTTTGTAAATACCGCATTCGGCCAAAACCGGGCAGGCATTGGCATCCAGAATCGTCACCCGTACTTTGTCGGTTTTCAGGGTCGGAAACACCAGAATCCGCTTGTAGCCAATGGTGGTTTGCTGGTCGATGGTTACGAAAGTTTTGCCGTTCCAGGCTTCCGCTTTGAACGATTTGACGCGCTGTCCCAATGGAATGTATTCCTGCAGCACAATCCGGTTAATTTCGGTCGGTTTGCCCAGATCGACCACGAACGAACCCGTTCGAACGGCGTCGTCGGTCGTCCAGTAGGTGTCGAAATTGCCATCGAGCAGGTTGACTGCCGAAAACCGCCTGTCGTTGCCGCGCGTGACCGAAGCCGTGGCGGTTTTGCCCAACGCCAGGTTTGTTCTAAACGATTCGGCAACGGTTTTCCGGAATTCCATCAGCCGGGCCGAATCGTTCGGATGAATCAGCCCTTTGGTCGAAACCGGCACATTCAGCAGCAAATTGCCATTCCGGCCCACCGACGAATAATATATCTTCATCAGGTGCGTCAGCGTTTTGACCCGGTCGTCGGTTTCCGGACTATAAAACCAGCCCGGCCGGATCGACACATCGACCTCCGCCGGAATCCAGTATTTGCCGTTTTCGTTGCCGGTATTCAGGACGTGCGTCGGCGGGGCTTCGCTGCCCATGCCAAACCCGTCGGTATTCAGGGTCGACCAGTTGGTTTCGCCCGCAATGCCGGATTCGTTGCCCATCCAGCGGCATCCCGGACCAATGTCGCTGAAAATGATCGCTTTCGGCTGGTGCTTGAACACCACGCCCCGGAACAGATTCCAGTCGTAAACCTGCTTTTTGCCGTTAGCCCCTTCGCCATTCGCGCCGTCGAACCACTGCTCGAACACGTCGCCATAGCTACTCAGCACTTCGTCGAGGGTGTTGGCAAATACCTGGTTGTAAGCGGGCGTTCCGTAGGCCGGGTGGTTACGATCCCAGGGCGAAAGGTAAACGCCGAATTTCAAACCGTATTCCCGGCAAGCATCCGACAGCTCGCGCAACACATCTCCCTTGCCGTTTTTCCAGGCGCTTTCCCGGACCGTGTGTGTACTGAATTTACTCGGCCAGAGACAAAAACCGTCGTGGTGTTTGGCCGTGATGATGATGGCTTTCATCCCGGCGGCTTTGGCCGTACGGGCCCACTGCCGGGCGTCTAGATTCGTCGGGTTGAATACTTTCGGGTCTTCGTCGCCGTGACCCCATTCCTTGTTAGTAAACGTATTTGGCCCAAAATGGATGAACATGTAGTATTCCATTTTCTGCCATTCGACTTGCTGGGGGCTGGGGACGGCTCCATAGGGCGCGGGCGGGGCGGTTTTCTGAGCCACCACCCGAAAGGCCATCAGGAATAAGAGGAAGATTACTTTTTTCATGGAAGAGGGGTTATTGAACAAACCGGATTCAGGGTCAAATATACCGCCAAAGCAATTCTAAATTATTTTAAAAACTCACACCCGGCCAACCTTTCGTTGCCAATTCTTCTGGTTGATGGCGTTTAAAACAAAAAAGCCGGAGCGTTGTAGCGCCCCGGCCCCCGCTCACTTCCGGGGTGGCGTTGACGGAACCGTTCGCATCTGGATCAGGTCCACCAGGAAAGCGAAGGCCATCGAGAAATAGATGTACCCTTTGGGAATTTCAAAATGCAAGCCTTCGGCCACCAGCGACATCCCGATAATCAACAGAAAACACAGCGCCAATATCTTGAACGAAGGGTGGCGGCTGATAAAGGCCGCAATGGGTTTGGAAGCAACCAGCATGATGCCGACGGTCACGACCACTGCCGTGTACATGATCCAGAGTTGCTTGACCATTCCGACGGCCGTGATGATCGAATCAATCGAAAAAACCATATCCAGAATCAGCACCTGAATCAGTAAATCACGAAAACCGGCTTTACGGGTGTCAGGCGCGTTGGCATTATCGCCCACTTCGGCTTTGTGGTAAATCTCTTTAGTACTCTTGTAGATCAGAAACAAGCCCCCGGCCAACAGAATCAGGCCTTTTCCGCTAAAATCGATCCCAAACAGGGTAAAGAGGGTTCTGTCGAGTTGCATGATCCAGGCCAGGACGGCCAACAGACCCAGGCGCATGAACATGGCCAGGCCCAGGCCCCAGTAGCGCAGCCGGTCCCGCTGCTCAGGGGGTAGTTTGTCGGCCAGGATGGAGATGAAGATGATGTTGTCGATACCCAGAATGACTTCGAGTACGATCAGCGTCAGGAGAGGAACGATACTATCTGCGAATGCCATAGAAGATTGGATCAATGAGGTCAAACCTAACCGAATGTTACTCACCCGGTTTCCTGTTAACCACGAGCGGTTAGCTGATGTTCTATAACCGGTGTAAACCGCTGTTTCAGGCAAAGTACCGAATCGCAATTTAGCTCCCAAATCGATTTTTAAGGGCAAAATCGATTGTATTTGGGGTTTCTAGCGTGGAGGTAACAAAAATTCAACTAACGCATCCGACAAAAATGGATCCAAATTTATATCTTGAAAACAAGCTGATTAGCACTGGAGGAGTTTCTACTCCGAAGAAGTAGTGAATCGACCGGTCGGCTTTACTAAACAATTCCGGCCGACCCTAACTATCCTTCCACTAACTACATGAAAAACAGTCAAATGAACCAGTCACCACTCCGTCTTACGTTGTTGGTTGTAGGTCTGTTGGGCCTGATCCTGACCAGCATTTTTTTGAACCGTCGGAGTGTTCAGCAAATTCAGGAAGCTTCGGCTTCCATTTATCAGGATCGTTTAGTGCCAACAGCGATCATCGCCAGGCTAACTTCCGATGTTTATCAAAAACGGTTACTCCTTGAGTCCTATGTCTTGGGGAAATCCGACCCTAAGCCCGCCGACCAGGCGTTTGTTTTTGACCGTTTCGATCGTCAGAACGACTCGTTGATGACGGTGTTTGGGCAAACGAAACTGACCCCCAAAGAGGCCGATTTGTATAACCTGCTAAAACAACGATTGGCCGATTATCGTCGGCTGGAGGGTGAGATTATCGGGAATCTGACCGACTTGCCAAAGGCGCAACAGGTCTTCTTTGTGGGAGACGGATACCGAGCGTTCAGCCAGATTGCCCAGACGCTGGCTGAGTTGTCGGCCTTGCAGTTAACCGTCGGTGAGGAACTGCTGAGCCAGTCGAGGGGACAGTCCAACTACATCTATGTACTCACCGCCCTACAGATTGGCCTCGTGCTGTTGATTGCCCTGAGTTTATTCTGGCATCGCTTCTAATCGATCAAAAAAGCCTGATCCTCAAATTTCCATAGTTGGAGTCTATCCGAAAATAGGGAAAGCCTGACAAAGTGAGCTAATTTGTGGTAATTGACCTCGTTTGGAAACGCTCACTCATTTTCGGATAGATTTTTTTTGAACTCATACCTCAGTTCGACCATTCCGTTTTTGTAGGCTGTCACCTCTTTTAAGTGTAAGGCCTGTTCCTGTCCGATTTGGTCAAAAAATCGGGTTCCCTCCCCCAATATAATCGGCAGTACGGATAACCTTATTTCGTCCGCCAAGTGTAAACGAATGAATTCCCGGGCAAGCGCTGCCCCCCCAACAAGCCAGACGTTTTTGTAGGTGGGTTTTAGGTGTTCATTCACCAGTTTCTTCAGGTCACCCGCGTAAAATTCAATTCCGGCTCGTTCAACCGGCAAGTTTCGGTTCGTTACGACCCAGGTTGGTGTGTCACCATAGGCCCACCCATAGGATCTTGAAAGTGCCAGGGCGTGTTCATACGTTCGGGAGCCCATCACATAGCAATCAATCGTTTTGAGAAACGCTTCCGGGTCTTGTCCGGAAACTCCTTTCTCGTAGGTGTCGGTCGTTTCGAACCAAGAAACACTGTTGTCTTTTTTGGCAATCAGGCCATCCAGGCTCGAAACCATGTGGATGGTCACTGAAAAGGCATCTATTATCATTTGTTAGCCATTTGCTCTCTTCGGTTTCCCGGACCAACCCTCTGCTTTTGAAAGCAGTCATGTACAAAACCGTATTAGACAGCAATTTATGCAATTTTATAAGGGAGACTAGTCTTTCCTCTGCTGATTTCTGTACCGAACTGAAGAGAAATTCCCCTCCTACTTAAGGAGTTAGCTCATAAAAACTGTAGTTTTAAGGTCACCGTTTTTTGGATGGGTAGGTATACGGCAGAAAAGAAACCGGCCGCGAACCCGAAACGCCGTTCGCTTGTTGAGGTAATAGGATTTTAGTACGATGATTCATTCTCTTTCGTTGACCCTCGAACCCGCCATCGCATTTGACGAAGCGGCTTTTGAGCGGGAAATATATACACGGCTGCAACTTCCGTCGGACCTCATGGCCCGGCCGGAACCGGAACGGCCTGTGGTCCGTAAAGTCCGGCAATCCATCGACGCCCGCTCCCGGCTGGTCAAGGTACACGTCGATGCCGAGGTATTTGTGGGTGAAGCTCCGCGTCCGTTAATTGCCTATCAGCGCAGCTATCCCAATGTCAGCCAGGCACGCCCGGTGGTGGTGGTCGGGGCGGGTCCGGCGGGCTTGTTTGCAGCTTTACGGCTCGTCGAGTTGGGCTTCCGACCCATTGTACTCGAACGCGGCAGTGATGTCCGGGCGCGTCGGCGCGATCTGGCGGCCATCAACAAGGAACACAAAGTCAACCCCGAATCCAACTACTGCTTCGGTGAGGGCGGAGCCGGAACGTATTCCGACGGCAAGCTGTACACCCGTTCCAAAAAGCGGGGCGATGTTCGGCGGATTCTGGAAATTCTGGTGGCCCACGGCGCGACCGATCAGATTCTGGTCGATGCGCATCCGCACATTGGCACCAACAAGCTTCCTGAGGTGGTGGTGGCTCTCCGACAAAGCATCCTCGACGCAGGCGGAGACATCCGGTTCAACACCCGTATGGTGGACCTACTGGTCGAACAAAATGAAATCAAAGGGGTTGTAACGGACCGGGGTGACGAAATTACGGGCCTGGGGGTCATTCTGGCTACCGGCCATTCTGCCCGCGACGTGTTTCAGTTGTTGCACGAAAAAGGCATTACCATCGAAAGCAAACCGTTTGCGATGGGCGTTCGGATCGAGCACCAGCAATCGCTGATCGATCAGTTGCAATACCACCGGCCCCAGCGGGGCGACTACCTGCCCGCGGCTTCGTACAGCCTGGTCACGCAAACCCGGCACAAGGGGGTCGAGCGGGGCGTGTTTTCGTTTTGCATGTGTCCGGGCGGTTTTATCGTTCCGGCGGCAACGGCTCCGGGCGAACTGGTTGTCAATGGCATGTCGCCCTCGCGCCGGGATTCGAAGTACGCCAATTCGGGCCTGGTGGTGGCCATTCACGACACCGATTTGAAACCGTATCGGCCGTACGGTCCATTGGCCGGGATGCAGTTTCAGAAAGAAGTGGAACAGCGGGCCTGCCAACTGGCGGGTGGCAACCAGACGGCTCCGGCGCAGCGGGTTTCCGATTTCGTCAACGGAAGGGTTTCGCGGGAATTGCTGCCGACTTCGTACCAACCCGGTTTGCAATCGGTCGATATGCAGGCGGTTTTACCCGATTCCATTGCCGCCCCGCTAAAAGCCGGTTTACAGCAGTTCGGGAAATCGATGCGCGGGTATGTCACCAACGATGCCCAAGTGATCGGGGTTGAAAGTCGGACCTCCTCGCCGGTTCGGATTCCACGCCGGCCGGACACGCTCGAACACATTCAGATCCGGCGGTTGTTTCCGTGTAGCGAAGGCGCAGGCTACGCGGGTGGCATTGTTTCGGCCGCCATGGACGGTGAAAAATGCGCTGAATTCCTGGTCAAACAATATGGTTGAAAGCACGTTCCATAGCTTTGCCAACGCCCTGCGGGAGCGACTGGCCGAACCCCTTCCTGGCCCTGAAGCCCATCTGAAAATGGCTTCGGCCTCGCGCCTACGCATGGCTATGCAACCGAACGAGCGAACCCGGCGCAGTGCCGTACTGATTGTGTTTTACCCCTACCAGCATTCGATTTATTTACCCCTGATCCTACGGCCCCAGTACGACGGCGTTCATGCCGGTCAGATGGCCTTTCCGGGTGGCCGCATGGAACGCAGCGACGAAAGCCTGATCCGGACAGCTTTGCGCGAAGCCCAGGAAGAAGTAGGCATCCGGGTGACAGACGTGAAAGTGCTGGGCAAGCTTACAGAACTCTATATTGCCCCGAGTAATTTCTTTGTCCAGCCCGTGGTTGGGATTCTGCCCTACCGCCCGGATTTTTACCCCGACCCCCGCGAAGTTGAGCACGTGGTCGAAGTCTCGCTCGATGAATTAATGGATGAAACCATCATCGGGGCCAATGCCGTCGAAGTGCGCGGCACCATCATCGACGCGCCTTTTTACCAGATCCAGGGCTTCAAAGTCTGGGGCGCAACGGCCATGATGATCAGCGAGTTGCTCATGGTGATCAACTCCGTCACCAAGTAAGCCCAACATTCAGTACGGATACCGAACGACGCTGAGCAACGATTGCCCCGTTGAATCGGCAAACGATTGCAAATAAGCGGCATCACTTAAATCCGCCATCGGGGGCCTTACAATAAAGGCAGGATCCCGGGTTTGGAGCGGTTTTTCCATAGACATCTGCCCGTTTTTTGCCACCATCGTCCCGTGCGCCAGATTAGCCGTCATCCGGAGTCCGGCACCATCGCTGACGACAACCTGCAACACCCACTTTCCATCCGGATCAATCGTCAGGCGTTCTTCGGTGTCGGTGCCCATACCGTCAGTCCTCTGGTAACGCGGGTGTTCGGGCCGGAAGACCATCGTCCGGGGCGCTTCGCCGTAAACCAGCCGGGCAATACGATCGGTTTTGGGGTAGGCTGTAGTTTGAATAGCGGCCAGGGCGGCATTGAAGTCCGGGCGCCTGGCATCAAAACAGGCCGCGATCTGGTTGAACTCGGCCAGGTTGAACGCTGCGGGCGACACATAAACCGTCCAGGGCTGGGCTTCCCGGTTTGTCCGGGCGGAATCATACTCCAGAATAATCCATTGTGGATAGCGCTCCGTGAGCAGTGGGAAACCGACGTTCTGGTCGCTCACAAGTTTGCCATCGAAAGTCAGTGTTGGCTGGTGTCGGTACATGCCCACGCCCACCATTGTGGTATGATCGGTGAGCGTCAGGGAATGCCCGTTGTGCGTGCTCACGACCAGCGTCTTCTCGTCGGGCGAACAACTTGCCAACCCACAGGCCAGCACGAGCAGAAAAGGTAGCAGCATCGAATTCATGCCCCAAAGATCTTGGCCATACCTGCCCGAACCCAGGACCGATTAATATCAGGCGGTTTTGACTAAACTGTAAACGGCAACTATCCGCTCCGTCACAGATTGACCTATATCCAGGTGATTATCTAAAACGGGATTTCTGGCCGGGAAATGGCCTTTCTATTTAAAAATCACTATATTTGTAATACAAGTATTATACAATATGCCGACATCATGAATACAACCTGCTTTACCGGAAATGTCGAATTACTCTCTTTTCGGGAAATGACCTGAACCGGCACTGCTTTTGCAAGTATTTATCAGGCTCCTTAGGAATACAACAGGTCTAAAAGCCTCCTTTTACTGCATTAAGGCACTATTTCTGAAAAACTGTTGTATCTTTAATGAGCTATCGACGGATTATTCCGACCCGCCGATCCCATCAATCCGATAGCATTTACCATCGATTTTATCCGTAATTACCCGAATGAGCGAAATTCTGGACCCCACTGAATTACCGGAAGAGCAAAATGAAGAAACCCTGCATCAGCAAACCGTGGTGTCGGGCCTGTATGAAAATTGGTTTTTAGAATATGCCTCCTACGTCATCCTGGAACGGGCTGTTCCGGCCGTTGAAGACGGTCTGAAACCGGTGCAACGCCGGATTCTGCACGCCCTGAAGGAGATGGACGACGGACGTTTCAATAAAGTGGCCAACGTGATCGGGCAAACCATGCAGTATCACCCGCATGGCGATGCCTCGATTGGCGACGCCCTGACGACGATCGGCCAGAAAAATCTGGTGTTTGACACCCAGGGCAACTGGGGCGATATCCGCACCGGCGACGGGGCTGCCGCGCCCCGCTACATCGAGGTCCGGTTGTCGAAGTTTGGCAATGATGTACTTTTCAATCCGCAAACGACAGAGTGGCAATTGTCATACGACGGTCGGAAAAAGGAGCCGGTGACCTTGCCGGTTAAATTTCCGCTGCTGCTGGCGCTGGGCGTCGAAGGGATTGCGGTCGGTTTGTCCACCAAAATTCTGCCGCACAACTTCATCGAACTGCTCGAAGCGTCGATCAACATTCTGAAAGACAAACCGGTAACCTTGTACCCGGATTTTCTGACGGGTGGCTACGTCGACATCAGCAACTACAACGATGGCGGCCGGGGTGGCAAAGTCCGAATTCGGGCCAAAATTGAAGAGTTTGATAAAAAAACGCTGATTATCCGCGAAATCCCATTCGGTACGACGACGACCTCCATTAAGGATTCGATCATCAAGGCTAATGACGACGGCAAAATCAAGATCAAGAAGGTGGAGGATTTGACGTCGAAAGATGTTGAAATCCACGTTCACTTGGCCCCCGGCGTCTCGCCCGACATTACCATAGACGCCCTGTATGCTTTTACGGAATGTGAAGTATCGGTATCGCCGAATGCCTGCGTGATCATTGACGAAAAACCGCATTTCGTCTCGGTTACCGATATTCTGAAAATCAACACCCACCAGACCGTTCGGCTGCTGGAGCGGGAGTTGCAGATTCACCGGGGCGAATTGCTGGAAAAGCTGCTGTACAGTTCACTCGAAAAAATATTTATCGAAAACCGGATTTACCGGAAAATCGAAGAATGTGAAACCTTCGAGGCCGTTCTTGAAACCATCGACAAGGGGCTAAAACCGTTTAAAAAGCAGTTTTACCGCGAAATTACGGAGGATGACCTGATCCGGCTGACCGAGATCCGGATCAAGCGGATTTCGAAATACGACGGTTTTAAAGCGGAAGAACTCATGCGCCGGCTGGAGCAGGACCTGGCCGAAACCGAAGATAACCTCGCCAACCTGACCCGCTATGCCATCAATTACTTCAAAGACTTGCTGAAAAAGTACGGCAAAGGGCGGGAACGGAAAACCGAGATTCGCGCATTCAACACCATTGCGGCCAATGTCGTGGCTGCGGCCAATGCCAAGCTTTACGTCGACCGTGAAGGCGGTTTTGTGGGCACCGGCCTGAAAAAAGACGAATTTGTGTCAGACTGCTCCGATATCGACGATATCATCGTGTTCCGGCGCGACGGCAAGTGCCTGGTGACCAAAATTCAGGATAAAACCTTCGTCGGGAAGGATATTATCTATTGTTCGGTCTTTAAGAAAAATGACGAGCGGAAGGTGTATAACATGCTGTACCTCGACGGCAAATCGGGTATTACGATGGCCAAGCGGTTCAGCGTGACGGCCGTCACCCGCGACCGTGAATACGATTTGACAATGGGCAATCCAAAGTCGAAAGTGCTGTGGTTTACGGCCAACGAAAATGGGGAAGCCGAAGTGGTTACCATCAACCTGACGGCGCAGAGTACAGCCAAGATCAAGCAGTTCGATTATAACTTTGCCGAAGTAGGTATTAAAAACCGGTCCGCCCAGGGCAATATTCTGACCAAATATCCGGTTCGGAAAGTAAGCCTGAAGTCGGGCGGGGTGTCGACCCTCGGCGGTGTCGACATCTGGTATGACGAACACCTGGGTCGGCTGAACCGCGACGAGCGCGGTAAATATTTAGGCAACTTCGACAACGGTGCGAGCATTTTGGTCGTCTATAAAGATGGACAGTATGAGTTGACAAACTACAACCTGACGAATCGTTACGAACCGGCCGAAATTGCAGTTTTGGAGAAGTTCGATCCCGAGCGGGTGCTGTCGGCGGTGTACTACGAAGCTAACCAGAAGGCTCACTACGTCAAACGATTTAAGGTCGAGACGACAACGCAGGACAAGAAATTCAGCTTCATCGGAGACACCAAAGGCTCGAAGCTGCTGGCCGTCACGGCCGACCGCTTCCCGCGTTTCGAGATTGCGCACCAGATGAAGGAGAAAGGCCCGTTAGAGAAAATGGTGCTGGAACCCGAAGGGTTTATCGACATTCGTGGCTGGAAAGCGCTGGGGGCGAAACTGCCCTTCGCGAGGGTCAAAGAAGTGAAGTTACTGGCCCCGCGACGGAATAATGAACGCGATGTGGTGGAAAATAGAACAGGATCGCCTAACTTACTCGTAGTAGAACCGGAAGTCGACGAACCGGAGGATGAGGGAACCGAAAAAGAAGTGGCTACCGATTCAGAGAAAACGGTTAAACAGCTAGGCTTGTTCTCATGACATGAATTCGATGCCGTACACGACTGGCCGATCTTCCGGCCATTACAAAGGAGCCCGACCCCGCGTCCCGATGTTTGGGGTGAAACGTCTTGTCAAAGGCAGCATTGTCGTTGCCTTTGTGGGTGTTACGGTTGTGCTTCTTTGTAATTTCTGGATCGTGTACAGTACCCGGAGCCAGGTGTATTTCAACATGGACGAACTGCCCACCAATGAGGTAGGTTTGGTATTGGGCACGAGCAAATCTGTCAAAAGCGGCAACGAAAACCTGTTTTTCCGCTACCGGATGGAAGCCACCGCCCGGCTTTGGAAAATCGGTAAGATCAAACACATTATCTTGAGCGGAAACAACGATTCGGAATACTACAATGAACCTTCCGACATGAAAAAGGCCCTGCTCCGGATGGGTATTCCCGAATCGGATATGACGCTCGACTACGCCGGTTACCGTACCTTCGACTCTGTGGTACGCTGCAAGCAGGTGTTCAATCAGGACAAGATCACGATCATTTCGCAAAACTTCCACAATGCCCGGGCGCTCTACATTGGCAATCATCAGGGCATGAAAGCCGTGGCCTTTGCCGCCCAGGACGTGCCGGGGGGCTATTCCTGGCGAACCCTCATTCGGGAATACCTGGCCCGTCCGCTGGCCGTACTGGATGTCTATATCGTTCATCCCCAGCCGATTATGGAAAACAAGGAAATCCGATAAGATTACTTTTTCCTGTATCCGAATTTCACCTGGTAGTTGATCCCGATAATGGTTCCGCTCTGTTCATCCGAACCGCTCAGTGCTCTGTCCCGGAATACCGCCAAATCCAGGCTCTGCTGTTTCGTCAGGCCAATGGATACCCCGGCTTTGTAACGAATCTGATCAAATTCGATTCCGACCAGGTAAAAAAGATCGGCGGAAACAAAGGGCGTAAACCGTCCCACCGCGTAGGACAACTCCAGCTTGTTCCGCAAATAACTGCCTGCCGCCACCAGCCCTTCCGTATCGTCTTTGAATTGATTCTGGTACCGAAGCCGATAATCCAGCTTTAGCTTACGCCAGAGTTTTCGGTCATAGCTGATCTGACCGTAGAACCGGTGATACGGCCGGAAATAGTAGTCGTCGGTTTCGTTGTTCCACTTCCGGCGGCCCGTATACCGGTAAAAACCGCTGATCTCCCAGCTTTTCGTCGGTTTGTACGACAAGCCCAGTTCGCCCAGAAATGCACGGGTAAC
Organism: Larkinella sp. VNQ87; assembly: GCF_049445795.1. Taxonomy (NCBI): domain Bacteria; kingdom Pseudomonadati; phylum Bacteroidota; class Cytophagia; order Cytophagales; family Spirosomataceae; genus Larkinella; species Larkinella sp. VNQ87. The sequence continues at coordinate 103,161 of NZ_JBMSDT010000001.1, forward strand.
CGACACATTCTCGCTAAACCGGAGTTGCGTATTTACCTGCATCGAAAACGTTTTGCTGAATTTCTTTTCCAGGCTGATGCCCGACCAGAGTCCCAGGCCGGGACTCTGCGCCAGGCCCACCAAAGGGAGAAAAGCCAGCAGGACCAGGCCAAGCGACCGGAAACGGTTACCGAAGCGGTGTTCCTGTGAGGGATTTGACGGATTCATGGTTGACATCGTTCTGATAGTAGTAAAGGATGATTTGGGCCGAATCCTTCATGAAATCAATGGTCTGAATCTCGATCCGGTGAATTTCCAGGCCCGTCCGCTCTTCCAGATCGAGCAGCAACTCCATCCGCTTATTCGGCACAATCAGGTCGGCCCGGTCGTAAAAGACAGTTTTGCTGAACTCCCTTTTAAATAGCCAGTTGCCCTCCAGCAGTTGCACCATACTCAGAATCAGGCCGTTGATCAACGCCAGCTTATGCCAGCTTCCCTGACTGACAGACGAGATCAACCCCACGGCAATCACCATGAAGAGATACGTCATGTCCCGGGCCGACAAGCCTTCTGTCCGGTAGCGCAGCATCGAAAAAACCGCAAACAGCCCGAAAGCCGCGCCGATCGATAGCTGCACCTGATTCAACAGAAAGGTGATCAGAAAAATGATGAGGTTGAACGTGAAGAAGGTTAGAAACAAGTCGGTCTTCCGGTACATCCGGTAATAAATCAGTCGAATCAGGATCCCCACCGAGCACAGATCCAGCCCCAGTCGAATGAAAAGATCATCCGGCAATTCGGTCAGATTCCGGGCTTCCGGTGCAGAAAGGTGTTGCAACAAGATGGTCATAAGCAAGCAACTTGCGAAAATGGTTGAGTTTTGGTTTGAAGAGATTTTGCTTCAGCGACGGATCAAGGCTAATCAGGCCCAGGCAGTATTTACTCAATGACCCCGGCTGAACCCGGGCCTTTTTCATGAGGTTCAGAAAAAAGGAAGGCTGGCGGGCATCCTGTTTTAACTCGGCAACTACGACCTGCGGGTAAGCCCGGTAACCGAAGTCGTTCCGAAAGTTCAGGTTCAGATCAATCGTCAGTCGCTCGGCCGTCGTCTGGCTCACGAGCGTCAACCGAATGTATTCTACCCACAATACCGGATTCAGCTTGTCGGGACCGAATCCTGTATGCCGGGTCAGAAAAACCGCGCTATCCGGGTCAAACCCTTTTCCGGGCGGGTACGCGTTCGGAATTCGGGTCTTGACCGTCCGGCCTTTGTTCGTTTTATGCTTTATCTCCGTAAACGTCAGGTTTGACGCGACATAATGCCGTTGCCGGATCTTGTACCGATTGAGCCGCTGGGTTCGGTGCGCGTGGTAGAACCGCAGGTCGACCGTATCAAAATACAGCGTTTCATACGCACAGAAGCGTTGTCCATCAATTTCCAGCCAGCGGTAGTGCTCACTTAATTGGTTCAGAAGCGACGGTAACCGACTCAATGGAAGTAGAAACTTGGTGTCGGTCCGATTCATTAAACGGACACGTTCCATCTCCGGCAAGGTAATCGCTGAAAACGACTGCGCCAGGGTTTCAATCGAAGGAGGTGTCAATTCAAAAATGGATTGGGAAGGAACCATACCACGCTAATTAACAAAATCATTAACCGCCTGAACCCGGGTGCTGACGTGCGATTTCAGCGAACTCAGCGCGCTGGTGAAACTGGCCGAGCTGCTCAGGTGCGTGTATTTGCCGCTTTCGGTGGCTTCCGGTCCAATGACGTAGGGCGAAATCAGGGTGTGGTATTTCGTAAACAGGGCGTCCATGTTAGCCGAGGTAAAGACCGATTGCCCAAAGGCCCTCACGTACTCTTTGTACCGGGCATAATAGACGGGGTCATCCGCAACGTAGCGCAACAAAGGCCAGCTCTGGGTTACTTCCGACATTGACAGCGAAACCGCCCGCATTCCAGCCATTCCGCCTGTGCTGCTGCTGGTCATTGACATGTTGTGATCCCACGGAATCCAGGTCAGCTTGCCCGTCGGCGAATTATAGAGGTAATAATTGTGGGCAATAGCCCCGTATGTATCCCAGTTGACGATGGTGTTATTGACAGCCAGGAACTTCAGGTAATGATCAACGTTGAAGGTATTTTCGAGGTTCGTCCGCCATTGCGCCGGATCGGAGGTCCGGTTTGAGGCATTCAGCGCCGTTATGAATGCTTGCACATCGGAATAATCGGCTTCGGTTTCATTGTTTTTCTTTTCAAACTCGCTTTGGGTAAACTGCCGGAAAGAGGACTCCGGTTTATAAATATTGCCCTGATCCTCGCCAAACTGATTTTCCACCATCGTGTCGTCGATCACTTCGACCATCGTGTACACGCCACAGTATTTTTGTCCTTCCCCAAAATCGATGTATACTTTGTAGAAAGCCGTTCGGGCGGCCGGAACGCCCGCCGAGCGAAAAATGTCGGCTACCACCTTTTCACGAATCAGGGAGTTGTCGCTATAACCCGGCGACATTGAGAGTTCTTTAAACCCGTAAAAGCGCTGGTTTTTTATCTCCGGATAGTCATCTTCAAACCGGTCAAAATGCAGTCGGAAGGGCAGTTTGTAAATTCCTGAACGCCAGGCCGACGACAAGCTGGAGTTGCCTTTCAGCCGAAAACCAACTTTTTCCCACACTTTCCCATTGAATTTAACCGGAACGGCCACATAGTCGGGATCCCCCGTTCCGAATTCGCCCGGCTGATTGCCTGCCCCCGGACGGCTCGATCCGCTACCCCCAAAATCGCTGCCAAATTTTTCCTGCATATCCGACCGTATGGCCGACCAGTCGGCGGCTGTCAGCGTAATCTCCAGCGTGTTGACCTGTTCCTGCGGAAAGACGACGGCATAATTCGGGTCAACGGTATTACTGTGCGTCTCTTCAGTCCAGTCGGAATTGGTCGAACCCGGTTCGACTTCCTCATCGATGGCCTTTTGCTGGCAGGCTCCCGTCGCGACAACCAGCGCGACGAATAGGATCAAGCGTGTTAGTCTCATGATTCTGTGCTCGTGTTCAGATGGATACTGATCCGTACGAGTGAATCTGCCGAAACGTTGCACACCAACTTTCTTGCGGGGATTTTTTTACACCCATTCTCTGGGGCTTCACACCCCTTCTTTGCCGATTCACGCCTGATTAGTACGCGCTTTCAACAAAAAAGAATTTATTTGCAGACACAATTGTCATGTAAGCATCCGAATCAAAACGCTATGACATTTATCTACCACAAACGCGAAAAGGCCGAAATCAGCCCGTATTTCAATCTGGCCTTTTCTCAGGAGAACCTCCGGCGCGAGCAACAGCGGTCCGGGTTGTTGGCTGCGGTTTTTGGAGCAGGTTTGGGAATTGCGGTGCTCATAAACGTTTTTATTTCCCAATCGACGCTCCTGCAACCGGCCCAGTACGAACTGATGCGGGATGTGTTTATCTTTCTGTCGTTCATGGCCGTTTATGAGCTAAACCTCTGGAACATGCTGCGAATTTGGCTGCGCAAGGGGTTCAGCATGCCGCAAATTGCCAAATTCCTCAACGCTACGTTTGAGATTTCAGCCATTACATTGCTGTTGTACGTCTTATCCGACAAATTTGATCACCCTATTCTGGTGATGCTTTCTCCCTTTGCGACGCTCTATTATTTTTTCATCATTCTGTCCACGGTTCGACTCAACTTCTGGATTTCCCTGTATACCGGGCTGATTGCGGGTCTTGAATTTTTTCTTCTGAGTCTTTATCTGCTGGAAGAGCCCACTACTGCCCACGACTCCGTCAGCCTTTATCTAAGTGTCCCTTTAGCGTATCTCACCAAGTCGTGCATTTTACTGCTGTGTGGGGTTTGTGCCGGATACGTCTCGCGGCAGATCCAGAAAAGCGTGCAAAGCTCGATTGAACGGAGCGAGATGCAGAATCAGTTGATCACGTTCTTTGGTCAACAGGTTTCGCCCGAGATTGCCGAGTTGATCATCAAGGAGAAAGGAATGCTGAAAAGCCAGCACATGAAGGTGAGCGTGCTGTTTCTGGATATTCGGAATTTCACCAAATTCGCCGATAAGCACACGGCCGACGAGGTAGTGGCGTATCAGAATTCGTTTTTCAAGATCATTGTCGAAATGGTCAACCGGCACGGCGGCATCGTCAATCAGTTTCTCGGCGATGGGTGCATGATTTCCTTCGGTGCCCCGATTCCGCTGGAAAATCCGGCCCAAAATGCCGTCAAAGCCGGATTGGAAATCCTGGCTGAGATAAAAAAAGCCGTTCTGGAAAACCGCATCATCCCCACCAGCGTCGGCATTGGCGTCCATGTTGGCGATGCCGTCATCGGGAACATCGGAACCGACACCCGGCAACAGTTTTCGATTACCGGCAACGTCGTCATTCTGGCCGCCCGGATTGAACAGTTGAACAAGGAATACGGGACCAACATGCTGATTTCGCAGGATGTCATCAATGAACTGGCCGATTATCCGGTTCCGACTGAGCAACTCGGCATCGTCGATGTGAAAGGTATGGAAGCAGGCGTTGAACTTTATAAATTATCCTGAACTCAGAACAGGAATCCTACCCGCACCATCGGCAAGTTTTCCTCTTCCGACATGGCGTATAAGAACGAAATAACCGCTTGCTTGTACGGACTGAGCCAGATGCCCCCGCCGTAGCCGTGGTGCCAAATTCGGGAGGTTTCGTTTTTGACCCAAACCCGGCCCACATCGTTAAAGCCCACTATTCCAAGGTATGCCGGGAAAAGATACGTCCGAATGCTGGCCACTTTCAGCCGCAGTTCAGTATTGTTGTACAGCATACTGCGCCCGGCAAACCGGGTCCGACGGTAACCGCGTAAGTTCGTTAGTCCGCCAAGGGTGTTGGCCTGGAAAAATTCAAAGTCCGTGAAATTGTGACCTCCCCCCACACGGGTAGCCAGCGTCAGCGTAGCCGGTAAGCGGAAGCTTGCGTAAAAAGCCAAATCCGACTGAAGCCGGGTCAGGTTTTTCGCAAAATCAGAAATACCGTTGTAAGCCCGCAACTCAGTCCGCCAGACCAAACCGCGCGCAGGCAGTACCTTATCATCCCGGTTATCGATCAGAAAACCGGCTTTCAACCCGGCATACCACCGCCGTTTGAACAAATTCTGTCCGTCGGGCAAGCTTTGAACATATTCGTTGATAAACCGACGCGAGTTTTCCTCGACTTCAATGCTTTCGACTGCCGGGCCATAATAAATCGTGGTATTGCCGACGTGATGTTGCAACAGGGCACTGAACGCAATGTTCTCAAACCGGGTCCGGTAATACGGGATGCCTTTCTTTTTATCAAAAACCGAATTGTTGCCCAGTCCAAAAAAGTTGGAAATGTAGTTCGGAGCCTGAATGTCGGCATCCAGCCGGAGGTCGGCTTTGCCGATCAAATCCGTAAATATGCCATCGTAGTTGAAATTGAAGGCATCCGTCGCGAAGGCATGGTTGGCCACAAACCGGTGTTGCTGAGCAAAGGGCTCTTTTCGAAAACCGTTCTTTCGAAAAAGCACACCGCCCCCCAGAAACAGGCCATCGTCGGGGTTATACTGCACCGAAACCTGCGGCAGCACCACATCATATTTAAACATCTTGCGGTCATAAGCATTCACCCGCGACTTACCCGATAACCGCAGCCGGGTTTCGTCGCCGGTTTCCGTGATGGTCTTTTTGGAATCATAGACGATGGTTTTCCGGAAAATCCCCGACACCCGCGAACTATCGACGATGCGATCCCGGCCTTTTCCTCCGATAATGCGCAGCAGGATGCTTTTATCGCTATGCCCCCGTACCACAAATTCGTCGTCGCCCCCCAACCCGTAGAGTCGAATCTCCTGCGTCTCGGCCGACCGAAACACCCGGCGATACAGCAGTTCGCCGTTTTCGCCTTCTTTCTTAAGCTTGTAAACGCTCACTACGAGTTGACCATCGGGCTGGCGTTCGGCCCAAAACCGTTCTTTCTTATCGCTGCCCGTCACATCGACGGTTTTGGCTAAAAAATGGTACAGCTCATCCGCATACCGGGGCAAGTCGGCCCGGCGGTTTTGCAGTTTGGCCCGAATGGTGGCTGCGGTTTCCTGATACGGGATGTCGGGTAGTTGTTTTAAGGCTTCGTTGATCACCGAATCGGTCACCTGAACCGCCAGCGAGCGGGCGGTTTCCAGCCACTCCTCCCGCGACGGTTCGGTTAGAAAGCTACGATCAAAATACCGGGCGTTGAAGGCCAGTCCGGGCACATCGCGAATCGTGTTGTTAAATCCCTGAAATTTCGGCATAGCCCACTTCCGGCTGACAATGCGCGGAATCAAGCCCATGTTGACAAAAAAGGCCTGGTCACGATCGCGCGGAATTGGCCGGAAAATCAATCCTTTATCAGCTTTGAAACTAGCCCAGCGCCATTGATCGTCGTGCCGGTCCCAGTCGCCGAGCCAAATATCAAACAATCGCGCCCGCAATACCGCCCGCTGATCGACCTGATTGTCGTTGTCGTCGGCCAGTTTGTTGAGCAATTTATCGGTGCTGTAAATCTTTTTCGTTCCGCCAAATTGGGAACTGTTTTCATAATTGCCATCGACCCGTTCCTCGAACAACGCCAGCGTCCGGGCAAACATCCGGCGGTAAGGCCCCAACAGGGAATCGTCAGGAACGATTACCAGCTTTGGATTGGTGTGAAAAATTCCGGCGGCATCGGCCAGACGCGGCACGACCAAAGCCGCATACGGGTGTGAAGCCGAAATCTGATCCTGCACCAAATCATTGACAAAACCGCTGCGGAGCGCTTTCGGAATGGCATTTTCGGCGTATTTCTCCACCGACCGCAGCACGTATTCCTTGCCGTCGTTGCCCAACAGCCGCAACGAGAACGTTTGCATTCCGCCCCCGCGCTGCAAGGGTTTCAGCCCACCGGCTTCGGTATGCAGGTTCAGGACCGGAACCGTTACCGGCGCTTTCCAGACGTTCCGGTAATTTTCCCCCAGCAGCATTTGATGGAACGGCGAGGCCTCGTACTGTGGACTTGCCAGGGTCGTTTGCGAAATCGGTTGAGCTTTGTAATCGTCAGTGATCTTCTGTTTAACGGGCAGCGTAAACGTCGTTTCAAATAGCAACCTTCCGGTTTCGACGGCGGCATCGGGGGCAAAAAAGCGGATTTGAGTCTGACCGTTTTCCAGAAAGTCCAGCCGGGCAAATCCTTTGGTCGACGACGCGAACAAGCTATTCCGGCCTTTTTTGACGGCTACCGATTTAGAACCGCTACCACTGGTCACATAGTATGTCGAATCGCGCAAAATCAGTTGTTCGTTGTGATCGTGCCCGTTGACGTAAATTACGTTCCGGTATTTTTTCAGCAGGGTAACAATCCCGTTGCGCATTAGTTTGTACTTCGGATGCTGAATATCCTGGATGTTTCCAAGCAAGGCCCGGTAAACCGGGTAGATCGACCCGAGACCCGGCAACGGCAAATACCAGTTCGGATTGATATCGGTCAGCGGAAACAAATGGTCCTTGAGCGTAAAATAGCCACCGTGTTCGCCGTGGCTGTACATTGGATGGTGTCCGGCCAGGACGACCTTCCGGTTTTGGTTCCGGGCCAGCACATCGTCGAGCAGAAGCAGAAACGAGGGCAGGTCTTTTGCTTCGCAATCCGACTCCTCTCCCGGTTTGTCCCACGGATGCAGCCACCATTGCGTATCGATCAGCACCAACGTCAGTTCCGGATTCAACGAGACTTCTACCGGTCCCGGACAGCCGTCCTGCGGGAAAAAAACATCATCCCGACCTAGTTCTGCGGCCACAAAACTGGCCTGGTTCCGGACGCGTTGCCAGCCTTCCCGGCGTCCCTGCTCCCAGTCGTGGTTGCCCGGAATCATGAACGTGCGGCCTTTGAAACCGGTCAGGATGGCAAGTTGATCCCGCAAGCGCTGCTCAGCTTCGGCGCGGTCGGAATGAGTCGAGTCCGGCAGCCCGCGCGGATACAGGTTATCGCCCAGAAAGATGAGACTACTGGTGGGTGCCGTGCTTTTCAATTGAGAATGAAGGGCTCTTAGCACGGCATCTTTGCCTTCGGGCTGGGGTTCACCAGCGTCACCGAGCAGAAAAACCGTATACGGTCTTGACTGTGCCCACAGCCAGGCAGGCGACAACAGCCAAAATAGCAATATCGGGTAAAGTTTTCTCATATACCTACTGTAAATCGGTTTTACGGCTGGTTCGCAAACTCCAGAATATAGCCAGCTTTTCCGGCCCCTTCACTGGCAATGTAGAGCGTGCCATCGGGGGCGAAGCAAATGCCCTCGGGTTGACGGAAGAGTTTCGAGTCCAGCGGTTCAGACGCGACAATGCGTCCTTTTCGGTTGACGATCACCAGCCTTTTCCCGACAGCCGTCAGGAAATAAAAGTCGCCGGTTTTGGGATGAACAGCTAGCCCCGACGGTTTGAATTTCCCGGCATCGATACCGGCTTCTTTCAGCGCACTTTCTTTAAGTGTTAGTCCTTTAAAGACCACTTTCGTTTTCAGGTCGTACATATAAACGACCTTCTCGTCTTTCTTGGCACCTTCTTTTACCGCAATCATCAGCCGGTCACTTTCCGGGTCGTAGGCCAGCCCTTCGACCTCCGTTTTGCCCGGCAAATCGGTCGGGATGCGGGCAATCTGCTTGGAGAACGGCTTGAAATGATACAGGTCGCCGTTGCTTTTCAAGGTGTAGATTTCGTTTTTCACCCACTCAATCCCCTCGTAATCACCATAATTGCCAAATACTGACGAATCGGCAATCTGCTTCCTGTTCAGGTCATAGATGTAGGCAACGGCAATTTCATCCTGCACACAGAGCAATTGATTGGATTTATAGTAAGCCAGACCCGACACTTCTTCCAGTTCGGCGGGCAGGGTAAACCGCCGGGCCGGACTATTCAGGTCGTACGGAACCGTCAGCCGTTCACCGGGTGTATCGTTTTGGGTCTCGTCCGTTTTTTTGGCGTTGCAAGCGCCCAGCAATCCAAGGAGAACAAGGCAATAGCATTGAATCGTCTGCATGGTATGGAAGTAAAAAGACGGCTTTAGCGAACCGGAAAGAAATAGGCCGCTACGCCAAAAGCCAGCACGGATGCTGCAAAACCGAACATAAAAATGGTGTAGGAAATTCGGAGCAGGTGGTATTTTTTCCCAAGAACCTTGCCGAGGAAATAAATATCACGGGTCATGCTGTTATAGAGAAAATCGGCGTCGTTCATCATTTCCCGCATGCCCCATTCGTAATCGGTCAGCTCCATTTTATGGAAATTCCCGAAAAACAGCAGGTTAGCCTGCTTCTGGTGAATATCTTCTTTCGAAAACCGCCCGCTGGTGATGGTAGGCCGGGTAGCCAGAATGGCAAAAATGGTTGCGAGCAGGCAACTGATCGTCAGCATGACGGTCGGAAGGATTAACTGGGGCCACTCCTCAAGCTTTCGGATCAGGATGCTGACGATGAGCGAAACGATGATCGTATTGACCGAAATCATGATATTGGCCTTATTATCGGCCATCGCGCTGAGCTGAAAGTGGTTTTGCGATGTTACTCGAAACATGGTTTCGATACCCCGATCCGGTCGTTTCTTTTTGGGCTCAGTGCTGGTCTGAACACTGTCCGTCGGTGTTGGCTCGCCATCTTCGGCTTCGAGTTCGGCCAGTTTCCGGCGCGCTTTCTTCAGATTTTTTTCTTTTTGGGGCGTCAAAACCGTCTTTCCATAGTCCGTAAAATAATGATGGTTTTCCATCAGCGCAATGGAGCCCTGCATCCATTTTTTCCGACTGATTTTTCCGGTGGTGTGTTTCATCTCCTGACGCATCAGCTCGCTTCGTTCAAAAAACAAGTCGGTGCTCAGGTGAAACATATCCGCATCACAAACCACCTCGGCCACTCGGCTGTGCGGTTTCTGGGGCAGCTTGGTTGCCAAAATCCCATCAACAACCGACTGAACCCGTTCAGGGCCAATCCCTAACGACTCCAGAAAGGGACGGGCAATTTCAACCCCAATTTCTTCGTGCTGCTGGCATTGGCGGGTGTATCCGATGTCGTGCAACCAGGCCGCCATCTGGGCTTCTTCCAATTCCTCCGGATTCAGATTTGCCTGTTTCCCAATTAGTCCGGCCGCTTCTACCACCTGGCGGGTGTGCTTCAAATCATGGTAAACAAACGTGTCGGGCAAAGCCTCCAGCAACGTTTCCGCGTATTCCCGCGTACGGTTAAGGGGTGATATGTCGGTGAGCATTTGATGGTTTCAGATCTACAAAAAAACAAGGTAAGAATTTGTGACAAAAAATGATTTATTTCGTCTAAGTCTTACGTATTTACGCCGTTATCAAAACGTTTAATAGGACTTTTCCGGTGATTCATCTAGATATTTTGGCGATTCATCTCCAATTAAACTAAATTCCATTACCTGGTAAACTCTGTTGACTACTTTTGTGTTAAGCGAGTGATACTCATACTCCACCATCAACGAATGAAGCACGTTCTACGAGGGCGGTTCGGTTTACTTCTGGTTATTCTGAATGCACTCATTTCACCGGTTTTTGCTCAGACCGTGTACAAAATCAGCGGCCGTATCACCGACGCGGCTACGGGCGAGGGTATTCCCTTCGTAAACGTTGCGGTTAAAGGAAAAACCTCAGGAACGACTTCCAACGAAAACGGAACCTATTCACTGACCACCACCCAAATCGGTGATTCACTGCTATTTTCCAGCCTGGGCTACCAAACCCGGGCGTACCGGCTTACGTCCGCTCCCGCTCAAACCATCAATGCATCCCTGCTGTCCTCGGCGACGAAATTGCAGGAAGTTCGGATTTACGCCAAAGGGGGTGATCCGGCCTACCGCATCATCCGGGAAACGATTCGCCGACGCGATCAGTTCGATCCGGACCAACTGACGGCATTTCAGTACGAAAGTTATTCAAAAGTAGAAGCTTACGTCAATAATTTTGCCAATCAGCGCAAGAAAGGACGCAAACCCGGCCCCGTCGGCCGCCTTTTGTCCAAATTACCGGCGATTTACGATAGTGAAGGAAAACCGGCGGTTCCGGTATACGTTTCGGAAACCTATTCGGAGTATTACCAAAAAACCAGCCCCCTCAAGACGAAAGAACGAATCCTGAAAAGCCGGGCGTCGGGTGTCGGCATCAGCGATGGCGGAGTTGCAGCCCAGCTTACCGGCTCCTCCTTCCAGCAATACAATTTTTACCGGAATTACATTAGCCTGCTTCGTAAAGACCTCCCTTCTCCGCTTGGGCAAGCCTGGCAGGCGATTTACACCTTCCGGTTGGTCGATACCGTCGATGTCGGCGGAACACTTTGCTATCAGATTGATTTTGAGCCGAAACGCTCGGCCGACCTGGCATTCGCCGGTACGGTCTGGATTGACACCACCCGCCTGGGGCTGGCGCAGATCGACGCCAAAATCGACCAGCGGGCCAACATTAATTTCGTCGATGAGATCCGGATCGAACAGGAATGGGAGGAACTGGACGACAGTACGCAGACCACCCGCGTACGATTCCCGGTTTTAACGCAGCTTTTGATCGATACGGACGAACCTACGCCCAACGCCCCCGGCGCGTTGGTCCGGTTTTACGTTGCAGCCCAGAACGTGCGGGTCAACCAGCCTAAAGAGCCTAAATTTTACGAACCGCCACTCGAACTGGCAGAAAACTACAGCGAAAAATCGCCGGCCTTCTGGCAAACCATCCGACCACAGGGGTTGAGTGCTACCGAGTTACGGGCCTTTGAAGTAGTCGATTCGGTTCGAAACGTTCCCTTTATGAAGGTGCTGGGGGAAATTGTAAACTTGACGGTTGTCGGCTATTATCCACTCGGCCCGATTCACCTCGATGTGGGGCCACTGCTGAATTCGTATGCGTTCAACAACGTGGAAGGACACCGGTTTCGGCTCGGGCTGCGGACCAACGCCGGTTTCAGTAAACGCTGGATTCTGGGCGGTTACCTGGCTTACGGTACCCGCGACGAGCAGTTTAAATACGGTATGAATGTCGATTATGTCGTTCGGAAAAAGCCTTATACTATTGCCGGGATTTCGAAAAGTTACGACATCGAACGCCTGGGGGCCTCTTCCGAAAACCTCGGCGGAAACACGCTTTTTGCGGCCTATACCCGATTCGGAACGCTCCGACGCCCGTACATGCAGGAACTTCAGAACACTTACATTCGGAGCGAACTTGGTAAGGGCATTACCCAGACCATCAGCCTGCGGAAGCGGTCCTTTGAGCCCCTGTTTCCGTTTGCCTACACGATCAATCAACCGGACCAGATCACAGCCAGTCAATATCGCACCACCGAGTTGGTCTTCGAAACCCGGTTTGCACCCGGCTCGCTGATGATCCAGAATAATAACGACCGGTTTAGTGTGGAGGGAAGCAACAACCCCGTGATTACATTCCGCTATCAGCTCGGACTGAAAAATGTGCTGCACGGCGACTTCAGCTACCACCGCTTTGCGTTGAACCTGAAACACTCGTTCCGAATGGGCGTGCTGGGCCGTACTCGCTACCAGATCAATGCGGGCTACATTCCGTCGACCATCCCGTATCCGCTCCTGTACATGCCGTTGGGAAACGAGACCTTTTTTCGGGTCGAGAATTCGTATAACCTGATGAATTTCTTTGAATTTGTGACCGACCGCTACGCTGGGGCTTTTGTCGAACACAACTTTGAAGGGTTGTTCTTTAACCGGATTCCGGCCATCCGTCGGTTGAAATGGCGGTTTTTGGGTACGGGAGCGATTTTGATGGGGGGCGTAAGCAACGCCAATACTGCCCTGATTCCGCCTACCAACGAAGCAGGCCAGCCGGTGCTGGGTTTTCAGTCGCTGGGTCGGGCACCCTATGTCGAAGTGGGTTATGGCATCGACAACATTTTCAAAATCTTTCGTGTCGATGCCATCCACCGGTTAACGTATCGAGACAACCCAAACATCTCGACGTTTGCCATCAAAGTATCCGCCTGGGTGAACCTGTAGTACCCACGGACTTTAGTCCGTGTTTTTTCTTGGCTATTCAAAATTTCTAGCTAAAAAACACGGACTAAAGTCCGTGGGTACGGGTACGATTAGGAATTGATCCCTACCAGTTCGATATCGAAAATTAACTCCTCGCCCGCCAGCGGATGATTGGCGTCGAGCGTCACCGAGGTTGCCGTTACATTCCGAACAATGACCGGAATGGCTTGTGGATTGCCATCCTGGTGCATATTGAGGGTCATGCCGATTTCCAGCTCAATGTCGTCGGGAATCAGCGAGCGATCAAATTCAAAAATCATATCCTGGCTCGACGGACCGTAGGCATCTTCGACCGGAATCCGGACGGTTTTGGCTTCGCCGATTTCCATGCCTTTCACGCCCTCATCAAAACCCCGGATCACCATACCGCTGCCTACCTGAAACTGGAGGGGCGACCGGCCACTGGACGAATCAAATACGGTTCCATCGTTTTTTCTGCCGGTGTAGTGCACCTGCACCGTATCCCCAGCTTTTGCTTGTGCCATAAAAAAATTGGTTGTGTGTGCCCAAAACTACCCAAACTCGCGGAAAGTCGTTCATCGAGGTGCGATTATTTGAGCCAACGTTCCCCATTTGGAGTTAAGAGTTAAGAGTTATGAGTTGGCTGACGCGTCCACAAGTCGCAGCGCAACTCTTAACTCTTAACTCTTAACTCTTAACTCTTATACTCTTAATAAGCTCTTGCGAAGATTACTCGCTGCTTTGAGGGTTTTCCGCTGTAGATGCAAACGCCCTCTTCCGGTTCCGTATCAAACGGAATGCAGCGGATGGTTGCTTTGGTTTCTTCCTTAATGGCGTCTTCGGTTTCGGAAGTACCATCCCAGTGGGCCAGCAGAAAACCGCCTTTTTCAAGTTGCTCCTTAAACTGGTCATAGGTATCGACCCGGAAGGTGTTTTCCTGCCGGAAGCGGTACGCTTTCTGGTAAATGTTTTGTTGAATCTCGTCGAGCAACGCCTGGATATGAGCCACCAGTCCGTCGACCGAAATGGTTTCTTTTGTTTTCAGATCCCGGCGTGCAATCTCCACGGTGTTATTTTCCAAATCCCGCATGCCCATGGCCAGCCGGACCGGAACGCCCCGGAGTTCGTACTCCGCAAATTTCCAGCCGGGCTTGTTGGCGTCGCTGGTGTCGTATTTGACGGAAATGCCGACTTTGCGAAGTTCTTTGATCAACGGGTTGATTTTCTCGGACAATTGCGCCAGTTGTTCGTCGTTCCGGAAAATCGGGACAATGACGACCTGGATCGGTGCCAGTTTCGGCGGTAGTACCAGCCCGTCGTCGTCGGAATGGGCCATAATCAACGCTCCCATAAGCCGCGTGCTGACACCCCAGGATGTACCCCAAACGTAGTCGAGTTGGTTATCTTTGGTTAAGAACTTCACATCAAAAGCTTTGGCGAAATTCTGACCCAAAAAGTGCGAGGTTCCGGCCTGAAGCGCTTTCCCGTCCTGCATCATGGCTTCAATGCAGAGCGTATCGTCAGCCCCGGCAAAACGCTCGTTCGGCGTTTTGGCCCCGCGTATAACCGGCAGCGCCATCCACTCCTCGGCGAAGGTTGCGTATACATCGAGCATTTGCCGGGTTTCCTGCTGTGCTTCTTCGGCTGTTGCGTGGGCGGTATGGCCCTCCTGCCAGAGAAACTCGGCCGTGCGCAGAAAAATCCGGGTCCGCATTTCCCAGCGCACGACGTTGGCCCATTGGTTGATCAGCAGCGGCAGGTCGCGGTACGACTGAATCCAGTTTTTGTACGTACTCCAGATCACGGTTTCCGAGGTGGGCCGTACGATCAATTCCTCTTCCAGTTTAGCTTCCGGATCAACGATGACCCCGGAACCATCCTCAGCATTTTTCAGGCGGTAATGCGTTACCACGGCACATTCCTTGGCAAACCCTTCTACGTGCGAAGCCTCTTTGCTGAGATACGATTTCGGGATAAACAACGGAAAATAGGCGTTGGTATGGCCGGTTTCTTTGAACATATCGTCCAATGCCCGCTGCATTTTTTCCCAGATTGAAAAGCCGTACGGCTTGATCACCATACAGCCCCGAACTGCCGAATTTTCGGCCAGATCAGCCCGTTTGATCAACTCGTTATACCACTCGGAATAATTCTCGGAACGCGAAGGAATTGCTTTTGCCATGTCTGACGGAAATATTTTATGAAGGCGATTAAACCTTCACCTAGAAATGTGGGTCTAATGTTTTGAGAAGCTTGCAAAGATAGGTTTTTATCCTATATTTGTAATCAAGCGGCCGAATTGTAATCATTTTGCCGGCTTCTGTGTTTTAGCTAGGATGGGTCCCTACAACCTTTTATCACCACAACACCATGAAAGTGCTACATACCTGGAAATACCTCACGTTACTGGCTGCGATCGGCTTTTGGGGCTGTAGCTCCAGTAAACAGACCGCCCAGAACGCGGGAGAGTATGATGACCTCTACGGGTCATCTTCCGACGCTCCGGTTTATGCCTCAACGGCCAAGGAGAAACGGCAGTTTGATCGTACAGCATCCCAGCGGTACGAAGAAAGCAAATTCAACGCCAACCCGGATTACAACGGTCAATCGGGACTGGCTGATGATGAATATTACAGCGAAGTATCGGCTCGTAAAGTAACGCGCGGTATTTCACCCGATCCGGGCTGGGATTCCGGCAACGCCTACAACAACGGTTTTGCCAACGGTTATAACATGGCCATGATGAACTCGACCTGGAACCGCTGGGGCTGGAACAGTCCATTCTACGGCGGTCTGAGCCTGGGTATCGGTCTGGGCATGTCGCCCTGGGGCTGGGGTGGTTTCAATAGCTGGCGCTATAGCTCCTTCTACGATCCGTTTTGGGGTGGAGCTTACGCGTATAGTCCCTTCTACGGCGGTGGCTTCTACGATCCGTTCTTCTCCCCCTTCGGTTACGGCTATGGATTCAACAGTTTCTATAACCCCTACTTCTACGGTGGTTATGGCGGTTTTGGTCGCCCGATAGTCGTTGTTAACAACTACGACAACATTGGAGCGAGTCGAAACGTCCGCTACGGTGCCCGCAGTGGAACCAGTCGCGACCGCTACAACAGCGATTTCGTCAACACACCCCGGACGTACAATAACAACAACGGTGGCCGTCGGTCGGCGGATGCAACTACCTCAAACAACGCCTATTACAGCCGTCCGAACAACACGAACAATGGGGTGGTCAACAGCAGCTCCTACGGAACGGGTCGTGCCAATAGCCGGGGGACGTATTACTACAACGAGTCAGGAAGCACCAGCAGCAGCAATG
The DNA here is from genome assembly GCF_049445795.1 of Larkinella sp. VNQ87. Classification (NCBI taxonomy): domain Bacteria; kingdom Pseudomonadati; phylum Bacteroidota; class Cytophagia; order Cytophagales; family Spirosomataceae; genus Larkinella; species Larkinella sp. VNQ87. The sequence continues at coordinate 119,520 of NZ_JBMSDT010000001.1, forward strand.
GCCGGGCGAATGCACTGACCCGTCCGTCGTCGGCACCCAGCTATTCGGCGCCAAGCACCGCCGATTATTATTCGGCTCCCCGGCAAAATAGCCGCGGAAGTTATACCGCACCGTCTGGAAATACTGGAGCCCGGTACAGCGCCCCGCAATACAGCGCTCCGCAGCGGACGTATCAGCAACCCAGCCGTTCGTTTGAAGCTCCGCAGCGCAGTTACAGCCCGCCTTCCCAACCGAGCTTCAGCTCACCCTCAAGCGGGGGCAGCCGGGGCGGTGGCGGTTCATCGATCGGCGGAGGTTCTTCCGGCGGAGGTGGCGGTTCACGCGGACCCCGTTAACGAATGCCGGATGATCATCTGAAAAAATAAAAAGCCCGTTGGTTCTTACAATCGACGGGCTTTTTCGTTGTATTATCGGGGCGAAGTACTGCTATACGCAAACTAAAAGGGATTTTTCAGGGTTTGTTTAAACCAAAGCCCCCTTACTTGCATCTATAGTTCGCTGGCTTAGTGGCAGGCAATTCCAACCCATGGTTTTCATTTTTAGCATACACTTTTATGAAAAATAGTCTTTGTCTTGCGGGGCTGCTCCTGTACGCAGGGGCCGCTTTTGGCCAGGGTGACATCTACGCTGGCGATGCCTTTCGGTATTCGGAAGTAACCCAAACCGGAACCGCCCGGATGCGGGGCCTCGGCGGAAATCACGCCAGTCTGGGCGGGGACGCCAGTTCAGTATTCGGAAATCCGGCCGGACTAGGTTTCTATAACCGGTCGGAGTTCAGCTTAAGCCCTTCTATCAACATCCTGAGTACCGACGCCCGCTACATTAATCAAACGCTTTCCGAAAGCAAAGTAAACCCCAACATTGCTCATTTTGGTCTAATTCTGGCCGGGAGCCGCCAGAACGACAACCGCCGTTGGCAGCGCACCGCCCTCGGAATCACCTACAACCGGCAGGCTAGTTTCACCAATCTGTTTTCCTTTCAGGGCCGAAACTCCGCCAGTTCAATTGTCGATTCCTACGTCGAAGATGCCAACAGCCGGGGCTTAACCGGAGAGCAAATGGATCAGCAGTATTTCCCGGCTCCCGACAACCAGGCCAACTTTACTTCGGCAGCTGCGTACCAGTTGTACCTGATCGATCCGGACCCGAGCCGACCGACCAGCTATAACCGGTTTGACGAAAGTCCGCTGTATCCGCAGAACCAGCGGTTTTTACCCACTGATCAACGCAATACGTTTTCGTCATCAGGAGCTACTTCCCAATGGACCATCGCCTATGCCGGGAATCTCGATAACAAATTTTACATTGGTGCCTCCCTGGGTCTGACCCGAATCCGGTATGATTTCGACAACGACTACCGCGAAAATTTTGTGGGCGGGCAAATCTTCCGCAGCGTCGGCCAAACCGACAATTTTACCGTAACCGGTAACGGAATCAACGTAGCGTTGGGTATCATCTACAAGATCGACCCCAGTCTACAGCTAGGCGTCACTGCCTCAACCCCTACCTTCTACTCGGTCAGGGAATCATTCACTTCCAGAGTTTTCACGGATGCGGTTAACATTCCGCGCGTTGAAAACGGGCAAACGGTTGGTTTTACACCGGATAACCAAAGCATTGACATCGTTCCGAACGACTTCGATTATTCGCTGACAAGCCCTTTCCGGGCTTCGGCCGGCTTTACCTACTTTTTGGGAGAAAGCAAGATCGGATTTATCACGGCTTCGGCCGATTATGTCGGTTACCAGGGCATGCGGACCACAACCGATGCCTATAGTTCCACGCAGGATAACAACGCGTTCAAAAACGATGTCAAGCAAAGCGTTCGGGGCACGTACAACAACGTGGTCAACTTCCGGGTCGGTGCCGAGATCCGGGCATCCCTGATGCGTTTCCGGGCCGGTGTTGCTTACCTCCCTGACCCTTACAAGGAAGCGTATCGTGACCTGGATCGTGCGAAGTTGCTGATCTCGGGCGGCCTTGGATTCCGTTCGGATCGTTTTTTTGCCGATGTAAGCGGCACCTACAATACGCTAAAATCGGCTTATAGTCCCTACGCAGTAAATGTTGTCAGTCAATCCCCTTCGGCCCAAATTGACAGTCAGATGATCAACATCACTCTTTCGACGGGTGTATTTTTTTAAAGCTTACCAACTTTCTTGAAACGTCCGGAGCTCGCTGATAATCAGCGAGCTCCGGACGTTTTTAACGAGTATTTTTACGGATTTCCAAAAATAGAAACCTGGCTCTCCTAACAATTTTATGTAAATCAGGTTAAATAGGGGTCATGGCTATTGATGGGTAGTTTCTACCAGCCCCCGATGGTCGCTCAACGTCGCAATCGATCAGCCATTTGAAAAAGCCATTTACTTCCGATGCCGAAATCGAGTTGATTGAAGGTTTAAAAGCGCACAGCCGTGTGGCCTTCAGTCATTTGTACGATCGGTATGCTGCAACTTTGCTCGGCGTTCTGAACCGGATTCTCAAAAACGAAGCGGAAGCCGAGGATTTACTCCAGGATACGTTTGTCAAAGTCTGGAAAAACATCCATCGCCACGACCCCTCGAAAGGCCGTTTGTTCACCTGGCTTCTGAATGTTACGCGCAATACCGCCTTCGATCACCTGCGTTCCCGCAAGAAAGCCGAACAGATCGAATTACCGGTGGATGATTACCTGCCCGGTCTGAGTACTACCCTCGATAACGTCGGGTACATCGGTTTCAGTGAGGTTGTTCATACGACGCTGGACCCGCGACATTGGCAAGTAATCGATCTACTTTATTTCCAGGGATACACCCAGCAAGAGGTGGCTCAGAAGCTCCAACTTCCCTTGGGAACGGTAAAGACCTGGACACGGCTAGCGCTGATTCAGTTACGCCGGGAGTTTTGCAGCGATCTCCGGGTGTTATAAGCCCCGGTTAAAGTGCCACCCCGTCGTTTTCCTGCAATTGCTGTTCCGGCTTTTTTGCCTGTTCTTTCAGTTCCGCCAGTTTTTTCTTGCCATAGGCTAATCGGGTAATCACGACGAACAACACCGGCACCACAAAGATCGCGAGCGACGTAGCCGCCAACATCCCGCCAAATACCGTCCAACCGATCGTTTTCCGGGCAACAGCCCCGGCACCACTCGCAAACACTAGCGGCAAGACGCCAAGAATAAACGCCAGCGAAGTCATGATGATCGGCCGGAGCCGCAGTCGAACGGCTTCGAGCGTTGCCTCCATCAGATCGACGCCCCGATCAACCCGTTCCTTGGCAAACTCCACAATCAGAATGGCGTTCTTGGCCGCCAGACCAATCAGCGTGATCAATCCAATCTGGGCATAGACGTTGTTGCTCAGGTACGGAATCAGGGTGAGCGTCAGGATGGCTCCGAAGGCCCCAATGGGCACGGAAAATAGCACCGCGAACGGGACCGACCAGCTTTCGTAAAGTGCGGCCAAAAAGAGGAAAACGAACAGAATGGACAAGCCGAAAATATACACCGAGCTGGAGCCCGAACTGATTTCTTCCCGGCTCAAGCCAGAAAAGTCGTAACCGTAGCCCGCCGGAAGCACTTTATCCGCCACTTCCTGCAGTGCATCGATGGCCTGCCCGCTGCTGTACCCCGGTTTTGGACTCCCGTTGATCTCGACCGACCGGAACAGGTTATAATGCGAAATCAGGGGTGCATTTTCAATCACCTGGGTTTTGATGACTGTGCTCAGCGGCACCATGCCCCCTGCCCGGTTTCGAACAAAATACCGGTTCAGTTGCTGAATATCGGAGCGATAGGCGGTATCGGCCTGCGCCACCACCCGGAATTTCCGCCCGTAAATGATGAAGTCGTTCACGTAAACACTTCCCAGATACGTCTGCATGGTGGTGTAAACTTCACTAACATTTACCCCTATCTTACATTTCTCCCGGTCGACATCGACCCGGAAAGCCGGGGTTTTTGAGGTGAAATACGTGAAGGCCCGCGCAATTTCGGGGCGCTTGTTGACTTCGGCCAGGAAGTTCTGCACCACCCGGTCGAACGCCCGCACATCATCCGTACTTTCCCGCTGTTCGATTTCAAAGGTAAAACCGGCCGTTTGCCCCAAACCGGGTATGGCCGGGGGCTGAATCACGACGACACTGGCCTCCTTGATCGGTGCAAAAGCACGTTGCAGCTTGGCCACCACCGAGTCGATCTGCACCGATTTGTCCTGCCGTTCATCCCAGGGTTTCAGCTTCGTAAATACGGTTCCGCTGTTCGACTTACTGGCAAACGTCACGGCGTTCAAACCACCCAGGGCCGCGTAGTGGTCGATGAACGGTTGTTGATCGAGCGTCTTCATGATTTGGTTCAGCACCTGAAGGCTTCGGGCCGTCGAAGCCGCTTCCGGAATTTCAAACGTGATGATCACCCGGCCTTCATCTTCGGTCGGAATAAAACCGGTCGGCTTGCTTTTGAACAACAACCCGGTTCCGACAAACAGACAGGCCAGCAGGATTAGGACCAGGGGCGACGATTTAATTAACCGGTTTACACCTTTGCTGTATGAGTTGCTGGTCCGGTCGAACCACTTATTAAACCGGAAGAAAAACCAGCCCAGTCCCTTCGATTTTTCGTTGGTCGTGGTCGGTTTCAGCATCAAGGCGCAGAGCGCCGGCGTCAGTGAGAGCGCCACAAAGGCCGACAGCAGCACCGAAACCGCGATGGTGATGGCAAATTGCTGATAGAGTCGCCCGACAATGCCGGGAATGAAACCGACTGGCACGAACACGGCTGCCAGAATCAGCGCGATGGCAACCACCGGACCCGAAATGTCGCGCATGGCTTTTCGGGTGGCTTCCTTCGCCGATATTCGCTCGTGGTCGATGTAATGCTGGACGGCTTCCACCACCACAATGGCGTCATCCACCACAATCCCGATCGCCAGAACAAAACCGAACAGCGTCAGGGTATTGATGGTAAACCCGAGCGGAATGAAGAAGGCAAATGTCCCCAGAATCGAAACCGGAATCGCCAGCACCGGAATCAGCGTAGCCCGCCAGTTTTGCAGAAACAGAAACACCACGACAATCACCAGCGCTAGGGCTTCCAGCAGGGTTTCCACCACCTCCTCGACCGACACCTGCACGACCGACACCGATTCGAAAGGCACCACGTAATCAACGTCTTTGGGGAATGATTTTTTCAACTCCTCCATGGCTGCGTAGACGCCTTTGGCTGTCGACAGGGCATTGCTGCCCGGCAATTGGTACAGCAGCAGATACGACGCCCGGTTTCCATCGACAAACGAGTTGCTGACGTAACTGAACTTGCCTAACTGCACCCGGGCCACGTCTTTCAGGTACACAATCGAACCGTTTTGCGGATTGCTCCGAACGATGATCTGCCGAAAATCGTCTTCTTTGCTCAAGCGACTGTTAGTAAAAACCGTATACTCAAACGCCTGCGACGAGGGTTGCGGGGGCGCTCCCACCGAACCGGCGGCCACCTGAAGGTTTTGTTCTTGCAAAGCCGCCACCACATCGGCGGGTGTCATGCCCAGTTGTGCCAATTTGTCGGGTTGCAGCCAAATTCGCATGCTGAAATCGTCGGCACGGGAGAAAATATCCCCGACTCCTTCAACCCGCAGCAGCGCATCCCGGATAAAAATGTTGGCGTAGTTGTCCAGAAACGAAACACCGTGGGTTTTGTTGGGCGAGTAAATGGCCACCAGCATGAACAGGCTCGGGTTCCGCTTACGTACCGTTAGCCCCAGGCGGGTCACTTCCGAAGGCAATTGCGGCTGGGCAATGCCGACCCGGTTTTGCACGTCAAGGGCCGCAATGTTCACGTCGGTTCCGACATCAAACGTCACGTTCATGGTCATTCGGCCATCGCTGGTGCTGTTGCTTTGCAAATACAGCATATTCGGCGTTCCGTTGACCTGGGTTTCGATGGGGGTCGCCACGGTCTGCTCCACCGTCTGGGCGTCGGCACCGGTATAGGTTCCCGTCACCTGGACGACCGGGGGCGTGATGTCCGGATACTGACCGACGGGCAGGTTAAAGATGGCCAGCACCCCCAGCAGCACGATAACAATGGAAATAACGACCGCCGTAACCGGTCGGTTGATGAACGTATTGGCAAACATCTTTTAACGCTGATTAACGGGTTTGACTGGTCGCTGCCGGAGCCGTCGCTGCCGCCTTTGCGACCGAGGCTGAATCCGGAACAACTTTGACCACTGCCCCTTCCCGTAGTTTTTGAATTCCTTCTGTCACAATTTTTTCACCTTCCCGCAACCCATCCCGTACCACGACGTTCGGCCCAATCCGGTTACCGAGGGCCACTTTACGCTGTGAAACTTTGCTGCTGTCGCCGACAACGTAGACGAAATATTCGCTCATCTGCTCCGTAACGGCTTTGTACGGAATCAGCAGCCGCCGGCCCGATTCGCTGTTCAGGACCCGAACGTTGCCGTTCATGCCGGATTTCAGCATTTTTTGCCGGTTATTGAAAAACAGCCGGACTTTAAGCGTTCCGGTTTGCGGATCTACGGCCCGGTCGATGATGCCGATCCGGCCCGAAGCCTCGTAGGGCGTTCCGTCGGGCAGAACGAATACAAAGGTCGAGTCGCTCACCTTGCGGTTTTGCAGCCGGACAAAACGCGAAATTTCGGTTTCATCGACGGAAATATCGACGGCAATCGGGTCATCGGCCGAAATGGTGTTCAGCAGCGTCTGGCCGGGGGAAACAGCCCCTCCCAGCTTTACTTGGGAGATGCCGATGGTTCCGGTCAACGGCGCTTTGATGGTTGAATACTTCAGACTGGTCGAAACCCGGGCCACGTTGGCCCGGGCGGCTGCCACCTGCATTTTCGCCGATTCGAGCGTGGCTTCGGCATTATCGACCACCTGGCGGGCAATGGCGTCCTGCTTCGCCAGGGTCTGGTAGCGGTCAGCATCTTTCTGCGCCCGATTCAGGTTCGCCAGCGCGACATTGACATTCGCCACCGCTTCGTCGTAATTAGCCTGATACTGTTGCTGGTCGATCTCGTACAGCTTCTGACCTTTCGTCACCACCTGCCCTTCCGTGAAAAAAACACCGGTAATGTAACCGGATACCTGCGGGTAGATTTCGACCTGATTGAGGGGCGTTACCGTAGCCGGGTATTCGTCATAGTAGGCGGCATTGCCCTGGCTGGCTTCTGTGACGGCCACGGCCGTGGGGGGCGGAGGGCCTTGTTGAGCCGGTTTTTTATCGCCACCGCAGGCCGTCAGCAAAACCAGCATAACGACCGGTACGGCCAGCAAACTCATTATTCTTTTCATTCCAACTGATGGGTAAATCGGGAAACGCATAGTTTATGGTTGAGAAATCGGCACGGTTCCGAGTGCCCGCTGAACATCCAGTTTGCTTACCAGCACCTGATACAGCGCATTGAAATACGTCAACTGGGTCGTCCGAAGATCGTTCTGGGCGATGATCACATCGAGGTAGGCCCGCACCCCGGAACGGTATTGTAACTGAATGACCCGGTATACATCATTCGCCAGATCGAGGTTCTCCTGCAAGGCCCGGTAATTTGCCAGGTTGCCCTTGTAATTCGCCAGCGCCTGCTGGTATTCCGTGTTCACGACGTTGGACAGGTTGGTTAAATCCCACTGCGAACGCTGGAGTTGCAGTTCGGCAATACGGATTTCCTGCACCCGCCGACCACCCTGGAAAATGGGCAAGGCGATGGTTAGGCCGACGAGCGAGGTGGGGAAATTTCGGCTGTAGAGTTTGGCAAATTCGTTGTTCTGATAAACGAAATTGTAGTTGGCCGAAGCCGAAACCGTCGGCAGATACGCCCAGCGGTTGTAGGTAATGTTAGCTTTCAGCAAGTCCTGCTGGGTACGAAGCAACTGGTATTCGATCCGGCTTTCGGGCCTGACAAACTGGTTGGTGTCGAGGTAAACTTCGTTGGCGAGTTGCAACGTATCGTAGGTCAGTTGAAGGTCGGCGGCTGGCGGATAGCCCATCAACTGCTTTAAATACTGCGACTTACCATTCACCTGCTCCTGCGCCTGTTTCCGTTGCGCCCGCGAGTTATTGAGCGCAATCGCGGCTCGTTTGTAATCAGTCCGGTCCACCAACCCGCTTTGGTACTGGTTGGTTGCATCCTGCAAACTGCGTTCCAGCCGGGCAATATCGCCATTGAGGATGTCAACCTGTTTCTGCGTCAGGATCAAGTCATAAAACGCTTTGCTGACGTTCACCGTAACATCAATCTGATTGTCGACCAGGTTCTGCCGGGCCTGCAACCGATAGGTATTGGCCGTCCGGCTGGCCAGCAGCACGTCGCGGTTGAAGATATTCTGACTCAGGGTAAACTGGATGTTCGACTGATTGGCCACCCCAACCGTCACCGGAACCCGTTCGGGCGAGGTCGGATTGTTGAAGTTGGGAAAAAGCGAAACCGGGAGTTTCAGGTAATGATTCAGGTTATACGCGCCGGAAATCTGCGGCAACCAGGCCGAAAGAGCACTGCGAATGGATCGTTCGGCAATCTGTTGATCAATCTCCGATTGTTTGATAACCGGCTGATGCTGAAGAGCATACTGGACACAGCGTTCCAGGGTTGCCTGTTGTAAAGTAGAATCAGTAGATTGTTGCGAATACAATAAATAAGGCCAACATCCGATCAGGCAAGTAATCAGATACTTTTTCGCTCCTAGCATAAAGGTATACGGCGCAATTCACCAGTTAAAACAGCCGTGTGTGACAGCAAACTGTCTTGAATACATATTGAAAGTTTTAAATGGTTCCGGAGTCGCCAAAGTTTCTTGTAAATCCCAGCGAGCGGACCGCCTACAGGTACGGTTCGAGTTGCCCGGCCAGTTCTTTCACCGCCACTTCTCCCGGAATGATCAAATCGGCCTGGGTGTAAAAAAAACGGCGATCGTTGTACTTCTGGCGCAGATTTTCAAGCAACGTCGGATCTTTCGGATTAAACAGTGGCCGGTCATCCTGGTTGTGCTTGAGCATCCGCTCCAGCAATTCTTCGGGCGACACATCCAGAAAAATACTGATACCGGCTTTTTTAATATAGGCCATATTATCGTGAAAGCAGGGCATTCCGCCCCCCGTCGCCACCACCAGTTGGGTATCGGGCTCGATGGTATGCAAAACCCGGCTTTCGACGTCCCGGAAATACGCTTCGCCGTCGGTCTGGAAAATGTCGTTGATGCTGCGTCCGCCCTCGGCCTCTATAATCAGCCGGTCGGTATCGATAAACCGATAGGTCAATTGCCGGGCCAGCCGTCGACCGAGGGTACTTTTCCCCGACGACGGCATACCGACCAGAAAGATGTTCTTCATTCCGAATCGCTCGGTGTGAGCTGCGTTATTTTTTTCCGACCAACGCCATCACGGTTTCGGGTGTGGGTGTGTCGGTATGGTGCCATTTGCCTTTGACTACACCATCGCTAATCAGCCAGATGCCCGGATTCGAGCGAACGATGGTTTTCAGAACGGTCGCGTCGGCTTTGTAAACTGGCACCGAAAGCTGGTATTCGTGCCGGAACCCATTGATTTCGTCGTCATTGACCGAGGTCAGAATCATCGGCATGACGGTTTTTTCGTCCACGCCCTTCATCAATTTCCGAATGGCAGGCATGTCGCCGATGCTCAGGTCGGTCACATCCCGCACGATCAACATCAGTTTGGTTCCTTCAAACGTGGCCTGCGTAAAATCGCCCGCATCGTTCCAGACCCGGTAATCCGTAATTTTGGGTTTGGCTGACTCGTTCAGCAACACCATTTCCTTGAACTTGTAGGTGGTATCGGTGGGGTATTTTTCAAAGTCGTATTCCTTGCCGTCTTTTTCCAGTTTGTAGGAAAACCGCAATGGCTCGGAAGGCTGCATCTGGGCCGGAATGCTCTTCCCGACCGCGTACGGCAACAAATCGAGCGGGGGCAGGTGCTGAATGGCGTAGACACCGATCCCGATGGAGATGACCGTCGCCAGCCCCACCAGAAAACCGGTGCGCGTATTGCGGAAGATGTGCCGCTGCCAGAGAATGATCAGAATCAGTACCAGCAGAAAAATATCCTTCCCGAACGAAGTCCACGGTTTCAGTTTGATCGCATCCCCGAAACAGCCGCAGTCGGTAACTTTGTTGAAATAAGCCGAATAGAACGTCAGGAACGTAAAGAAGATAATCAGCGCCAGCAACACCCAGGAGGTCAACTTAATGCGGTATGACAGCAACAGCGCCACGCCCAGCACCACCTCGGCCGCACAGAATGCGACGGACAAAATGAGCGTAAACGGAATCAACCCGTGAAAAAAGCCCGCCAAAGCTGGCACATCGAGGGCAAAAACTTCGAAATATTCGGTGAATTTGATCTGCGTTCCGACCGGGTCATTGATTTTGATCAGGCCCGAAAAGATAAAAATGAAGCCCACGATAAACCGGGCAATTTGCGCCACAACGCGCTGCCAGGTGGCGCTTGCCCGGACCGTCACGGGCTGGGGTTTACTTACATTCATGCAGGTACAGAGCTATCTACAATTCCTAATTTAATCAGACAGAACACGGCATAGTTGATCATGTCCATGTAGTTGGCATCGACGCCCTCCGAAATCAGCGTTTTGCCTTCGTTATCCTCGATCTGCTTCGTCCGCAGCAGTTTCATCAGAATGATATCGGTCATCGAGCTGACCCGCATGTCGCGCCAGGCTTCCCCGTAATCGTGGTTTTTGGCAAACAATAGTTCCATCACCCGCCCCATCTGTCGGTCGTAGAGGTCGGTCAGCCTTTCAGCGGGCAGTTCCATCTCGTCGCTGTCGGCCAGTTCGAGTTGAATTAAGGCCATTACGCAATAATTGATAATGCCCATAAACTCCGGCACGACTCCCTCCTGCACCCGCTGCGTTCCGCGTTCCTGCAAGGTCCGGATGCGTTGCGCCTTGATAAAAATCTGGTCGGTGATCGACGGCAACCGCAGGATGCGCCAGGCCGTTCCGTAGTCTTTGTTCTTTTTCTGAAAAACCTCTTTGCAGAGTTCAATCACTTGCCGATATTGAGCTTCGGTTTGCACCATACGTTCGAATCTTCCGTTTTCAGTCGTCGGCAGGCCGGTATTTTCCGCAGCCCGTTGGTCCGTTTGCGGGAAACCGCCCCCCAGGACGACCGCTAATTTCATGCCGAAAGTTACAAAAAAAACGCTCAACCTCCGGGGAAATGTTCTCGACCTGACCTTCCCCGTCGTGATGGGCATCCTGAACATCAACCCGGATTCCTTTTACGCGGGCAGTCGGTTTCCGTCGGTAGATCAGGCCGTTGAGCGGGCCAGAACCCTGCTGGCCGAGGGCGCAACTTTTCTGGACATCGGCGGTTATTCGACCCGGCCCGGCGCGGCTGATGTTTCGCCCGAAGAAGAAGCCGACCGGGTTTTGCCGGTTTTTGAAGGCATTCTGAAGGCATTTCCCGGCGTGTGGTTGTCGGTCGATACCTTCCGGGCCTCCGTAGCCCGGCAAGCCGTGGAGGCCGGTGCCGTGATGGTCAACGACGTATCTGGCGGCAGGCTCGATCCGGCCATGTTCGAAACCGTAGTGCTTCTGGGCGTTCCGTACGTGCTGATGCACCTGCGCGGCACTCCGCAGACCATGACGCAGTATAGCACCTACACCCATCTGGTACCCGACGTGTTGTTTGAGCTTCAGCAACAGGTTCAGCAACTCCGGGCACTGGGCCAGACCGACCTGGTGATCGATCCGGGATTCGGGTTTGCCAAAACGCCGGAACAGAATTTCCAGCTACTGAACCAATTGGCTGCCTTTCAGACGTTCGACGCTCCGGTGCTGGTGGGTCTGTCGCGCAAATCCACCATCTGGCGCACGCTGAACATCCGTCCGGAAGAGGCCTTGAACGGCACCACGGTGCTAAATACGCTGGCTATTTTGAATGGCGCGGATATTTTACGGGTTCACGATGTGCGCGAAGCCACAGAAGTCATTAAATTGGTCACCAGTTGTCAACAAACGCTTTAACCCTGACAACGCTGAAGAGTAAGTACTCAGTTAAAAACAGTTTATAGTTTATGGTTTAAAGTTTCGGGTTAACACGTTGATCGGAAAAAGTCAGACTTAACCATAAACAATAAACTATGAACAAGTAACTACATAAGTTCTCGTATGAAAATTGGTTTTCTCGATATAGAATGGGTGGATGTGCTGGATGTATTACTGCTGGCATTTCTGCTTTATCAAATTTACTTTCTCGTTAAAGGCACGATTGCCAGCCGGATATTTTTGGGCTACCTCCTGGTTTATCTGTTGTATCTGGTGGCCAAAGCCATTGGGCTCGAATTGTTGACGACGCTGCTCGGTTACTTCATCAGCGTGGGCGCCCTGGCCCTGATTATTATTTTTCAGCAGGAAATCCGGCGGTTTTTGCTCATCATCGGTAAATCGACCAACATTGCCAATAGCCGGTTTTTCAGGCGGTGGCTCGGCCAGCCGGTGCCCGACGAACCCGCGGTTTCGCTCAAGCCGATTGTGGACGCCAGCAAAGCCATGTCGTCGGAATTTACCGGGGGACTGATCGTCGTCTGCAAGAACGACGACCTGGAAAAATTCATCGAAACCGGCGACCGGCTGGATGCCATGGTTTCCAAACGCCTGCTACTATCCATTGCCGGGCAATACAGCCCCCTGCGCGACGGTGCCGTTATCATTTCCGACGACCGCATCCGGGCCGCCCGCTGTATTCTGCCCATTTCGGAAAACGATGAGATGTTAACCTCGACGGGTTTTCGGCACCGCGCAGCGATTGGGATAAGTGAAGTATCGGATGCAGCCGCTATCGCCATCTCGGAAGAAACCGGCCGAATCTCCCTGGCGATCGACGGTGAACTGTTCGCCAACATCTCCTCCGGTGAACTGGAAGAAAAGCTTCAGCAGTATCTTCTGGAAAAAAACCGCCCCAAAAAACGCGAAGGCGGTAAGGACGCGCCCGTTGCCTGATAGATGTTACCGATAACTCTACATTGAACACTATTTATCAACTGTTCACAAAACAAGTTTACTAAGAAAACCGCTAGCTAACTTTGGCAAGGGATTTGTGCCCGACAGCTTACTTTTGATCAGCCGGAAACGTAAACTGTATCAAAAATTCAGAAAGCAAATCACGATTTGACTGTGCCCAAACGGCTATGCTAACTCAACTGGAATATAACCGGCTGCCCCTTGCGGAAAAAGCCGAGCTGCTTTGGCGGTATGGGCAGCATCTGATGAATCGAAGCTCCCCGCCCTTTACCATTGGGCTTTACGCCGTGAATGATTTCTTAGTCGAAGCTTACTTCAGTGAGAGCAAGTACTACGAGGGCAATCACGAACTCCAGCATCTGTTTTCGCTTCGCGAGCAAAGCCGCAAACGGTCGAGGAGTCAACATCCGTTCGAACCTTACCTCGATCAGATTGAACTGAACGAGTTGGTTCGGGACTAAACCGTCTCTGCCTGTCCGTTTTCCGGCAGTCGCTTCCGTTCCGGTAAAATACCAAAGCCACTTCCAATCGATCTGGCCCCGCTTGGCAGGCCGGAAAGATGGAAATGGCTTTGAAAAACTGAGCGAAATTCCGTCAGGCAGCCGGATTCTTGCTGGTGGCAGCTTCCGCCAGCGAATCGGCCCCAATCAGCTTTTTGTACAACGTCAACGCCTGTGCAACTACCTGGTCCATGTTGTAATACCGGTAGGTTCCCAACCGACCGACGAAGTGGACGTTTTCCTGCTGGTCAGCCAGTTGTTTGTACCGGCGGTAGAGCTCGGCATTTTCGGGCATCGGAACCGGGTAATACGGATCGCCTTCGGCCTGCGGATATTCGAACGTAATGCTGGTTTTGGTCGGGTGTTCCTGCCCGGTTAGGTGCTTGTACTCCGTCACACGGGTGTAAGCGTGATCATTCGGGTAATTGACCACGGCCACGGGTTGGTGCCACTCTTCGTTCAGGGTTTGGTGTTCAAACCGGAGCGAACGGTACGGCAGCTTCCCGTAACAATGATCGAAGTATTCGTCGACCGGACCTGTATAAATTAACTGATCGTATGACAAACTGTCTTTTACGTCTTTGAAATCGGTGCTGAGCATGAGCGTAATGTTCGGATGATCGACCATTTTCTCGAACATTTTTGTAAACCCGTGCAGCGGCATCGATTGAAACTCGTCACCAAAATACCGGTCGTCGCGGTTGGTGCGGGTCGGAATCCGGGAAGTTACCGATTTATCGAGTTCGGACGGATAAACGCCCCATTGCTTCTTGGTGTAATTCTTGAAAAACTTTTCGTAAAGATCACGTCCTACCTGGCTAACAACCACGTCCTCAGACGTCTTGATCTCATCAACGGGTTCGCCGACCGTTTTGAAATACTCGGCGAGTTCTTCGGAGGTAAAGTTTTTGCCATACAGTTTGTTGACAGTGTCCAGGTTGATCGGAATCGGCAACAACTGGCCTTCGACCGACGCCAGCACCCGGTGTTCGTACGGTCGCCATTCGGTGAAATTGGAGAGGTAGTTAAATACGTCCGGCGAGTTGGTGTGGAAGATATGCGGCCCGTAGAGGTGAATCAGAATGCCGTCTTCATTGTAATAATCGTACGCGTTGCCACCAATGTGCGGGCGTTTGTCAATTAACAGAACCTTCTTTCCGGATTGGCGGGCCAGCCGTTCGGCCAACACACTACCGGCGTATCCGGCTCCGACAATTGCAAAATCATACTGCTGCATATAGCCTCAAAAAGGATTTTTTAAGTGTGAATAAAAGTAGTTAAATTTTTACGAATCCAACTCCGAACCGTTGCAAATCCTTATCCAGCGTACGGGTATTTCCGACGGATCTCGTTGATCAAAAATTTTTTTTGGGTGGTAAAACTTTCCGGATGAAGCTGCTCGAACTCGGTTTTCCAGGTTGAAAACCGGATGGGTTCCTGTTGTCTGAACCGGTGTTCATCAATTTTTTTCGCTGACAGATACGCTTCAAAAGTCATGCATTCAATGGTCGAAAGTGGCCTTTCGTTGGAGAAAACCGGCCCGTCCCTTCTCCAGCGGTTTAATCACAAACCCGAATGAGGCCAAATAAGACGAAATTTCCGCAAAATTTTCTGAACAAGTAATTTAACGGTCAACACTGACAGAATGTCGCTCCTTCACCAGTGTTCAGGGTTGGTACAACTTTTGAAAGTTGTATTTACAACTCAAAATTATCATTATGGAACTTCAGTGGATTACCGATCCTAGTCTGGACTCGATTCCGGGCAGTATCGGCGATACGGATGCCCCCTTACTGGATGCGTATTCCAATACCGTGGTAAATGTAGCAAAAAAAGTAAGCCCCTCCATTGTACAGATCAAAGTGAGCGGTCGGCCGAAAGAAAATCCACCTTCGGGCCGGGGTCGCCCTCAACCCGAAGGCGGTACGGGTTCGGGGTTTATCATTTCGTCGGACGGCTACGTGATTACCAATAACCACGTTGTTGCGGGAGCGGCCAAGATTGAAGTGGCCTTGCCGGATGGCCGTGATTTTGAGGCCACCCTGATTGGCCGCGACCCGGCCACCGACATCGCCGTGATCAAAGTATACGGGGATGGTCTGAAAGCGATCCGGTTCGGCGATTCGAAACAGGTGCAGGTGGGCCAGATTGCGATTGCCATCGGGAATCCGTACGGTTTTCAGTATTCGGTCACGGCGGGCGTAGTCAGCGCCCTGGGCCGGACACTCCGCTCCGAATCCGGCCGGTTGATCGATGATGTTATTCAGACTGATGCTTCCCTGAATCCGGGCAACTCGGGCGGTCCGCTGGTAAATTCGCAGGGGGATGTGATTGGGGTCAATACGGCCGTAATCTTGCCCGCGCAGGGTATTTGCTTCGCCGTTTCTTCCAATCTGGCGGCTATGGTGGCCGGTAAAATCATCCTGCACGGCCGGGTTCGCCGGGGGTATCTGGGCATTGCCGGGCAACCCATCAATCTGACCGAACGCATCAAGCAGTATAACCACCTGACGGCCAAAACCGGCGTTGTCGTGGTCAGCACCGAAGCCGATGGCGTGGCTTATAATACGGAACTCAAACCGGGCGACATTATTGTTGGCTTTAACCACCAGAATGTCACCTCGGTCGATGATCTGCACCGCCTGCTGACCGAAGAAACCATCGGTCAACGCATCCCGATGGCGGTTTTGCGCGATAATTTCCGCCGGGATCTTGTTGTCATTCCGGGTGAAGTGAAGTAAGTTCAACTCAAAACCGCCCCACGGAACCGGCCAGTTCGGCCTTCCGTAGGGCGGTTTTGAGTTTATCACGACCAGCCGAACCTGCCGACAGAAGGCGATCCGGAAAACCGGGTTTAAACGAAGGGCCGACCGACAGCGTAGTTTACCGGATTCGACCGGGTGATACTACCTGATTCTACGCTACTATCTTGACAATGAGCAACTAGTATGCGTACCTTTTCTTACAAACCCTACCCGTTATGAAAACAACTACTTTATTTGCTTCCGGCAGTAACTACGTCAACAGTCGGGTGTTGATTGGAACGATCCTGTTTCTTGGCTGGCTTATGCTCTTCATTTTTGGCATGAGCATCGACGCATCCAAATTGCAGATTCTGAAGGGCAATCAGGTTAATTGGCAAAACCTGCTAGTTCATGGATTGGCCTTTACGCCCACCAATGCCGCCATTATGGCGGCTCTGGCCGGGATGATCGGCGGGATTGCCAGCAACTTAAGCGCCCACAACAAACGAAGATACCTAGGCGAACTGGAACTGGACCCGTTTGAATCCCGAAGTCTGATTTACATGACCGAGCACCCGCTCGTATCGATGTTCCGGGGTTTACTGGCGTATCTGATTCTGGTGGCGGGTTCGTACATTGCCACCTTTACCATTCCCGTCGACACCAAAGATCCTTCTTCCATCATGGGCATGTCAGCGGCTTCCTACTTCAAATTTGCCGTGACGGTTTCGCTCCTGTCTTACTTGGTAGGCTATGATCCCAGCCAATTGCAGCGCATGATTGGTTCGCTCAGCATCGGCGGAAAAAAAGCAACCGAATTTGAAGGGCAGGTGCAGATCAACAACGGGAAGCATAAAATCGATGCGGAATTTGTCGGAAAAGCGACCCCCACCACCCAACCCGTGGCGACCCTGCCTTCCGGACCCGGCAAAACCCGCCTGAACGGACAGACCCGGTCGCGAAAAACCGCCCGCCCCTCGTAGCACTTCTACTCGACCCACAACACCAGCCCCTTCAGATAACCGCCTTCGGGATGAAACAGATTGACGGGGTGATCGGCAGGCTGGCTTAAATGGTGCAAAACCCGCACCTGGCGTTTGGCTTCGATAGCAGCCGCCACAATCGTATTGTAGAACAGTTCCCGGTCGATCACCTGCGAACAGGAAAACGTGAAAAGAATACCGCCTTTAGCAACCCGGCGCAGCCCCTCGGCATTCAGTCGTTTGTAGCCCTGAACTGCCCGGTGACGGGCTGACAGACTTTTGGCGTAGGCCGGAGGGTCCAACACCATCAGATCGTACTGGTGGTCGTGCGCCTGAAGGTATTTCATCACATCGTCGGCAAAGGCTTCGTGCCGGTTTTCGCCTTCGCCCGCATTGAGCGTCACATTGCGGTTGGTCAGGTCGATGGCTTTCTGCGAGGCATCGATGGAATGCACCAGAGCCGCTCCGGCCTGGAGCGCATACACCGAAAAACCGCCCGAATAACAGAAGGCGTTCAGCACCTTTTTACCGGCCGCATACCGGGCCAGTAGCTGCCGGTTATCGCGCTGATCGAGGAAAAAACCGGTTTTCTGGCCGCTGATCCAGTCGACCAGAAACGTATGTCCGTTCTCTTCGACCTTGTGCGGAACCTCCACCAGTCCGTAGCGGTAGGCGTTTTGGACGGTGGCCGCGTACTCGTCGGGCAGGGTTTCGGCGCTTTTGTCATACACCGCCCGAAGTTCATCTCCAAAGACATTTTTCAGGGCTTCGGTAATCAGGTTGCGCTCACGGTGCATCCCGATCGAATGTGCCTGCAAAACCGCCACGCCGTTGTACAGGTCGATAATCAGGCCCGTACAACCGTCGCCTTCGCCGTGGACCAGCCGGTAGCAATTGGTATTGGGGGGCAGAAGTGCGGTTCGGATTGTCCGGATCGTGGTTAGCTTGGCTGTCCAATAGGCGACATCGGGTACCACGGGTTGAAACGAAAAAATTCGGACCAGAATGCTACCGTTGTGAAAATGGCCGGTAGCGAGGTAGCGGCCATTTTTATCCACGACCTCCACCACATCGCCGTCCTGCGGGTCGCCTTCCGTTCGGGCAACGGCCCCGGAAAACACCCAGGGATGAAACCGCCGGATGGCCTCCTCCCGCCCCGGGCGCAGGTATATTTTGGGTAAACTCATGTTCGTTCGCTGATTGGAACGGCGAAGCTACGAAATTCGGACCAATGTGGCTCCCTCCTAGTCTTCACTGCGGACTTTCAGCAACCGCTTCAACCAGCCTTCTTTTTCGTCCGTTTCGGCTTTTTGCTCCTCCGGGCTTACGGTAAAACCGGCTAAATTCGTCAAATCCGGTTGTCCGGCATCGACCCAGGCCGTGTACCAGAAATCGCCCACCATCTGGACCGACGCCCGCATCTGCCGCTCAATCTGCCCGCGCAACTGTTCGTGGTATTTTCGGGAAAAGGTTTCGGTATACACTTTGGTCGTCTGGCCGTTTCGCTCTTCAAACCCGTATTTTCGAACATCGCCCACCTGTGCGGTCAGTTCCCGTTCCAGCCTCAACACCGAATCCAGGGCAGCATGGGCGTTGAAAACCGCCCGCCAGGCCCGTTTCTGAGGAGAAGAAATGTACTGCGCCGGGCCGGTAAAAAAGTCGTAGTCGTTGCTGAACAGTTCCGGTAGCCGCGACTCCCAAAAACCGTGAATGCCCTGCTGACCGGTCAACTGACCATTGTAGTTTCGGGTGGTGTGCAACGGCACATTAGCGTCGGCAATATAATGCCCCAAGTCGGCCGACAGCTTCAGAATCTGGCGAGGGTTACGGTCTTTAAAGGCTTCGGTTAACTGGTATTTCATCAACTGGATATGCCAGGGCACAATGCCGTGCAGGGCCAGCGTATCCTCACCAAACCGCTCGACCGCCGGTTGCCAGCTCCGGGGCAATCCGGTTTTCGAGGTGTCTGCATACGCATCCAGGTCGATGAAATGCCGGGGCGCTTCACCTACGACCGCATACCGGCGCCGATCGGGGTTTACGGCATTCTCGGTCAGGTAGTCCAGATTCTTCTTGTAAAAAACCAGCATTTCCGGAGGTAACGTAAAAACGGCCAACCGGTTAATTTTTCGATGACCGTAAAACCCCCAGACCGGTCGCTGATTAGCCTTTACCCAAACCGCCATTTCGAAAAAAATCATCAAAAACACTTGCTTCAAAACATTTCTACTATACCTTTGCCTAAACATAGTATTTAAATAAGAAAAGTTTAAACTTTATTTATAAATAACTATGTTATTCGGAATAATATTTGGAATAACATCAATTTCACAAACAACATGAAACGCAAATCCATTGGCTACAGCCTGATTCTTTTCTTCTTTGGAGTTTTCGGCCTGATAATCTACGGTGCCTACTCACCTGCCCGAAAAGCCCAGAAACAGCAAATTGTCTGCTTTAAATTCAAAGAAGGCACTAAAAATGAAGCGATTGAGCAGCATATGCGCGAATTTGCCGCCTTAAAGCATGAAATTCCCCAGATCATTTCTTATACTTCCGGACGGACACTACAGGGCGTTGGCGGCAATTCGGCTGAGTATGATGTCATGCACTACCTCACGTTCCAGACCGAAGCTGATATTGAGACGTTCAACCGAAACGAAAAGCAACGCGAGTTTGTAAAAAATAATCAGGGGAGTTGGGAGAAGGTGTTCATTATCAACTCCGAAATCCGGCAGTAACTGGGGTAAACCGGTGAAAACGCTGGAAGTTAAATTTGCATAGTTTCTCACAAATCCCTACTTTTGCGGACATTTGTGAGAAAACTGTATACTGTACCAATAAGCAATGGCAAATCATAAGTCGGCATTGAAGCGGGTCCGGGCAAACGAGAAGAAGCGTTTGCTGAACCGTTTCCAACACAAAACGACCCGTACAATGATCAAGAAATTGCGGCTGACGACCGATCAGGCTGCCGCAACGGAACTGTACAAAACGGTGTCGTCGCTGCTGGATAAACTGGCAAAGCGTAATATCATTCACAAGAACAAAGCCTCAAACAACAAGTCAAAACTGGCGAAATACGTCAACGGTCTGGCTGTTGCTGCTTAATCTCCGTACCCACGGACCGGGCCGCGCAGGCTTTAGTCCGTGTAACCATTGCAAATCCAGAAGTTGTTACTAACTCACACGGACTAAAGCCTGCGCGGCCCGGTACGTGGGTACGAGAACGTCAACGTTACGAGAACCTTATCTGATTCCTTCAGGTGAGGTTTTTTTTATGCCTTATCCCACCACACCATGACCTACGAACTATCCCGCAACATCCGCAGTTGGGCCGAAGAAGACCGGCCCCGCGAAAAACTGATGCTAAAAGGCCGGGCGGCTTTGTCAGACGCCGAATTGATTGCCATCCTGATCGGCTCGGGCACGTATGATGTCTCCGCCGTCGACCTGGCTAAAAGCATTCTGCAAAGTGTGGGTGGCAACCTCAATGAACTCGCCCGGCTAAGCGTTAAGGATCTGTCTAAATTCAAGGGAATCGGGGAAGCGAAAGCGGTTAGCATCGTGGCGGCTCTGGAACTGGGTCGTCGACGAAAAGAGGAAAACCGACCCCAGCGGTCTCGCATCACCAGTTCGCGGGATGCGTACGATGAAATTAAACCACATCTACTGGATAAACCGCATGAGGAATTCTGGATTCTGCTGCTCAATCGGGCCAACGAAGTGATACGGCCGGTTCAGATCAGCTCGGGCGGCTTGTCGGGTACGATCGCCGATCCGCGCCTGATTTTCAAGCAGGCACTCGACCAACTGGCGAGTGCCATCATCCTGGTTCATAACCACCCCTCCGGCAACCTAACAGCCTCTCAGGCCGATAAGGACTTAACCCGCAAACTCAAAGAAGCCGGGCGAATGCTCGACATTCCGGTGCTGGATCACCTGATTTTCACCGACCGCGCCTACCTGAGTTTTGCCGACGAAGGACTTCTGTAAGCCTGTTCAACAAAAAACCGACCCAGCTCTGAAAACCGGGTCGGTTGCACCTGATCCGCTCCGACGGATTCTTACTTCTGATTGACCGTAATCACCGCTTCCTTCGGCTTGCCATCCTCCAGACCGGGAAACGGCGAAACTTCCGACAGGATGACCTCATAGCTGGTCGAGCCCAATTGCAGCGTGACCGCATCGCGGCCTTTTAGTTGCTGCCCGCACTGACCCAGGCATAATTCCCCGGACTGGCTCTGGGTTTCGTTCTTCAGCGTAAACTTCACCTGCGCATTACCGTACCAGACGCAACTGGCATTAGCCGGACAACGGCTGTCGGTGATGCTATCGACATTCAGCGTTACATTCTGTTTTACGCGGGCGGCCTGGTTTACTTTAACGGTTACGGCCTGATTATTTTCGGTGGGAGCCACTTTGTTGTCTTTCTCGCAACCAATGGCCAGCAGACCGAGCAGCAGCAATCCATACAGGTTTTTAAATGGTGTCATTCTCGCTTGTTGTTAATGTTTACCGAGAAGACCCCGCTGTTCGCTTCACCGTTGGAAACTGCTCAAAAATTTTCGGTGCATATAAAAAAAGGGCCAAGCAGGCCCTCTTTAAATTTATCTATTACGGTGATTTTCAACAACATTTTTGGAGTAACCGCCAGAAATAGGTTATTGGCAATCAATAGTTACGTTCTTTTCCTTCCAGCCAACGTCCCGCAATAAATGCTGCAATGAGCAGAACAGCGAAGAAAACGATGGCTACAATTGTCATAAACATAGTCGTACCGGTTTGTTAGTGATAGCGCAAAACTATAAAAAAACTCTGTTGCCTCGGCAAATCCTGGCGCAATAATCTTTTATAGAACGCCTTTCGTACTCGGCAAACTATCCATCGCTTTTACATCGCGCCTGACGGCCATCTTTATCGCTTTGGCAAACGCTTTAAAAATCGCTTCGATCTTGTGGTGTTCGTTCTGGCCTTCTACCTTGATATTCAGGTTGCAAAGAGCCGTATCGGAGAAAGACTTGAAGAAATGATAAAACATTTCCGTAGGCATCTCGCCGATTTTCTCGCGCCGGAATTCGGCTTCCCACACCAGCCAGGGCCGTCCGGAAAAGTCAATTCCGACCTGGGCCAGGGCTTCGTCCATCGGCAGTAAAAAACCGTAGCGACTAATGCCCCGCTTGTCACCCAGGGCTCGACGGTAGGCTTCGCCAAGGGCCAGGCCCGTGTCTTCAATCGTATGGTGCTCGTCGATGTGCAGATCGCCCTTGACCCGGATGGTCAGATCGGACCCGGAATGTTTGGCGAGTTGATCCAGCATATGGTCAAAAAAGCCGATCCCGGTTTCGATGGCGGAGCGTCCCCGGCCATCCAGGTTCAGCTCGACAAAAATCCTCGTTTCGTTCGTGTTCCGTTCGACCACCGTCGTCCGGGGGGGCAATTTGAGGAGTTCATAAATCCGATCCCAGTCGTCGGTACACAAGGCTAACGCTTGATGCATTTCGTCGGTCATGCCCTCGTCCGGATCTTTTGGAGCAATCAGAATGGCTTTTGCGCCCAGGTTCACGGCCATTTGGATATCGGTCAGTCGGTCGCCGATGACATAGCTTTCGGACAGGTTGTAGGCACCGGTCAGATAGTCGGTGAGCATGCCGATTCCCGGTTTACGGGTCGGAGCATTCTCATGGGGGTATGTACGATCGATGTGAACCGCCTGGAAGTGAATATTCTCCCCTTCCAGCGTCTTCATCATTTTGTTGTGGGCGGGCCAGAATGTTGCTTCAGGAAACGCTTCGGTTCCTAATCCGTCCTGATTGGTAACCATCACCAGTTCAAAATCCGTCTCTTCGGCAATTTTACGCAGGTTGGAAAGGACTTTCGGAATATATTCCAGCTTTTCGAGGGAATCGACCTGCTGGTCCGGCTGGGGTTCAAAAACGATAGTCCCATCCCGATCAATAAATAATGCCTTTTTCATGAGTAAGTATAATGGAATGCAAAGGTAGCGAATGAAGCCTACTGAGCGACATTTTCGGTATTTTTTACTATTTTTGCTCCCCATACACATATTATACCGCCATTCTCTATCCTGGTCAATACATGTTTAGTAAGTAACTATCAGATTAACAGGCCACTACCTTCAAAATTGTACGGCAAATTTAAATATTGTGATTATTGCGCTTTGACTGACTCCAATTATTTTACCATTTTATTATTTCTATTTCACATCAAATGCAGACTCCAAAATGCTCTAAGCTAACCCGTATAGCAGTAATATATGATGGGAATTATTTTTTACATGTAAGTAATTATTATAATTATTCTCACGAAAGGCGCAGCCGCATCAGCATATCCGGTTTACATAAATTTATACGAGCCCAGGTTGCGCACGAGGAACAAACCGACTTCCGGCTGTGCCAGATTGTTGATGCGCATTATTTCCGGGGCCGATTAAATGCGCACGAAGCCAGTCAACGCGGCAACCAACTATTTTATGACCGCCTTTTCGACGATATATTGATGTCGGAAGGTGTGGTTACCCATTATTTACCCGTCAAAAATTTTCAGGGCTCCCGCCAGGAGAAGGGCATCGATGTCTGGCTGGCGCTGGAAACGTTCGAATTGACTATTTCAAAGCAATTCGATGTTGTGGTACTGATCACAGCCGATGGCGACTACGTTCCGCTGATTCGGAAACTGAACACACTCGGAACCCGCGTGATGGTCCTCAGCTGGGATTTTGAGTATTTCAACGACGAGGGCGAGAAGCTTGTCACCCGTACCTCGCAGGATCTGCTGGCCGAAGTGTCGTATCCAGTGGCCATGCACGAAATGATCGATACCCGCCTGCGGAAAAACGATCCGTTGATTCAAAACCTGTTTGTTAAACAATCGACGCGGGTTCTGCTAAACACCGGAAATACCGTTGCTTCGGAACTGAACTTTGAAGACTATACCGACGGTATGGTCGACGATTCTGACCCTTCGGAATACAAGATCAGTACGATTCGGAGCCTGAAAAACGGGTACGGTTTTATCAACTATCCGCCCAACAACCTCTTTTTTCATTATACCAGCCTGAACGACGTTGATTTTAATGAATTACAGGTCGACGACGAGGTCAAATTCCGAATCGGGAAAAACGCCGAGAGCAAAGACATTGCCATCGATGTTCATCTGGAAGGAAGTAAATGGCAGTAACCCGTTCTGACCGTCAGGAACAAACATTCCCGCTGACCGTAACGGACGCTGATACCGTTAATTTCTGGCACCAAAAAGCATTGATCTGGGCGACTCAGTCGTATGAGCACGTTGCCTTCTTCAACAACAATGCCGATCAGCTTTACGGTTTTAGCCTCCCCTACCGGGCGTTTCCCAACCGACTCGTGGCCGGTGTTCGGCAAGTCGTTGAGTTTGGAGCGGAAACCGATCCGTTTCACACCTTGTATCAGGTCCATCAGCGTGAACCGGACTTCCGGGTAGGCTATTTAAGCTACGATCTGAAAAACCGGATCGAATCGTTGAGCAGTCGCAATCCGGACCGGATGGGCTTTCCGGATCTTTACTTTTTTCAGCCACTCCATGTCATCGATTTTGAGAATACTGCCCTAACCATTCGCTCTTTCGAAAACCCGGGAAAAGTCTTTGAATCGATTGAAGCCACTGCACCCAACACCGGCCCGGTTGTACGGATTGGCCCCAAACCGACCATCGAACGCCGGGTTTCGCCGGAAGAATACCGCCAGACGGTGAAACGGATCCAGCAGGACATTATCGACGGCACGGTTTACGAACTGAATTACTGCATCGAATTCTTCGCCAAACAGGCTGACCTGGACCCGCTAGCTGCTTACTGGGCCCTGAACGACCGCTCGCCGATGCCGTTTTCTCATTTTCTGCGCATCGGAAACCGCTACAGCCTGGGTGCATCGCCCGAGCGGTTTCTAAAGAAAGAAGGTAACCGGCTGGTTTCTCAACCCATCAAAGGCACCATTCGGCGCGGCCAAACAATTGAGGAAGACCGGCAACTGCAACAGCACCTGCAAACCAGCGAAAAAGAACGGGCTGAGAACCTGATGATTGTCGATCTGGTGCGCAATGACCTCGCCCGTAGCGCCGAAACCGGTACGGTGCAGGTCGATGAACTGTTTGGCATCTACCCGTTCCAGCAGTTGTCCCAGATGGTCTCGACGGTTTCGGCCAGCCTGCGCGATAGCCTGCCGTTTACGGAAGCCCTCCGGCACGCCTTTCCGATGGGCAGCATGACCGGCGCGCCTAAAGTGCGGGCGATGGAACTCATCGACCAGTATGAAGCCACCCGCCGGGGACCCTTCTCAGGTGCCGCCGGATTTATTACGCCGGAGGGCGATTTCGATTTCAATGTGATGATCCGGAGTATTTTTTATAACCAATCCACCCGCTATCTTTCGTTTTCGGTCGGGAGCGCCATTACCTACGACGCTGACCCTCAGCAAGAATACGAGGAGTGTTTGTTAAAAGCGGACGCTATACTCGCCATCCTATAAAAAATGCCTTCCCAAAAAAATACAATTAGATAATATTGCTGCTTGCATTCTTGAAAAATATCTCTTACTTTTGTGACAGTTTTTCAAGCGGACATCCGTCCGGACTCTGTAATAGACACGCTTCATGAGCTTTTTTCTAGTACCGCAGAGCAGCACGGATGTCAACCGGAAAGGGGTTTAAACATTCGTTGGGCGCATCTGTTGGGGCAATCGCATTCGTGACACACGTCACTTTGGGCTAAGCTGGGCATTTTCGGGGGTTCCTTCACGACTGTATTTCAAACACACAAACGTATCGTTCACTGATTTTGGTAATCAGACTGCATGGCCGCGCAGAACGAGCACTCCTGCCGATAAACGCTTGTAGTAGTTCATTTTAAAACTCTTACAAGTTATGACTCCTGAGATCATGGAACAGGAAACGAGTACCAAACCGGCAACTCCGCAACGGACGTTTGCTGATCTGAATGTATCAGACGACATTTTACAGGCTGTCACCGAAATGGGCTTCGAGCATCCCTCGCCCATTCAGGCCGAAGCCATCCCGCCCATTCTGGACGGCCGCGACGTAATTGGTCAGGCGCAGACGGGAACCGGGAAAACCGCAGCGTTTGGCATCCCGGCCATCGAGATGATCGATGTAACCGAGCGTCATCCGCAAGTGCTGGTGCTTTGTCCGACCCGCGAGCTGGCGCTCCAGGTGGCCGACGAAGTCCGGAAATTATCGAAATTCAAACGCGGTATTCGCGTGGAAGCCATCTACGGAGGTGATTCCATCGATCGCCAGATCAAGTCGCTCAAAACCGGGGTTCACATCGTGATCGGTACGCCGGGCCGCGTCATGGACCACATGGAGCGTCGCACGCTGAAACTGGACAACGTCAGAATGATGATTCTGGACGAAGCCGACGAAATGCTCGACATGGGTTTCCGCGAAGACATCGAGGGTATTCTGGAAGAGATGCCTGAAGAACGCCAGACAATTCTGTTCTCGGCCACGATGTCGAAACCGATCATGGCCATCACGCAGCGGTTCCAGAAAGACCCGGTGCTGGTGAAAGTGGTGAAAAACGAACTGACCAACCACAACATCGAACAGGTATACTTCGAGGTAAAACCGAAGGCCAAAGTGGAGGTAATGTGCCGATTGATCGACACCTACAACCTGAAATTGTTGCTCGTTTTCTGTAACCAGAAAAAACGGGTCGACGAAATCGTGGAAGACTTGCAAGTTCGTGGTTATCAGGCCGAAGGCTTGCACGGTGATCTCCGTCAGGCGCAACGGAACAACGTCATGTCGAAATTCCGGTCGGGTGTAACCAACATTCTGGTGGCTACCGACGTAGCCGCCCGGGGGATCGACGTAGACAATGTGGATGCAGTTATCAACTACGACATTCCGCTCGACGAAGAATATTACGTCCACCGGATTGGCCGGACAGGCCGCGCCGGAAAGTCCGGCAAAGCGTTTTCGCTGGTTGGTCGCGACGAAAAATACCGGTTCCGCGAAATCCAGAACTACACCAAGGTTCGGGTGGAGAAAGGTGTGATTCCGTCGTTCGAAGACATCGTTGGCTTACGAAAAGCCCGGTTTATCGAGCAGGTAAAAGAAACCATCGAATCCAGCTCCGATCTGAATCTTTACGATGAC
Organism: Larkinella sp. VNQ87; assembly: GCF_049445795.1. Lineage (NCBI taxonomy): Bacteria > Pseudomonadati > Bacteroidota > Cytophagia > Cytophagales > Spirosomataceae > Larkinella > Larkinella sp. VNQ87. The sequence goes on from NZ_JBMSDT010000001.1 coordinate 146,918, forward strand.
CTGCTGACGGCGTTGCACCACGCCGGTTTTTCGACCGAGCAAATTGTGGCGGCACTGGTCAAACGCGGTATGGGCATCGAGAAAAACGAGTTCTCTGACCAGAATCTGGGCCACGACGACGACCGTCGGGAACGCCGGGAAGGCTCAGGCCGCTTCGGTGACCGTGACCGCGGTGGACGCGAAAGTTCCGGTCGCTTTGGTGATCGGGGTGGACGTGAATCTTCAGGCCGGTTTGGCGAGCGGGGTAACCGGGGCGAAAGCCGGTTTGGTGACCGCGATCGTGGGCCGCGTTTCGGTGGCCGTGACGACCGGGGCGGTGAACCTCGCCGGTTTGACCGGGATGAGCAACGCGCTCCCCGCGAGCGGGAAGCCAACATGACCCGCCTATTCGTCAGCGTGGGCCGTCGGGACTTCATCCGTCCGGGCGACATCGTCGGCGCCATTGCCGGAGAAGCCAACATTCCGGGCAGCAGCATCGGTCACATCGACATTTTCGACAAGCACACCTACGTCGACGTTCCGCGTGATGTAGCCAACCGGGTCGTGGATGCGATGGAAGGAAATACGATTAAAGGGAAACGGGTTCAGATTGAAATTGCCCGGTAATCCGACTTTGAATCAGCATAAAAAAACCGCCCTTGAAGCAAGGGCGGTTTTTTACTTTTTGGTGGGTTCGCAACCAAACCGATGATGCCGTAGTTTAGTTCTGTTGAGGCAGTTCAATGATAAACTCCGTCCCCTGCGCTTCCCGGCTAGTGACTTGCAAGGAACCCTGATGACCTTTGGTCACAATGTCGTAACTGAGTGATAGGCCCAGGCCCGTTCCTTCACCGGTGGGTTTAGTCGTAAAAAAGGGCTGAAAAATCTTCCCCCTCACGGATTCGGCAATGCCAATGCCGTTGTCGGCTACGCGAATCTCGACCACTCGGCGGTTGGACGGCCCGGTTTTTTGGCACGTGTCCACCCAAACGGTGGGTGTATAATCCGCGGACCTCGCCTTGCGCTGTTCAGTTATGGCATAGAACGCATTGGAAAGCAGATTCAGAAGCACCCGCCCAATCTCCGCCGGTACAACTTCCACCTTGCCCAGGGTTGGGTCAAAGTCGGTGACTACTTCACACCGGAAGTCCTTGTCTTTCGTCCGTTGTCCCTGGTAAGCCAGACGCAGGTATTCATTGGCCAGGGCGTTTAGATCCGTCGGCTGACGTTCGCCAGTCGTCGCTCGGCTATGTTCCAGCATTCCTTTGACAATGCGGCTGGCCCGGCTGCCGTGGTGATGAATTTTTTGCAGGTTTTGACTCAAATCATCAGCAATAGCCCGAACCTCCGCCGTTTCGCCCCGCTCCAACTCAGCCTTCAGCTCTTCGACCAGTTCAGCGCTGACTTCCGAGAAATTATTGACAAAGTTCAGGGGGTTTTGAATTTCATGGGCGATACCCGCCGTTAACTCGCCCAAGCCAGCTAATTTCTCTTTCTGAATGAGTTGGGCTTGAGAGGCCTTTAATTCGGCAGTACGGGCTTCTACCTGCTGTTCGAGCCGTTGATTTTCGGTCGCCAGTATTAATCGTTTTTCCTCGGTAATTTGCACCAGCGCATCCGCTTTTTTGCGAACATCGGCTAAAATCTCCCTGAACCGCAGGGCAATATAAACGACGAACGAAAACGGAAAAGCAAGCGAAATTACGGAGAAAAGTAGATTAAAGTTGAATGGCAATTGAACAAAGGTGAACACAGCAAACACCGCAGCCGCCACAATACTAACCAATGCGCCAACTACAATCGCCCATTGGGCTCCCCGCAATCGTTTCCAGGAGGATAGCAGCAGGTAAGCGATAAAGGCTTGCTGCATCAGGTTGGCCATTGAAATAACGGCATCCCCGCCTACGTACATATCCACCGCAGCGCCCGCAATCGCTACGATGATTAACCCATAAAACCATTTTCGCCGGACTCGATAGCCGAAAATAGTCATTAAGATCAGGAGGATAAATACAATTGTCAGCCAGAGCGACAGAGTGATTATAGCAACTTTTCCATAATGAACCGGAAAGGAAGAGCTTCTATACAGCAGCAGACGCCCCAGGTTGGATATCGTGGCAAAGGTCCCTGCAACGCCCAACAGTTGTAAGGTGGTTTTTTCGTAGAAATTTAACCAGGAGAGCAACCAGAAACCGATCGTCACCAGAAGCCATATACCAAACCAGAGGCTTACATACCCTACATTTTCCCGGATGGAGTTCAACAAAAGCTGGGGATACTGCGGCCCGGTAAGCTGCAGGAGCCGGATCGTACTCGAAAGCGCTTCTGACTGTAGTTTCCGACCGGGATACTGCGGAAAGGCAGATACGTAATCCACCACATGGATAGCCAGCAAATGGTTTTTTTCTGGTATGAACGGAATAGGGATGGCAGGCTGATGAACATAATAATGCGCCTGATACGGTTTTCCGTTTGCCCCAGTATTCCCAAAAGAAGCTACCCAACGCCCATCCAGGTAGACATCCGCAGCAGCCCAGCTCCCGTTGCGGAGCCCTAATGCCATTCCTCTCCAAGTCGAATCGAGCTGAATGTTGAGTCGAAACCATCCTTCCACCTTCCCCTGTTCATCAGCGTTGCGGACAGACAGGTCAGCGGGTTTAAAAGCGCGCCAGGTTGCGGAACTGGTACCGGGGTTAGCCCAGGCGGGATTATGGCCTGCCGAAAAGAGCCAGCCATTGAGCTCCGCCAGATTTACTAACTGACCCGAGCTGAGCCTGGTCGTGTCCAGCACCAGGCGTGTATCCTGAGCCCCGGCGGAAGACCAGTACATCCAGCCCAAAACTCCCGACAACAGACAACGGAGGAAAGACCGGGGCATAGGAGATATAGGGATTGATCAATTAATCAATTCAATTCATTCAGCCGTTTATCCCCTCATTTCTCTGCACTAACTAGCTATTCTTCCAAATAATACCCAAAAATAATGCCCATTTCATCCTCGCTGGTCAGGCCGAAATAGACGGTTTTATCAGTCGTATTGTTGTAAGTTATCTCCGAAACCAGCGCTTCGCCTTTCGCCAGCGGAATAGGCGTTTTATACGTAATAATTTCGGGATGGTCCCAGTTGGTGGAGGTATAGATGATCTCGCCATCCCGGCTTCCTCCTTTTATGCGGATCACGAATTTTTCGGCCAGTTTATGCGTATGCGAAGTTAACACCAGCACTTTGATGGGCTTGGACATAGTGAACGTTTTGGTCAGCGTTACCCGCGTTTTGGCCGGAATCGTCAGATTTGTGTTGTTGAAATCCATTGTTTTGACCACGTTCTTTACCTTTGCCGGATCGACGGTGTACAGATTCAGATACACCTCGCCCGTCATTGAACTGCCAGTTTTATTCACGTAGTGGGAATTCATATCCATAGTCGCATTCGCGGGAATGGGCAAAGCGGTCCCTTCCGGAAAACTATAGTCGACATAGGGCGACTGGACACCAATAAAAAAGACGTGATTTTGCATCATTAGCGCCGTCGCCAGATTTAAGGTATTGTCAGCATTGCGCAAATCCCGAACCTGGTTTAATACAGGCAGATTCTGATCCGTCCGAAAGCTGTGGAGGGCAAAATGGTGGCTATTGGGACGCATCTTCACTTCATAGCGACTGACATATACGTCCTGGGTATTGCCAATCGCTTTTCGGACAAACAGCTCCCGTTCAAAATTCGGCGCGACCGTAAAAGGGTCCAGCCGCATCTGAAAACCCTGGCCGGGGCCCGGTGCTTTGAGCGCTTCAAACGCTTCCGATGGCACCCCACTCGGAGTTTTATCATCCAGCAGCGTCGAATCGACGACACTCCCGGTTTCGGGTGCCCCAGCTTCGATCCAGCGCCGGACAAATTCGATCTGCCCCACCGTCAGCGGATCTTTCCCCAGCGGCATCGGGTTCCCATAATTGGCTCCGCTGTGGTGGCCGGCCGCCGTATTTAACTTGTGATACAACAGACTTTCCAACGCGGCAAAGGGCTTTACCCGAAGCAGCCCGGCGGCTTTGGCGTTGCTGTTGGTGGAAGCGACGCCAACCAGATTTTTATAAGTTAACCCACTGGTCAGCAATAACCGGTGCTGGTTGAAGGTCGGATCCGTTTCAGACGAATGGCAACCGGAGGTAGCGCAGGTAGGCGTCAGAATCCGGCGTTGCAACTGCTCAAAGCTGCTGGCCACCACCGGCGTTGGCTCTTCCGGCTGATCGGATGATTTCTGGCAGGATGTGATTAAAATACCCAACCCCACGGCCCCCAATAGATTCCTTACTGAACGTTGGAAGAGATGTTTCATAAAACGGCGACGGTCAACCTAGTATTGAAAACGCGCAAAAGGCAGTATTATTTCTGACTTCCAACGACTTAAAAACGCAGGATAAAATCCTGTTTGGGTTGCTGGCTACGGAAAAATACCAGCCCCACATAAAACAAGTCAATCGTAACCGTTACGGCCGGATGGGCTTTGATCTGCTCCCAGGCCTGTTCCATTTCGTCGGACCAGTGAATATCGTCAAAAACGAAACAAGAATCGTTATGAATTTTGGAAAGCGCAATTTCAAAATACCGCATCGTGGGTTCGTAGCGATGGTTGGCGTCGAAAAACGCGAAATCGATCCGTTCCACGGTTTTCAGACGATCTGTCAACGTTTCATCCAGATTCCCGGTGATGATTTCAATGTTCGAACGGTTCAACTTCTGAAAGTTGTTGCTGGCAACGGCCGCCGTTTGCGGGCACCCTTCGAACGTCAGCAATTGGGCCTGGGGGGCGGCTGCGGCTTCATAGAGCGTGGTAATCCCCAACGAGGTTCCCAGGTCCAGAATGAGTTTGGCATCGAGCCGTTGGATCAACCGGTACAGCAAGCGCCCAAACCGAGCCGGTTTTTGTGAATTTTTTGCAATATCCCGAATCGCCCGTTCGCGGGAAGCGTTGATACGCGAACCCGCCCCAAAGTCGGTAATCCGGATGATCCGACGATCGTTTAATAACTCCCGCTGCAATGCTCGGATGGGGCCAAAAGCCGGTTCGTCGGGGTTATCGGCTCGAATAAGGTAGGTGTAGAGATCAAAGACAAAAGGCGAATGCAGGGAATGCGCATCGCGGGCCTTCAGAAGATACGTCAGATAAGCGCGAATCAAGTAACCAAAAACCGCTACGGCGGATCGTTAATAAAACTGATTTAATTCAACCGGAACGGCACGACCATCATAAACTCCGGAATATTGACCCTGAATTGTTTGCCATCGACAATGCGTTCCATCAGATACGTCCCGCTCATTTTGCCCAGACTCGACCGCAGGTTGCAGCCCGACACATATTCGTGCGTTTCGCCCGGCTCCAAAACCGGTTGCTGCCCGACCACTCCGGCTCCTTCCACTTCGCGGGCCATACCGTAGCCATCGTAAATCAGCCAGTGGCGACGCAGCAATTGCACCGTCGACGGTCCTCCGTTTTCGATGGTAATCCGGTACGTAAACACGTAATGGGCCTGCATGGGGCTGGAGTATTCGGGCTGGTATTCAGTCATGACGCTGACTTTTACGCCTTCGGTAATTGCCGATATCATTCGATTGACTTGTTGTTTAACAACCTTTAAACGAAAATTAATTTCAAGAGTTTATAAATCCAACAAGGCTCAAAAATAATTTTAGCTTTCCTCTATTTTTGCCACCACGACAAATAACGTGCCGGTTCCGACTGGTTTCGGTATCGTCTTTGAACCCATACACCCAATATCCATCCTGATGAAGGTCGTTATTGAACCCTCCTGGCAGCAACGGCTGCACGCTGAATTTGAAAAACCGTATTTTCAGAACCTGGTCGAATTTGTGCGAACCGAATACACAACGCAACGGTGTTACCCGCCGGGCAAGCTGATTTTCAACGCTTTCGATAAATGTCCGTTCGACCAGACAAAGGTCGTAATCCTGGGGCAAGACCCTTACCACGGTGAGGGGCAGGCCAACGGATTGGCCTTCTCAGTCAATGAGGGCATTCCGAAACCGCCTTCGCTGGTCAACATTTTCAAAGAGATCCAGGACGATCTGGGAACGCCCGTTCCCCGGTCCGGCAACCTCGAACGCTGGGCAGTTCAGGGCGTGTTACTGCTCAACGCCACGCTGACGGTTCGGGCCAATCAGGCGGGTTCGCATCAGAACAAAGGCTGGGAAACCTTCACGGATGCCGTCATTCAGCACTTGTCCAACGAAAAAGAGAACCTCGTTTTTCTGCTTTGGGGTGCTTATGCCCAGAAAAAAGGAGCGGTTATCGACAGCTACAAGCACCTGATTCTGAAAGCCAAACACCCCTCACCGATGGCGGCCAATTACGGTGGCTGGTTCGGCACCAAACACTTCAGCCAGACGAATGTGTATTTGAAAAGTAAAGGATTGAAGGAAATTGAGTGGTGATATCATTGAATTCAGTTTATGATCTCGGAAATTGAAACCCTTTGACCCTGTATTTACCACTGTTTAGCTTGAATCAGAACTTTTGGGTAGAATAATGGGATAACCATTTAAGCCGATCATTACGAATATAAACCTGGACTCCTGATTGACTACTGACTAATTTATAGTTGCAGGATATAAATCTATCTAACTCAGGGACAGTTTGATGTACAACCTCATTAGGGTTTATAAAAAAATCATTTGCTTTTACTTCGTCTATAAATACAGCAGGACGATTGCGCTCCATATCATGAACAAATTGATGGCGATAATAAGCAATCAATTGAGGATCATGAATAGCACCCAATGAGTTTGTTATCATACAACGGATTGAGTGATTTTGGCGGGTCCCTTGCCTTAAACCGGTAAAAACATGATATGTCAAATTCCATCCCCATACGACTAAACAATCAGTGGATTTTGTATATTTTTTAATCAAATTAACAATATTTTTATTACATAAAGGAGGTCGAAGCGTATTAAAATTTTGATTTTCTTTATCCATTTTAAGCAGACACGTTATTATTAAACTAAAACATAATCCTATCATTATTAATTTAGAATTCAATTTCTGATAAAATTCACTTTTATTTGAATATAGGATGATATTCAAAAAATACGCTGTAAGTAAGATAATTGGAAAAAGTGAGTACAATAAATAATGTTCAAATACATATCCGGTTCTAGCAATTACTCCTATTGAAACTACAATATTTAAAATTAAAAATCTTAGAACATTCAAATCAATGGTATATTTCAACTTATACTTTAGAATAAGCCGTGCTCCTATCAACCATATCAGTGTGTTGATTAGCAAGAAAAACAAATAATCGTAAGATGACTTGAACATTAATTTGATAAACATTTTTACTGTGTCTGCAGAATTATAATGGTTTAAGTTTGTCCGAATATACATTACAAAGAAATCAGTTAATAAGTCATTCACGTACAAGTAAAATAGTAGTGAACCTATTACCGTCAGCAAGCCGGAACCAAGAGCTATAATTAATGAAATTTTACAACCAAATAATTTATTATGTTTGACCAAGCAAATTATACTATAAAATAAGTATAGAAAAGCAATGGGGCCACCCTGTAATTTTGCTAATGGAATTAAACAACAAAGTACAGCTAGTAGGTAATAAGTCCATGATAGCGACTTGTCCGAAGTATAAATTAATGTCAAAAGATAAATTGCTATAGTCATTAAAGTTACAGAAGGCAACTCGCTTGCAAAATGATTAAAGTCTTTATGATTAGTAAAGAAAAAAAAGCTGTAGATAATTAGTAAGCTTAAATAGGCTACTTTATAGTTAAAAAACATTCGCACTGTATTATAAGTCATAAATAAACATATACAAATAAACCCTAGAGCGGCTATATGGAGAGTAGTGTAATTAAATGGAAAACCTATATATTTAATAAGTAGAATTAGAAAGCTATTTATTGGACCACTTGTTGTACCGTCTACTGAAGACCAAAAAACCGGATCATACTCTAAAGTAATGGCCTGCGTTAACATCTGACTTTCATCAGGATTGATTTGTCCATTATATTGCAGAAAGGGCAGTTTTTTATATGAAATTAACATTAGCAATGACATACCCATAATCCTTTCATACCAAGACGAATAGTTTTTGTTAGCGAATTTCATGTAAGATTTGTTTTCCATTCGATTAGAACTTGTTACTCTAAAATTACAAATTTTGTACACACAAATATACGATTAAAATTATTCTATCTATCTTTTTCGGAATATCTATTCAAACGTGAACTATGAGATTATACTTCATGCCGCCAGCACCCAACCCGGTTCGCCTGTTTGCAACAGCCGATCACTGATATTAATTGCTTCAACAGGCTTACGTTCATAAAATGAATAGGCGACCAGCGCTGCATAAACATTGACAAAGGCATTGTGAGCAGACCGATGGCGGCTGTGCTCCAAATTGCAAACGGTCTTAGTCTGGCCAATAACGGTTTCGATCAGGCTCCGTTTTTTAGCCCAACGCCGGGCGGCAAGGGGCAACTCCACAGGCTGACTGCCCCGGCGTGGTTTAGCCACAAAGAAGACCTGGCCCTGGTGTTCAACAAAGGTTTGTTTTTCCATATTGAGCAGATAGCCCTTATCCCCAAAGACCCAACCTACCCCATCGTTGGTGAGTTGAAAGAGTACTTTCGGGTTGGTATCATGGGGGCTGCCATCCCTGATGCGGACGTGAATTAACTGCCCTAACGGATTGATTAACAAGTGAACTTTGAGTCCAAAGAACCAGCCCACGGAGGTTTCTCCCCAAGCGGCAAAGCCGCTCAAGGTGCGATGCTGGTGGACTCTAGGATGACAAGCCGCCAGCGGGGTAGAATCAATGTAGTAAATACCGGTGCGCAAACTGCGTTGACAGCGGTAGGCCAGATAAACCATGAGCGGGATGAGTGTGCGAGGAATCAGAGCCACAAAGCGGTCATAGCTAACCAGGTCCGGGAAATCGCGGTGGAGATCCTGACACACATGGCGGGTGTAATAGCTGACTATACCGATGATACTGAGCCGTATGCGCCGATGCAAACTGGGCCACTGTGTATAAGGGTGTACTCTTAACTTTCTTGTTTAACAACGTTACGTTTTTCTTCTCTAATTTTAGTACAATATTAATCAATGGTTTCAATAGGTCTTCGGCCCCTATTGCGGTAGCCTAAATGGGGTCGCTCAGTATTGTAAAAAATTAGCCACTCATCCAGGTCAGCCTGCAATTGATCGAGCGTTAAGTAGACATTTTGCCGAAAGGCAACTTTGATAAATTCCTCCAACACCGTGCGATGAAATCGTTCGACAAAGCCATTGGTCTGCGGACTACGAACCTTGGTCGTCCGATGTTTAATCTCGTTTAATTCTAAGTAGATTTGAAAGGCATGCGCGTCGGTGCCGCAGTATTCCCGGCCATTGTCGGTCAAAATAGTCTTGACTTCTATTTTTTTGCTTTTGTAGAAGGGCAAAACATCATTGTGCAAGACGGCAACGGCGGCTTCAGGCTGCTTGGAAGTGTGTAGAAAGCCGAATCCATAGCTACCAAATGTATCGACCACCGAGTGTAGATAAATTTTACCTACGACTTTAATGCTACCGATCTGGCAAATGTCCTGACTCAGTAACTCCCCGGGTGCCGATGATTCCACATGGCGTTCCTTGTACTGTGGCCGGGCCGCCGGTGCGGTTCAATTTTTCCAGTAAAGCGGTTTGCTCTGGATTCAGTTCAAGTCCTTCCTGGGCATGCTTTCTTTCCAGAGTCAGCCAGCGATCGTAGCGACTGCCTAATCCGTTTTTATTCAACAGTTCCTGAATCGTGACGCTGCTGACTCGCTTGCCTTCGGCCATCAGCAGCGCTTCCAGCCGATTACACCCCCAGGCAGGATGCTCCAAAGCCAGTTCTTTGATACGGTCGACGACTTCAGGAAGGGTTGTAAAAGGATGTGATTTAGCGATCGGTGGCAAATCTTTGAGTCCCTCGATGCCCTGCTCGATGAAACGCTTTTTGTATTCGTAGAACATGGTTCGCGTCATGCCTTTGCGTTTACAGGCTTCCGACACACTTCCTAGCGCTTGAGCCAGTTCCAGCACACTCAAACGGTGATGAGCTAATTTTTCTTCGGCTTTCATCTTGCTTGTTTTTGTCTAAGTTAATAAAACAAAAAACGTTAAGCAAGAAAGTTAAGAATACAAGTTATTGCCAAATACGATCCGGAAAAAGAACGGATTCGAGAACAATCGTACTATTGGGATAAGAAACTCGATGCCTTAAAGAAAAAAGCAAAAACCTAGTTTTGTGCTATTTTTAACGCCTTTCCAAATGTAGCGTATCTATAGGACCATTACAGCTTTAAAAGTGAAAGTTACTTCATCTTTTAATCATAACCCGTGTCCGAATTTTGGGGAGGACTTCACTATTCCTTTTATTAACCTTTGACACAGTTTCGCGAGCAGTCTCCGGAACGCTTTTCGAGAGCACCTCAATCTGAAGATGGTAAAAGCTTTTCACTAGCAAAAAAATTGGGCTCTTTACAGACTGATTCGCCCACCAACAAACAGGATATTAAAGCACATAAACGAGCTATTTTCAGATTTAATCGCCACTACCTAATTGAAATTAGGTAGTGGCGATAACAGGAGATCAAAAGTTATAAGCGCCTAATTAATTAAGATTACGTGAAGGGCGTTTCCCTTAAGTAGAACATCAACTGATGTTCCATCATTTAAATTTATGCTTATATTTTGTGTCGCATTTGGCTGACAGTAAGGATCAAATGCCCATACGGTTTTTTTGTTATTAACAGGATTACGAAGTATCATAGCCATTGGCTTATAATCGGCCGCATGATGCAGGATGGCTGTTCCATCTGATGGAGCGTTTCTTACAGTACCATTTAATGAATAAGTAGCATATTCCCACTCTGGTGTTGTTGTGCCTAGCCAATCTAACACTCGTTGAGCTTTAATTCGTCCGTGATATGTCGCATCGAATCCTACCAAAGGGGTTAAAGGAGCAACACCAGCTTCATTTGAGGAGACATATGGGAAATTATTCGAACTTCCGGGATCAGGTAGCCACGTTGCTGGATATAATGCACTGGTAGAAATTTTATTTCGATCATTTCCAGTCAATGGAAGATTATGAAAGTAAACCACTCCTTTCCCGCGAGTCATTGCATCAAACGCAAATACTTCTGCTGAGATTAAACTGCACGTACTATGAGAAGTTTGCCGTACTCTTCCAGCTGGATTAGTTGTCTCATGTTCCCATTCATACGAGTTGTGACCACTTGAAGCGTCTCCATTCAAACTTCCACCATCTGGATTCTCCCGAAGGGGCCAGAGATATCCGATTGGTTTATTGTTAGGGTCCTGTTTTAGCATGACATCTATTTCATGCATTTTAACATAGATAGCATCGATTTCATTTACATTCATAGGATAATATTGAACCAATTGCTCAACTCCTATGCTGCTTAAGCTTTTACCATCATGATTAATATAGAAAGGATCTATACTTCCATTTGGTCTAGTTCTTGCCTGCTGCTGGCTTTGATAGCGACGAATGTAATTATTAAAATCAACTGGATTACGGGCCCCGCCACCTTCAGGTTGAAAATTATATGTGAATGCCTTATAACGGAGAGAGCCAGCTCCGTAATTTCCAAAAGTGCGACCAGAAGGATTTTTTTGTTTAAACCGTTCATGATACCCCAAATATCCCTTGCTCGTCCCTCTCACATAGTCATCACCTTCCTCAAGTTGATCAATAAGCCACCCGAAATTATCATATCCTGCATAGTCCTGAGCCGCTACTCCTTGCTCGTAAGTAGGATTTCCATCTAAATATACTTTATTTAATAATGTAGAATTCTGAAGACTCTGTTTGAAATTAGTAGAAACAGGGTATGCCAAACGTTCGTTCATTGGCACATTTTGACCTTTAATTTGAGCGCGGTGGATGATGTTCCATCCGTGAGTATGGTAGTCGTCTAGGCTTGCAGTACCATCTAACGCGTCACCCCCAAAAACTTTTCCAACAGGTAAAGTCAAAGCAGGTGTACTTCGCAAAGCTTCAGCATTCCAATTATTAGATCGTACAAACCAGCTTTGATACAATGGTAACAGTGTTCCTTTTCCATTACTAATTATTTGATCACCTATAAAAGGTGTTCCTGTATCATAAGTGTTAATTATTTGTTGATGCCAGCTTTTGATCCATTGTGAATCTTGACTACCCTGTTTCCACAAATCGTCAACCCGCTGATACCCTAAAGTTGGATACGATTTTGTGATAAGCTTATCGACTACGTATTTTGCATTTACAGGAAGTTCATAATTACTTAAGGCATTTCCTACGTAAACGTCGTTAATAAAATACAAAGTATTGTATCCGCCAACGCTGTAGTTTGAAACATCGCTTATACTTATAAACCCATTCTGTACACCAGATTTGACGATATCAAACTGGTCACGTCGCGTTCCAGCCCTTCCCATATCTCCATAACCAGTCGATGAGCATCCGCTGACATTTAGACTTACAGAAGCGCTTAGATTACATCCAGCTTTGGAAGCCATTACCACATAAGTGTAAGTCCCATTGCTACCAGGGACACTTGTTGTCACGTTTTGTCCAGGCAGGCTAATCCCATTGCCACTCCAACTGTAACTAACCCCGCTACAATCACCGCCACTACAACCAGCACTTAAATTTATTGAGGCACCACAGCCAGGTGTCGCATTATTCACACTAGCCGTTGGAGTAAATGAACAATTGGTAGAGGTCCCTCCACTTAAACAAATTTTGTCGAAGCAGATGATTCCACCATCAGCTCCACTACTCAACCCAATCGTATGACTACCACCTGTTAGCGTAATATTTCCTACGGATTTATCCTGATAAGAACTGGTCTGAGGAAAAACAACCGCTTGAGCTACCCCATCAATGAACACACTACCAGTAACTTGCTTCTCAGGGGCTCTGTAGTGAACTGACAGGCCATAAGTGCCTGCTGACGCAAGGGTAATATTCTGATATCGTATCTCATGTTGGTTCCCCGAACACACTTCTGCAAAAGAAGTGCAGTCGGATTGAGGGCTAGTTGTACAATCGCTCAAGGTTACCGTAGTTGTAGCTGTTTGATTAGTACATCCAGCTTTGGAAGCCATTACCACATAAGTGTAAGTCCCATTGCTACCAGGGACACTTGTTGTCACATTTTGTCCAGGCAGGCTAATCCCATTGCCACTCCAACTGTAACTAACCCCGCTACAATCACCGCCACTACAACCAGCACTTAAATTTATTGAGGCACCACAGCCAGGTGTCGCATTATTCACACTAGCCGTTGGAGTAAATGAACAATTGGTAGAGGTCCCTCCACTTAAACAAATTTTGTCGAAGCAGATGATTCCACCATCAGCTCCACTACTCAACCCAATCGTATGACTACCACCTGTTAGCGTAATATTTCCTACGGATTTATCCTGATAAGAACTGGTCTGAGGAAAAACAACCGCTTGAGCTACCCCATCAATGAACACACTACCAGTAACTTGCTTCTCAGGGGCTCTGTAGTGAACTGACAGGCCATAAGTGCCTGCTGACGCAAGGGTAATATTCTGATATCGTATCTCATGTTGGTTCCCCGAACACACTTCTGCAAAAGAAGTGCAGTCGGATTGAGGGCTAGTTGTACAATCGCTCAAGGTTACCGTAGTTGTAGCTGTTTGATTAGTACATCCAGCTTTGGAAGCCATTACCACATAAGTGTAAGTCCCATTGCTACCAGGGACACTTGTTGTCACATTTTGTCCAGGCAGGCTAATCCCATTGCCACTCCAACTGTAACTAACCCCGCTACAATCACCGCCACTACAACCAGCACTTAAATTTATTGAGGCACCACAACCAGGTGTCGCATTATTCACACTAGCCGTTGGAGTAAATGAACAATTCAAATTTGTATCTAAATTGCTCACAATCTGAATACGATCTTGGGCAAATCTACCACTACCACCTTGAATACGGATGATATTAGGACCACTGTTTAGTAGTATAGTAGTTGCGTAGTTTTTTAAAACCCCATCGGATGAAGGAAATGAAAACGGATAAGAAATTCCATTTACAATAATATTACCGGTTGAAGGGCTAATGCTTTTATAACTTAATATAAGTGCATACAACCCCGATAAAGGCACAGCATTCGCACCCGTCAAGATATAATCAAGGTAATCATTTGATGATGAATACCCCCAGCGAACTTGGTTGTTTGAAGTTCCCGGGTCAGTATTAATTGTTCCAGTGCCAGTTGCATACTCCGATTCTAATGATACTGAAAAACTTTCAGTTAGTCTCGCACTTGAGGCATTGGCATTATTTTTTGATTTTATACAAAAGTTTACTTTTTCTTCAAATAAGCTCTGATTAGTGGCTTGGCCGTGACTTCGCAGCAATCGAAAACAATTATCTGGAGAAGGAGCTGTAAAATACCCTCTTAAGTGATAATTAATTTCCGTGCTGTTGGGATAAGTCAGTTCACCTCTAATTGTTTCTCCGAGATCTCCACTTGTAATCTGAAAGCCTGTGGGTACTATCATTTTGATGGTATATGCGTTCGACCCCGGCAGAAAATACATTAGACTTGAGCTGAATTTTATCAAATTTAAAGTAACTGTTAATTCAACTTCCTCTCCTACTTCCGGCTGAAGCTTGTTGGAATATATCTTAAATCGAATTGGATCAGCGCCTTTAATAGTCTTGTTTTTAACAGTAACTACATTTTTGTTCGATTTGGCACGCTTTTTACCACTGATAACCTTACTGCGTTTATAAAATTTGTTATCTGTCTTGGTGTTACCTGATATTGATTCACTGAAAACAATTGTTACTAATAACAAGGTTACAATGAATCTACTAAAGCATCTTGAAAAAAGGTGAGAATATGACATAGTTGTATAAATTTAGTTGTACAACTAAATTTATAGCTGCTTTGTAAATTCCAAATACCTTGCTGCTATTTTCTACTATTTTCGTTTAAATAACTTGAGTAAATATAAACCCCCATTTTTATAATTCTTACCTAAATGATACAAATAGACTAATTAGTAACTTTAGATTAATTAATATTTTGAATAAACTTTTTATTTAAAGTTTGCCAATAGAATATATATATTTGGATATTAAATCCATTTTCTCTGGGTTTAGATGTAAACTTTTTCTTAAAAGTTACCAGTAAATGGTAAAGTATCGTATTTAGCTTTTCACAACGTGAAAGAGAATGAAATTGACCTGATTCAATGATAGTTAAATTGTTTCTATCAGCCACCAACAACAAATAAGTGCAAACGCCATACAAATCGCCCGTGAATACGTATCAACAAAGCCTCTTTTACAGCTGGAAATAGAAGTACGCGCGATAAGCCGAGAGTAGCATTAACTAATTTAGATCATACAACGGCCAAACACCCCTCACCGATGGCGGCCAATTACAGTGGCTGGTTCGGCACCAAACACTTCAGCCAAGCCAACGATTATTTGAAAAGCAAAGGCTTGCCAGAAATTGAGTGGTAACGTACCCGTACCCACGGACTTTAGTCCGTGGGTACGGGTACGTCAATAATCCGGAACAGGCGGTTCCAGCGGATTTTGTTCAGGACGCTTTCCGGATTCGGGTCGATCGACATCCAGATGAAAACCGCCTTACCGACAATGTGATCGGCGGGCACAAAACCCCAGTAACGCGAATCAGCCGAATTGTGCCGGTTATCGCCCATCATGAAGTAATAGTCCTGTTTGAAGGTATACGAAGTGATTGCTTTGCCGTCAATTTTGATGGATTTCTCGGCCAGTTCCACCTTTTCGTTGTTTTCGTATTTCTGAATAACCGGGCCGTACAGCGCAATGTTCTTCTCGTCCAGTTGGATCGTGACGCCTTCCTTCGGCACCGTGATCGGCCCATAGTTATCGACGTTCCAGGGAAACAACGGCGACTGCGGATAGACCGGCTGGAAGGGGTTCACGGAGCCTTTGGGCGTATTGATCACTTCCAGGCCCTGCACAAAATCCTGTTGCTTTAACAAAGCTGCGGTTTCGGGGGTCGTATGAATCCGGTAGCCCGACGCATCGTTGGCGGCAATCGTATCATTAAACGTTTCGGTGGTTTGCTCAAAATCCGTAATGTCGTAGCGTTTGAACACCTTGGCGCTAATGACGGAGTTGGTTTTCAAAAAATACTCGGTTTCCGATTTGACCGGGTCCGGAAAAGCCTGATTATTGACAAATACCTTCCGGTCCCGGATCTCCACCACATCGCCCGGCGTACCAATACACCGTTTGATGTAGTTGGTTTTCAAATCCGTCGGGTAGTCTTCGGGCGGGTAATTGAACACGACCACATCGCCTGACTTGACCGACGAAAAACCGGGTAGCCGGTATTGCGGCAACTGAATCCAGTCGAGGTACGACGGGATTTCGGTTCCCCAGATTTTCTGGTGCGTCAGCGGCACCTGTAACGGCGTTTTTGGCGTCCGGGTGCCATAATGCAGTTTACTGACAAACAGAAAATCGCCCACCAGCAGGCTCTTCTCCATCGATGGGGTCGGAATGGTAAATGCTTCCATGAAGAGCCACCGGATCAGGGTAGCCGCCACCACGGCAAACACAATGGAATCAAGCCATTCCCGAAAGGGTGATTTATGCTTTCCGGCCCGCTTCGCGGTGGTTTCCTGATTTTTTACTACTGACATTTTTCAGAAAATAATGAATAACGAATATTGAATAACGAATATCGAGCCAATCCGGCACACTTTCAATTTTTCGTTATTCGATATTCATGATTCGATGTTCGTTATTTTTTAATTTAACTCCCCCAACAGATCTTCCATCCCGAAAACGCCCTGGCGACCAGCCAGCCACTCCCCGGCGACAACCGCGCCCAGAGCAAATCCCTGGCGGCTGTGGGCGACGTGGCTGATTTCAATCGTATCCACGTCCGAATCATACCGAACCACGTGGGTTCCCGGCACGGTGCCCTCGCGCAGTGACTCGATCACGACGGCATCCGACTCTTCGGCGGTTTCGTTGATCCAGCGGTTTTTCGTCGGTAATTCATCGATGATACCTTCAGCCAGGGTGATAGCCGTACCGCTCGGGGCATCCTTCTTTTCGGTATGGTGAACCTCTGTCATCGAAACCCGGTATGATGGATAACTCTTCATAAACCGCGCCAGCACTTTGTTCAACCGGAAAAACAGGTTGACACCAATGCTGTAATTCGATGCGTAGAAAAAAGCCCCCTGCGTTTCCCGACAAAGCGCTTCGATTTCGGCGCGATGGGTCAGCCAGCCCGTGGTGCCGCAAACAACCGGCCAGCCCCGTTTCAGGCACGTCCGGAGGTTGTCAACGGCCGATTCCGGCGAACTGAACTCAATGGCTACGTCGACATCCGACGGTTTTAACGCATCCAGATCGGCCCGGTTGTGCAGATCGATCCGGCCCGCAATCGCATGTCCCCGATCCAATGCAATCTGCTCGATGGTTTTGCCCATCTTGCCGTAGCCGAATAAGAGTATTTTCATTCCAACTATGTTTATGATTCAGGGTGTATGGTTTATAGTCCGTTACGGATTAGCGGTTTTTGAAACTAAAGCTGTTTACGATCTTACATTTCCTGCTGAATTTCCACCCAGAAGCCTCAGACAGCTATACCATAAACGATAAAGTCCCCCCTATTTTTTTTATTTAAACGTAAAAGCCAGCCGCACCCCCGGCACCGGCACCGTTCCGATCACCGGCATCAGCAGATGGGGTTTTACGTTCAGCGTCAGGTCTTCGGAAATGTCGAACGTCTTGAGGTGCGCCGTTACGTTGGCTTCAATCACATTGACACCCCACAACAGCGCCATGCCCAGAAAATTGTAATCCCGGTACCGGGCCGATGACCGGGCGGCCCGTTCCAGCCGATCCACTCCGATTTTACCCGAATAGCCGGGCACCTCGATTTGTTTATCTGTGCTGTTAAACGCCAGAATACCGTATTTTCGAAAAAACCGATAATCCTCCGAATAGCGATTGGCAAAATAAGCCAGCGTCCCAAAACCGGCGTATATGATGGGAACTTTCCACCAGTGCCCGTTGTAAATCTGCCCCAAACCCGGCACGAGGGCCGACCGGATCGTGGCTTTCCTGGGAACGATTTTCCGTATGCGGGCATTCTGTTTCGGCGTCAGGGCGACGGTATCCAGAAGTTGACCATTCCCGACCGAATCCGGACGAATGGGAATTGTCTGAACCACCGGAACCGAATCGCGTACAGTGGTTGCCGGATTTTGCCCGGCGGCTTTTCCGCCCAGCATAACTGTCATGGCTACCCACACGTACGTTCTCCACTTCATTCGTTTCGTACTCTGTATTCGTTGCATCCTTTTCGGTGTGTTGTCTCGCTATATACTAACGATAGAACCCCGACGGGCGAACCGAATTCCAGGAAATTAACATTTTTTAAGCCTTGTAATTCAGCACTTCCAGGATGCGGTTCATTTCATCCTGCGAACCGAACGGAATTTTGATCTCGCCCTTGTGCTTGTCGTCGGCCTTGATCGATACCTTCGTACCGAACATCGACGACAACTTAAATTGCAGCCCCCGGATCTCCTGCTTGAACGGCGTGGCCCGGCGTTCGGGTTCCGCTTCGGGCGCGGTCGCAAGGCTCCGGACGGCTTCTTCTACCCGCCGAACCGACCAATCCTCTTCAATAATTTTGTTGAATAGCTTGATCTGGATATCCGGGTTATCGACGTTGATGATGGCCCGGGCGTGGCCCATCGAAATTTTCGTATCGCGCAGGGCGGCTTGAATCACCGGCGGTAGTTTCAGCAACCGAATGTAGTTATTGACCGTTGTGCGGTTTTTACCCACCCGGGCGCCGAGTTCTTCCTGTTTCAGGCTGCATTCGGTGATAAGCCGCTGGTAGCTCAGGGCAATCTCGATCGAGTTCAGGTTTTCGCGCTGAATGTTCTCGATCAGCGCCATTTCCAGCATTTGCTGGTCGTTGGCCTGCCGTACAAACGCCGGTACGTGGGTTAATCCAATGAGTTTGGAGGCCTGCAACCGCCGTTCTCCGGCAATCAACTGGTATTGGTCGCGGCCCAATTGCCGGACCGTAATCGGCTGAATGATTCCCTGTACCCGAATCGACTCGGCGAGTTCCATCAGCGCTTCTTCATCAAACCGGGACCGTGGCTGAAAAGGGTTGGTTTCAACGTGGTTAACGCTGATTTCAGTCATTGTCGAGATCGACTCATACGGCGACGGCTTGCTGGGTCGGTTCACCTGGTCGCTGTCGTGCAATAAGGCTCCTAATCCTCTGCCCAGACCTACCATTTTTTTCGGATTACTTTTTGCGTTCGTATTCTCCATGACTGACTAGCTAAATTCGGGATGAGCATTATACGGTCTGATCTTGCGGCAACCGGCCGTTCTTCGCCAGAATTTCGCGGGCCAGGTTCAGGTAGCTGATGGCTCCCTTACTGTCGGCATCCTGCGCCAGAACCGGCAAGCCGAAACTGGGCGATTCACTCAGACGGATGTTGCGCGGAATGATGGTGTTAAAAACCATCTGCTGAAAATGGGCCGTGACTTCGCCCACAACCTGATTCGACAACCGCACCCGCAAATCGTACATGGTCAGCAGAATTCCCTCAATGGCCAGGGAGGTGTTCAAACGCGACTGGATAATTTTGATGGTGTTCAGCAACTTACCGAGTCCTTCCAACGCGAAATACTCGCACTGCACCGGAATAATCACCGAGTCGGCGGCTGTCAGACTGTTGATCGTAATCAAACCCAGCGAGGGCGAGCAGTCGATGATCACAAAGTCGTACTCTTCCTTCACGTCGTAGAGAGCCTCTTTCATTTTTTCCTCCCGGTTTTTGAGATTGATCATCTCAATTTCGGCCCCGACCAGGTCAATGTGCGACGGCAGCAGGTCCAGGTTCGGAAAGTCGGTTTGAATGATGGCATCTCGCGTCCGGATGTCCTCGATCATGCACTCGTAAATGCTGTTCTCAATTTCTTTTGGATTATAGCCCAGCCCGGAGGTGGAGTTGGCCTGTGGGTCGGCATCGACAATCAGCGTTCGAAACTCGAGTGCGGCCAGACTGGCCGCCAGATTGATCGTCGTTGTGGTCTTCCCGACGCCCCCTTTTTGATTGGCAATAGCGATAACTTTACCCATGGGTTTGTTCGTTACAGCCCCAAATATCAGGAGATGGTTTGAGGAAACCAAGGAACGTTTCACGCTTTTTTTTCAACGTTCCACAGAAAGAAATTAAAAATGAAAAGTTAAAAATTAAAAGTAGCGGACGCCATTTACTTTTAATTTTTAACTTTTAACTCTTAACTGACTCACGCCCAGACTTGCGTACCTTCGGTGCAGTTTTTACACATCTCGATTCCGGAGCGGGAGTGGATGAGGGTTTGCCGGAATTGCTGGTACGGCTGGCTTTCCCAGAGTTCGGCGAAGGTCTGGTTTTTCAGATCACCCAGGCGGTAATGAGCGTCTTTGTCGAAGCAGCACGGCACCACCAGACCGTCCCAGGTAATGACACAGGAGTGCCACATCTTCCAGCAATGGCCGTCGAGCGCGTTCTTGATGGCGTAGGTGCCGTTGGCGGTTTTCTCGTAACGGGAGTATTTATCGATGGTCGGCATCAGGTCCGAACCGTGCTCAAAATCATAAATCTGGGCGGTTTTCAAGCCGACCTCATCCACGCCCAGTTCCCTGGCCAGTTGCCGCACCTCGTCAATCTGGTGTTCGTTGGGTTTAACGACCAGAAACTGGAAAATGACGTGGGGCGTTTTCGACTTCAGTTCCTTCTTCCACTTGATGATGTTCTTCGTGCCTTCGATGACCTTGTGCAGCTTTCCGCCCACCCGGTATTGCTGGTAGACTTCCTGCGTGGTGCCGTCGATGGAGATAATCAGCCGGTCCAGCCCCGACTCCACGGTTTTGCGGGCGTTGGCGTCGGTGAGGTAATGGGCGTTGGTCGACGTTCCGGTGTAAATCCCTTTTTGGGAGGCATAGCCCACCAGCGTCAGAAAATCGGGATGCAGGTACGGTTCACCCTGAAAATAGAACGTGAGGTACAACAGCGTGTCCGCGATTTCGTCAATCGTTCGCTTGAAAAGGTCAGCGGGCAGCATGCCCGTCGGGCGGGTAAACGACCGCAAACCGCTCGGGCACTCGGGGCAACGCAGGTTGCAGGAGGTGGTGGGTTCAAAGGAAATCGCAATCGGCGAACCCCGGTGGATGGCTTTCCCGGTCCATTTCGATTCGTAATAACTCGACAGCACCTTGAGCGCATTCCAGGCGCGTTTGGGGGTTACTTTCGAAAAAAAATTAAGTCCGTCGGATAAATTACGATTCATGTGGATCAGGTCAAACTACGCAACAAAAGTAAACCAATAACCAACGGCATGTGCCACCGGTTCCGAAAATTAGCCCACCGGTTTTCCAACACCGCCCATGCCCCTCTGCCCCATGCCCTTACCCCTCTACCCCATGCTTATCCCAACACCGGTTTTTGCCGTTTCATCCCCGGTCCAGCGCATTTCAAAAAATTTTATTTAGAATAGTTTCAAACAACCCTTGACAGGTCTGCATTCCAATTGTACTTTTACAGTGCTAAAGACGCAATCGTCGGTTTTCATCGTATTTATTTTGTATCATCCGTGTCGAATACCCCATCGTTAACTGAATTATTCGCCAACGCCAAAGGCACGACGTACCAGTGTGATACCACCAATCGGATTATCATTCAGTTTGGTGAAGCCCGGGTGGCGCTGCGCATCGGCGATTTTCTGACATTCAAGAAGCGGGTCGATTCGGTAGATATTCATACGATGATTTTCAATACCGACGATGCCTACGATGTCGAACTCATCGACGCGCCCCGTACCGACCACCTGTTTGTGCTCAACCTCTGCGACCTGATCGCCCTGCGCGAACTGCTGGCCGGAACCCGTTTTGTGCTGGACCTGAACACCTTGCTGAACGAAAGATTGTACAGTTCCCTCGTCTACTGATTCCCCTCTCCCATTCGGCCCGAATCCTATCCAAGCCTAAAAGTAGACTGTTTCCAAATTTTGTACCGTCAAAACTTTTTTCGGTTGAAATCAGTATTCTTGTAACAGAAACGGCACAAATCCGACCATAGACACAAGAACCAAAAACTGATAGACCGATGAAAGATTTGGTTAGAATGAGAACCTCGCTGAAGGAAGAAATCGAGCGAATTCTCAACGAACAGATAAAAATGGAAGCGCATTCGTCGGCCATTTACTTGGCCATGGCTGCGTGGTGCGACCGGAATGGTTTCGACTACAGCGCCGGTTATTTTTACAAGCAGTCGGGCGAAGAGCGGAACCACATGCTGAAAATTTTCAAGTATGTATCCGACATGGGCGGTCACGCCATCTCGCCCGAAATCACAAACGTTCCGCAGGAATTCGACGGCTTTCGGGATCTTTTCGAACTGGCCCTGCAACAGGAAATCGCCGTTACGAACTCGATCAACCGCATCGTCGGAACGGCCCGCCAACTGAACGATTTCCAGACCGACCAATTCATGCAATGGTTTGTGAAAGAGCAGATTGAAGAAGAATACGTAGCCCGTCGGGCCCTCGAACTGTTCGACGTGATCGGCGAAGAAGGCGTTGGCCGGTACATGATCGACAAAGCCATTCCGAAAATTACTTACGACGGCGACGCCGAAGGAGCTTAAGGGACAAATCCTACTCACTTTAAATTCTAGCCCGGATGCAACCCATCCGGGTTTTCTTTTTCCTGTAAACCGATTTTTGAACTTCCTGACGGTGAATCGGTTTTAGGAATATCGACAAGTTCATTGCACAACTTACCTAAGAAAGCCGCTATCTTGGAAGTCATCATTATTGGTGGAGGTCTGGCCGGATTGGTCAGCAGCCTGGAACTGGCGCGGGTCGGGCATACGGTGACGGTGGTCGAACGGAAAACCTACCCGTTTCACAAGGTCTGTGGCGAATATGTCTCGAACGAAGTGCGCCCTTACCTCGAATCGCTCGGCCTGGAATTACATGCTTTGGGCGCTACCCACATCGACCGGTTTCAGTTTACGTCACCGTCGGGCCGGTCGCTCGAAACTGGCCTGGATATGGGGGGTTTTGGGCTCAGCCGATATACCCTCGACCACGCGCTGTTCCAACTCGGGCAGGCTGCGGGTGTCCGGTTTTTACTGGGCAAACAAGTTGACTCCGTGACATTCCAAGCCGACGGTTTTTCGGTGGAACTAGCTGACGGACAACGACTGACAGCTCGAATGGTGCTGGGCGCGTACGGCAAACGTTCCAGGATCGACAAGCAGTTAGAACGGCCTTTCATGCAAAAACCATCTCCCTACGTGGGCGTCAAATACCATATCCGAACGGATGCCCCGGTTGATACCGTAGCCTTGCACAATTTCAAGGATGGCTACTGCGGTTTATCGTCCATCGAAGACGGTAAGTATTGCCTTTGTTACCTCACCACGCGGGACAACTTGCGCCCGTTTGGCAACATTGCAGCGATGGAACAGGCGGTTTTGTGCCAAAATCCGCACCTGAAACGGATTTACGAAACGGCAGAATTTCTGTACGAAAAACCGGGAGTGATCAACGAGTTTTCGTTTTCGCCCAAAAAAGCCGTTGAGCAGCACATCCTGATGATCGGCGATTCGGCCGGCCTGATCACGCCCTTATGCGGCAACGGTATGGCCCTCGCGATCCGCAGCGGCAAACTGGCCAGCGAACTGTCGACCCGGTTTTTGACCAACCAACTTTCGCGCACCGAACTGGAAAACCGCTACCAGGCCGAATGGTCGCGGCAATTTGCCGGGCGGCTCCGGGTGGGCCGAACCGTACAGCGGCTTTTCGGCAACCCGTGGCTTTCCGAAGCGGCCGTGACGGTTTTCGGCGGTTTCAAACCCTTGTTGCGCCGGGTGATTCGGCAGACGCACGGGGCAGTTTTGGCCGTCAACTAACTTCCTACACCGGAATCACCGTCGTATTTTTGACCTCCGACATTACAAAAAAACTGCTGATATTCAAGATGCCTGGAATGACCGAAAGCCGCTCCTGGTAAAACCGGTTGTAGGCTTCCATATCGCGCACAATGATTTTCAGGAGGTAGTCAAAGCTGCCCGACACCAGGTTACATTCCATCACTTCGGGTAGTTGGGCGATGGTTTGGTCGAACACCACAAAGGTTTCGCGGGTTTGTTTGTCGAGTGTGACGTGGCAGAATACGACCAGGTTATTACCGAGTTTTCGTTTATTGAGCAGGGTCACATACTTCTCGATAACCCCCTCCCGTTCCAGGCGTTTGATGCGCTCGTGGATGGGCGATTTGGAGAGATTGATCCGCTGCCCGATTTCCTGAATCGTCAGCCGGGCATCTTCCTGGAGTAATGCCATGATCTGGCGGTCGGTCTTATCTACCATACCTCGAACGGATTTTTTTCTTTTTGACGGGCACTGGGGGGCAAGCAAGCCGGATATTTTCCTTCGATACTACGAAAAATAAACTCTCTTTCCTAAAATGCGTTGTATCTACAGTAATTAGTTTGGCTTGTGGTACTTTTGTGTCCTCCTTTTTCAATAAACCCCAACTACGCAGACTACGATGGTAATCGGTGTTCCCAAAGAGATTAAAAACAATGAGAACCGGGTGGCCCTCACGCCAGCCGGAGTTGCCGAGTTTCGGAAGCACGGTCATACGGTGTATGTCCAGGTAAATGCCGGAGTGGAAAGTGGTTTTGAAGATGAGGAATACATCGAAGCCGGGGCCGTCATGCTCCCGACCATCGAGGAAATTTACGGCATTGCCGAAATGATCATTAAGGTAAAAGAGCCGATTTCGTCGGAATATTCCTTAATAAAGGAAGACCAACTCCTCTTCACCTACTTCCACTTTGCTTCGTCGGAAGAACTGACCCATGCGATGATCGAACGCAAGGCGGTTTGTCTGGCCTACGAAACCGTCGAGAAAGCCGACCGCAGCCTGCCGTTGCTCATTCCGATGTCGGAAGTGGCCGGACGGATGGCCGTGCAGGAAGGCGCGAAATACCTGGAAAAACCGCAGAAAGGCCGGGGCATTCTGCTTGGCGGGGTTCCGGGCGTCAAACCGGCCCATGTCCTGATTCTGGGAGGAGGTATCGTCGGAACACAGGCCGCTAAAATGGCCGCCGGTCTGGGCGCTCACGTCACGATCATGGACATCAGTCTGCCGCGTCTGCGCTATTTGTCGGACATTATGCCCGAGAACGTCGATACGCTGATGTCGAACGAATATAACATCCGCGAAGCCATTAAGCATTCGGATCTGATTATCGGGGCGGTTCTGATTCCAGGCGCGAAAGCCCCGCACCTCATCACCCGCGACATGCTGAAGCTGATGCGGGCCGGAACGGTGCTGGTGGATGTGGCGGTGGATCAGGGCGGTTGCATCGAAACCTGCACACCGACAACTCATGAGAACCCAACGTACATCATTGACAACGTGGTTCACTACTGCGTGGCCAACATGCCGGGTGCAGTTCCGTATACCTCGACGGTGGCGCTGACCAACGCAACGCTGACGTATGCCCTTCAACTGGCCAACAAAGGCTGGCAACGAGCTTGCCTGGAAAATGATGAGCTGAAACGCGGCCTGAACGTGGTCAACGGCAAGGTGGTTTACAAAGGCGTAGCCGAAACGTTTGGCCTACCGCTGGATGATGTCAACGGGCTGTTACGTCGCGAAAAAGAAGAGTTTAGCGCCTAACCTGATCGTTTGCAACGAGGAAGTTTGAATAGACAACACACTTCATCAACAATTTTTTAAAGGGTTTAGGAATAAAAACAGCAAAGACGCGGCCGGATTGAGCCGCGTCTTTTTTTGTTAAAACCGCCCGAATTCTTTGTACACATCGAACGGATCACGGCCGGTTGCCATGGCTTTCCGGCTCTGCGATTCGCTGGCAAACCACTCTTCGGCCAGTTCCAGCACCGGAATCGTCAATTCCTGTGGTACCACTACCACGCCGTCGTTATCGCCGAAAATGTAGTCGCCCGGATTCACTTGTAGTAAACCGGACATGCCTTTTACAAAAATGGGAATCTGGTAATCGACCACCATAAACCGTCCGAAGGCTTCGACCGGGTTTCGAAACCGGCAGAACGTCGGGAAGCCCATGTCGATCAGGTAATTGGAATCGCGGGTCGACCCGTCGATAACCGCCCCGACGCAGCCGTGCGCGGCAGCCGCTGTTGCCGAAATTTCCCCAAAATGTCCGCACGACAGATCACCCTGCGTATCCCGGATTTGTACCACACCGGGTACCATGCTCTTAAACATGCCCAACCGAATGTCGTGGACTTTCGTATCCCGGCTGGGTGTCGCAATGCCGTGTGCTGTAAAGGCTGGTCCGGCTACTTTCATGGTGTGGGTGAGCGGATAAATACCGCTGGCCATGCATTGCTGATGATACCCCATGTGCTCAAGCGCGTCGGAAACCAGCCCCGCGTACAGCCGGAGATACCGGGTTTGAATTTCCTGCCAGTCGTACGAAACCTCGAACTTTCGGATCGGGTATGAATTGGTGATCACTTCCATAATCTATTGTGTTTAGTGCGTTGCTTGGTTAATTACAGTTTCAGAGTGCCTTTCAACGGAGTCTGGTACGCCAGCGGTTGACTTTTATCGGTTTCGGTAATCACCTGATCCAGTCGACCGGTTTGAGTTAGGCAGCGGGTGGTTTTGATGAATTTGCCGAATTTCGTCGACCGACAAGGCCCGGTCGAAAACCGCCAGACCACTTAGTTGACCCACAAAATCATTCCCGATGGCCCCGAGCCGATGAACCGCTCCGACGGTAAAATCGGACCCGTCTTCTCCCCCATCGAAAATGCCTTCCGTATAGGGGTATGGATTGCGGTTGGCCCGCCCGTCGAACGCGCCATTGTGGTACGACCGAATTTCCTTGCCATCGTAGGTCATGGCCACAAACGTCCACTCGTCGAACAGCACCGGTTTTTGCCCGATGGACACGTCAACGCACCATTTCTCGCCCGGCGTCGGGCCGCCAACACCCGAAATATGCCCGCAAACCTGATCCCGGCTTTGGTGCAGCCGGATATTCAGAAACAGGCAGTATTGGCGCTTTTTCTGCGTTTCGTTCCACATCCCGGCCACGGCTTCACACTCCGTGTTGTTGTTGCTTTTGGGTTGTCGTTTCACCCAGGCCAGCACCGTCACCTGCGCGTTTTTTCCACGGATGTTTAGGCCGGGGCATTCCGCCCGGGGAATCGTCAGGTATTCGTGTTCTTTAATATCCAGGGAATAGGCTGATAAAATTCCGCCTTTGATTCTGGGTACAGGGCCGGTGGGTTCCTGCAACCGGTACGGGTATTTCCCTTTGGCCCTGAGCGGTTCTTTCCCGGAAAAATCCCAGAGACACAACAGATTGGGGACGGTCAGCAAATCCGGGGCAGAAGGAGTAACCGGGCTTTGGTTCGTCATAAGCATACCGCTGAGCAGGGTAGTTTGAGTTAAAAAAAGACGTCGGTTCATAGAATGTGTTCGCGGTCTTTATCAAAAAACCAGATCGATCCACTGCCGATAAACAGGCTTCCCAGGACGTAAACCACCGACAGGCTCGCCAATCCAACGGTCAATCCTAAAGTCGGTTTCAGAACACCGAGCAGGTACGGTGCCGAAGCGCCGATTAGAAAAGCACAGGCCAGCATCAGCCCGTAAGCCGACGAGCGGATATTGGGCGCAACCACTTCATAGAGCGAAGCGACAATGTTGGAATCGTACCAGCCGCGGAATATTCCAAATCCGAACAGTGCCCCGTACGTCATAACCTGGGTGTCGCTCATGCTGATCCAGTAGATGAACGGTGCACCCAGCAACAAGCCCAGCGCCTGCACCACCAGCCGACTCCGAGGGTTTGTTTTGGCGAAATGATCAGCGATTTTGGCCCCCGACAACACGCCCAGAAACGCGCCGAGATGGTGATAGAACAGGGCCGAAAAACCAGCATCGGTCAGGCTCATGCCGAACTTGTCGACCAGAAACGACGGCATCCAGGTCAGGTACCCCACGTTGACGAACACCATGCAGCCGAACCCCAGCGTGAGCATGATTACCGTCGGTTTCCGAACGATCACCCGGGCGGTTTGCCCGATTTCGGCCAGCAGCGGCAATTGATTGGCTGTTTCGATGCTGCGGACATCCTTCGGAATCCGGGCGAAAAATACCAGCGCCAGCACAATGCCCAGTCCGCCGAAGAGGTAAAAAGCCCGCTGCCAGCCGTAATTTTCACCTACGTAGCCCGCGATGATCCCGCTTAGAATAATGCCAAAATACACGGCGGTCTGGTGAATGGAAAGCGCGAACGAACGGTTTTCCGGGTATTTTTCGCCCAACAATGCGTTAGCCGAGGGGGCATAAAACGCTTCACCCCCACCGGTTGCAATGCCCCGCAGCAATATGAACTGAAGCACCGTCGAACAGAAACCGGTCAGCAGCGTGGCAAGCGACCAGAATAGCAGACAAAAACCCAGGATGTTCCGGCGCGAAAACCGGTCGCCGATGAAGCCAGCCATGGGCACCAGCAGTCCATACGTCCAGACGAGCGCCGAGGCAATCAGACCCAGTTCGGCGTCGGTCAGGCCGAGATCCTGCCGGATGAGCGGCAACACCACGCTGAAAATCTGACGGTCGGCCTGGTTCAGAAAAAAAGCCATCCAAAGCAGCGCAAGCAGTTCCCAGCGGTAACCGGACGGTTTTCGGGTCATAACGGGGGCGGGTTCAACCATGATCAGGGGAGTTTAGCGGCCAGTTTCGTCGTCACTACCGGGGCATTCCAGGCTGACACCGTTAACGTCGCTTTCGAGCGGGTTTCGGCATCCCGCTGGGCGGCATCCCGCTGGGCGGCACCCCGCCAAAGGATGTCAAGCGTTACTTCCTGTGTTTCGCCAGGGGCAAGCCAGGTGTAATTATCGGACGCGACGATAGCTCGTTTGGTGCCGGTAATGTCGACTTTGGTCATGAAAGCCGGAACGGTTCCGGTATTGCTCACCTGAACCCGCAGGCGGCTTTGTCCGTCGGCAGTCGGTTCGTTTGTCAGCAGCGTTGCGGTCAGCGTCGTCGGGGTCCGGGCCACGGTGGTTTTAAGAAACGGCCCTTTCTCCAGCGTTGGCCAGGCGATGGGTTCGCTCACATATTTCTGGTAAAAGTCGGCGTCTTCCAGTTTGGACAGGCTGCGCGGAAAATAAAACGAGCGGGAGAGCAACTTACCGGACGCATCGCGCAGTTCGGCCAGCAGCAGCACAAAGCGGTCGCGGTAATCAGCCGAAATCGTGAAATCACCGGCCGTTGCGGTGCTCACCGACGTGCCCGCCGGGATGTTCAGAGCGGTTTCTTTCTGCGCGAGCAATTTAAACGCATCGTCGAAAACCCGCACCGACACCTTCGCCCCGGCCAGCGCCTGGGGCAGTGAATGGGTTACTTTAATCGGCAGAGTAATGCGTTCACCCGACTTCCAGAGCAAGCGTGGGAGGTCGATGGCGACGTGCGTCGGTTCGTAGGTTCGTTTCAGAAAATAATACGGCGCTCCGGCATTGCCAAACCAATCCATCATCTGAATGGCGATCACGGGCCAGTGCCGCTTGAACACCCAGGGCATCAGCCCCGCCGTCACCGGGTAATTGCCCTGCATTTTTTCGGACAAAATCTGGTAAAACTCCCCCGCTCCAACCTGTGACGCTTCCGAGATGGATTCAATGGTTGGATCGGTCATGTCGGCTACGTGCGATGCCCGGCTGAGCATCCTCGGCACGCGGCCCGGCCCGTATTCCGTAAAATGATGAATAAACTCCGGGTGCGACGGGCCGAAGCTCTTGTCCCACATCTTGCCCAGCCCGACAAATTCCTTGTTATCAACGGTTTCGTAAAACAGACTGGCTTCCGGAATGCTGTGCATCCCGGTTTCCGACACCCAGGGTTCAAATTTGTAACTGCGGTTATACCAAGTTGGGTCCATGTCGGGATAAGCATGCATGGAGCCATCGTCGGGCGTCGTTCGAACGAACAATCGAGTTTTATCGAATATATCAAGATTACGTTCCAAAATACCGATCGACTTCGCATTACCGGACGAATATGGGTTGAATTCGTTGCCTCCGCACCAGATCGCCAGCGACGGATGGTTGCGCAGCCGGAAGATATTCTGCACGACCTGCGCTTCCCAAACGTCCTGCGGGTAATCGGGCGTGTCCTGGTTGCCGATCGGGAAATCCTGCCAGACCATAATACCCAGTTCGTCGCAGATCTCGTAGAAATAGTCAGTTTCGAGCAGGCCCCCACCCCAGATCCGGATCAGTTGAACGCCCATTTTCTTCGCGGCTTCGAGCGTCCAGCGGTAGCGTTCGCGGGGCAAATCAAGCAGAATGTCCTGTGGAGTGAAGTTCATCCCTTTGACGAAAATCTTCCGACCGTTGACCACAAATTGCCAGTTTTCCCAGCGGTCGGCCGTGCGCGGACCGGCCGTCGGCAACCGCTCGATGGTGCGAATACCGTAGTCGAATTGCAGGACATCGACCGGTTTCCCCGCCCGTTTCAGGCTCAGTTTCACCGTATACCGGTTCGGATCACCCAGGCCATTCGGTTGCCAGCGTTTGGGGTTTGGCACCGTCAGATCGTGTTCGAACCAGTTGCGGCCCTCGTAAACCGTCAGCGGAAACTCTTTGGACAAAACCGTGCTTTTTCCCGAGATTAGTTCAACTTGCAGGCTCAGTTTTTCGTCGACCGGCTTAAAAACCGTTCCTTTCTCATTTGGGTGGTTGATCTGGGTGTTGTGCCAGGGATGCAGTTGGAGTTGCCCCGAATGCCGGTTGGCCAGCACTTCGCCCGACAAATGCAGTTCTGCCTTTGCGTCGGTGACGGTTTTGGTGGTCAGGAATGGGCGTTCGAGGTGAATGGGCGGTACCATTTCCAGCCGAACGCCCTGCCACATCCCAACCGTGAAAAACGCTTCCCCCCCGGAGCCGCCCGAAATCACCCAGGGCTTGATGATGCGGCCGCTGGCGCGCGGGTTGTAGCCGGTGCGCTTCGAATAGTCAAACTCGCCCGAGGCCGTGCGCGGCAGGCTCTCGTAATCCGTGGCTTTGTTGCCCCAGTTTCCGGCCCGCACCTCCACGGTGATTTCGTTCGGTTGCCCCCACCGGACCAACCGGCTGATTTCGACCGACGGCCCGCCAAACATGCCTTCGTGAACGCCTACCAGGCTGTCGTTCACCCAGACTTTCGAGAAATAATCGACGCCGTCGAAACACAGAAACACCAGCGAGCCCTGGTTCGAAGCCGGAACGGTGACCGTTTTTCGGTAATACCAGGCTTTTTCTTCAATCCAGCGGTATTGGGTCGAGTTTTTGTGGTAATACGGATGCGGCAACTTCCCGGCTTTGAAATACGACCAATGCACCGAGTTTGGAACGCTGGTTTGAAAACCGTCTTTACGGGGCTGCTTCAGGTCGGAAACGGGCTGGTCGGTGTACGACAATTCCCAGCCGCTGCCCGACAAATCGAGGTGTTGCGCGCCGGTTCGGGGCGTAATCCGGTACGGACTCCAGAGGTTCCGGCTGTCTGCGGCCGATTGGGCTGAAACCGAACCCACCGCCCAGAATGTTAGTAGGAAGAATAAATAAATCGGGTTATCTTTCATTATTGAAATAGAAAATCATGGAAGCATTTATTTTTGAAGCCCGGCAAGCCAATGAGCAAATTGTCATCGATGTGCCGGAAAACTTACGGGGAAAAACGCTGAAAGTGGTCTTAACGGAAGCTGAGCAGACCAACGCTGAGTTGACGTTGGAGGAAAAAAAGGCCATTCTTGCGAAAAACAAAGGCTCAATGCCCGCAACCTTAGATC
Organism: Larkinella sp. VNQ87; assembly: GCF_049445795.1. NCBI lineage: Bacteria > Pseudomonadati > Bacteroidota > Cytophagia > Cytophagales > Spirosomataceae > Larkinella > Larkinella sp. VNQ87. Next base: position 178,901 of record NZ_JBMSDT010000001.1, read on the forward strand.
CCCAAATCGACCTCGAAGAAGAATGGTATCTCCAGTAAGAATATTCCTCGACACATCGATTTTGGCAGAATACCGCAAAGGCACAAAAACCGATTTGCTGGATGCGTTGATCGAACGCCCTTTTCAACTGTGCTATAACCAGATCGTTCTCAGCGAATATCTTTTTGTTACGCTGGCCCATTACGGTCAGAAGTCGCTTCGCACGCTGAAAAAGGCTTTTTACATTCCTGAACTGCTTGACAAACATGACTTTGAGTCGCTATTAAAGCCGTTGCATTTTTTAGAGACAATTGACTCGTCGGTGGTACAGGATACCCCCGCTTGATGTACACGTACAATTTATTGCCGAATGATGCCATCATCTTTTCCCATTGTAAATCGTCGGGAATCGACTATCTAGCCTCGTACGATTCTGATTTCAACCCCCTTTTCAGGAAAGAAGGCATTACCCTGATCGACAGCGTGGAAGCGCTTGATCGCCACTTCCCGGCTGCGTAAGGATCTCTTTCACAAACTCATACCGCCGTCGACGTAAATATCCTGTCCGGTAATGTACCGTCCGGCTTCCGAGCAGAGTAGCAGCGCCAAAGCCGCACAATCCTGCGTTTCGCCAAAAAAACCCACCGGAATCCGGCTTCGGACCTGCTCGCGGTAGGTTTCGTCGGTCAGCGCTTCGGTGTTGCGGTTGGTCAGGATGACGCCCGGGGCGAGGTTATTGACGGTAATGCCGTCCTTTCCAACTTGCGCGGCCAGGTTCCGAACCAGGTTCGACACGGCGGCTTTGCTGGCGGCATAGGCCATCATCTGCGGGTGTGGTTTCAGTTGCTGCACCGAGCCAATCGTCAAGATGCGCCCCCAACCGCTCTGCTGCATGTCGGGCACAAACCGTTGCAGCAACTCCAGCGTCCGTTGCCAGTTGACGGTGGTTTGCTCGTTAAAGTCGGCATCCGTTACCGCCGTCCAGGGCCGACGAATCTGGACCGAGGCATTCAGGACCAGAATATCGATCGCGCCAAAGAGCTGCCGGGCTTGGTCATAAACACGCTCTGCGGCCTCTGAACCCGCTAAATCCTCCACAATCAACCCACTCCGAACACCAAGCGCTTCCACCTCGGCCACGGCTTGCTGGCCCGAAACGGTTTCATCGCGGCAATGGATCAACACATTGGCCCCCTGCCCGGCCAGCGCCAGTGCAATGGCTTTCCCTATGCCCTGATTGGAACCCGTCACCAGCGCCTTTTTGCCCGTCAATCGCATCAAATCGTTCATCATTTCCTACAGTCCGCCCACGGTTGGGTACCAGTCGGGCCGGTACGGGTCCTGGTGAAACCGGGCGTAGTAATCGCCTTTTCCCTCATAGTATTTTTCGTAAAATTTCATCTTGTCCTCATCAAGCGCGACGCCCAAACCGGGTCCGGTCGGGACGTTGATGCAGCCGTTTTCGTACGGCATCAAACCGCCTTCGATGATGTCGTCGGTCAGGTAATGGTAGTGGGCGTCCCCGGCGAAGTTCATGGTCGGGATGGTCGATGCCGTGTGAATCATGGCGGCCAGTTCAATGCCAAATTCAGCCCCGCTGTGCATCGCCACGCCCAGGTTGAAGGTGTTGCATACGGCGGCCAGGTCTTTCACCCCGCGCGGGCCTTCCCAGTAGTGAATGTCGGTCAGCACAATGTCGACGGAGCCCATCCGAATGGCCGGGGCCAAGTCGTCGAATTTGGCCGGATACATGTTGGTGGCAATCGGAATGCGAATCTGTTTTCGAACGGCGGCATTGCCTTCCAGCCCCCACGACGGGTCTTCGAAATACTCAAGGTTCAGGTCTTCCATCCGGCGGCCCATCTGCACGGCGGTTTGCACCGACCACAGGCCGTTCGGATCGATCCGCAACCCGAAATCGTCGCCGAGCTGCTTCCGGCACAGTTCGAGCACCCGGACTTCTTCTTTCGGAGCCATCACACCCGCTTTCAGTTTCATGGCCTTCACGCCCAGCGTTTCGTGTAATTCCTGGCAAAAATCGGCCAGGTCTTCGGCGGTTTCGTCGTGCTTTCCATCGCCCGGACGGTCGTACCGCCAGAACAGGTAGGCAATAAACGGTACCGCGTCGCGGACGCGCCCGCCGAGTAAATCGCTCAGTGGACGGCCCAGCACCTTGCCCTGAATATCGAGACAGGCCATTTCGAGGGCCGCGTACAGCCGGGCGTTCGAGAGGTAATAAATGCTCCGCAGCACCTTGAGTTTCATCACTTCCAGTTGGAAAGGGTCCAAGCCGAGGATACGCGGTTTTAGCTTCTGCAAGGCCCCCCGCTGATCGCCCCCGCCCACTTCGCCCAGGCCTACAATGCCTTCGTCCGTGATGACTTCGACAATCGTGCGGAGGAAATAACCGGGGTGAACGCCGGTGTTGTGACGTAGTTGGGCGTTGAGCGGAATTGCTACGCAGCGGGTTCGTAAATCAATGATTTTCATTCCAGTTCGATGCGCAGGGTGTTGGTTTGCCCTTTCATCAGTTTAAAGCGTTTCTCGATGGTTTTCTTACCGACTGTAATCCGGGCGACGTAATCTCCGTAAAAGCCCCGAAAGCTCAGCGGTTTACTGTCCGAAACTGTCATTGTGAGCGTCGTTTTCCATTCTTTGTTGATCAGGTCGTCCAGCACGGTATAAGCCGGTTTCGGGCTCAGGTCTTCGCGCAGAAAACCGCCCCCCCATTTGTCTTCGCCGGGAGCCGCCGAGCCGTCGGCCAGGTTCCACCAGTAAATGGCCTCGACGGCCGGATGGCTGAACCAAAGCCGGTAAAAATTTCGGGTTAGTTTCGCCTGAATCTGCTCGCCCTCCGGACCCGCCGGTAAGGTCGGGATGGTAATTTCCGAAATGTGGATCGGCACATTGAACCGGGCATATAGATCGAGTGTACGGTACAACTCTCTCGGTGTCATGGCATGACCAGCCAGCGTTTTCGCAAAGAGCGGTTCGCTGAAGAAGTGGAATTGCAGCCCCAGCCCCCGGATGTCGGCCCCTTTGAATTTCAGATTTTCAACCAGCATATAAAACGGGCTGTATTCCCGGCGGTAATTTTCCCAAAGGTGGGTGGCCTCGTTCAAAATCAGCCGGGTATCCTTCGGAAAAACCGCTGCCGCCGTTTGAAAGGCTTTCAGGGCGTAACTTTCCGGCAAAGGCGCGTTCGGGTTGTTGATAATGACCTCGTTTACCACGTCCCAGGTTTTGATGGATTCGCCGTAGCGCCCGGCAATCTGCCGGATGCGCCGGTCGATGAGCGGCTGCATCGCGCCGGTATCTTTCGGGAACCAGCTTGGATAGCTCCACATCGGGTTGTCCCACACCAGTGTGTGCCCCTTCGGAATCAGGTCGTTTCTTTGGCAGAAATCTAGCACCACATCCGGCGGAGGTCGGCGGTAAATCTCCTCACTCCCGGCCGCGAAGCGGATTTTTCCCGGCTGCGGTTCGAGCGTTTTCCAGTAAAACGGAATGCAGGCCGTGTTGAACAGCGTTTTGAAGACGGTTTCATACTGCCGGTTCTGCCCGGCGGTTTTGAAACCGTTCAGCATAAATATATTCGCTCCAAACAAAAACTCGTGCCGGACCTGCCGGATTTCGACCGTAGCCTTCTGAACCGGTTTTCCGCTTTTATGGGTCAACTCCAGCGTAAAATCACCTTTCCGATGGGCTTCGATGCCTTCGCGAATTCGGGTTTCCACGGCCGGATCATTCCAAAGGGAATCGTAGCGGACCGATTGCGCAGCCGATTTTAGCGAAATAAGGAATAGACAAATACGTAAATACTGCATGTTTTTCGATTCGAAAAGCGTGAAAAGCAGGCAATCGGCAGAACCGACTGCCTGACCAACCAATCTAAAACCTATTATTCTACAGCCCTCAATACCCCGGATTCTGGTCTTTCGACGGATCAAGCGCCGAGTTGTAATTCAATTCGGCCACCGGAATCGGCCAGAACAGGTGCTTGTCGGCCACGTCCTTGCCCGTTGCCGCCTTGATCACTTCTTTCAACTTGGCTGTCCCCAGTCGTTTCAAATCCAGCCAGCGTTTAGCTTCATATTGGGTTTCATAGCCGCGCTCCTTGAGTACCAGATCGTTGAAAGTCGTGGCAGTATAATCAGCCAGCTTGAAATCCACGTCGGAAGGCGCCGTGGGATTTTTGCCGTAGGCCCGGCGGTGAACCTGGTTGAGGGCTTCCACGGCAGCCGCCGTCGGTCCGTTGCCCGCCCGGCTGGCGGCTTCGGCGTAGAGTAACAGGATGTCGGCAAAGCGGTAAATCGGAAAGTCATTGCCCGCACCGTCGCTGGTAGCAGCCAGCGGATCGGAGAATTTCTTGCACAGGATGCTGTTTCGGCCCAGACCGATATCCCAACTGTACCAGAAGGCGGTTCTCCGCAAATCCTTCTCATCCCAGTTTCTGATCACCGGGTTGGTTTGCGTATCGCTGTAATGGGCATAAAAACCGCCTGCACCGTGCAGCCGCGAACCCGGATGATGGGCAAACATGGCCAGGTACATCCCCTGACCGGGTTGTCGGGTGGCTTTCAGGTACCAGATTTCCTCTGTCGAAGTCACCACGGTGGGCCCAAACACCTTGCTGTCGAACTCTGCCGCCGTGGCCACGGGCACCAGCGAAAATTTGGCGGATTTGATGATCTCATCGGCTTTATCCCGGGCTTCGGCGTACTGATTTCGCGTAAAATACACCTCGGCCAAAGCCGCCTTAGCCGCCCATTTCGTAGCCCGTCCGACCTGCGTGCCTTTGTCGGGCAGGTTGGCTTCGGCTTCTTTCAGATCGCTCAGAATCAGCGTGTATACTTCCTCGGCCGTGTTTCGTTTCACGTTGGGTTCATTCAGCGTTGCTTCCGTCCGGATGGGCACCCCACCCCAGTTTCGGACCAGCCAGAAGTAGGCAAACGCCCGTACGTACTTGGCTTCAGCGACATATCGGGTCACATCGGCCGCGCTGATGCTGCTGCCGTTGGGCGCATTCTGAATGACCAGATTGGCGTTGCGGATAGCAAGGTAGAAAAGCCGCCAGCCGTCGTCGGTGCGCGGGATGTTCGTGCTGTTCAGGCCCTGAAAATCGCTCAGTACCTGGTAGCTACCCCGGCCGTAGCTGTAATCGGTGTACGCTTCCAACTGCGCGCCCAATTGCCCGGTAATGCCGTTGGTAGCCCGGAGCTGCGCGTAGGCCGCGTTGACGGCCGCTTCGACTTCGCTGGCGGTATTGTAAAACGTCTCCACCGCCACCGCTTTCGGTTTTTCGACCAGCACTTCCTCACAGGAGAGCAGGCCGAAGAGTAAAGGAAGGAATAGTATCTTTTTCATAGCTTTCTCAATTTTGAATGAGTGAATGATAGAATGAATGAATAGCAAAAGAGCGACTGTGTAAAAATTATTCCATCATTAATTCACTCATTCTATCATTCACTCATTCATTCAAAATTAAAACCCAACCCGCAGGCCGAAGGTGACGGATTTGGAGGTGGGATAGCTGTAGTGATCGATGCCCTGGCCGATGGAGTTGGCCCCACCCTGCGAGTTCGTTTCCGGGTCCCACCACGAGTATTTCGTGAGGGTCAGCAGATTCTGGCCGCTGGCGTAGACCTGGGCCGTCCGCATCCAGGTGATACCCAGTTTCGGTAGCGGCAGGTTGTAGGCAAGTTGAATGGTCCGGAGCCGCAGGTAGGAGCCGTCTTCCACAAACCGGTCGGAATAATTGTAGCTGTTGGCACGGGAAATCACCGGGTATTTCGCATTCGGATTGGTCGGCGTCCAGTGGTTGTAGAGCACTTCGCGGGGCATGTTCAGCCCAAAACCGTAGTCGAGCGTGTTGTTGATCGAACTGACGTTGACCAGGTTGTTGCCCTGCGTTCCCTGAACAAACAGCGTCAGGTCGAACCCTTTGAACGACATAGCGGAGTTAAAACCGTAGATAAAGTCCGGATTGGGATCGCCGATGATCGTTTTATCAAGCTGGTTGATGACGTTGTCGCCGTTCAGATCCTTGTATTTTACCTTGCCCTGTTCGGTATAGCCGTCTTCCCGGTAACCGTAAAAGACACTCATTGGCTGGCCTTCGCGCAGCAGATTGGCCGCATCGCTGATGAGCGTTACGCCTACGCTGCCGCCCAGAATGTCCTGCCCGCCGTTGAGTTTCACGACCTTGCTGCGGTTGAACGAAATATTCCCGTTCACATCCCACTTGAATGCCTTGTCGATAATCCGGGCATCCACGGCAATTTCCAGTCCCTTGTTCTGAATCTGGCCCACGTTCCGGATCGTGCTCGTGAAGCCAAAACCGCTCGGCAACTGGACGGTATTGAGCAGATCACGGGTGTTTTTGATGTAATAATCCAGCGTCAGGCGGTAGCGGTTGCTCAGAAAACCGGCATCAATGCCGAAGTCGGTCTGTTCGGTGGTTTCCCATTTTAGGTTACCGGGCAACTGCGTGCCGGGCGCGAAGGTGTTGTAGAGGGCGTCATCGAAGACGGTTTTTCCCGCCGACAGGTTGTTGAGTGTCGCGTAGGCATTGATCGCCTGGCTGCCTGTAAGGCCCCAACTCGCCCGCGCCTTCAGGTCGGTGATGAACGGTACGTTCTTCATGAACTCCTCTTCCGACACCCGCCACGCCAGCGCCCCCGACGGGAAATAGCCCCATTTGTTGCCTTCGCTGTATTTCGAAGAACCGTCGGCCCGGAAGCTGACCGTCGCCAGGTACTTGTTGTTGTAACTGTAGTTAACTCGTCCGATGTACGAGAGCAATGTGCTGAACGAGTAGCTCGTGCCCGGAATGCCCGGTGTGGCCGCCGACCCCAGATTGGCGGTTTCGGTAATGTCGCTCAGAAAACCGACGCCCGATGCATTCAGGGATTTATTCAGAAAATCCTGGTACGTAAACCCGGCTACGGCCGAAATGCTGTGCTTTTCGGCGATGGTCTTCAGGTAACTGATCGTGTTTTCGCTCAACAAACTCATGCCTCGTGAGGTCGAAACACTCGCGCTGCCCTGCGAATTGACAAACTTTGTCGTGGTGTAGCTGTCGGTGCGGTCGTCGCTGTTTTCGATCCCACCCGAAATCTTAATCGCCAGTCCATCGAACGGCTTGAAGGTCAGGGCGGCATTTGCCAGCACCCGGTTGGCATCCACGTCGTCGGAGGATTGGTAAATATAGTTCAGCGGGTTAATCAACACGTTGGAAATGAACGGATAGGCCGTTGCCAGCACCCGGTACGTGCCGTCTTCGTTATAAGGTGTCAATGTCGGCGGAGCCGAGATTGCCGCCGAAATCAACGAACCGCCCCGGTTGCCACCGCCCGAATTCTGGCGACTCGTCGTGATTTTCGTCAGCGTGGCCCCGTACGTCAGGTTGAATTTCCGGCTGACATCCGACGACACATTCGCCCGCAGGGAATACCGTTTGTAATCGCTGCCGATCACGATCCCCTGCTGATTAAAGATGCTGCCGCCGACCGAAAACCGGGTTTTATCGTTGCCCCCGCTAACGGTCAGGTTGTGCGTTTGCATCGGCGCTTTCCGAAAAATCAGGTTCTGCCAGTCGAAGCCTTCACCAAAGTTATTGATCTGATCCTGGGTAAAATACGGGGTCAGTTTATCGGTCGTAGCCTGTTCGTTATAAAACGTCGCGTACTCCCGGGCATTCATCAGGTCCAGTTTTTTCCGAAGCGTCTGAATGCTGTAATTCCCGTCATAATCGACCTGAATTTTCCCGGATTTGCCTTGCCGGGTGGTAATCAGCACCACGCCGTTGGCCCCCCGCGATCCGTAGATGGCCGTGGCTGACGCATCTTTCAGGATTTCGATGCTCTCGATGTCGGTGTTGTTGATGATCGTCGGATTGCTGCCCGAAGTCGGAAAACCATCGATGACATACAGCGGTTCGTTGCTGCCCTGAATCGAGTTGGTCCCCCGAATCCGGACGCTGATGCTGGCCCCCGGAGCGCCCGTGTTCTGCGTCACCTGCACCCCCGGCGCCCGGCCCGACAATGCCTGCAAGACGTTGGTCGCCGGAAAGGCATTTAGTTCTTTGGCCTTTACCTGCGCCAGCGACCCGGTCAGGTCCGACTTCCGAACGGTTCCGTAGCCGACCACCACGACTTCATCGAGTTGCCGTGAATCGACCTCCAGGGCCACATTGATGACGGACTGGTTGCCCACGGGAAGTTCCTGAGCGATGTAGCCGACCGACGAGAAAACCAGCGTTGCTTTGGCCGGATCGGAAACCGAGATGCGGTATTTTCCCTCGGCATCGGTCGTGGTGCCGGTGGTTGTCCCTTTCAGCGAAATGGTGGTGCCGGGCAACGGGGCATTATCGCTGGCTCCGGTCACCCGACCCGTCACAACCGACTGAGCCCACCCGAATGGGTGAATCAGCAACAAGAGTAGACAGCTCATCCACCTTTTGTACATTATTGGCTTCATAAAGGATGGGTTTATTTTTATATTATAAAATTTAATTTTATTCTATTGCAATTGTAAGCACTTCCATCAATTCTTTCCAACTTTTTTACAATTTTTTTACAAAAAAAATAAAGTCCCTCCGTCAATCCGGAGCTGCAAGGGCACAAAAAAAGGGCCAAGGCCCTGGTAGAAAAATCTCTCTAATCTATTCTAAATCAACCTTTTAGTGATTGACCTAGCCGTTTTACGAAGTAAATCCAGTAAATGTCGCTTGTCCATTGCCATGTAACGGTATTCCGGAAGATAGATACTCAAACTGGCAACGACTAACCCATTTTTATAAACCGGTACGGCCAGGCCCATGACATGGCGGTTAGCGATGGTTTGCAAAGCCAGCTCCTCCTGCCGGATCAACGCAAGGGCTTCCATCAACTCCGTTTCGGATTTTATTTCGGGCCAAGAATCGTGGGTAGGCAGCCCATATTTAGCAATAAACCGCTGAATTTTTTCACCAGGCAACATTGCCAGCAAAAGCCGTCCCGAGGCTGCATCGTACACCGGTTTGATGTCTGTGGTGCGTACCTGCAAATCCTGTTCGGCAAACGTTCGATAAATTGCAATACGCTGATTGTCTTTCAGTACGGCCAATAAACAATTTTCATTGACGGCCCGGGTTAGGGCATCCATCTCTTCGCGAGCGGCTTCGAGCAGATCTTTCCGGTAGGCATCATTCCCGGTCAGGCTATACGATTGGGCTCCCAGGATGTAGCCTTTCTTAGTGCCGACCTGCTCCACATACCCCCGGGCCACGAGCGTTTTCAAAATATTCGCGCAGGTCCCGTGGTTGAGCTGAAGTGCGTCGGCCAGATCACCCAGGGATTTGGGGCGTTCCGGATCATTCGAAATCAGTTCCAGCAAATCGAACGCCCGGTTAATTACCTGAATCATGTTCTATTATTTTTACAATGCAAAAATAATCATGATTCATACGAAACAAAATGTAGACCGAAGGGAAGGTAAAGCAGCCTTGAAATTTTATAAGGCAGAAGGATAGCTTACGGGTAGAATCCGATCAGGAAAGCAATTTTTTTTCACCAAACGTAATAAAAAGCCAGCCCGACCAGACCAACCAGCAGCCCTTCCATAAGCCAGATTTGCAGCGTATTCTGATTTAAAATCCGACGTGTTAGAAAATGTGCGCCAAGAGCCATCCCGATGAGCGGAATCCCGAAGAAGAAATGCAGGATATTATTTTCCTCGTTTAGATGAAGCAGTCCATTCCCAACCATCATGAAGCCCAGTCCGGCGACCAACGTGAAGGGGGTTATGAAGTCAAATAGCTTTTTGAGCATCACTTCGCCAGAAATAACTCCGCCAGCGCCGTCCACTCTTCGTCCAAGGTTCCGGCAAAAACCGTCGCCCCCGCCCGGCGGTACCAGTAACCGGCATTCCAGGCGTCGCCTTCTTTGCGGTGGAGGTAGGCATGCAGCCGGTCGTAGTCGCGGGTACCTTCGCGGCTCTGGGCAACTTCGTGGGCGCGTTCCCAATCGCCTTTGCCGTCGAACCAGAGGGCTTCGGCCACCGGATGCAGGCCAGAGGGCGGGTTGGTTTCGGTCAGGCTGGCGGTAAATTCCTTGAGGGTCATGGCGTTATTCGAAAAACTGGGGCATGAAATTCATCAGAAACGCTTCGTCGGTCGCCCGCGTGATGGCCGTGTAAAGCCAGCGGACAAAATCCTGGTTCACCTGCCCGTCGGGCAAATAACCCTGATCGACAAAAACCGCCGGCCACTGGCCTCCCTGGGCTTTATGGCAGGTCAATGCGTAGGCGAACTTCACCTGCAAGGCATTCAGGTACGGATCGCGCCGGATGGCTTCCGTGCGCTCCTTTTTCGTCTTGATGTAAAAATAGTCTTTTTGCACGCTGTCGTACAATTGCCGGTTTTCGTCCCGGCCCAGCGACGGCTGCGGGGAATAGAGCGTATCCAGAATAATCTTGCTCTCAAACTCGGGTTGCTCGTCCAGATCGACCAGCCGGAGTGTGACGGTGGCAAATTTTAGTCCGTGCTGCTCCTCGCGCTTGCGGATTTTGAGTACTTCCACAAAGTCGCCATTCGCCAGAAAACCGGCGGGTGAATCGTCGTCCAGCACCGTGTAATTATTCTTGACGATCATCAGCATATCCCCCGCGTCGAGTTCTTCCTCGCACTGGTTGATAGCGCGCCGGATGTACTGATTATATTGCACGGCCATCTTGTTCGAGCGCGTGATGATGATCGTATTCTCGCGGCCATACTTATCGTAGCAATACCGGATTCCGTCTTCCAGTTTCTCGCCGGTCATCTTGTAAATATCCCGAAACTTCCGCACGTTCAGGTGGATACGCGGCTGCGGTTCCTGCAACACGTCCCGCAAGTTGGTCGCATTCAGCAGAATGCCCGAATGTTCGTCCTGCCGCATGACCTCCAGCAACTCCTGCTCAACCACCACCATGTCGAAATGCCGCTCCAGGTAGCCTTTGTCCAGCGCCGGGCTCAGTTCCTTACCCACCGGCGGTAACTGCGCCACGTCGCCCACCAGCATCAGCCGGTTTCCGGGGTTTTCAAACACAAAATCGACCAAATCGGCCAGCAGCCCGTTCATGCCAATCTCCGCATCGTCGCTGATCATCGAGGCCTCATCGACGATAAAAACCGTGTCTTCGTGGTAGTTTTTCTGCCGCTGAAACACCAGGTTTCCGGAGTTTGCATCGGCAATCTGACGGTAAATTTTCCGATGAATCGTCTGGGCCATCCGTTTTGAGTAGTTGGCCATGACCTTGGCCGCCCGGCCGGTCGGTGCCAGCAGCACCGATTTGTACCCAAATTTGGGCAACACTTTAATCAACGTGCTGATCAGTGTCGTTTTTCCGGTACCGGCGTAGCCTTTCAGCAGAAAACAATCGCGGTAATGTTCGTGCTCCGACCGAAGCATGAACGGGTTCATCTGCTCAAAGAAAAGCTGCTGTCCGGAAGTGGGCTTGAACGGGAAGCGTTTCGCCAGCAATTGGGCGGGCGTCAGGGTTTCATTCATTGGACGAAGATACGGAAAAATGGGGCGGTTTTCAATCGAAATCACTGACGCTGGTACGGAAACCGGCAGCCATCTTCGTCTTCAAATGTCACGGTTTCATTCTTAATCACAAACCGGTACGTTTTGGTTACATCCCTCGTATTCACCATTTTCACCAGTTGCCGGTCGACCTCATACGCCCCGGCATCCCAGGCCATCTGCACCGAGGTAGCTTCCGACTGCGTTTGGTAAATTCCGTTCGCCGTAAACTCCACCACATCCGGATACACGGCGCTGCACGGGGCCGGACTAACTTTCTGCCAGGACCCGATCAAGCCGTGGGTTGGGTCGGCGGCATCCCGGACCGGTTGCCGACGACACGCAGCTAAAAAAGTACCCGTCAACACGAAACCGAACACGAATTGCCTAAACAAATAAGAAGCTCGATGCATAAGTGGTTGTTTTTTCAAACTTATCAGAACCCCACTTGAAAAACAAGGCAATTATTTATGCCTAATCTTGATCAAATAATTAAATTATTCGAAGAAATTAGGCCAACCAAAGCCATGAAATACAATTTTTGATTGCTTTTGTCATACGGTTTTTCTACTTTGATCCCAACCCAACTACCAAAACCTCTCCAGCCCATGAAAATTCGTCAGATTCTGCAAGGCAAAACCATCAACACCATCTATTCCGTCACCTCCGATTCAACGGTTTACGAAGCTCTGGAAGCGATGGCCAGTAAAAACATCGGTGCCGTGCTGGTGATCGACGACGGCCAGCTTTCCGGCATTTTCTCCGAACGCGATTATGCCCGTAAAGGGATTCTAAAAGGTCGGGCTTCCAAAGACACCTTGATCAAAGAGGTGATGACGGCCAACCTCATCACCATCAGCAGCGATCAGCGCCTGGAAGATGCCATGATCATCATGTCCGACAAACACATTCGCCATCTGCCCGTTGTCGACAACGGCGAACTGACCGGCATTATCTCCATCAACGACGTCGTGTCGGCCATCATCCGCGACCAGAAAGCCCGCATCGACTCCCTCGAAAGCTACATCTCCGGAAACCCTTATTAAGAGTTAAGAGTTAAGAATGAAGAGTTAAGAGTTAGCTTCGCCACTTCTAGGGAAAAGGCGGAGCCAACTCTTAACTCTTCATTCTTAACTCTTAACTCCTTATGGATTTGTTTGGCAACCGGCTGCGGGTGCGGGTTTGCGGGTTGTGTCGGGTTGGGGATCAATTGCTGATGGTTCGACACCGGGGGTTGGGGCCGGCCGGCACGTTCTGGGCACCGCCGGGGGGCGGTTTGGAGTATGGCGAAACCGCCGGGCAAGCGCTCATTCGGGAGTTTCGGGAAGAAACCGGTTTGGTGATTGAGGTCGGTGAACTCCGGTTTGTGAGCGAATACCTGAACAAACCGCTGCACGCTCTTGAACTGTTTTTTGAAGCCCGGATCGTGGGCGGAGACCTGCAACTGGGAACCGATCCGGAGTTAGACACTGCTAATCAACTGCTTGCGGATCTACAACTGTTGACCTTTCAGGCTATTAAACGTCTGCCCGCCGAGGAGGTACACAGCCTTTTTCAGCGCTGTGATTCGATGGAGGATTTATTCCAATTAAGAGGATATTTGCACCCATAGTGACGGTCTGTCCGGTATTTTTGTACTTTTAGCCGTAGGAACGGGGACTCCCCGGCGCAACCCACTGGCATTTTATCTATTTTACTGTTTGTGCATACCGAGACTGTAGCTGCTGTGACCCCAACTGTCGCCCTTCGGGAAGAGTCCTTCGATCCTTCCACGACCGACTCGTTCCAACTCTGCCTGGAAATGAGCAAAGAACGTTTCCGGTTTTGCGTGGTCGAACCCGCCGAGCGCCGTTGCATCTGGCTGGAAGATTATACATTTCCGACGTTGTTGACCGAAAATCCGTTGATTCCGTCGTTGCGGACGATTTACCAGAACCATCCCGTATTGCAATCATCGTACTGGAAAATGATCCATGTCTCGGTCAATTCGTCGTCGTTCACACTAATTCCTTCGGCGCTTTTCCGGAAAGAATATGCCGCCCAATACCTGCAACTGATGCGCGGGAATCCGTTGTCGGCGTCGGAACACGCCCTGGCTTATACGCACCGAAACGAAGAGTTTCAGGCGGTTTTCAGCGTTGACAATGCCCTGACCGACTGGCTGGCAGCAACCTACCCCCTTCAGCAAATTACCCTGGTTCATCAGTCGAGCGCCCTGATTCAGGCAACCTCCATGACCGACTCGGTGCTGAATTCGGACCAGAAGTTATCGTTGAATTTTGAAGGCGACTCGGTTACGATTGTCTTCCGGAAGGGCGGACAGTTTATGTTCTGCAACCGATTTGCGTTCAAAAATGCCACCGATCTGGTCTATTATATTCTCTACGTCGTCAACGAGTTACAAACCGAACCCAAAGCTTTACAGGTTGTTTTATACGGCGAAATAACCCCCTTTGCCGAAATTTATACCTCCTTAGAGCAATTTCTACCCAATCTGTCGTTCGGTCAAACTCCCGCAGGCTTGCAGTTGACAGCCGCTTTCGACGACGTACCCGAACACCGGTATTTCAGTTTATACGGCAACACCTTCATCGACTGAGCCCGAACCGTCGAACTGTCGAACCGTCGAACCGTACCTTTCTGAACCTGTATGAAACGAATTGCGCTTTTCCCCGGCTCCTTCGATCCTTTCACGAAGGGACACGAAGATGTGGTCTTGCGGGGCCTCAACTTATTTGACGAGATTATCATTGGCATCGGACGCAACGCGAACAAACAACGGTATTTTCCGCTCGAACAAATGGCGGGACTGATCGAGAAAACCTTTGCCGGTCATCCCAGCGTCCGGGTGGTGACATATGACGACCTGACCGCCAACGTTGCCCGTGGGCTAGGAGCTCGTTTTTTACTACGCGGATTACGCAACACGACTGATTTTGAGTACGAAAACAGCATCTCCCAAGTCAATCGGTACGTCTACGAAGATGTCGAAACCGTTTTTCTGATCACCTCGCCCCACCTGGCGCCCATCAGTTCGAGCATCATCCGGGAGTTGCACCGGTATTCGAAAAATATCGACGAGTTTCTGCCGTACAAATTGTCTTGAACCAATCGGTTCGGTCCTGACGCAAATCGAGATGGCGGTTGTTTTTTTCACTCAGGTTCACCGTGCCCGCCCGACCCGGTATTTGTAATAATCCCAGGTTTTGCGGATTCCGGCGTAGATGGCGTTGCTGTTCGGAAATAGCCCGCCCTGATCAGCAGCGGCCGAAACCGTTGCCAGCAATCCACTCTGATTGAGCGGAATACCTAGTTGCAGCAACGAAGAAAATTGCTCGACGGTTTGCGCAAACGGCATTTCATACGTGCCGTAATTCTGGCTATACGAAACCTTGACCAGAAACGTAGCCTGCCGACCAAAACCGCCGTGCAGCCCGGCATGATAGGCCCGAACCCGGTTATTGACAAAGAAGCCATACCGCGGCAGATCCGGCCGGGAGTCGGTCATGGGGGTAATGAAAGGCGTTCCGATGCCGTTTCCCTGATACGACCATCCGTTACGGTATTGGCTGTGGTTGAAGTAGTTATCACGTCCCCGTAACAAATCGGCGTCCAGAAACTGGCTTCCGCCCTGCCCTTTTGTGTACAGAAATTCGGCGACCGCGCCGGTAATCCGGAAGCCCGACGAAGCCGGGTTCAGGTTCCGAAACCGAATCCCGTTCAGGCCGTCTTCGAGGTTGGTACCGTAAAAAAGGGAACCATCTTCAAAAATGCTTTGGCGGTAGAGCAGAATCGAAATTCTCTTCGTGCTGTATTCGAACCCCAGATCAATAGTTCCCAGGTGATTCCCGATGCGGTTTTCCCGGTCGAACCGGCTGTAGTAGGTAGTATCCACCCCGGCCGTCTGGGCGCCGAGACTTTTCCCGATCATCATGTAGTAAAAGGCTTCTGCGCTGGCGGGCAGGCGACCGTTTTTCACCAGGCCTTCCGTCAGATCCCGGGTGGTGCCGCCCCACTCGACCTGGTGATTGAAACCGGCGTATAGTTTGATGCGCCAGTTGGGTTTCCCCAGGCGCGCATAGAGCGCTTTCTGGTGCAAATACGCATTCCGGACAATACTGCGGTTATCGAACCAGCCGTGCGCCAGAAACCCCCGAAAAGCAAGCAGCCCGTTTTTGAACGGAAATGACGTGTATTCGGACAATCCGACCTGGATTTTAGGCATCGGCAAGGCATTACCGGACCAGCTATACGAGCCCGAACTCAGGGTTGAATCGACCAGACCAACGACCTCGCGCCGACGACCTCCAACCAGTTCCAGTGCCCCCACCCGCATGTTGACGTACGCTTCGGGCACCAGCAGGGCGGTTTGGCCGCCCGAAGCCACATTCCCGATCACATCAAGGCCGTAGCCTACGCCAAAAAAGTTTCTACGTTTCGCGGGGAGCGTGTCTGCCGTCGAATAATACCGAACGTCTCTCCGAACTCCGGCACGAAGCGTGGCATAGGGCAGACTGGTCGGGACAACACCGAACTGATTGGAACGCAACCAGAAAGGGGTTTGGGTTGATGTGCCATAAAAACCGCCTACTTCCGTGAAAAGCTGAACGGGTTTAACTTCGATTTGGGCCTGAGCCAGAAAAGGACAGAAGAAAAATAGTAGGCGTTTTATCATTTGATTTTTTGGAGAAAGGATGAACTACCCAGGTAAAAAAGGACGTAGAACCCAATACCTGCAAACCCCACGGTTACGGAGTTTTCCTGGGTGACCTCATAAGCCATGTAAGCACTTCCCAGGGCGAGAAAACCGCTTAACAGGACAAGCAGAACATAAGCGCACCAATAGCGGGCAGAGCGTTTAACACTAGTTTTTTGGGGTGTCATTGTGCAACAGGAAAAATGAGAATTCATTCCGAACCGAACGTTGGGGCAAAAAAGGTTCCTGCCGACAGCAAGCTGCCGGGAACAGAAAACCGGTTTTCACCGATTCATTCGAAATTTTTAAGAAGTGATTTTGTTACGGTTGGATCCCGGATGAGATCGTGGGCTAAGCCAAGTTACGGTGGGCTCAACATCGGATTTAATCGAAGAGTGAGATCGATTAACGTTATCTCCCTGTGAAATAAGCGGTTTGAGAGACAAACTGTTCCGACATGTAAGCTAGTTGATACGGCAATATTAGCGGTATTGTCAACAATGAACTTCCCGCTGGATCGATATGTTTGAAGCAAGTCAGATTATTCAGTAATTTATAATCAGTCCATCTCTAAGAAATATGAAATTATTTTTGCTGGCTTCGGACGAATCACCACATCAAAATAGATAATTACTTAAAAATCAAACTATTAACCAAATAATCCTAGCAGGTCTAACACTGAAATTGAAGAAGGTAAAAACATGAAGAAATTAATGTACTATAAGTAATTTATTAATGCTTGAACATTTTTCAATAGGTATAACCCTTCTACACAGCCGTTCTTTTTTACCTGTCTGGCTGGTATAAATCAGACTAAAGGCTTTTGATAAATGCAATTATGGCGCTTTTCTCGTTTCGACTCAAGCGTAGCCGAACGTCTGATAATGTTTGATTTCCAACCGTAATGCCGAGACCTTTACCACCCCCATTGTCGTAAAAATCAATTACTTCTTCCAGCGTCCGGAACGCCCCGTTGTGCATATACGGGGCTGTCTGGACCGCATGTCGCACAGTTGGAGTCTTAAAAGCATGTCGTAAAGGCTCAAGGGCAAAACGTCCGTATCGCCCCTGATCCGGATCGATCCGCTCCAGACCGGGACGAATGGGCACTCCGATTACCTCCGACTCTGTTTCCGAAAAAAACGGTGGCACGGTCCCGTTGAAGAGCGGCAGAAAGTGGCAGGTCCCGCAGCGGGCCTTGCCCATGAACAGATTAAAACCGGCAATTTCTTCGGCAGAAAGAAGCGGTTTGCCGGATGGACCGGTTTCGCCCCGCATATACCGGTCAAACCGGCTGTCGAGTTTGATGAGCGATCGCTCAAAGGCCGCGAGGGCATTCTGGATGTGAATGGGTTTAAGGGTGTCGTTGAAATCGGGAAACGCTTTGCGGAAGAGCGACTGATACAGCCGGTTTTGCCGCAGGGTAAGTACTGCCTTTTCGAGCGAGCCATGCATTTCTTCCTGGTTCTGGATTACATCCGATGCCTGGTTTTCAAGATTATCCGCGCGCAAATCGTAAAATAATCCACTCTGCAAGGCGGCATTCACGAGTGTGGGTGTATTGCGTAACAGCGTCCCCCGACCGCTCAGCGTCGCGTTTTTGGGTAAACCGTCGGTGAAGCCCTTCGTGGGCTGGTGGCAACTGGCGCACGAACGCTGCCCGCTCGCAACCGAATCGTTTTGGGACAGAATCGGATCGAAAAACAATTTTTTCCCCAGCAAGACCTTCGCCGGATTGGAACGCATCTGGGCCGTAGGGGCATAAAAATCCGGGTTAAAGGCTCCGGCTTCGAAAGGAGTCGGGGCATCGGCCCGAAAGGCCCGCAAGTCGGAAAACGGTGCGATGCCCAACTCCCGTTGAAAAGCCAGCAATTCGACCGATAGTGGATTTGTTAGGTTTTTGATGAAAAAGGCCCGGTTAAAAGTATCGAAGTCCGGATGATGGTTTAGGTACTGCTCGGCCTGTCGTACTAAATCGTCAACTCGTACAAAAACCGTCCCGAAACGGTTTTTGTAAAAACGCAGGTAAGCTCGAAGACTTTGCATGGCTTGGGCCGCTTCCGGCACAGCGGTTTGACAGCTTGGCGTATCGAATCCGCTGATACCGAGCGAAATGATGCGAAAGACCTGCATCCGGACAGCATCAAATACATGCGCATCCGTCAGTTCCGTATCCCGCCAAAGATCGTCGTAGCGCAGCAGTTCTCGTCGTAGTTTACGAACTTCCCGAATGAGCGCGGTGCGCTGGCCGGGATCAAAGCGTGGGTACAGCATCTCTTCGATGACCTGCAAACCGCCCGGTTCGAACAGCTTGCCTTCCTGAGCTTCAATCTCGGGCAGGGGCGGCCCGTTGACCAGCCGCGTCGTGGCCGGGAAATAATACTCCGTGAAGATCTCCAGCTTTTTATAAGCCATCCGACACCGTCGAAAAACCGCCTGAAGAGAGTCGGAGGAGATACTTCGCTCGGCCAGGGGCAAAAACCGGGTCTGCACCAGCGCGTCCAACTCGGCCAGATCAAGGGCAAACTGCGCTTTCACCCGAGGAACCACCGACCGGTTTTCGGAGGGTTGATCCCACTGCGCCAGCAACAGGACAAAAAGCAGTGTGGCTCCGAAAAATGGTAAACCGCCCGCGATTCTATGTAACTTATTTTGGAACACCGCGCACCACAACGATTTGCCCGCCTTCCCCCATGTTACCAATCGCCGGATCGTAAATATTGACGTCTTTGGTCAACGCACTGCCGTCGGCATTCACAAACCGGGTGTCGCGCCAGGTATGGGGTTGCAGGTTGAGCAAAAACGTATTCGGCAACCCGGTCACGTCCGAGATGTCGAGCATCGCGCCGAACTCCCAGGTGCTGCGTCCCTGATGCCCGATCACGTTGTATTTCCGCTGAAAATCAGCATCGTTTCGGCGGTGGTTCATCTCCAGCATGGGTTTAAGTTGGCCCGTTTCGATCGCATATTGCCAGACCCGACCGTCGTGTTTGGGCGGTGCCACCGGCGCATCTCCATCTTCCTGGATGTAGACGAAATTTTGCGTCACACAAATATTATCCGGATTCACGAGATTGTTACCGGGGTCGGCCGAGCCATCAGCAACCACTGTAAGTTTGCCTTTCAGCGGATTGGCCGCATCGAGTTCGAGTCGGTACACCCTCCCCCACTGTACCCGGTCCGGAGCAAAGGAACCCGTCACGGCAAAGTACACGTCCCGGCCGTTGGCGGCATTGCCTTTGCGGTAATCGACATCTTCGACGCGGGCAAACTGGATGGCGTTTTGCTCCTGCTGTCGGGCCGCAATCTGGGCTCCAGTGGCGGTTTTGGCCCCTTCAATTTCGGCAAATTCAACCTCGTACGTTTGGCCGGGCCGCATCTCCTTCTCAATCGGATTCTGATTAGTCCGGCGCAGGGTAAAGAGCTTTCCGTTTTGCAAATCACCCACGGTGTTCGACACGTACAAGGTGAGCTGTCCGTTGTTTTCGTCTTCCGTCAGCACGATCACGGTTTTGCCAGGATACGACGCCTTCGGCAACGGCAGCGCATTCTCAAACGAGCCTTTGCCCAGGGCAGGCAGCGTTCGGTTGCCGTTCTTTTTGTCGGCGGCTCCGAGCGGGTCGATGGCATGAACCCGGCCCTCCGGATCGCCTTCCCCGGCCGTTAGAAAAACCGGGCCAAAACCGTGCTCAGCGGGGGTTGCCAGCGTTCCGGAACACAGTTTCCAGAGTCCGCCCTCCGCATCGACCAGGTATTCGCCCCGAACCGGTTTGAACGTTTTGTCGAGGTAAATCTGGGAAATGGATCGGATAATTTCGTGGTTCGTGATCAGAACAAATCCCTCACCAGCCGGATCTTTCAGCAAAGCCGCTCCGTCGGGCTGGGCTCCCAGCACAAAACTGGGCGACTGCGCCAGTTTGTCGTCACTGCTCATCAAAGGCAGGATTTCCAGGGATTCAAAACCGGGCAAAGTCTGCACCAGCGCGGGTGTCACGGAATGGGTTTTCAGAATGACCTCCGTTTTCATTGGGTCGGAACTGGAGTCGCCGGTTTCGCTTTTTTTACAGCCAGTGAGCAACAGAACGGTCAGCAGCAGTGGAAAAAACCGCCATAATAAGAAAGGGTGAATGACCATACCGGAAGGTTATTTCCCAAAAATAATATTTTTTATTTTGACAGCCACCGTTACTCCACCCCCTACACAACGTCTTCAGAAAAACAGCTTCTTGCCACGTGGATTCATCGGAATTATTTTACCAATCGGCCTTAACGTCGGTCCCGGGTGTGGGCGACATTCTAATTCGGCAGCTCATGAGTTATTGCGGCTCAGCCTCCGAAATTTTTCGCTCCCCGCTCGCCAAACTTGTTAAAATACCGGGAATTGGAGCCGTAACGGCGCGATCCATTCTCAACCCGGAGGTGCTGAGAGAGGCCGAACGGGTGCAGCAGCGTTGTGAAAAACTCCACATCCAGCAATTATTTTACACCGATAAACGCTACCCGGCCCGTTTGAAGGCTCTCTACGACGCCCCCGCCATGCTCTACTGGCAGGGCCAGGCCGATTTGAACAGTCAGCGAATTGTAGCCCTGGTCGGCACGCGGCAAGCCACGGACTACGGGCGACGGACAACGGAGGAAATCATTCAGGCCTTAACGCCCTACACACCCCTGATTTTGAGCGGATTGGCTTACGGTATTGATATTATAGCACACCGGGCCAGCCTGGCCAATGGGTTACCAACCGTCGGGGTGATGGCCAGCGGTATTGATATCATTTATCCGTATGTCCACAAAAAAACCGCCCAGGAAATGCTCCTGCTGGGCGGTTTGCTGACCGAAAACCGGCCGGGGGTCAAACCGGATGCGCGCCTGTTTCCGGCCCGAAACCGCATCATTGCGGGCATGAGCGACGCCCTGGTGGTGGTGGAGGCAGCCGCGAAGGGGGGTGCCCTGATCACGGCCGAATACGCGAACAATTACCACCGGGACGTGTTTGCCGTACCCGGCCACCTCAACCAGCAGTTTTCGCAGGGGTGTAACAAACTGATCCGGGAAAACAAAGCCCAGATTTACACCCGCCCGGAGGACCTCATCGAAGCATTGAATTGGGATCAATCCGGAAAAAAAACACCGTCGGTCGACAAAACGCTGGCATTGCCGGATTTTACGGAGGAAGAAAGCCAGATTCTGGCCATTTTCCGGCAACAGGCCGACTGGCACCTGGATGAGCTAAGCTGGCGAAGCCAGATCCCGCTGGGAAAACTGGCTTCGCTGCTGCTCAATCTGGAATTTAAAGGCATTATCCGGTCCTTACCGGGCAAGAAATACCAACTGAATTAACCCGTACCCACGGACTTTAGTCCGTGTGAGCTTTTATGAGCCATTAGTTAGTATGAACTTAAGGGTTAGACTCGCTCACACGGACTAAAGTCCGTGGGTACGGGGACGGGTTAAAACCCGAGTCCGAGGGCGAAACCGCGCACGGTGGTCGGGAAGGTCCCCAGGTCGGTCAGCATCCCGTTGTTGAGGTCGATGTTATACAGTTTCGTAGTGCCGCCCGAAGTCAGCAAGGCGTAGGCCTTGTTGCTCCGGCCACCGATATCGAAACCACTCGTGGCGGCTACATTGATGCCCAGCGGACTGCCGCCTGCCTGCGTTCCGTCGTTGGGGGGAATCTGCCGATACAGTTTGTCGTTCAGGTCGTCGATGTTGTACAAGACCGTGGAGGTTGCGCCCGCGAAGTTGTTGGTGTAAGCCGAAGCGCGAACAACTGGTTTATCGACGGCCATTGCCCCAAAATTCAGACTTCCATCGACGGCTACCTCTGCAGTGGTCGGATTGATGCGTAAATTCTGACCGGTATTGCTGATGACCCGGATGCGGTCGGCAACGGGGTTGAAGTCAAAACCGTAGTCGCTACCCGTCAACGCCGGGGTAAAGGCTCCCGAACCGACCAGATTGACCTGCGCATTGGTGGTTCCGGCCGGATACGAGATGGTATAAATCCGGCTCGATGAACCCAGCGCATACAACTGGCCCGTTGCCGGCCGCATGTCGATGCCGCGAATGGTTTCACCCGGTTGCAGGCCCGTAATGGTGCGCAATGTAGGGTTAAGTTCCCAGGGATTGAAAATCAGCAGATTGTTCCCACTGACGGCGTAGGCCACGGGGTCGGTCGGAATGGCCAGACCAATGTAGGTTTTAGCACCGAGGTCGCCGATTTTTTGCAACGCTCCGGTCATCAGGTTGATTCGCCCCAACTCGGATTTGCCACCGGCCCAGTAGGCCACCAGCGCCTGGCTATTGTCCGAGGAAATGTCGAAACCGGCGGTGCCGCTGATGTCGATTCCCAGGGGACCGACGTTCACCAGCGTTCCGTTGTTGGGCGGGTTCTGAATATACAGGCGGTCGCTGGCCGGATCGATGTCGTAAAGCGTAGTGCTGCTCGATACGCCCCGGCTATTGGTATAAGCTACTGCCGAGATCATCGGACTCATGCCGCCGTTGATCATGCCGTCTTCTCCGCCGGGCTGCAACGCTCCCGTATTCGGATTCAGACGCAGGTTCTGTCCGGTATTCGTCACCACCCGGATCAGATCGACCGTCGGATTAAAGTCGAAACCGACGGCATCGCCACTCAACGCCGGCGAAAATGACCCCATGCCGATGGCCCGTGCCACCCCGGTTTCCTGATCGATGACATACAGGCGGCTGGTGCTGCCAAGCCCGTACAATTGCCCGGTTGCGGGCCGGAAATCAATGGCTAACAGCTTTTCCCCCTCCTGCAAACCGGTGATCGGCGTGTCCGACAAATTGGACATCGGATTGCCTACACTCTTTTTGTTAAGCCGGTTATCATCGGTTAGGGCAAAAAACTGGACGTCCGATGCGCTTACCCGGGCGCTGTTATGCCGGGCGGTGTCGGGTTTTAGCGGATTTTCCTGTGGATTACAGGCATTCAGACCGGCCATTAACGCAATGGCTCCCAGGCTGGCTGTCAGACCGAATCGGCTTCTTGCAATCGTATTCATGTTTCAAATGATTTTGGAATGGTGAATAGATAGACAGGATACTGACAGCCTTACGAATAAATGACGGTATTTAGATTTCAGCGCTATAAGAAATCTTAGAATATGGTTTTCTACCTCCAATTCAACAAGATGGTAAACAGACACTTACCTTACAGTAAGAAGAAAAAAAATAACAATCAGCTAACAGGGGTATTGTGCCTACCAGGTTCTTTTAATCGAGAGAAAACCGCCGGTTTGCTGCGGATACAATCCGCCCCGGTCCAGTGCGAAACGGGCCGAAAGAACCGTATTGGAAAGTTTGGGAAGGGGCCATTGTGCGGATAGCAGGGTGGAGACCTGCTCGAAACGCGGAGAATAGGGTTCGTTGAAGGTGCCGAAATTCCGGCTGTAGGAAATCCGGGCGTTCAGCCGGATGCGATACCAGTCGGCATCCAGACCGAGATACCAGGCATTTACCCGGTTGTTGGGAAAAAATCCGCCCCCCTCATACGCCCGAACGGCGGCTGAATAATCGGCACGGGGAGCCAGGAAAGGCGTCCCGATCGTGCGACCGAAATACGACCATCCTTCGCGGTATTGCCCGTGGTTAAAGTAATTGTCGCCCCCCTGATACTGAGCGGTTTGATCAAACACCGGCCCGCTCTGGTTGGTGGTCGACAGCCACTCCAACACCGCGCCTTGCCATTGAAAGCGGGCGTTGGCACGAGGCATCCGGTTGCGGAACCGCAGCCCCCATAACCCATCCGGAAAGTTGAGGTAAATGAGTCCGCTGGCGTCTTCGTACAGATGCTGGTAATAAAGCAGCGTGGTCAGTTGCGAGGTGGTCCATTCCAACCCGTAGTCGATGGAGCCGATGTGATTTCCGACCCGGTTTTCACCATCGAATGTCGTTTGCTGGTTGTTGACGAGGTCTTTCGGGTACCGCCCTACAATCAAACTCAGATAGTCCTGAAGCGAAGAGGGCAATTTGCCATCGACCGCAAACGGGCTGTCTTTCAGGTAGTCGGCTCGGCCGCCCCATTGCACCTGATGGTTGATCCCGGCGTAAAATTTAAACCGCCAATGCGGTTTTCCGAACCGGCCGTACAGGTATTTCTGATGCAGAAAAGCGCCTTTGATATACGGCGGATTGAACCAACCGTGGGCATATCCGGCCCGAAACGCCAGGATGTGTTTCAAAAAACCGACCGAAATAAACTCCGGCGTGTGCAACTGAACCTTCGGAATCGGCAGCGAATTGCCCGACCAGACCACAAAACCGGAGGTCAACGTGCTGTCGCCAATGCCGTATAGTTCGCGCCGACGACCCGCCCACAATTCCACCCGGCCGTACCGAACCTTGGCATAGGCTTCCGGCAACAACCACTGGCTGCTCCTGCCAACGTTGGCAACGGCGTAAACACCCGCGCCCCAGTCGAAACGCGAACGATGCCGGTTAGTGGTGTCCGTATTTGTCCGGTATTTGCGTTGAAAACCGCCCTGCAGCGTACCCACCGACCCCTGCAAAGGAACAAAACCGTATTGGTTGGTGCGAAGCCAGAACGGAAGCTGACCGGAGCCGGAAGCCATTCCACCCAATTCGAGTTCGGCCCTACCGGACGAAACGGGTTGGGGTGTTTGGCCTACGACCGCGCCCGTCATCAACCAGCCCAGCCCCAGAGTAACGAGCCGCTTCATCGGCTTTCAGGCTATTGGTTCCATTCCGACGGCTTCTGACGCCAGGCGGCCAGTGAACTAAGGGCTTCTTCAGGAATGTAGTTCAGATTACGGGCTTCTTCGACCAACGTTTCGTAATTGCTCAGGCAGACGAGTTGTACGGCTTTGTCGGCGAAATTTTGCGCAGCTACCGGAAAACCGTAGGTAAAAATGGCGGCCATGCCCAGCACCTCGGCCCCGGCCTGACGCAGCACATCGACCACTTTCAGCGAACTTCCCCCCGTTGAAATCAGGTCTTCGATCACGACCACGCGCTGTCCGGCTTCCAGTCGTCCTTCGATCTGATTGCCCATGCCGTGTTTTTTCGGTTCGGGCCGCACATACAGAAAGGGCAGATTCAGGGCATCGGCTACCAGCGCCCCCTGGGCAATACCGGCCGTGGCAACGCCCGCAATGGCATCGACGCCGTCAAAAGCCTGCTGGATGGCTTCGGCCAGTCCGTTGCGGATCGTGGTCCGGGCTTCTGGGTACGAGAGGGTAATCCGGTTGTCACAGTAAATGGGTGATTTCCAGCCCGAACTCCACGTAAACGGTTCTTCCGGCCGCAACCGAACGGCCTTGACTTCCAGTAGCAATCGGGCAACCTGTTGTGCAAGCATGTAGAAATTGAATGATGAGTTATGAATGATGAATGAGCTGACGCTTTAATTCATCATTCATAACTCATAATTGAAAAAATTACTCTTCCGGTCGTTTGGTGACCATGATCTTGTCGATGCGGCTTTTGTCCATGTCGACTATTTCGAACTGATAGTCCTGCCAGGTAAAGGTTTCGCCGGTTTTCGGAATGTCTTTGATGATGTGCAGGGCAAAACCGCCCAGGGTATCGAAACCGGTCAGTTCGCGACGGTTCTGGAGCACAATGTCGAAATGATCCAGAAAATCGTCAAACGGAATCTGGGCATCGATGAGGTAACTGTCATCGCCACGGTCGACAATTTCATATTCAAATTCGTTGGTGTCTGATATATCCCCCACCAATGCGTCCACAATATCGTTCAGCGTCACCATGCCCAGCACCCCGCCGTATTCATCGACAATGATGCCGACGTATTGCCTTTTTTCCCGAAACCGCTCCAGCACCTGATAGGCCATATTGTTTTCCGGTATGTACAGCAAATCACGCTTGATGTCTTCGAGCCGGGTCAGTTGATCGTCCAGGTCTTTGCCCAGAAAATCCTTGCTGTTGATCAGGCCGATCATTTCATCGACTCCGCCCCGGCAAAGCGGGTAATGCGAATGCCGGTGTTCAATGATCGACTGGCGGTTTTCCTCCACGGTCGCTTCCAGATCCAGGTACACAATTTCCTGGCGGTTGGTCATCAGCGACGTAATTCGGCGGTCGCCCAACTGAAAAACATTCTGAACGATCTCCTGCTCAATCTCTTCGATCACTCCACCCGAGGTACCTTCCTGAATCAAACTCTTGATTTCCTCTTCTGTCACGGCACTCGTATTGGGCTTGATATTCAGAATCTTAATAATCAGGTCGCTCGAAAACGCCAGCAGGCTGATAAACGGAGCCGTCAGTCGGGAGAGCAGGTTCATGGGCCGAACCATGAATTTGGCGATGCCTTCCGGATTCGACAAACCGATCCGCTTCGGAACCAGTTCGCCCAGCACCAGCGACAGGTACGTGATCAGCACGACGGTCAGCGTCACGGCGATGCTGTTGGCGTAGGGTGCCAGCAGGGCAAACTGCGAAACAAACGAAGATATCTGGTCGGTCAGGCTGTCACCACTGAAAATACCGGTCAGGATACCAATCAACGTAATACCGATCTGAACGGTGGCCAGAAAGCGGTTGGGCGATTCAGCCAGTTTGAGGGCTTCCTCGGCCCTGCGATCGCCATTGCGGGCGTCGGTTTCCAGGCGGGCTTTTCGGGAGGATACCAGCGCAATCTCCGAAAGCGAGAAAACACCGTTCAAAATGACTAAAAAAAGTATTATTGCGAGTTCCACGCGGGGAAAAGTTGGCGTTTTGCAAAAATAGTGGATTTCGATTCTCTTCAAAGATGAATGGTTTATCTAAATTTGTTTTGTAATTCGAGCAGCATCCAGCTAATCACGTTTCGACGGACTTATTTTTCCATTTGTTCATTGACCTCATGACCATTTTTATCGACGACCGGCCCATTCATATTAAGGGTTCGAAACAGGCCGCTAAATTGCAGGACGAAACATTGGCCAGTCGTGTGGAATACGACCGGATTGTCGACGCCCGGCTGGAAGGACTGAAAATAACAGCCCTGAAGGGCCATTTGCTGGTGCTGAATGCAACACCCGTCACGGTTGAAAAACTGGTCAATCTCCTCAACAACTACGACGCCAGTGAACTCAACTCCGTGACGCTGGTCGCCGTCGATAAGAAAGCCCTTGAAGAGAAGTTCAAAAGCCTCTACAAGATAATTAAAGCGGCCGGGGGCGTGGTGATGAAAGACGATAAGCTATTGTTGATTTTCCGCCGGGGTAAGTGGGATTTACCGAAAGGGAAACTCGATGAGGGTGAATCCTCCCGCGTGGCGGCTCTGCGGGAGGTTCAGGAAGAAACCGGGGTGGTTGCTTCGCTCGGCGACCGGATCTGCACGACCTGGCACACGTATACGCTCAACGGAAACCGTATTCTGAAACGAACGAAGTGGTACCAGATGACCTGCCTCGACGACGCCAACATGGTGCCCCAAACCGAGGAAGACATTGAGCGCATCGAATGGATGGACACCAAAAAAACCGCCCTGGCCCTGACCAACTCCTTCAGTTCCATCCGGTTCGTGATCGAAAGCCTGATTGAGGAGTTGAGAGTGAAGAGTTAAGAATTATGAGTTATGAATTAGGCGTGTACGAAGGATTCATACTATGGCTGGCGGCTAGCCCCGGAGGGGCTTAATCTGGATAGTGCCAACCAGCAGGTGAGCCCTTCGTACATTCTTAATTCATTCATTATTAACTCATTCATTATGAGTTGGGGTTGGCGGGTCCCGGGGCTTAAAAATCCGTTTGGGCTTCCTTCAAATCCAGTTCTTGGATCCAGATATTGCGATAGAGCACGTCGTGGCCTTCGGCTTGCAGTTTTAAGCCGCCCGGCGTGTCGGTGATGCCTTTGCCCCCGTCGTTCCCGCCGTCGATACCGGAATTCGGGCCGCCCCACACCTGGTTGATCGGCTGGTTGGTGTGTACTTTTTTGCCGTTGAAATACATCGTCAGCATCGCTTTTTCAACACGCTTGCCGTCTTTGAACCGGGCCGCCCGGAACACGATGTCGTATGAATTCCACTTGCCGACGCCGTTGTAGGCAAAATAGGGCGAAGGCGTTTCGTTGATCACGGCGGCCATACCGTGCGAGGTCGTGTCGCCGTCGAGTACCTGGATTTCGTAGCGATTTTGCAGATACACCCCGCTGTTGCCACCCGGTTTGCTGATGAAAAACTCGATGTGCAACCGAAAATCCCGGAATGCCTGCTTGGTCACGATGTCAGCCGAGCCGTATTTGCCGCCCGCAGCCGTCGGATCGTTGCTGTTCAAAACCGTCCCTTTCCCCGCCGGATCGGGTACAATCGTCCATTTGATCGGCGGACTGGCGGCCAGCCGGGGGCCTTCCCAATACGTCCACTTGGCATCCAGCATCTGGCGGGAGCCGTCGAACAACACTTCGGCCCCTTTGGCGGGTTTGGTCCCGACGCCGACCTGGGCGGAAACCGGGTTGAGCAGGCAGCAACCAAGCAGTAAGGCAAACGCAAAGAATACCGTAAATAAGCGGGCAGATCGAATCATGAGAAACGGGTTTAGGCATTGAAGACGGAAAGTCCGATAAAGATAAAAGCTTTCGGCGATTTGTCGAATGGAAGCACGGATTTGCCTCTGATCTCAAACCATCGGCTGCGTTATTGACGCAGTGAAACGCTTCGATTGTCCTTCATCAGCTCGATTAGAAGCGACAGTCGTCGTTCTTTATTTTTTACAATAGCTGCAAGATAAAAATTATATTTTATAGATTCGGGAAGAATACCGATTGACAGCGTCTACAGTACAGTCCCATGTTGTTGCGTACCATACCGCGTATCCAAACCCCATCCTGATCAACATGAACGAAGAACTTTACTTCCTCTCCCGCCGGAAGTTCCTGCTGGCGGCTGCAGTCACGGCCCTGGCTCCCCCGCTGGCGCTCAAAGCCTCCAAACGCAAACTGGGCCCGAACGACCGGCTCAACCATGCCTGCATCGGCGTGGGCGGCATGGGCTGGGGTGACCTGCAAAATTTTGCCAAACATCCGAAGGTCAACATCGTGGCGTTGTGCGACGTGGACGCCAACCGGCTTCAGCGAGCCGCCGAGGCTTTTCCGCAGGCCCGTACCTACACCGACTGGCGGGAACTGCTCGAAAAAGAAGGTGACAAAATCGATTCGGTCAACGTAACCGTGCCGGATCATAATCACTTTGCCATCGCAATTCAGGCCATCCGGGCGGGCAAGCACGTCTATTGCCAGAAACCGATGTGCCACGACGTGGTCGAAGTTCGGGTGCTAACCGAAGCTGCCGTCAAGGCAGGGGTGATCACCCAGCTTGGCACGCAGATCGCTTCCGGAAAAGGCGACCGGACAGCAGTTCAGTGGCTAAAAGAAGGAACTATTGGCAAAATCAAACACGCCTACCTGTGTTCAAACCGGCCGGGAGCCATTGCCACCTACCGATTGCCGGGCCCACGCCCGGCTGAAGGCCAGGAACCACCCGCCACGCTGAACTGGGATTTGTGGATCGGCACGGCACCCATGCGCCCCTTTTCTCCGGATATCTACCACCCCACCAAATGGCGGGCCTGGCAGGATTTCGGCACGGGCTGGTCGGGCGACATCGGCTGTCATATTTTCGATGCCGTCTGGAAGGGGCTGGGCTTGAAGGCTCCCAAAACCGTCATTGCCGAGGTGCAGAAATCCTGGGAAGATTCGCCCGAACGCCGGGCCGACACCTGGCCGCAGGGCGACCACATCACCTGGACATTTCCGGGCAATAAAATGACGTCGGGCCGCACCCTGACGGTCGAGTGGTTCGATGGAGAAATGTATCCGCCAGAAGAAATTCGGGCCTTGTATTCCGTGTCGGATTACCCGGCTGAATCGGCCATGCTAATCGGCACGAAAGGCGCGCTGCTCATCCCGCACGGCAAGATGCCGGTGTTACTGCCCGACGACCAATTTAAAGACTACAAACTTCCGGAATTGGAGGACCGCAACCATTATCATCATTTCGTGGACGCCTGCCTGGGAGGCCCCAAAACCGAGTCACACTTTGCGCAGTCGGGTCCAATGACCGAAGCTATCCTGCTCGGGACGGTAGCGATTCGGGTGCCGGGGCAACTGCTGGAGTGGGATGCCGCCCGAATGAAAATTCCGAACCATCCCGAAGCCGAACGCTACCTCAGCCG
Organism: Larkinella sp. VNQ87; assembly: GCF_049445795.1. Classification (NCBI taxonomy): domain Bacteria; kingdom Pseudomonadati; phylum Bacteroidota; class Cytophagia; order Cytophagales; family Spirosomataceae; genus Larkinella; species Larkinella sp. VNQ87. The sequence goes on from NZ_JBMSDT010000001.1 coordinate 209,290, forward strand.
CATTTACCGCGACGGCTGGCGCATTGCGGGGTTGTAGCAGGGGGCGCGGGGCAGGGGGCAGAGGGGTAAGGGCAGAGGGTAGCTCCGCCAGGATGAAACGCATCAGCCACCCTCTGCCCCATGCCCCATGCCCTTACCCCTATGCCTCTTCTTTAATCAAGGCTTTCACCTGTTCGGCCAGTTCGGGGGTCACGGTTAGGCCGTGGACGGTCTGGGCGTGGGCGGCTACCTGTTGCAGCACTTCTTCTTCCGTGGCGGCCTTCACCACCCCGCTGCAATCAAAGCCAAGTTCGCGGCAATGGACGGTTTTCATGGTTTTTGCGAGTTAAAACGGTTTAGTACGTAAATAGTTTGTCACTTTCGGTCGCCAGCCGGACCAACACCGTCGGCAGGGCAAACTCGGCCGGTTTTCCGTTCAGATCCGCCTGCAAGATGCCACGGGCTTTGGCCGAATTGCCGGAGAGGTAAAACCGCCCGTTGGCTTTTACGATGGCATCGTAGTGTTCGCGCAACTTGCCGGTACCCAGCCCCGTCAGCTCGTTCAGCACCTGGTCTTTCAGCAAATTAACGGCATCTCCGGCCAGAAACAACGAGACGGTATGCCCTTCTTCGAGGGCGGTTTTGGCCACCAGAAAAGCCAGGGCGGCCCGGGTCGCGTCGTCACTTTGCGTGACATGAATGAGGAATTTCATCTTTTTTTCGGGTGAAGGAGCGGCATTCGACTGGGCGTAACTGCTTGTCAGTGACACAAGAAATGCCGTCAAAGCCAAAACCAGTATTTTCATCCTATTTGTGCGTTTATCTGCTCAAAACTAGCACACGATTCCCCGAAAAAACGGTATCAAAAGATACACAAGGTCAACTTTATTTTAGCTGAATAACGCCCCGGAACAGAGCGACCTGCCCCCGCTGCTCAAACTCTTTCAGAATGCGGGAAATCACGACCCGCGTAGTGCCGAGTTCATAGGCCAGTTCCTGGTGGGAAATTTCGATTCGGGACGAATTTTCTTTCTGCGCCCGGTTTTTCAGGTAGGCAAGCGCCCGTTTGTCGATTGGGTCAAAGGCCACACTTTCAAAGGAACCCAACAGTTCGTCGTAACGGCTGCGGAACGTCTGGATCAGAAACGCATTCCAGGAAGGGTATTTCAACTGCCAGTCGTTGACAAGCCGGGTCGGAAACACAAACACCTCCGATGGCTTCGTCGCCACACCGTACGACGTACTGGTATTGCTGAAATACGCAGCCGACAGCGACATCATACACGTCTGGCCCTCGCGGACGTAGTACAGCAGAATTTCGCGGTCTTCTTTCTGCTGAAAAACCCGGATTTCGCCTTTGATGACAATGGGTAAAAAATCAAGGTACTGCCCTTCCCGCACCAGGGTGTCGTCTTTGTTGACGGTCATGAATTTGCCGTGGGTGAGCATTTCCTCCCGGAGCGCCGGTTCGGTAAAGACCGCAGGCAGTTTGTTCAAGAGTTCACTTTTTTCCATCTGACGGATAAGCGCTAACGGCCCAAAGATCTGACGACCAATGTTCCCGCTAAAATAAGCAAGGAAACAACATCAATCTACCCGACACGGCCCTACACCGACGAATTTCAAAAAACCGTCAAGATCCTTTTCCCCTCTACCCTTTCCCTACACCCTCTGCCCTCCCCCCTCAGTCGAGATACTTTCGGTAAACCGGCCGGTAGCCGAACAGGTAGGCAACCGGACTGAGTAGCGAAAAAACGATTTGCTGCACCACCCGGCTCGGCCTGGCCAGTCGGAACACGCCGGAGAAGTGACGGGCCAGCAACACCGTCTGCAACAGGGGCGGCATCCCGTGCTCGTTCGTCTTGCCATCGTTCGCTAATCCGGTTGTGGTTTCAAAAAAATGCTCCGTATCCAGCGCGGGCCGAACCTGCCAGTTGACCACCGCCGGTCGGTCGGAGGCATTCCACATGGCATGAACCTCCTGCTGAGCAATGTGCAGTGTATCGCCTTTCTGTAATTTCAGGGGTTGCCCGCCGTTCAGCCGAACCGTCAGTTCGCCCGCCATGACCCGAAACTCTTCCGTCTGCTGGGGGTGGTAATGCGGAACCGGCTCGCGGCTGTGGGCGGCATACGTCGATTCCATTTCGAGCAGCGCCCCGCCCGTGTCCTGGCTGGTTTGAATAAACCGGATGGTTTGCCCGGTTCGCTGGTTGTGGAGGGTTTTGTTTGAATAAGCCATTGTCTTTGTTGTTTACGGTTTTTGACCCGGAATGTCCTGTTTAAATTGCTTGATCCGAATCCGTTACCTAAAACTGAGAAGAAATGGCCTACACTTCAACTATCTAGGCGGTGAAGTGCTACTATTACCGGTTGAACTGCCAATAAACCAGGAGAATAGCCCCCGCTGGCGGTTAGTTTGATGCACGTTGTAGTTTGAAAAAACCGGCTTTGACACTACTGGCGGGCCGAATGCCCCGAATCGCGTCGGCAACCTCGATGGGCCGGTCGGATTCCAAAATGCTGGCTCCATCTTCGAACACGCGCCGGTAAGCGGCAGCGCGTGCTTCGGGCGTTGTCAATTTATCGTAGGTCGGAGCCGCCGAAATCATGCACATGACCCCTTTGGCATGCAGCAACTCATACATTGTCTGGTTTTCCGGTTTTACGTCCGGACCGATGTACGCCATCACCTGTGCCCACGGAATCCCGGCTTTTTCGTACTCCGCAATCACCTGCGGGGTTTTGATGTGGGCCGAAAACAGGCGGTTTGGGTTATCCTTGTAATAATAGGCTGCTTCGGCCGCCGAATGGACCGTCAGCATCACAAACGCGTCGGCCTGATGTTTCCGGAGCAGGGCCGCAATCATCGGAAAAGGCACATCTTTTTTATCCAGATTCAGGATGGTTTTCCCGCGCGCCCACTCGATGGCTTCCGCCAGCGTCGGAATCCGGTAGTCGGTTACCTGCCCCTCGGTATCTTTCAGGCGGAACTTCTGCAGTTCTTCCCAGGTATGCTCCGACACCCTGCCGGTTCCGGTGGTAGTTCGCTCCAGCGTGGCATCGTGCATCAGCACAATCACACTGTCTTTCGTCAGCCGTGGGTCGATCTCGAAAAAAGCCGGGGTGTATTTCAGGGTGTTCTCGAACGTGGCCAGCGAGTTTTCCGGAAAACCGCTTACCATGCCGCCCCGGTGGCCGCTGACGATCGGAATGTCCTTACCCGTCCAGCGAAAAAAACGGTGCAGATCCTGGGGCGTTTTCAGGTCAATGATGTGCAGGGGTTGCTGGGCCTGCGCGCAGCACAGACTGACAAGAAGCAGAAAAACCGGACGAAACATAGGCCGTGAGAATTGCAGATATAGCTGAAAACCGTACCAAAGTAAAGCACGAAGGTAAAAGTAGTACGTTCAGCAAAGCGGCCCTGCAAAATTTAATTTTTCAGAATATTTATCCGGCGGTATTGTTGATTGATATTTGCACAATTATTGATCTGTTCAACAAATAGCTGATTATCAGAGAACCTAACCATTGATCCCAGCACCCTTTGATGAAACGATTACTAGCTGTCTTTCTGGTCGCATTATTTACAGTACTGCATGTTGCCGAAGCCCAGCTTACCCGGGTTCAGTTTAAACACATTACAACTTCAGAGGGCCTATCGCAGAGTAACGTCACCTGCATATTACAAGATAAACGGGGCTTCATGTGGTTTGGGACTCAGGATGGGCTCAACCGCTACGATGGATACACCTTTACAGTCTATCAGAATGAACTGCATCACCCCAACAGCCTTAGTGACAACTATGTTTTATCGCTGCATGAAGACCGAAAGGGACGAATCTGGGTCGGAACCGACGATGGCGGGCTATGCCTGTTCAATCCGCAAACCGGTAATTTTACAGTATACAAAAACAATCTGAACGACAGTACCAGCCTTAGCAATGACCGCGTAACCGCCATCGCTGAAGATGAACTGGGCAATCTCTGGGTTGGAACCGACGATGGACTTAATCTTTTTAATCCTTCCGGCCGTACGTTTATTCGTTACCGGTATGCATCCGGTACACTGAACACGTCCGATTATAATACCATCCGGGATGTGCTGGTGGATCGGAAAGGACAAGTTTGGGTAGCTACCTACGGCGGAGGACTGAGTAGACTGGACCCAAAAACGCAGACATTTCGTCACTTTGAAAAGCAGGCCGGGAATCCCCTCTCCCTGAGCCACAATTTGGTAAAGGATCTGCTTGAAGATTCTGGGGGACACCTTTGGATTGCCACAGAAGGGGGTGGCTTGAACCGGCTAAACCCGGACCAGCAGACCTTTACCCGTTTCCAGCACAACCCCGCCGTTTCGAACTCACTTTGCCATAACGATGTCAATACGCTGGAAGAAGATGGTCAGGGGAATTTATGGATCGGTACGGAGAATGGCGGCATCAGCATTCTGGACAAATCCAGAACATCCTTCACCCATTATCCGTATCAGGAAACGAATCCGCGGGGACTTAACAATGGCTCCATCTATGCCATTCGCCGGGATCGCAGTGGCAATATGTGGATTGGTACGTATACGGGTGGGATTAATTTCTTCGATCACCAGTCCGTCCGGTTTCAATTGTACAAGAAGAACACGCAGGATGAGAATAGCCTGAGCAACAACAGTGTTACGGCGGTCCTCGAAGATCATCAGGGGAATCTGTGGATCGGAACCGATGGGGGCGGTCTGAATGTGCTGATGAAAGCCACCAATCAGTACGTACGCTACCGCCATCGACCCAACGACCCCGGCAGTATTGGCAGCGATTTCATCATGTGCATCTACCAGGATCAAGATCAGGACATCTGGATCGGTACATACAAAGGAGGGCTTAGTCGGTGGACCGGCAAATCAGGCGGTTTTCAAAATTTCACGCAACGGAAGGATGAGCGGGGACTTAGCCACGAAACCGTTACCAGCGTGGTGGAGGGGAAAAAAGGCGAAATCTGGCTGGGTACAATGGGAGCCGGCATCAGTCGCTATTCTAAACTGAGCGGCCGGTTTACGCATTTCCATCCTGATCCCAGCCAGCCCAATAAGCTTCTTCAGGGGTATATCAGTGCCTTGTGTTACGACCACCAGGGAAATTTGTGGATTGGCACCGAAGGCGATGGATTAACCAAACTCACGACCCGAACCGGCGTTTTCACGGCGTATCGGCATGACCGAACGGTTCCTAACAGCCTGAGCCACAATCTGGTGATCAGTCTTCACGAAGATAGCCAGCAGCAGCTATGGATTGGAACATACCGGGGTTTGAGCCGGTTTGAGCCCAAAACGCAATCGTTTATCACCTACGACGAAAAACAGGGCTTGGCGAACAAAGTCATTCAGGGCATTGCCAGTGATCGTCACGGCAATCTCTGGATCAGTACCAATAAAGGGGTATCGACCTTCAACCCACGAACGAAACGATTTCGAAATTATGACGCGGGCGATGGGTTGCAAAAAGGAGCTTTCAACCGGATGGCGGTTTTCAAAAACCGCCAGGGGAAACTGTACTTCGGCGGAAGCAATGGTTTGAATGGCTTTCATCCGGACAGCCTTCGAAATAATCCATTGCTTCCGCCGGTGTATCTGACGCAACTGCATGTTTTTAACCGTCCCGTACTCCTGCGGTCCGACCAGATTACGCTCTCGCATGATCAATCGACGCTGACCCTGAAGTTTGCGGCTTTGAATTACTCACAATCCGAAAAAAACCTGTATCAGTACAAGCTGGAAGGCTTTGACACGGAATGGAGTCTGGTGAGTCCGCAGCGGGTCGCTACCTACACCAACCTGGAACCGGGCATCTACACGTTCCGGGTCAGGGCTTCCAACAACGATGCGGTCTGGAACGAACAGGGCACAGCTTTCCGGATACGCATTCAGCCCCCCTTCTGGCGAACCTGGTGGTTTGAAACGCTCGCCGTGCTGGCCGTCCTGGGCAGCTTATACCTGATCCATCAGGTACGAATTCGCACCCTCAAACACCGGCAGGAGAAACTTGAACAGGCCGTGCAGGAACGAACGGCCGAGGTCATGTACCAAAAGGAGGAATTACAGGCGCAGTCGGAAGAGTTACATACCCAGGCCGAAGAATTACAGACGCAGGCCGAACACCTGCAAAAACTTGTTGAAGAACTGGGCAAGCACCGGATGCGGGAACAGGCCGCCCGCGAAGAAGCCGAAGAAGCCAATAAAGCCAAAAGTGTGTTTCTGGCCACGATGAGCCATGAAATCAGGACGCCCATGAACGGGGTGCTGGGGATGACCTATTTGCTCCAGGAAACCGAACTTTCGCAGGAACAACAGGAATATGTGGACACCATCTACCAGTGTGGCACCAATTTGCTGGGCGTCATCAACGACATCCTGGATTTCTCCAAGATCGAATCCGGCAGTCTGGAACTGGAACTGAGTGAATTCAACCTTCTGGAGTGTGTCGAAAACGTCCTGGATCTGTTTGCCCAAAAAACCGCAGAAAACGGGTTGGACCTGCTGTATCATGTTGAAAGCGGGGTGCCTGTCAACATCGTCGGCGATGCCTTACGGTTACGGCAAATTCTGATTAACCTGATTGGAAATGCCGTTAAGTTTACCCACAAGGGTGAAGTATTTGTCCGGGTGTATGTCCGGAGGCTCCTCAATGACCGGGAGGTGGAACTCGGTTTTGAGGTGCGCGATACGGGCATCGGTATTTCGGACGAAAAGCTTCAGCGGCTCTTCAAAGCGTTTTCACAGGGCGATTCATCCATGACGCGTCGGTACGGCGGTACCGGTTTGGGGCTCGCGATCAGTGAGCGATTGGCCAAACGGATGAAGGGTGACATCTGGGTGGAAAGCCAGGAAGGGAAGGGAACAACCTTCAACTTCACGATCCGCTGCGAATCAGGGACACCAGCCCAACCCGATTTTCCACCCAGCCAATTCCTTGAAAATGCGGGAAAACGAGTGTTGGTCGTTGACGACAACCTGACCAACCTGGCGGTTTTGAAAGAACAACTTGAGCAGTGGCAGTTAGTGCCCGTAACGGCATCCTCCGGTTCTCAGGCACTGGCCCTCTTGTCAGCAAACTGGCCGATCCATCTGGTTATCACCGACATGCAGATACCGGGAATGACCGGAACTGAGTTAGCCCGTCAACTCAAAACCTCGCACCCCAACCTACCCATTGTCCTGCTGACGTTAGTGGGAATGGATGCGCATAAAATCCATCCGGAACTCTTTTCAGGCAGTTTATCCAAACCGATCCACAGGCTCCCGTTTTATACGATGATTCAGCAGCAGCTTAAGCAGGCCGATCCGTCGCCCGTTTCGGTTTCGCACACCGGCAAGCAGCACTTATCCGAAGAGTTTGCCAAAGAATACCCTCTTTCGATTCTGGTTGCAGAAGATTATCCTGCCAACCAGCGATTGATCCTGCATGTATTGCAGAAACTCGGCTACCAGCCGCAGCTTGCCCAGAACGGACTTGCAGTGCTGAGAATGATTTACGACCACCCGTTCGATGTCATCTTGATGGATGTGCAGATGCCGGAGATGAACGGGCTGGAGGCCACCCGCATCATCCGACAGCAATCAGGCCCGCAGCCGGTTATTATTGCCATGACGGCCAACGCCCTGAAAGAAGACCGGCTGGAATGTTTGCAGGCCGGTATGGATGATTACCTCTCAAAACCCCTTCATCTCAATCTGTTGAAAACCGCCTTACAACGGGCGATTGAACGGAAACACCAGCCAAGATAGCCAGCCTCAATCACGGTTACCGGTCGACTTTAGCCCGGATGGCAGTTTTTGTGGGGTAGTAGTCGGCCCCAAAATGGTGATCCGCCCGTTTTTTACCTGCATGCGGTCAATAAACACCACCCGTTCTTCGCCGGTTTTGGCCGTCCGGCCGTGGTAGACGCAGAACATCTCCTTCCCATCGGGTGAATAGGCAATGCTATTGTGGCCGGTGCCGGTCACCGACCCGCCCTTGTCGACATTTTGCTGCAACACCGGGTTGTTATCCGCTTTTTTGAATGGCCCCAGGGGCGAGTTGGATGTGGCATACCCGATGGCGTAGTAGCGACCGCCAAAGTGGTTCGCCGAATACATGATGTAATACGTGTTGTCTTTTTTAAACGTCACCGACCCCTCCGTCCATCGCCGGTTTACTTCGCGGGCCGTCACCGACCGGCTTTCCCATTCGGCCTGCTTGTCGTTGAGCCGGACGGGAGGGCGCAGGACCAAAACCGGCTGACCGATGACCCCGCTGAAATCCGGTTTTAACTCAACCCCGTACACCCAGCTTTCTTCAATTTCCTTATACCAGCCTTTTTTGCGGGCCATATCGGCCACTTCGCTTTCCACCGGATGCTTATAACAGGCCCGGGAGTAGTACAAATAGGCTTTGCCGTTCGAATCAAAAAAGACATTGCCATCGATGATGGGGTAGCCCGGATCAAAGATGGGCTTGTTGGTCAGGTCAATAAAGGGGCCGGTCGGTTTGTCGGCAACGGCCACCCCAATGCGGAAGTTTTCCACTTCGCGGGTCGGGTTTTCCTTCCATTGTGCACTGTACACCAGGTAAAATTTACCCTTTACCTCATAGACTTCCGGTGCCCAGTAGGCTCCGCCCCAACTGGCTTTGGGGTCGCTCCAGCCATTTTTATTGTCGTGAAAATAAACCTGTCCTTCCGGCTTCCAGTTCACCAGATCCCTGGAGGAATACGTCACAAACCCTTTATCAGCACCTCCACCCGTACCATACAGGTAATAAGTTCCCTTCGTAAACAGAATATACGGGTCACCTAGTTGCACCGGCAAGGGGTTGGAAAACGTGCCAGTGCCGGGTGTTCGGGTTTGCGGTTTTTGTGCGATTGCAGGATATAAAAACAGGGAACAGAACAGGAAAATCAGAAATGCTATGCGTCTCATTACACCACCAATTAATTAAGTTAACTATAAAGATAAGTTTATTTTTCTTCCCGAAGAAGCCGGGTAGCTCATCGAACTGGTGCCCAAAATAACTCTCCCGGCTTTCGCTTCACCCCCAACCTGCCAACGCTTCGCCCCCGCCCTGACGACGGTTGACCGCAAACGGCTTTCAGGAGGGCGGTTTTCACCCCAATTTTGAATCAACAACCACACAAAACAAGCAACGCAAACCAATTTAGCTCATGAAAACGACATTCCGCTTTCCGTTCGCTCTGGCTTTAGTACTCGGCTTTGTTGCCTTCGTTTCCGCCCAGGCCCAGGATCAACCAGCCCGACGGCAATTCCCTTACTCCAACCGCTTCACATTCGGGGGCGGGGTCAGCCAGCTATTGCTGGGCGGTTTCAACGTCCAGGCCGAATACACGACCAACCGGATGGTATTCGATTATTCGCACGGATTCAATATTACCCTGGCCGGGCAGTCGGCTTCGCTGGTTGCGCAGGATCAGAAGCTGGCCGAAAAACTCACCTCCACACTCGGCATTGGCATCGGTTACCGCTTCACGCCGACCTTCGATGTTCGCTTTGAACCCAAACTCCACTACTACGAGGTGTATTACGACGGACAACCGCAGACAGCCGCTAACCGGATTACTTCCTACCGAACCGTCACGCTCGGTCTGGGCGCTTACTACCGCTACTACCCGTTCCGCAAGCAGACAAACGGCCTGGCCGGTATCCTGATCATGCCGAGTGTCCGGTACTGGCCGAATGTCTGGAGTTCGCTGGACGACAACAAGTTTACCTACCAAAACCGGGTCACTGACCGCACCGAAACCTACAAAGCGGCTTCGCAGGGTTTCCCCGGCACCAATGGTCTGCTGGCCAACGTGACCATCGGCTACACCTTCGGGATGCGTAAAAAATGAAGTAATCTGAAAAAACCGTACCTTTCAGTACCTTACTTCTCAGGCTCTTCACGGTACACGCTCATGGAAACCGCCCCGTATACCCTCAATGATCGAACCATGCGTCTGGTTGGCATTCCCCTGTTCAGTATCCTGATTCCAACGCTGGTTCATTACGAGGATTTTCAGCAACTGAATCAAACCTACTTCATGTACCTGGCCATGTCGGTCTGTAACACGGTGGCGCTTTGGGAAGGCAACCGATTCATCATCGTCCGGATGCGTCGCCGGTTTCCCAGCTACAGCCAGACCACGCAGCGTTTGCTGAGCGAAGCCGTCCTGGCGCTGGTCTACACGCTGGTCGTTACGTACATACTCGATGAGATCCTGTGCAAAGCCATCTTTCACAACGACCAGATGCTGGTAGGGTTCAAAATCAGCCTGATTCCGACGCTACTGGTGTACCTGGTTTACGAAGCGGTGTATTTTTTCGAATCCTGGAAACTGAACGTCCGTAAAACCGAGTCGCTGGCCCGCGAGAGTGTACAATCGCAACTGGAAGTCCTTAAAAACCAGCTCGATCCGCACTTCCTGTTCAACAGCCTCAACACGCTGGCGGCTCTGATCGACGACGAAAACCACGACGCCCAGCAGTACCTCGAACGGCTGTCGGATGTCTACCGGTACGTGCTCGTCAGCCGCAGCAAAAACACCGTCCCGCTCGAAGAAGAAATCCGGTTTCTGGATGCCTACGTCTACCTGAATAAAATCCGGTTTCGGGAAAATTTGCAGGTCGAGAAACACCTCTCGCCCGAAGCCTACCGCCAGTTTGTAACGCCCCTGAGTCTGCAGATGCTGATCGAGAACGCCATCAAGCACAACGTCGTTTCGAAAGAAAACCCGCTGAAAATTAAGATCCAGCAGGAAGGCGATCAGTATCTGGTCATCGAGAACAACATCCAGGAGAAGACGATTCTCGAAAAATCGACGCGGGTAGGCCTGCAAAACATCATCAACCGCTACAGCCTGCTCACCGACCGCCAGGTCGAAGTGATCCGAAGCGGAGGGTTGTTCACCGTCAAAATTCCACTCTTGTTCAATTAGTGAATGAGTGATTGAGCGATTGAGTGAATAGATCGAAGATCATGCTTACTCCACCGCTCATTCACTCATTCACTCATTCACTCAATAATGCGCGCTATCATCATCGAAGACGAGTATCCGGCGGCTGAACGACTGGAAAAGCTGATTCACAAGCTGGACCCCACGATTGAGATCGGGACGGTTCTGGAAAGCGTGGAAGCCGCAAAGCGCTGGTTTTCAATGAGTCAAACTGTTGATCTTATTTTTTCGGACATCCAGCTTTCCGACGGCCTGAGCTTCCAGATTTTCGAAGCGTTTCCGGCCCACAGCCCCATCGTGTTTACCACGTCCTACGATGAATATGCCATCAAGGCATTCCGGGTCAAGAGCATCGATTACCTACTGAAACCCATCAAGTTGCCCGAACTGGCCGAGGCCATTCAGAAATACCAACGGCTGAAGCAGGACTTTTCACCCCAGGCCTACGCCCAGAAAGTAGAGTCGCTGCTCGACAGCCTTCAAATGACCCGCCGGACGCACAAAACCCGGTTTTTGGTCAAAAACGGCGAGCAGTTGATCCCGATCCCGCAGGAACAGGTCGCGTATTTTTACACCGCCAACGAACTCGCCTGCCTGGTCGGGCGCGACGGTCGGCAGTACCTGGTCGATTACACGCTCGAAGAACTCGAATCGCTGGTCGATCCGAGGCAGTTTTTTCGGCTCAACCGGCAGTTTATCGCGCAGGTGACGGCCATCCAGAAAATTCACCCCTATTTCAACGGCAAACTAAAAATCGAGCTTCGGCCCGAAACCGCGCAGGAGGTAATCGTCAGCCGCGAAAAAGCTTCTTCGTTCAAATCCTGGCTCGACGGCTAACCAATTTCTGTCCCTTTTCTGATGATTCGTTTGCAGACGCGCTACCGCCCTGCCCGGCATCGCCTGTGCCTTTTTGTCCAACTACCGCCATGCAAAAGCTTTTCGTTTTCCTCCTCCTCGTTGCTCTAAGCGGCCCGACCCTCGCCCAGCATCCTTTCCGCTACACGGTTTGGGCCGACGGTTTTGTGAACGCCCAACTGCCCAAATCGAACCTTTATGGGCTGGGTGTCGGCGGTCGGCTCGAACTCAGCAAACCGCTCCGAAACGGCCCAAATGCCCTCTTTGTCCAAGCAGGTTACGGCCGGTTTTTCGAGAAAGCCGCCTTTACGGCCGACATCGGGCTCCTCAATGTCGGCTACCGCTACCAGTCACGCCGGGCTTTTCAGGCATCGGTCGGCCTGGGGGCGCAATACCGGTCCGAACGAATGCGGCTGCAATTTGCCGATGGTACCGTCGATGAGACGTTCAACCATTTCATGCCCAGCGCAACGGCCGGACTGGGCTTTCGGCTGCTGACCCGCTACCGCGTCGGTCTGGAAAACCGGGTGCTGTTCAAGCCCGAAAGCGGCACGCTCACCCTCCGAAATACGCTGGTTTTATCCCTCGGTTATACCTTTTGAAGAACATCATGAAAACCGCTACGATCCTGTCAAGTGTTGCCAGTATGGCCTTTTTCGGCGCTAGCGTGCTGTATTCCTGCCAGTCGAACGGCCTGGAAGTCAATCCCGACGAGTCGATCGGTGCGTTGCCGCTCACCGTTGCCGACCCGGCCGACAACCCCCGTACACCCGAAAAAGTGGCGTTGGGGAAGGTGCTGTTCTACGATCCGGTTTTGTCCGGCAATCAGGATGTGGCCTGCGCGACCTGTCACCACCCACAGTTTGGCTATGCCGACGGCCTGGACTTGCCAATTGGTGTCGGGGGCGAGGGGCTGGGCAAAAACCGCCGGTTCCGGGCGGGTCAATCGGCGGTTTTTACCAGACGCAACACACCCACCCTGCTGAACGTCGGCTTCAACGGCATCGATGCGCGCGGGCAGTACAACCCGTCGACGGCGCCGATGTTTTACGACCTGCGGGCACAATCGCTGGAAGCCCAATCGCTGCGGCCGATTGCAGCTTTCGAAGAAATGCGGGGCACGGTTTTTACAGAAACGAATGCTGTCGATAGTGTGCTGGCCCGGCTGCGGGCCATTCCGGCCTATCAGGAACAGTTTCGGGCGGTTTTCGGAACGGGTAATGCCATCACGGCTCAGAATCTGGGGAAGGCCCTGGCCGCTTATGAACGCACGCTGGTCGCCAACAATGCGCCCTTCGACCGGTACCGGCGCGGGGATGCTTCCGCCATGACCGAAGCCCAGAAACGCGGGATGGTTTTGTTTATTCAGAACGGCTGCAATGCCTGCCACAGCGGCCCCATGTTCAGCGATTACAAAGTCCACGTGCTGGGCGTGGTCGATCACGAAAAGCTGCCCGAATCCGACGCTGGGAAAGACAATACCTACGCTTTTCGCACACCCACACTCCGGAATGTGGCACTGACGGCACCCTACATGCACAACGGCAAACTAGCTTCCCTGCCGGATGTGATGACCTTCTACGATGTGGTAACAACCGGCGAACAACTGAACCCACGCGTGCCGACGAGCCGCCTGGATTCGCTGCTGCGGCCCCGCGTGAGCCTTCACAACGACCTGATCCAGTTTCTGAATGCGCTGACGGACCCCGGTTTTGATCAATCCGTTCCGGCCAACGTGCCGAGTGGTCTTTCGGTTGGTGGTCGGCTTCGGTGAGCAAACGGTGTGGCCATATCGGAGGCTGCTCTGAACCTGTGAAACGGCAGACCGGGCGGAATAAAGGCGAAAACCGTACCTTAATTTCTGCCGCCGAAAGTCAACGGAGTTGCTCATTACCTGTGTCCTACTGCCAGGTTTGAATCCCGATCACGCCGTAGGCGTATAGATAAACAGCCACGATCAGGTGCAGAACCGACAGAATGGTTGCGTGCCAGTATAGCACCGGATTGACTTTCGCTCTGCGTTCCCTGACGACCGTGACCACCGCCCAGATTGCCAGAAGCGCGAATAAAAGGCTTGAAATCATCATCGAAACCGACACAAACGTAACCTTTCCCAAGCTTTCAAAAGGATCTTTCCCACCAATCGTAGTCAGAATCAGAAACGCCAGGAAGCACAAACTCGCCAGAAACGGCCACCGGAGCAGGCTTTTTGCGGAACGGTCTTTCCGCCAGTTACGAATAAACCAGATACTTCCAACCAACACGGAACCCAGCCAATACAACAGCCAGATAAAACACAGGCCAAGCTGCCCGAACGTCAGAAACGGCGAAATTCGTTTGAGAACCAGACTCCCGGAATGCACTACCTCACCGGCCAGCGGGTCGTCGACCTGTACCAGGCTGATCTGGCCGGTTTTAGAAGACGCGTACTGATGATCTCCGGCCGCTACATAGGTCTCCAAACTGCCCCCAAACATGCCCCGGCCAAAAACAAACTGATTGAAGCTCCTGAGATGCTGTATGTTCATAATTCGCTCCAGAAAATAGCTCATTTGCATCCGTGGGTTAATGGGCATGTAATACCCCGCCAGCGAAGTTGGGGTTGGTCCCTTGCTCCGCCGGGTCGAATCGGTTGGTAAGCCGCGGGTCTGAAAGTTGCGAATCAGGTCTACAATCCGAAGTATCGCATCGGCATTGCCCGCATTGATCATGACCGCGTACCCAAGCCGGTGCTTGGGGAGGTACGAAAAATCCGTTAACCCGCCGGTCACCCCACCCGAGTGCGACCGGTAAACAAACCCGTTATGGGGGGACGACATATTGGCCAGACCATAGCCATGTTCCAGCCCGGCTTTGGCTCCCGATGAGGTCGAAGGCGTTTCCATTCGTTTCAACGAAGCTTCGCTGATCAGCGGTTTTCCATCCACCCGGCCCCGGTTGATGAAAAACCGCAGCATGCGGACCATGTCTCGCGGAGACGCATTGATCGACCCGGACGGGCGGACACAAATGTGCCAGTACGGCTGCGGTTTTTGATCGACGTACAGGGTAGCCCCCTGCTTTTGGTAGCGGTCGGAGGCAAAAAAGGTCATGGTTTCCATGCCCATCGGCCCGAAAAACTGCTGTTGAATGTAGTCTTCAAACCGCTGGCCGGTGACTTTCTCCACGATGTAGGCCGCCACGGGCGGTCCCGAATTGCAGTAGGCCATCCGCGTGCCGGGCACCCAGCGCGAAATCCGGGAATGCGGGTGGTAGTCCAGGCCCTGTTTTAACGTAATTGTCGGATCACTAAGAGCATACTCGGTCAGGTGCATGTCATCCCAGCCCGTGGTGTGTTCCAGCAGGTGTTCAATTAGAATCGGATGGGTCTGCTCCCAGGGATTTGTAAACTGGATTTCCGGAGCCCGGTCGCGCACTTTATCTTTCAGACTAACCCGGCCCTCTTCCTGTAGCTTCAGAATGGCCAGCGAAACAAACATTTTGGTGACGGAACCGATCCGAAACATCGTATTCTCGGTGGCTTTCACCCGCTTTTCCAGACTTGCCTCGCCCAATCCGGCCACCCAAACCGTGCTATCCCCCTGCACCAGCGCCACCCCGGCGGCCGGGGTTTTGGTTTCTGTCAAAATGGCTTCAATCGCCCGCTGAAGCTCCGGTACCGTTTTTGGTATTTTCGGCTTTTGCTGGGCCTTTCCGTATAGAGGCACGAAAAAAAAGAAAGCAAAAAATACCGTACTGAAGAGTTTTTGAGGGAAAGCCATTTCTCGGACCGTTATCTTTTCTGGTAAGCACGAACCCACTTCAGTCTACCTACTTCACCGGCGTAAAGATCATTTTCGGCAACTTCATGGCGTTGTCGATGAGTCGGATTTCCAGTTTCAGGATTTCCGCTTCGGCTTTAGCGTCGATTTTTTCAGGATCATCGCCCGGTTTGTGGTAATCCGGATGGCCGCCGGTATGAAAGAACAACACCGGAATCTGTTTCGCATAAAAAGCCGCATTGTCCGAACCGCCGTTTCCGGCCCGGTCGGTAAAAAACTTAATCCCGGCCGTAACGCCCCGGAAGACCTCCGGCCAGGCGTCGGCGGTTCCGTAGCCCCCGATTCCGACGCCCCGCTCCGGGTTATAGCGTCCGATCATATCCATGCAAATCATGAAATTCAGCCGGTCGAGCGGCAGCGTCGGGTGATTCAGAAAATGGCGGGAACCCAGCAACCCGAGTTCCTCCGCGCCGAAGGCCATAAAGAGCAGGTTGTACGGCTCCTTCACGTCGTTTCTGGCGTAATACTGCGCCAGTTCGAGCAAACCGGCCACGCCCGAGGCATTGTCGTCGGCCCCGTTGTGAATCTGTCCCTGCGGGTTTTCAGCCAGTGAACTGCCCTGGTTGCCCAGGCCGAGATGATCGTAATGCGCACCAATCACGATGGTATGGTCCGCACCGTTATCCAGAAAACCGATCACGTTGGCGGCTTTTCGCACACTATCGGGCACCACCACCCGCCGAACCTTGGCCGTAAAATGCTGGTAATAACCGTCTCCGCCCAGCGGTTTTAGACCGTATTTTTTAAAATACCGGGCAATGTAGGCAGCGGCTTTGGCATTTTCGCGACTTCCCGTCCCCCGGCCTTTCATGCGGTCGGAAGCCAGCTTTTCGATGTGCTGTTGAATCCGGTCGGCCGCCGGTTCCTGCGCCCGGAGCACCGTTGTGAAGAGAAGAAAAAGAGCAAGAAAGTGGTAGTTCATGCCCGCAAAGGTAACGGTTTTGGGTGGTTTCGGTGCTGCCGAAAACCGGGCACCGAAACCACCCAACCGGATTTGATCCGTAAAAACCGGGATAAAACCGTGCCGTTTACTCCGAGCGCAGATTGTTCACCGGATTCATGAAAGCCGCCCGAATGCTCTGGAAACTGATGGTGAGTAAAGCAATGACAATGGCCAGCAGCCCGGCGAGAGCAAACACCCACCACTCGATGTCAACTTTATAGGCGAAGTCGTTCAGCCATTGGTTCATGGCCCACCAGGCCACGGGGGCTGCCAGGAACAGCGCCACCAGCACCAGCTTGACGAAATCCTTCGACAACAGAGCGACAATACCGGCCACCGATGCACCCAGCACTTTCCGAATGCTGATTTCCTTGGTACGCTGCTCGGCCGTAAACGTCGCCAGCCCGAACAGCCCCATGCACGAAATCAGGATGGCGATGGCCGTAGCGGTATTGACCAACCGGCTGGTTTTGTGTTCTTTTTCGTACAGACTGGCAATCCGCTCGTCCAGAAAGTCGTACTCAAATTTTTTATCAGGATGAACAGCCGCCCACTGTTTTTCGATTTCAGCCAGCGTACTTTTCATTTCGGTCACGGTTTTTCCCGAAAACCGCACCCCAAGATTTCTGGCCTGGCGGGGTAAAAAACTGATAAAGGCCGGATCAATTTTTGAATGGAACGATTGCTCATGAAAATCGGCCACGACCCCGACAATGGGATACGGTTTTCCGTCGAATTCCAGAAATTGATTCAGAGCATCCGCCGGTTTTTGAAAACCCAGCCGTTTGGCAAACGTGGCGTTGATGACCAGCTCGCGCAGGGAATCGCTTTTCAGGTAATTCCGCCCGGCCAGCAACCGCAGGTTATACAAAGGGATAAAATTGGCATCGCCGACTTTGGCCGACACATCGAGTTCGATTTCTTTTTTACCCCGGTATTTCATTTTTGTCATCATGTAGCTCATGCCCATCGGCGGGAACCATTGTTTCGTCACCCGCTCCACGCCCGACAACTGGCTGATCTTTTCCTTCAGAATATCGGTTTTTCCCGCCCGGCCCGATTTGATTTCAATAATGGCGTCGGTCGAAAAACCCAGATCCTTGTTGCGGATGTAACTCAATTGCCGCTCCACAATCAGCGTTCCGATGATGAACACCAGTGAAACCGTAAACTGGAAGACAATCAGCGCCTTCCGCAAATAGCCCTTCTGACCGCCTTTCAACGCACTCTGCCCTTTGAGCGTCAGGGCCGGTACATACGACGACAGGACCAGCGACGGATAAAAACCGGCCAGCAAGGCCGTTGTGACGGTCATTCCTACCAAAAACAGTCCGGTTTCGAGACTAAACAAGTTAACGGTTAGCCCTTTGGGAGTCAATGACTGAAAGGCGGACAGCATGGGGCTTACCAGCAGCAGGGCAACCACCACCGCCAGCAGCGTCAGCAGGACGGTTTCGCTCAGGAATTGAAAAATCAGGCTTTTCCGGCTGCTGCCCAGCACTTTCCGGACGCCCACCTCCTTCGCCCGCTGCACCGACTGAGCCGTCGACAAATTGATGAAGTTGATGGCCGCAATCAGCAGGATAAATACCGCCACGCCCATCATCCCGTAGAGCGTCGGCAGGTGGGCTTTTCGGGAATAATTATCGCCGTAACCACTATCAAAATGCAGGTCTGACAAGGGTTGCAGTCCCGGCATAAACTTGAATTCCCCCTGAAAATGCCGTTTGGAAAACTGCTGGAATGACTGATCAAACTGCTCCGGACTGGCCCCTTTCGGCAGTTTGACATACGCCTGCGACGACGACCAGATATCGTCCCACTGGTCGAGGTTAATGCTGCGTCGCATCAGGCTGCTGCGGATGGTCGCGAACGAAATGAAATCCGTGAACGTCAGATCTGTCGGTTTATCCCAGTCTTTTACGATGCCGCTGACGCTGACCCGGACGGAATCCCAGTAGATCACTTCTTTGCCCAGGATTTGCTCCAGTGGCAGATCGCCAAAGTATTTACGGGCCTTGTGTTCCGACAGCACCAGTTGAAACGGTTCGGCGAGGGCGGTTTTCGGATTTCCGGCCAGCCACTGATACGAGAAAATATCGAAATACTGCGGTTCTGTTACGATGATCTCGGCATTATCGACCTCATGATTCCGGTGATCGAACCGCTTCGGTTTGTCTTTGCCGTTGGGAATCAGCACTTCCGATTCGATGTTGTGAAAAGCCGCCACCGTGCCCAGCCCGGCTACTTCACGCCGGACGGCCGCCGGAAGCGGATTCGGTACAAACCCAGCCGGGTGGGTGTCGGCCCGGGGATTGAATTGTTCGATCCCGACCAGGCGGTAAATCCGTTCCCGGTCCGGGTGGAAAGTGTCGTAGCTCAGTTCGTAGGTCGTGATCAGGTAAATAATCAGACAGGCCAGAACCCCCAGACTGAGCCCAGAGAGGTTGATCAGCGCACTGACCCGGTGTTTGGTCAGGTTGCGAAAAGCGGTTTTGAAGTAGTTTCGGATCATAACCGGATGTAAAAAAGAAGGTGAGGCATAGTCGTCTATCCGGCGTTTTAAGGCAAACGGACGAATAAATTTTAGGACATTCAGGATAAACCGCCGGTCGGCTTGGGCGACTCCGGCCCGGGCTACATCCCGCTCGTAGCGCTCGTACAGATCGCCCTGAATCTCCTCCAGCAAGTGGGGCGCACAGAACGCTTCCAGCAATCGGTCGGCCCAGCGGGGTGGCTTCATCAGAATTAGGAGTTATGAATTATGAGTTAAGAGTTAAATGGGCTGGGAGTCGTGGCTTACGGTTTTCAGGATCAGTTTTAGTATCTTTGACTAATTGCATCTACGCTATGGAAACAAAGGCCGTTGAAATTACCGAAATCGAAACGCCACTGGACGAAACGATGTCGTTGAACCATTCCCGTCTCACCTACCGCCTGAGCATTTCCCTGGCCCCATACGATCCCCCGTTCGACATTATGCCGGAACTCGAACTGGAATTGATGACCGGACGAGCGAAACCCGATATTTCTATCTTCCGGAACCTAACCTTCAACTGGGAGGAAGACATCATTCGGTATACCCAACCGCCCATCACGGCCATCGAAATCCTTTCGCCGACGCAGGCTTTTGATGAATTAACCGGAAAAATCCGGAAAATCTATTTTCCTGGCGGGGTGCAGTCGGCTTGGCTGGTCGTGCCAACGATCAAAGCGATCCATGTTTTTTTGCCGAATCAGCCCGTTAAAATCTACACCGAAGGTGCCATCGTTGACCCTGCCACGGGCATCGAACTTCAGCTAGGTGACATTTTTCGTTAATCACTCCGACCGTAGGGACTTCACCGGGTTCATCAAAGCCGCCTTGATGCTCTGAAAACTGATTGTCAGCAAGGCCACCGTCATCGCCAGCAAACCGGCTCCCGCAAACATCCACCACTGAATCGTAATGTGATAGGCAAAGCCCTGGAGCCACTGGTTCATGGCGTACCAGGCAACCGGCACGGCCAAGAGAATGGACACCAGCACCAGTTTGACGAAATCTTTGGCTAACAGTTGAATAATGCCCGGGATTGTCGCGCCCAGCACCTTCCGAACACCAATCTCACGGGTGCGAACCTGGGCCGTATACGCCACCAGCCCGAACAGACCGAGGCAGGAAATCAGGATGGCAATGGTCGTAAAAATCGTAAAGAGCGTTGCGGTCCGTTGTTCGGTTTTGTATAGATTGTCAAACGTCTGGTCCAGAAACGTGTATTTGAACGGGTTTTCCGGATTGTATTTTTTCCATTGCTGCTCGGCGGCCGCAATTGCGTTTAGCGCATCTTTTCCGGTCGTTTTGATGTAAATGCGACCCGCATGTTTCGGATTAAAATAGAAAATAGCGGGTTCGATCTTCTGTTTCATGGAGCTAAAATGAAAATCTTTCACCACACCAATGATCGTACCTTCCCGGTCCCAGAGCTTGAACCGTTTGCCAATCGGATTCTGGATGCGGGCGGTTTTGACGGCGGTTTCGTTCAGGATATAATGGCTTGAATCAGACACCGTTCCGGTAAAATTCGCGCCCAGCGGCAACTTCATTTTAAAGAAAGGGATAAAATTTTCATCGATTGCCATCGGGCGCATCATCATGGTTTCGCCGGGTTCTTTTCCGTCCCACTCGTTCGCGCCGGTTTGCGAACCTAACTCCACGATGTTGTTGTTGCCCCGGGTTATATCAACGATTCCGGGATTTTGTAACAACTCAGCTTTCGCAACGTCGAAACGGCGGCCCAGATCCCGCCCAAAAAAAGAAAATACGTGGTTTTTGTCATAGCCCAGTTCCTTCGAACGGATGTATTCCAGTTGACGCCCGATAATCAACATCCCGGAAATCAGAATAACGGTAAGCGTAAACTGGGTGATCACCAGGGCTTTCCGAAAAACCGCATCCGTCAACCGGGCCGACACGTTGCCTTTCAGCGCCTTCAACGGTTCGAAAGACGACAGCAGCAGAGCCGGGTAAACGCTCGACGCCAGCAACGTGCCGGTGATGGTTAGCCCGATCACCGACCAGATGTGTGAATTCGAAAAATCGATGACGAGTTGTTTGCCCGAAAGCTGATTAAAGAATGGCATTAGTAGCGACATCAACCCAACCGCCAGCAGTGCCGACAACGTAAAGAGCAGTGCGGTTTCGATGATAAACTGCATGAACAACTGCGTTTTAGCCGCGCCCACAATTTTCCGCATACTCACCTCTTTAGCCCGCAGCATGGAGCGCGCCGTGGACAAATTCACGTAATTGATACAGGCAATCACGAGAATTAGCAGGGCGATGATCGTAAACATTCGGACAGTTTCCATTCCGCCTTCGCTCCCGTCGGCTTTGTACAGGTGCATGTCGGGCAAAGCCTGCAACAGATACGTCAGATCCGTATCATCCGATTTATTGCGGAGGTGAATAGTCCGTAGTTTAGTTGCCAAGGCCGAAGTCGAAACACCCGGTTGTAGCAGTAGATAGGTGTCATACCCGAATTCATGGAAGTCGTTATTTTGATTTCGACCGTCTTTTCGGCTGGAATAGGCAACATCAAACCACAGCGACATCGGCAGAAACAGATCACCTTTGATGGATGAATTTTTCGGAAAATCAGGAATGACGCCCGTGACCTTGAGGCTGTTTTTTGTATCGGTGGTAATGACTTTGCCAATAGGTTCTTCGTCTCCAAAATAGCGTTTAGCGGATGTTTCGGTCAGTACAACGGAATTATCGTCGGGAAACGGGTTGGCCGGATTTCCTTTGACCAGGCCAAAGTCAAAAACCGTGAACAGGTTCGGATCCGCGAACATCACTTCTTCATCGGCAAACGTTTTGTTCTGGTACTTGTACAGCGCGTAGATACTGCCATCTGTAACCCGAACGGCGTCTTTCACTTCGGGCACCTCCCGTTTTGCCATCTGGGCGATGGGGGCCACGGTGACGGTCCAGATCTGCTTGCTGGCTCCGGTTCCGACCTCGTTTTCGAGCCGGTAAATCTGATCGGCTTTGGCATGAAACCGGTCGAAGCTCAGTTCATCCTGCACCCACAGCAGGATCAGCATCCCAACGGCCAGTCCTGTGGTTAGTCCCGTCATGTTGATGAGCGCGTAAAACCGGTTTTTCACCAGGTTCCGCCAGGCGGTTTTGAAATAGTTTCGCAGCATAGCCGGTTGGACTAAATACGTGGTTGAATACTCGTTTGATGGTTGTTTCCGGAAAAAGGGTCCGCCAGCCCGGGGACGCAGAAAACTCAGCACTTCGCGCCCGTACTGTCTCCGGGCACAGGGCCAGCCAAACCGTCGTCCATTCCGCAAAAACCGCTCGTACAAATCCCCCTGCACTTCCTCCAGCAAGTGGGGAGCGCAGAACAGTTCCAGCAGTCGGTCGGCCCAGCGGGGCGGGGTTAGCTTTTGCATAGGGCATGGGGCGCGGGGCAGAGGGCACCGGGTCTATTGCCCTTTGCCCCATGCCCTATGCCATTTAGTTACACACTCACGGTGGGCAGGCCGTTGGGGGCAATCGAATCCCAGAGTTGCTGGCGAACGGCGCGGATGTCGTGCAGCGTCCGGCTCCCCAGAACCGTCACCGTAAACAGGCGCTTGCGTCGGCCACCGCGTTCGGCCGTGGCCTGGCCCAGGTGTGACTGGAGCATTCCTTTTTCTTCCAGCCGGTGCAGAGCCGCATGAACCGCACTGATGCTGACGGTTCGCCCGGTTTGCCGGTCCAGTTCGTCGGTGATCGCTACGCCGTAGGCCGCATCACCCAATACCGCTACTGTCAGTAACACAACCTCTTCAAACTCGCCCAAATACGATCGTCTCATGGCGTACGAGATATAATTAACTTCTGTAGAACAAATCTGCGGCCAGAAATAAAAAACGGCCTTTTCAGGCCGTTTAGACAGATTTTGCCGACACGATTGTCCGAATTCGTACAGTTGCCCTG
The DNA here is from genome assembly GCF_049445795.1 of Larkinella sp. VNQ87. Classification (NCBI taxonomy): domain Bacteria; kingdom Pseudomonadati; phylum Bacteroidota; class Cytophagia; order Cytophagales; family Spirosomataceae; genus Larkinella; species Larkinella sp. VNQ87. The sequence goes on from NZ_JBMSDT010000001.1 coordinate 232,331, forward strand.
TCCGAACCCGAACAACCGCGTCGGCTTTCCTACCCTCATGGGGCTGGCTTCAGGGCATACTGCCGATTGGGTCGATCGATGGTCAGCCAATAGGCCACGCGACTGCCCGCGCCGGTCAGTTGCAGCCGGTACGTGCCGCTCAGCAGATTTGAAATGTTCAAATACCGGTTATAACCTTCCAGTCGGCTCGTTTCACTGTAAAATACGATTTTCGAAAGTTCGTCCGTGAGTTCGATGGCAATTCGTTTTTGCTCCGGATTGGCAAAATTAATCCGAAGCTTGCCGAACGGATTCACCAGCGGATTTACCGTCAGCCGTTTGTTGGTGGCAGGCAGGACCGACGACGATGGGTCGCTGAACCTATACATTGGCGAGGTCTTGCTGAACCCGGTTTCGCTGGAAGCCAGCAAATCATACGACTTTACCTGCGAAGCCAGCAAGTGGCTGTTGACCATCCGGTCGAGCATCTCATCGAACAGCCGCATGTTTCGTTTTGTCAGTTTGACGTATTTCCCCGGCAGGGTTTCCTGATAAACCGGCTCGTTGTGGGCATTGAAAAACTGGATGACGGTGCTGCGGGTAGCGTAGTCGGTCTGCAATTTCCAATAGCCTTTGTCCGTAGTGCCACTGGCAAGGTCGTCAGTCTGGGCCAGCGCCAGCCGGTTGGTGAACAGCAACAGAACGAAGAGCAGACCACTAACGAGTTGGGTAAGTTGAGAGCATTGGGTTTTCATGGGATTGTGCATGTTGTTTACAGGTTGTTTGGGGGATAGCATTATTTCAAACTTTGCAGATCAAATGCGTTGCCAAAAATAAAAAAGGGCGTTTTGAGCAAATTAAAGGCATTTTTACCCCAGGACCATGTCCGAAACCGTACAGCCAGTGTCCGCTACCGTACCCACGGACTTTAGTCCGTGTTTTACGGCTAACTTTTTCGAGTAGAAAGCTAAAAAACACGGACTGAAGTCCGTGGGTACATTAGCGAATTGGCTTGAGCACGTACGAGCGGGGGTTTTCCTGAATCATCAGTCGATATCTATACGACTTCTGCGCCCCATCAACCTCCAGCCGAAACCGCCCCTCCGGTAATTGCGTCAGGTTCAGGGTCCGGTTATAGTGTAACTGGGCATTTTTTTCCTTGTACACATACCGCCCCTGGTCATTGAGGATAGTCACGAGAATAAGCTCCTGATACACGTTATTGATAAAAATTTTCAGCCTGCCGGTATTGTTAATCGATACATCGGAACGTAATGGACTGAGATCCTGCCCTTCCGGGGGCGAATCCAGCACATATAAGGTAGTAACCGGATCGGATGGCGGAGTCGACACAGCCTGGTACGCTCCCCCGCTCCGATCAACCGATAGTTCGTGGCTTCTGAGCTGGGGAGCCAGCAATTGATTCGACAGCAGGCGCTGAAGCATTTCGTCGAATACCCTGATGTTGCGGTTTGTCAACTTTACATACCGCCCCGACAGCGTTTCCTGATAGATCGGTTCGTGTTGGCGGTTATAAAACCGGATTTGAGTTTTCTGGGTAGCTGCGTCGGTCTGGAGCTTCCAGTACGGTTTGGCCGAATCGGTATGTCCGTAATAATCCGACTGACCAAAGGCCACATAACTACCCGTCAGCATGGCAAGCAGGGAAGCGTTTCGAAGCCTACGAACGGCTTTTAGGAGAAGAGTTTTCATGATTGTGTACTTGTTGTTTACGATTGATAAAAAGGCACTCATTATTTCAAATTTTGCAGAATAAATACATTGCCAACAAAAAGTAAACTTAGTTTTGGTTAAGAGATCGGTGTTGAGCGATTCCCCCGGATGGCAATCGTCCATTACTGGCGAGGGCAGGTCCTGGAATGGACCTGAAACTGGTCAGTTAAGAAGCTGGTGATGTCGATGCGCTAAAGAGAGGAAAAAACTGATCGACGTTGCATCGTCACGCCGGGTTCCGGTCCGGAATTCACCCGGAAAATGGCTGAGTTCCGTTGGCGGTTTCTTTCCCAAAGCCGGATTTCTTTTTCCTGTATGTTTGCAGCATGAAAGTTTTATCGCTGACAGAATTAACCCCGGACCAATTTCTGGCCGCACAGGCACTCGAAATTCACTGTAAATCGAAAGACGGTTTGACCGGCACCATCCACTGGGATAAGTCCATGAATTTCTTTCCTGCGATGCGTCACTGGTTTTTGTTATACCAGCAGGACGTTCTGATTGGACTGCTTTCCGCCTTTGCTCCCACGACCAGCCAGGTCGAACTGGGAGGGTATATTCTCCCGAACGCCCGACGAAAGGGCTGCTGTTCGATGTTGCTCGATGTGGTCGCCGATGAAGCCCGGAAATACGATTATTCGCAGCTCATGTTAATTACCGAACGCGCTTCCGAAACTGGTCAGGCCTTTGTCCGGCATCAGGGCGCGACCTATTCCAACACCGAATACCAACTTGCCTGGCACCCCCCGGCCAACTGGTCCCCCTCTCCCATTCCATCGGTACGGCTGGTTGAAAGTACGCTGGACACCCTGGAATCCATGACGCACCTCAGCCGCTCCATCTTTGGCGGCACCGACGAAGAAGCCCGACGGATTCTGGAGACAACCATGCTGACACCCCATCTGACGCAATATGCAGCTCTGCTCGGGGAGCAAACCGTGGGAATGGTTGCTATAAATTATGAACAAAACGACGCCTGGATTATTGGCCTGGGCGTGGCATCTGGCTTTCAGGGGCAGGGTCTTGGCCGATGTATTCTGGAACAAACCCTGGCTTTGCTTCGGTCAGACGAGCGTGCCAAACGCATTCTGATCGAAGTCGATTCGACCAACGAAGCGGCCCTTCATTTATACCAGAAAGCCGGTTTTCAGATTTTTATGGGCCAGGATTATTTTCGACTTTCCCTTTGAAAAAAATTATTTCGCGGAGTTAAGGGGATAAGCAGAGGCTCCGCTTAGCTCCGCGAAATAACCTCATTACCCGTCAACAACTATGAACGTTTTACACACTTTTCTCCAGCAACTCGGCCTGTCCAACGAAGACATTCTGCCACTGGGTCTTGAGCCGAAAGCGTACCGGAAAGGCGAGTACTTTTTGCAGGAGGGCCAGGTTAAACCACAGGTCGGTTTTGTGTTGAAAGGTGTTTTTCAGTATTTCTATAACCACGACAGCAATGAACTCACCACCTACATTGCGTCTGAGAACAACTTTATCGTGTCGCTGGGGTGTTTTCTGAAGCAACTGCCCGCCAAAGAGAACATCCGGGCGTTGACCGATGCCGAAGTGTTCATCATTCCTAAAACACAGTTCGACCTGCTCCGTGCCCGCAACGAAGCCTTTCAACGGTTTTATGTTGAGATGCTCGAACACGAACTTGTCTGCATCGACGAGAGTCGTTTTAACCTGCTCACCCTCACGGCCGAAAAACGCTATCAGAAAATGCTGGCCGAAGAACCTCACCTCCTGCAACTCGTTCCGCAACAGTACCTAGCATCCATTCTGGGCGTCACTCCCCGCCACCTCAGCCGCATCCGGAAAAACATCCGCTGACGGATTTATAGACAAATGTCCGGTAGATTCGCCGGGCCGCGACCGAGTTTTGTATCGTCAAATCAATCCAAACACGACATGAAACCAGTCCTTCTTTTTCTACTGCTGATTTCGGGCACGGCTACGCATGCCCAGGGTCGGTTTTCCGACCACGAATTGAGTATCAACGCCTTCCGGAATCCATCTATCGGGCTGGAATACCGCTTCCGGCAGCTATCGGTTCATGCCGGTTACTACCCGACGATTGTTTCGCAAAACCGGGATGGCGTCAATGAAACAACCTCCTTTTTCCGCACCGGCCTGACGCTCTGGTTCTTGCCGATTGGCCGGAAACCGAATCCATCGTCATTCTACACCTCCCTCTCCTACGTGCGCGGACTTGACCGCTCGTACCGCAACGACAACGGCCTGCTGGCCGATGCCGGTTTTCGTTGGATGGTTTGGAAAGGGCTGAATCTGCGGCTGGGCGGGGCTGTGTTGATGTCACCCAACCACGACGTCAAGGTCAATCCGACCCCCGGCCTGAGCTATTCTTTTTTCTTCAAGTGATTCCTGTTGTCATCCATGAAAACCAGTGGAACGTTGCTCATCGCCGGAGCTATTTTGGTCCTGATTCCCTACACTATTCTGACTATCATCTTCCAATATCCCGACGTTTTGCGGGAAGATCCTGGCGTTATTCTTACCCGGTTTCACGCCGGAGGTGCCTGGCTCGTTGTGGTTTGGTGGGCATTTGCCTTAACCGGTTTGCCACTGCTCGTTGCGTACGTTAGATTGGGTCAGCGGTTTGAAAACCAGCACCCACTCGTTCGAACCGCGACGACCTTGGGCATGATTTCCGGAATTACGCAAATCATTGGCTTACTCCGCTGGGTGTTCGTCGTGCCGGTGCTCGCCGATCGCTACGTACAGACCACCGACCCGGGTATTCGGGCGTCCATTGCCGTTGTTTTTCAGGCCATTCACCAGTTGGGCGGGGTATTGCTGGGCGAACACCTCGGACAGTTGTTCACCATCGCCTGGATGGTTCTGATGGCACGGGTGTCCGTCGATCTGAAGCTTTTCCCGCGCTGGGTGGCGGTTTTTGGGTACGGGGCTTCGGGGGTGTATTTGCTGGCGCAAACCGAGTTGGTAGCGACGGTCGTACCTGGTTTTCCGGTGGTTGGCTGGGCAGGACTGGTGGGGAGTACGCTGTGGCTGGCCTGGCTGGTGGTGGTTGGGGTTCGGTTAGTTGTTACACAGAGTTCATCAGAGATTATCAGAGGAGATCAGGGTTTTCTCTGATGAACTCTGTGTAACAGCCCATTTCACATATTCGCGTCCTTCCCTTCTTCCAGCTTCTTAATCATCCCGGCTACGCTGTTCTTGTTCAGTTCGTTGGGGGCTTGCGGGAGGGCGGCTTTCAGGTACGGTAGGGCTTTTTTATAGTCGCCCAGCGCCGACAAAGCCCGACCCATGCCGACATTGGTCGTAAACACGTTAGGGTTCTTATCGTAATTGACTTTGAAAACCTCGTAGGCATCTTTATTGCGTTTCTGCTGAAGGAGCGTCCGGGCGTACTGGTGCAATTCGTTCATATTGCCCATCGGTACCGCTTCTTTCATGACGGCATCGGCTTCGGCTTGTCGGTTGAGTGTCGATAGCACCAGCGCTTTCGTGCTGAGGGTCTGGAAGTTCTTCTGTCCAATAAACGGCAGATTCACCGACTGATCGGCCCAGACCAGCGCCTGGTCCAGGTCAGCCTTGTTCCGGACGCAGTAGTTGGCCGCCTGCACAAACGACTGCCAGGTAAACCCTTGTGAATTCCGCAGTTCGTTTTTAAACGAAGCCAGTTGAATCTTGACGACATCGGCTTCCACCCGGAAAGGGATCATCCGTTTTTCCCACAGCAAGGCCACCGTTGCCGAGTTGTCGGTTTGGTCGATGAACTCGTATTTGAGCCATTCCACACTTTTGTCGAGCGGCTGATTTTTGATCGTCACACGCAGAGCATCTTCAGCCGGGTCGTAGAAGAAGCTTCCCCAGGAAGTCGAGTTTTTGGAGAAAATAACCGTCGTTTCGGACTCGCCCAGGATCATATGCAAACCGTATGACCCGGCGGGGAGGTCTTTGCCTTCCACCTTCACATCGGTCGAAAACGCAATAACGGTATTTTCATTGGCCCCGGCCCGCCAGGGGGCGGCTTTGCTGCTGCCAAAACCGAGATCGACCAGGCCGTAATGAGCTACTGGAGTGCCCCAGATTTTGCCTTCGCGGCCTTTCACGCCGGGGCGGCTGTAGGTAATCGAGATGGTTGTCAGACCGATGTTTTCCGAAACGGTCGCTTTTTTGTTGCCCCCTTCGGGAATGGCGGTGAGTTGCTGGGCCGAGAGAACGGCGGAATACAGGGTCAGCAAAAGGCAAATGAGAATAGACGGTTTTCGCATAGGAAGGTTGATCAAGTGTATCGCACGAAAATAAAACACTTCCCGGCGGCATGGACTCCCACAGATTGGGGGATTTAAGGGGGGCTTAGTGATTACACAGGGTTGATCAGAGATTATCAGGGGTTATCAGAGAGCACCCTGATTAACTTCTGATGTCCTCTGATTAACTCTGTGTAACAACCCCACAAACCCGTCACGCCAGCCCCTGGCGCTCCACGAGCTGCCCGGCCATCGGGAGCAGGGTTTCTTCCAGCGGCAACCGGCGTCGGGATTCCACCATGTAAGTCGCCGGGTTGGGCAGGTGGGGCCGTCGGCGGATGAGTTCAAGCTTTAGCGTTTCGTAGGTCACGCCAACACTTTTCCGCACCGAGTCGATGTAGCGGGTATGAATCGGCTGCTGACCGGTTTGGCTGGCCGACCAGAGCTTACGGCCCGGCAAAGCCAGCGTGGGCCACGATAAGCAGAAATAATAAATATGCGTTTGTGAATGCGACGTCCAATGGAGAAACAGGTATCCCTCTTCCCGGCGAAGCGGCAGCATCCCGATGGGTGTCAGGGTCAGGTTGGCTTCCAGTTCATCGGCCATCTGTTGCCCTTCTGTCAGCATTCGGCCAAACCGGGGTAAGGCAAAGGTCATGATCGAGTCGATTTCGGCCATAAACTCATCGTCTCGCTGGCGTGGCTGGTACCGTACCGTAAGACTTTCGGGATCAATCCCGGTGGCTTCCTTGGGAAACGAGGCAGAAAGGCTACCTTTGCGGTTCTGAAACCGAAGGCCGGTTTCGTAATGCTCGCGCAGTTCCGTCAGGTCCGGATACAACTTTTTGTCAGAGAAGTGCCGCTCAACGTGTTGCAGGTATGCCAGAACGACAAACTTTTTGTACTCGAAATCAATCAGTCCTTGCGTCAACCAGTCTTTCTGAAGTTTTTTCATAGACACGCAAAAAAGAAAAACCGTCAAACTTGTTGCTAAGTAAGTTAACGAAAAATCGGAATCTGCCAAATAGTGTTTGGTATTTTTTTTCATTAGCCGAAAAGTCTACGCCGTAAGACCTTGATTTCCAAACTGACACCAAAAACCGGTAATTTTGTCAGTCTCTAACTGACATGGGTGTCTGGCACAATAAATGCCTACTGGACGAGCGTCAGTTCGACAGAACCGTCGAGCCCTTTATTAACCACAATCAATTCAACTTCTAAAACACAAGCCCATTATGGAAGCAGTAACGGAAAGTAAAGTAAACGTAAGACCGTTGGCTGACCGGGTGCTGGTTGAACCGGCTCCTGCTGAAGAAAAAACCGCATTCGGTATCATCATCCCCGATACGGCAAAAGAAAAACCCCAGCGCGGAACGATTGTCGCTGTGGGTACGGGCAAAAAAGATGAGCCGCTGACCGTTCAGGTGGGTGACACGGTATTGTACGGCAAATACGCTGGTACGGAAATCACTGTAGAAGGCAAAGAGTATCTCATCATGCGTGAGTCGGACATTTTTGCCATCATCTAAGTCAATGATGAATGAGTAACGATGAACGATGACACCATCCTTCAGCCGGTTTTTTCATTCATAATCCATCATTCATAACTCATCATTTCATTACTGCTATGTCTAAGAAAATTTTCTTCGATACCGAAGCCCGCGACAAGATCAAGAAGGGCGTTGATACCCTGGCGGATGCTGTGAAAGTAACGCTCGGACCCAAAGGCCGCAACGTTATTCTCGACAAGAAATTCGGCTCACCGGCCATCACCAAAGACGGTGTGACGGTTGCCAAAGAAATTGAACTGAAAGACGCCATGGAAAACATGGGCGCTCAGTTGGTGAAAGAAGTGGCTTCTAAAACCGCCGACTCAGCCGGTGACGGTACGACGACCGCTACGGTTCTGGCCCAGTCGATCTACTCGATCGGGGTGAAAAACGTAGCCGCCGGTGCCAACCCGATGGACCTGAAACGCGGGATCGACAAAGCCGTTACGGTTGTTGTTGAAAACCTGCGTCAGCAATCACGCGCTATTGAAACCTCTAAAGAAATCGCTCAGGTCGCAACGATCTCGGCTAACAGCGACGAGGAAATCGGTAACATGATTGCCGATGCCATGGAGAAAGTTGGGAAAGAAGGTGTCATCACCGTGGAAGAAGCCCGCGGAACCGAAACGGAAGTAAAAACTGTGGAAGGGATGCAGTTCGACCGGGGTTACCTGTCGCCGTACTTCGTAACCAACACCGAGAAAATGGAAGCTGAACTGGAGCGTCCGTTCATCCTGATCTCGGAGAAAAAAGTGTCGTCGATGAAAGAACTGCTGCCGGTGCTGGAGCAGGTGGCTCAGACGGGCCGTCCGCTGCTGATCATCGCCGAAGACGTCGACGGAGAAGCCCTGGCTACGCTGGTGGTCAACAAAATCCGGGGTGCGCTGAAAGTAGCCGCCGTAAAAGCGCCGGGCTTTGGCGACCGTCGGAAAGCCATGCTGGAAGACATCGCCATCCTGACGGGCGGCCAGGTCATCAGCGAAGAGCGTGGTTTCAAACTGGAAAACACCTCGATCGAATACCTGGGTCAGGCTGAAAAGATCATCATCGACAAAGACAATACGACTATTGTCAACGGGGTTGGTCACAAAGAAGATATCGCCGGTCGCGTCAATCAGATCAAAGCACAGATCGAAAACACGACCTCAGACTACGACCGTGAGAAGCTGCAGGAGCGGCTGGCCAAATTGTCAGGTGGGGTAGCCATCCTGTACATCGGTGCGGCTACGGAAGTCGAAATGAAAGAGAAGAAAGACCGCGTTGACGATGCCCTGCACGCAACCCGTGCGGCCGTTGAAGAAGGGATCGTGGCCGGAGGTGGTGTTGCCCTGATCCGGGCCATCAAATCGCTCGAAAACGTCAACACGCTGAACGAAGACGAGAAAACCGGTGTGCAAATCATCCGGACCGCTCTGGAATCTCCGCTGCGGACCATCGTGGCCAACGCCGGTGGCGAAGGCTCGGTGATCGTCAACAAAGTGAAAGAAGGCGAAGCCGACTTCGGTTACAACGCCCGCGAAGACAAGTTCGAAAACCTGATCGGCGTCGGTATCATCGACCCGACGAAGGTGACGCGTCTGGCGCTGGAAAACGCTGCTTCGATCGCCGGTCTGCTGCTGACCACCGAGTGTGTGGTTGCCGACGAACCGGAAGAAGCTCCCGCTGGTGGTGCCGGACACGGCCACCCGGGCGGCATGGGCGGTATGATGTAATTCATCGCCCGCGATTCATCACGAAAGCCCCGGCCCGACGGTCGGGGTTTTTGTTTTGTGTGTCCATACGGTTTTTTGGGAAACTTTTTAGAGATTGAATTGCCATAAACCATCCTAAATCCGTTCCCTCATGAACCCGTTGCGCTTTTCGGTTCTCCTCTTCCTGCTCATTCTAAAACCGGTCCTACTCCTGGCCCAACCATATTCGAAGTCCCGGGTGATCGTACTCACGGATATTGAAGCCGATCCGGACGATGCCCAGTCGCTGGTCCGGTTTCTGGCCTACGCCAACGAATTTGATGTCGAAGGGCTCATCGCCACCACCTCGACCCACCAGCGAAACCGGGTCGCGCCCGAAAGCATCCACAAAATCCTGAATGCGTACGGCAAAATCCAGCCGAATTTGCTGAAACATGCCAAAGGCTATCCAACTGCCGCCGAACTGAAAGCGAAGGTCAAAAAAGGGCTGGCGGTCTACGGCCTGACAGGCGTCGGTGAAAACAAGGACTCCGAAGGTTCGGACTGGATCATCCGGATGCTTGAAAAACCGGATGTACGCCCGGTCTGGATTTCGGTCTGGGGTGGCCCGAACTGCCTGGCGCAGGCCCTCTGGAAAATTCAGAAAACCCGACCGGCCCCGGAAGCCGCCCGCCTGTACCAGAAACTGCGTGTATACACCATTTCGGACCAGGACGACTCCGGCCCCTGGATTCGGAAAACGTTCCCGGACGTTTTTTTTATCGTCAGTCCGGGCAGTTACCGAACCGCCACCTGGTCGGGCATCACCCGCAACTTTCCGGGGGCCAACAACGAGGTGGTCAGCAACGCGTGGATTGCCCGGCATATTCAGCAGGGGCACGGGCCGCTGGGGCTGGAATACCCGGATGTGGCTTACGGCATGGAAGGCGACACGCCCTCGTTTCTGGGCCTGATTCCCAACGGACTCAACAACCCCGAACACCCGGAATACGGTGGCTGGGGTGGCCGATATGAGCTATACACCCCCGTAGCTGAACCCTCGGCCGGGCCACCAATGAGTGGCCGCACGCAGGGGGGCCAGGTGGTGACGATGCCGGTTTCCGGCACCGAAACCCGCCCGATCTGGACCAATGCCGAAGATTCCTACTCACCCCTGGTGGCATCAAGCTGGGGAAGACCGTATGTAACGGATACAACCCGCTACAAAAGCAGCCAGGTGACGCTGTGGCGCTGGCGGGAAGACTTCCAGCACGATTTTGCCGCCCGCATGGACTGGATGGTAACCGATTACAAACAGGCGAATCACCCGCCGGTCGTCAAGCTAGCCCATCCAACTACTTTGCGCGTGAAGTCCGGGGAAATATTTGGCCTGAATGCCGAAGGAACCTACGACCCGGATGGCGATGCCCTGAGTTATTACTGGTTTCAGTATCCGGAAGCCGGTACATTCAAAGAACCGGTTCGGTTTGCGCCGTTTTCACCCAACCTGATCAATCTCCACACCATCAAAGCCCCGGATGTAACCAGCCCCCAAACCATCCACTTTATCTTAAAAGTGACCGACAAAGGCACACCGGCTCTGACACGCTACCAGCGCGTGATTGTTCAGGTATCGCCCTGATTGTGTAGATATTTCCCCAAAACGATGACGATTTGTGTAGTTTTTCGGTACAAATTTATCAGCAAAACCCCTCAATTAGCCTATAAACCGGCTTTTCGGGCTTTGGCATACATTTTTCTGTTTAGCTGAACGTACACAACTTATATTCACCTAAATAAGGAAACGTCATGGGAAATCTGCTTTATGTCATTGCGGTGGTTTTGATCATCCTTTGGTTAGTCGGCTTGTTAGGTTTTGGTAGTTTCGGTCTGGGCAACGTTATCCACGTTCTGCTGGTGATTGCCGTAATTGCCATCATTTTACGATTGATTCGCGGAGACAGGGTCGTGTAAAGAAAGCTGGATCAACAAATATGATAAAGAAAAAGCTCCTGGACTTCCGGGAGCTTTTCAGTTTTATTTACCCTAACCCCTAAAGGGTGCTTTCTGCACCCTTTAGGGGTTAGGGGCAAAGGAGAGTATCAAGGGCCATTTATTTTTAAGCAGCTTATTAAACCTCAGGCCCAAACAAGCATCCAACCCACATCAACAACAAATTCGAAACGGACATGAAAAAGGCATTGATAATGATCGCGACCGTGGCACTGATGATCGGGGGCTGTGCATCGCCCCGAACCACAACTGACCGGTACGATCGCTACGATCGCCGGGATGACCGCTACGGCCGGTACGACGACCGGAGTGTTCGGGAAATTCCGCTGGAAAACAAACTGGAACGCTGGCAGGATGAATTGCGGCTGACCAACCGCCAGAAACGCGAAATCCGGAACATTCAGGAACGCTACGAACGCCGGGGCCTGACCCGCACTGAGCGCAACGACCGACGCGAATACCGCGACTTGGTGCGGCAGAAACGAAAAGACCTGCTTTCGGTGCTGAACAACCGCCAACGCGAACGGCTCCGTCAACTGGAACAACAATACCGGAGTTGATACAACCACCTATGAATGATAAGGGCGCCCACCGGCGCCTTTTTCTTTTTCCGGGAAATGAATACCTTACCCATTCATTTCCTGAACCGCATCATGATTCAAAACCGCCTTCCGTGGCTAACACCCCTCGTCGGCCTGCTTCTGCTGACGCTCCCGGTTTTTTGCCAGAAAATAAAACCACCCAAACGGAACACCACGGTTTCGATCAGGGGCGACCAGTTTTATATTAATGGAAAACCGACGTTTCAGGGCCGAAGCTGGAACGGCTATAAGATTGAAGGCTTACTGCCCAACGCGCGTCTGGTGCAGGGTATTTATGACGACCGAAACTCTTCGACCCGACCGAAATGGGCCTATCCCGACACCAAAACCTGGGATGCTGACCGCAACACGGACGAGTTCGTAGCCGCTATGCCGGTCTGGAAAGCGCATGGGTTGCTGGCGTTTACGCTCAATTTGCAGGGCGGCAGCCCGGAAGGCTACTCGAAAGACCAGCCGTGGATCAATTCCATGTTTAACCCGAATGGCTCGTATGATCCGTTCTACTCCCGTCGACTTCATCGCATTCTCAACAAAGCCGACGAACTCGGCATGGTGGTGATTCTAGGGTTGTTTTATTTTGGGCAGGATCAGTACCTAAAAAACGAAGCCGCCGTGATCAATGCCGTCGATAACACGTTGGATATTCTGGCCGATGGCGATTACCGAAATGTGATCATCGAAATCAACAACGAATGCGATATCCGCTACGACCACGACATTCTGAAACCGGAGCGCGTGCATGAACTCATTCAGCGCGTGAAAAACCGCAAAATCCGGGGCCACCGGTTTCTGGTCAGCACCAGCTTCAGTGGCGGCAAAATCCCGACGGAAAACGTCGTCCGCGAAGCCGACTTTTTGCTCTTACACGGCAACGGTGTGAAAGATCCGGCCCGGATTACGGAAATGGTGCAGCAAACCCGCGCCCTGGCTGGCAACCGGAAAGTGCCCATCGTATTCAACGAAGACGATCATTTCGATTTCGACAAACCGGCCAACAACTTCCGGTCGGCCACCATCGCCTACGCGTCGTGGGGCTTTTTCGATTACCGCATGAAGGGCGAAGGCCTGGACGACGGGTATCAGTCACCCCCGATCAACTGGCAGATCAGTTCTCCGCGCAAGAAAGCTTTTTTCGATTACCTGAAAGAAATCACCGGCGGGTTACCCTGACCGTTAGTCGTACCGCAAGGCCACGGCCTGAACCGCCCCTCGCCCTTCGCCCGAAACACTGAGACCAATCCGCGGGGCGCGGTCCCAGCGGGGCAAGAAGGCACCCTCGACCGGCGACGTGGTAAACCGCTCCGGTTTTCCGTTGTCAATAGTCCAGTAGAAATCAAAATAGGGGCCGCCGTAGCTCTGAATCTGCAATTGCACCGGCCCGGTTGTTGCCGGCAACGGCTGCGATTTCAACACCTGCCGAACACCGTCTTTAATCTGCCAGAGTTCCAGCGTTTCCCGCCCGACACCCAGGCCCAGCGCATGGGACGCATCACCATAGAGCGTAACACTCTGCATCGCATCGGATTTCGGCAGCACCCTTGCCGAGAACGTATACCGTCCTTTTTTCAGTACCATCCCCAGAAAACTGCCGGTCGGACCCGTCGCTGTGTTTTGCAGGTGCAACACGCCCTTCTCGACCGTAAACGACGGTTTCGGCTGGCTGACATCCCACACCCAGGGCATTTCAACCGGCGGTTTTTCAAAATCAATGACCAGATCCCGGCTGGTCAACGGAGCAGTTTTTGTGGGCGATTCGGCCTGTGCGGGCGTTGTGTTTCCGTACCGAAAAACCGGCCAGGCGGTTTTGGCGTCCCAAACCAGCTCGCTCAGCACGCCCTGGCGACCCGTAAAGGTGAAATCCGTGCCGTTGTAGGCGTGGTGAAGGTAGAAATACCGGTTGTCGGGCGTCGTAACCACCGTTCCGTGCCCGGGGCATTTCCAGGCCTCGTCGCCCACCAACACGGGGTTTCCGGCAAACTTCTCCCAGGGGCCTTGCAGTGTTTCGGCCCGGGCCAACCCGACCTGGTAGTTGCAGCCCGTTCCGCAGCAGGCATTGCCCGAATAGAGCATGTAAAAATACCGCCCCCGCCGGAAAATTGCCTGGCCTTCAGCCCCGCCCGCTTCCCAGGTGTTGCGTTCGGCAGTCAACAGATGAAACGCCTTTCCGGTTACCTTCAGACCGTCGGGCGATAGTTCGGCCCCCAGCAGCTCAATGTCTTTTCCCTTGTCAAGTCCGTAGGCTTTCCAGGTAATGAATAGTTTCCCCTGATCCTCGATTACGTACGCGTCGATGGCTTCGCTGGTCCATTCGAGCAACAAACCGTGATCGGTAAAGCCTTTCCGAAGGTCGCGGGTACTGGCAACGCCGATGTACGAACGTTTGTCAGCTTTCCGGCGGGCGGTGTAGTAGACGTAAAACGTCCCGTTCCGATGGAATAGCTCGGGTGCCCAGTAACTACCCATCGTCCAGGTCGGTAAGCTCTGAAAAACCGGTCCGACATACGTCCAGTTGATCAGGTCAGGCGAGGTGTAAATCGGGTAAGCTGGCCCCCATTCCGAGGAGGTCCCGACGGCGTAATAGGTGTCGCCCACCCGGATCACCGAGGGGTCGGCAAAGTCGCCCGCAATCACCGGGTTTCGGTACGTATTCGTGGCCTTTTGCTGGGAAAAACTGCGGGTAAAGACTCCCGTTAAAACCAAAACAAAAAAAAGTGCTTTATTGAGTAACAGCATGAATTCAATTCTTGTTATATTGAACTTAAGTAGTAAATAATAGTACCAAAGCAATAGATCGGTACCCATCTACCTGGGTTATTCGCCAAACCGGTGAACAAAAATACCGATGCTTATTCATTCATCCATCTAGATCGTAAAAACTGATGAACGCTTTTTATCTCCTCTGCTTTACCAGCCTCCTGCTGGCTCGCCCGGATGACGAAACCAAAAAGAGAAACCGGTTGGATAACCGGGTTGAGCGCCGACAGTATCGCAATTCGATTGAGGAAATTACCTACCACGATCGCTGGAAAAAGGTCGCCACGGTCCGACTTTTCGACTTGAACAACCAGCGTCTGGCCGAAGAACATTACAGCGATTTCCAACAGCGTATTCGGCACGGGCGGGCCCGGTTTTGGTATCCCACCGGCCAACTTCACTGGACCTGCGACTTCAAAGAAAACCAGATTAATGGTCCGTTCTTCTCCTATTACGAAGATGGGACGCTGAAACGACGGGAATTGTACCGGCAGGGTTTTGCGCGAAAAGGCGAGTGTTACACGGCTGACGGCACCGCTGTCGACTGCCAACCCCTCGTACAACCCTCTGATTTTGAGGGCGGTTCGAAAAAGTTTGTTCAATTTCTGCGCGAACGGCTCCGGAAGTTTCAGCCCACCAATCCGTCGCAGTTCATTACCTTGGAAGGGAGCTTGTCAGAAGAAGGCATTCTGTTCGGACTACACCCGGTTTCGTATATTGAGCAGCGTTCCGCCGAACGTGAGATGGTTCGGCAAATGGTCGAGGCTTTGCGGGATATGCCACGCTGGCGCCCCATGATCATCGACGACCAACCGGTTCAAAGCGACGTACTGATTAGCATCTATTTCAGCGACGGCAAACTCTTCAGCGCCAGCTACGGGGCGAATGCGTTGTGAATGAAGAATTAAGAATGAAGAGTTGCTTTGCAGACGGGGTCACCCGGCGGTTGAGCGGAGCAAAAAATACCCCCGGCTGACTTTCAGCCGGGGGTTATTTGTGTCTTACATCAGGTTACTTGTAGTGTCGGTCGCGAACCATGCGGATGTTATTAAACATCGGTAATTCCTCCACACAGTCGGCCGGGATTTTGCCCCGCTCAATCCAGTTGTGAACCCGTTGGATTGACATTCGATGCTTTTTGGCATAATCCCGAATGGACAGCCATTCGCCCAGGTCGAGTTCATGTCCGTGCTTGCGCAGGAAGGCAAGCGTCTGTTGCTGCCCCCGTTTCAACTCCTCCAGTTCTGCGGCCAAGTCAATTTTTGCAAGATTTTCCATGTTAATCGGTTTGGGAATGGAAGCCTGTTGCCCTCGGTGTTACTCATCATCCGCCTTCATGGCTTTCAGCTCACTCAGAATTTTCTTTTCCTTCGTCAAAAAATCTGCCCACTCCTTCTGTTCATCCCTTGCCTCAATGTCGTAAGTGATGGTTCAGAATGTTCATGAAATACGCTAAACGGCTTTCGTGTAAGGCGATTAATTTGTCTAGCTCTTGGCGGGTCATAGCATGGCTAATCGAAAATAAAGATCCGCATTGTTTAGTAATTAAACAACCCCTCGCGTAAGTCTTTCTCCTAGAAACTCTGCGTAACCGCCGGGCGGCCCCGTCTTTTTACCTCCGTTCATCTCCGCGAAACAACCACCTTTTTACTTACTCGGCCCGGAGATCACCCCCAGATACCTTCCCATCCAGTAGGGCAACAAGAACGAATCACCGGCGCTGAGTTCGCTCTGGCCGTTGCCGCCGGGCCGGTCGAGTTTGAACAGGTTGCGGTTATGCTTCAGTTCAGGGCGTTCGTCGGGTGGCAGCACCTCGCTCGTGGTCTGTCCCCGAAAATTTTCCGGCACAAACGCCAGGTCTTTCCGGTGGCTGTTCATAACGGACCACTCGATCATATCCAGTGGGAATTCCTGCAAATGCCAGATGCTTTCGGGCAAATCAAACGAGTCCGCACCAGTCATGGCGTAACTGAAATTCCAGAGGCTGTTTTTCTCCGGGCGTTCAAATTCCCAATGTTCTTTGATGGTCGCGCCAAACCGGGTTTTCAGGTCAACATCGAACGCGTACGGATACAGGCACCAGTAGGCCAGAAAGTACATTTCATCGTCGGAATGATTCCACTCTTTGGCGAGCATCTTGGCCCAGTCGCTGGCGTTGGCGGGTGCCGGGCCAATCTGACTCAGTGACCTCAGCGCATTATCGAGGTATCCGTGTTTCTGCATCAGTTCATAGGCCTTTTCCTTATAAACCGGCTTTTTCGTGAAATGATAAGCCGCCTGCAAAAACGCGAGGATGTTGGAGGAGTTGATTTTCCGGTCGCCGACCATCGTCGGAAAGCCATTGACATAATCCGGGTGCCACTTGGCCCAGAGCGTCGGTTTCCCATCGAAATCAATCAGGTACCAGTCATTTCGAATGATATTAGTCATCAGCTTGTCAATCAGATCAATGGCGCGCATCCGGGTGTCGCCTTCCGTCAGTTCGGCGATCTGGGTCAGGGCAAAAAACTGGCCGACGGTCTGGTCGCTGCTGGTGGTGCCGCGCCAGTCCCAGCGCCGGTCTTTGGCGTGGGTCCAGCCATTCGTCAGCCCGCCATCCCATTTTTCCGGCTTAAACTTAAAGTAACCGCTTCGCTCAAAACCACGCGCAAAATAGCCAGGCATATCCGTAATCGTAAACAGGCGCTCCATCGCTTCGAACGACTCCATCCAGTTCTGCAACGCTTCGGGCTCGCCGGTTACTTTGTAGCGGTATAACTGACTAACCAGGTACATAGCCGTCCAGAGGTTGTCGCTGTCGCGCTGCCCCATTTCGAAGGTCGACAAATCGCCGTTTTTCAGCGTTGAAACATCGCAGTTGAACCCGTAGCGAATGTGCCGCTGCCGCACCTGCTTTTCGTACAGCAAAGCTTTCTCATGCAGGGTCATATTCCGAAAACGGATCTGCCCTAAGCCTTTGGTTGTCAAGATTAAAACCGTATTCCCTTCGCCTTCCGAGATGTGCATGACCCGGTTTCCGGGCAACCACCGTTCTCCGTAGTAATAATCAAACCGGCCATCAGGTCGCAACCGGAATGCACCCTGATTTGACCCAAACCAGAGGTTGCCATGAACGTAGGCTATCGTGGTCAGATCAGGCACCGGAAGCTTTTTCTGAACCGCCCCTACGGCTTTTTGCTGCTCCGGATCAAAGACAAAATAGCCCTCGTGCGTGCCGACATACACCTGGTTCTGAACGATGTCGAAGCAGGTCAAGCCGGGTTGTACAAGAACGGTTTTGAGTTTTTTATCCGACAAGCTGAGTTGGCTCAGCGACTGATTACCCAGCAGCCAGAAGCGGTTTTTCTCCGCATCGTACCGGATGGCTTTCACCGGATCGCGGTCCATTTTTCCGGTCCAGACAACCGTTGAATCCTGCAACAGCTTCAGCGTTGTACCGTCCGACACCAGGTAGGTCGAGCGGTCGGCGGCCGGGCAGAAAAACCGGGCATTGGGCAAGCCGTGATTCGCCAGCAACTTCCCGGCCCAGGCGTTGCTGAACACGGTTTGAGCATCCAGGTAAACAAATTGCCGCTGCGTCAGGCCGAGATCCAGCAGTTTTATATCGCTCATCGGTCGGTACGCCCGAACCGGTTCCAGCGTTCCGGGATACTGAAACTGCCCGCCCTGTGGTTGCAGCAAGCCTTTTTCCGACAGCACCTGAACCATCCCGTTGCGGTCGGTGTAGACTTTCGAAACCCGAACGGTCGTGTCGTTCAGGTAATGCTTGACGCTGTAATCCTGCGCATACGGCACATCCTGATAAACCGGCCGCTGGGCGTACGATTGCCAGACAAGAGTGGTGAGAAAAAAGAGGAGAAGTGGTTTCATTTTGGGGGTAGTAAGCCTTGGTTGTTACACAGAGTTAATCAGGGAATATCAGAGGTAATCAGAGAAAACCCTGCGTAACTCTGATATTCTCTGATTAACCCTGTGTAACAACTTCCTATTTACCAGAAGCTGGTCCGGAGATGACGCCCAGATACCTTCCCATCCAGTAGGGCAACAACCAGATGTCGCCCGCGCTGTGCTCCGAGCTGCCGTTGCGGCCTTTCCGGTCGAGGGTAAACATGTTCCCGTTGTGCCGCTGAATGGGCCGTTCGTCGGGCGGGAGCACCTCCTTCGTCGTTTGCCGGCGGAAATTTTCCGGCAGTTTTTCGATGTCTTTCCGGTGGCTGTTCTGGATGTTCCAGTCGATTAGGTCGAGCGGATGTTCCTGCAAATACCAGATCGCTTCTTTTAAGTCAAAGTCTTTCGTGCCTGTCATGGCCGTGAAGATGTTCCAGGCACCCTCCTTCTCGGGTCGCTCGGCCTGCCAGTGGTCCAGAATCTGCTGCTTGTACCGGGTTTTCAGCGTATCGTTGAGGGCGTACCGGTACAATCCCCAGTAGCCGACAAAATACATCTCATCGTCCGAGTGGTTCCAGCCGTCCGACATGTGCTTGCTGTGCTCGTCGGCATCGGCGGGCGCCCGGCCAATCTCGCTCATGGGCCGCATCATGTTGGCATAGTAGCCGTGTTTCTGCATCAGCTCAAATGCCTTCCTCTTATACTTCTCTTTTTTGGTAAAGTGATAGGCGGTTTGCAGCATGGCCACGATGTTTGAGGAGTTCAGTTTGCGGTCGCCGACGTTGGTCGGGAAGGCATTGACATACGACGGATTCCAGCGGCCCCACTGCGTCGGTTTTCCGTCAAAATCAACGAGGTACATATCGTTTTTGATGATGTGACTCATCAACGTGTCGATGAGCGTGATGGCCCGGCTTTTCAGATCCTTGTCGGGAATCAGTTCAGCCATCGCCCCGAACGCAAAAATATGCCCGATCACCTCATCGCTGCTGGTGGTCGATTTCCAGTCCCAGTCGGGGTGTTTGCTGTGCTGCCAGCGTTCCGGATCGGACAGTTCCTTGATGTGACCGCTGCGTTCGAACGACCGGGCCGGAAAACCGGGCACGCCCGTGATGGTGTACAACCGCTCCATCGCGTCGAGCGACTCCCGGCAGTTTTGCAGCGCTTCGGGGTCTTTCGTCACGGCATACCGGAAAATCTCCCCGCCCAGGTACATGGAGGTCCACAACCCGTCGTTGTCCGAATCGTCCAGGTAACCGGTGGCCAGGTTGCCCTTTTCCATGCCACTCAGCGTTGAATTGAAGCCTACCCGGATGTGGCGGCTGCGTACCTGCTGGTCGAAGAAAATCGCCTTGTCGTGCAGCGTCATCTGTTTGAAACAGAGTTGCCCCAAACCGACTTTGGTCAGCACCAGCACCGAGTTTTTCGGCCCTTTCGAAATCTGAACGACTTCGTCGCCGGGCAACCAGCGTTCGCCGTTGTAGTAATCAAACTTGCCATCGGATCGCCGGGCGAACGCGCCTTTGGTCGAGCCAAACCAGATCTTCCCGTCGATCTCAGCCACCGCCGTAATTTCCGTCCAGGGGAGTTTCTGCTGAAGCCCACCGAGTTGCTTCTTGCCGACGACATCGTATTCCAAATAACCGTCCGTTGTTCCGACAATGATTTTTTTGCCACCATCGGCCAGGGCGAAAGCGGTAAAATTGGCTCCGGCAAGCACATTTGTCAGTTTGGGACTGGTCACTGAAAGCGTCGACAACGACTTTTTACCCAGCACCCAGAACTGATTTGCTCCGGGCTGGTACAATACCGCCACCACCTCGTCGCCCGGCAAACTGCCTTTCCAGAGACTTTTCGAGTCCTTCACCAGGTTCAGCGAAGCGCCGTCGGAAACTAGAAAGGTAAAACCGGCCCCGCCCGCAAAAAACCGGGCTTTCGGCAAGCCGTGCTCGGAGAATAGCTTTCCGGCCCAGGCATTGCTAAAAACCACTTTATCGGTCAGGTACACCAACTGCTGCTCATATACGCCCAGGGCCGTCAGGTTCTTGTCTTTCGTAAACCGGTAGGTATTGTCGGGGCGCAGCGTGCCGGGATACAAAAACTGCCCGTCGTGCGGATGCAGGAGTTCCCCCCTGGTATTGATTAGTTGAATAGCGCCATTTCGATCAGCTACAACCGCCTGCAAAGTGCCGTTGGCGGCATCCCCAAAATACTTGATGCTGTAATCCTGCCAAAATGGTTTATCCTGGTAGACGGTTTGTGCCCGAACCAGCGTAGCGATCAATGAGAATACTAAAAAAGATAAGTAGCTTGGTGTTCGCATAATCAAATTAAAGGTTACACCCCGAAAGTGGCTAATGCTCCTGCCAGGGAAACTTGGTCACAAAATTGAGAAGAGTTCTATACCCTGTCAGGGTCTGCAACCGTTCGATGGCCCGACGCTGACAGGGTGGGTTAGTCAAGTAGTTATGAATAATTCAGGTTTTCAGTTATTTAGGTTGGTTTCTGCCCGACGAACCGGCCGTCACGGGCGCGCTGATGAGCTTTTCCGGATCGACGGTTACGTGTTTGATCGACTTTTCGCCCTTTTCCAAATGGTGGGAGTACGTCATGTGCAGTAGACCGTCCGGGGTTTGAATTAGGCAGGGATACGAAAAACCGCCTTCGTTCTTTTTTTTATCTTCGACCCGAAATTTCCAGGGCCAGGTTTTTCCTTCGTCGTCTGACAGAAACAGGCTCAGGCGGTATCGGCCATCGTCGATGTCGTTGCCAAGGAACGCCCATTTGCCGTCCCGCAACCGCAGCAGTTCGACGCTGGCGGTATTTGGAATATCGGATTTGATGGTCGCCGTCCAGGTTTCGCCCTGATCCGACGACTCGCTGGTGTGTACGCGACTCGGCATATCCCCGCTGTCGCGCATGTAGGCCACTAGCGTTCCGTTCTTCCGCCGGGCCAGCGCCGGTTGAATTGGTCCGCGCCCGACAATCGGCAGACTGGGCCGCCAGGATGTACCGTCATCGTCGGAAATGGCGATCATTGACATATTCAGGCCATCGGAATATAGTGGCAGCAAAATGCGTCCGTTGTCGAGCAGCAGCGGTTTGATACGGGTCATCCAGCCCAGGCTTCGTTTGCGGGCATCCCGACTGGCTTCCAAAATCATCTCATCGTACGGGGGCGCATATTCCGCCCAGCCGGACGTGTTTCTCGGCAACTGCTTGAACCGGTTTTCCACTTCTTTGGCAAACCGTTCGTCCGGTTTTAGCAGGATGTTGTCCTGCCAGGTCCAGACCGGCGCACCGGCTTTGCTGTAGTCATTCGTGGTTTTGAACCGGAGAATTGATTCCTCCCAGCGGTTGGCCTGTACGGCAATCCAGACCAGAAACAATTTTCCCTGCCGATTCAGAAACAAAACCGGATTACAGTCCGGCAAACCGGGCGTATCGGCCAGCACAAATGGATCACTCCAGGCTTTTTGTCCTTTTACCAGCCGCGCACCCATGATTTTCACGTCGTCAGCCGTTCGTTCCCCGCTACCCTGAAACCAGGCCGCCAGCAGATCGTCATTCGGCAGGGCCACCAAACTGCTCCCGTGAACATGCTGCGGCTGATTCGGGAAAATCAACTCCTCCCGAACAACCGGCGACTTTGATTGCGCCCACACACCGTTATGGATGCCCAATACCAGAAAAAAAAACGCACAAACTCTCCTAATCATCTTACTTTAATGGCTTTCCGGCGTTCCATCATCTCCCGCCAGGTGGTCAGGATGATCCCTTCCGATTCAATGAATTTTTTCAGCTCGGGATCCATCATCGAGAGCATATCGGCATACCGCGAGCCGCCCGAACCGCTGATGTATTTGAAGGATTCGTTCTGATCGTTGCTGTGAATGATGATCATAGCAACGCCCGATTTCATCTTGGTCAGAATTTCCTTAAACCGCTGCGTTTTGTATTTTCCCCAGGCTTCCGGGCTGGGGTTCGGGTCGTCCTTCGGTTTCCAACCGCCCGTATCAGCGTACAAATCATCTAAAACCGGCAACCCGGCTTTCCAGATTTTCTCACCGATGACGGGAGCCTGTTTGATCGCTTCCGGAATGGGCAGAGTCATTCCCTCCCGGTATTTTCCCTCAGCTTTCAGCTTCTCGATCACTGGCTGAATCTCGCTATCGGCCAGGAGCGTATTGTTGCCACCGGGAAACATCACCGGAATGCCGTACTCCACGCCTACTTTAATGTAGCGCTCCAGAAAAGCCGGAGTGGCAAAGAGTGTGCCCATGTGCGAATCGAGGTGGGTCGGTTTCAGGCCCATGTTCAGCGCCCGGTCGATCTGCGCCCGCATCTCCGTTTCCACCTCGTCGGGACTCGCATTTTTCACAACCTCAGCCACCGACGGCCACAACGCGCCTTCCCGGTCGGTCAGGCTCGGCACCTGTTTGATCCCGGCCAGGGGAGTCCAGCGGTAATCCTTCCATTCCGACGTCAGCGTCAGGTGAATCCCGGCATCGATGGTCGGGTGCTTCAGGACGTAATTGACAAAGCTGGCCGCCCAGGCACAGGGCATCATGATGCTGGTCGACGTGGCAACGCCGTTCTCGATCGATTTGATGGTACCCTGGTTGGCCGATAGGAACATCCCGGCATCGTCAACGTGGAAAATGACCACCTTCTTGCCCTTCGGATAGCCAAGCTGCTCGGCGTAGGGGATTTTCGGCTGGGCATGCGCGGCAACGATTCCCGCTGAAACGGCGAGGATAAGGGTTTTTAGTCTTTTCATCTTTTTCTGTTACACAGAGTTTATCAGAGAATATCAGAGGTAATCAGGGTTTTCTCTGATAATCCCTGATTACCTCTGATAAACCCTGTGTAATAATTCAATCCCTCTCATTCGATCATTTTCAAATACCGCCCCATCCAGTACGGCAGGAGCCAGAAAACCGGCTCGCGCTCGATGTCGGGGTGTCCGTTGATGGCGGCCCAGGGATTTTTGTCCCAGCGCACCACAGTTCGGATACTCGCGGGCGGCAACGCGTTGATTTGCAATTCATCCAAAACCGGGTTGCGGCTAATCTGCACATCGTCCCGCTTGGTGTGGTCGATAGACCAGTTGACCAGATCGAGGGGTGTATCGACCAGGAAGTCCACCGATGCCGCCAGTTCTGCCTTTTTATTCCGGGCAAAACAGTAAAAGAAATTGACGAGCGGGTTCTGATCACCTTTGCGCCGTTCCATCCAGGCATCCATGTGTTTTTCGTAGAAATCCCGCAGTTTGGGGTCTTTCTCGCACCGGATCAGAATGGGGTACACGTAGGCTTGCAGCATCACATCGAAATAAATAAACCAGGCCGGATTCTGCTCCGGCACTTTCGCCATGTTATCGAGATAATGCTCCTGGTCAATCAGCCGACGGTATTCCTTCTCATACTTCGGCTGGCCCGTTACGTGGTGGGCCAGCTTCAGAAACGCCAGCATTTCCATCGAATTCTGGTTGCGGTCGGGCATCCATTCCGGGTCGTGGTTCAACTGATCCGGCGACCAAACCGCCCAGCGTGTCGGTTTTCCGTCCGTATCGACCAGGTTATAGTTGTGCCTGATCAGGTAGTCGACCAGCCGGGCCACGTGCTGCCGAACGAGTTTCTTTTCGGCTTCGTCGGCCACCAATTCGTAATACAGGTAATACCCGATCATGTGGCCGCACAGCTCATCGCTGCTGGTGTCGCCCTTCCAGAGCCAGTGCCCGTCTTTCGACTTCCGCCAGCGGACTTCCACCGGCTTGAAACGCGGTTCTTTCACGAGTTCGTCGGCCAGTTGGCGGGCTGTAAATTGGCGGTTTCCGTCGTGTACCTCGGTCCAGGAGGCCGGAACGATGGTGCGGGCAAAAAAACCGTCGGTATCGGTCACCTCCTGCAACAGCTTCAAAAACCGGAAGGCTTTAGCGGCTTTTTCCCTGGCATCGGCGCTGCCTGCGGCCGCGTACCGAAAACATTCCATCGCCAGGTAATTGCCGGTGTACTCGCCATCGTTGTCATCGTCGTCCGGGGCCCAGGTCGTGGTGTCGCCGGGCGTTTTCAGCTTGCACTGGCCCGCAATCCACGGTTCGCGAATGTGCCGACGCATTAGCACATCGTAGAAGTAATCGTTCTTTTGAGCCAGATTCATCTTCCCCTTTTTGATCGCGCTCACGCCCTGCGGAGTTGCCAACCAGGCATTTCCTTCTGCATCGAACGCAATGTCGTTTACGCGGTCGTCGAGCAGCCAGCGTCGGCTGAAGCGCAGGGAATGGCTCCCATCGGGTCGATAACGTACCACGCCAACCTCTGTTCCGACCCACATGGTGCTGTCGGGCGAGCGTTCTACGCAGGTGACGAAGTTGGACGGGATACCGTCGGCTTGCCGCAGGGTACGTTGTTTCTGGTTCTGGTTTAAAACCGTCACTCCACCCAATCCGCCCGCCCACAGCTTCTGCTCGCCGTCAAAAGCCACTCCCTTGATATAAGCACTGATCAGGTGCCTGGTCGAAACCAGGTGCTCAGCCGAATCCGCCCGAGCGTGGTACAGCCCCACATCCGTAGCCACCCATAAACCGCCCTGCTGATCGGAAACCGCATCCCGAATCGACCGGGCCAGTTTGTACTGCTTTTGTTCCCAACCCGCCTTGGTATGCAGCCAGACGCCGTGCGGTCCGAGCGCGTACACGCCTTCCTGCGCAACACAAAACGCCGAAATCGGTGCCGTGGGGCTGGTCATTCGCTCGACTTTACCAGCCTTAAACCGGTAAACACCGTTCCAGGTCCCCAGCCAGACCGCCGACTCAGCATCCACCTCCACGGCAAAAGCCGGTCCCTGATCGGTTGCGTCTAAAACCGGTTCCCATTGGTTGCTGTCGGCTTTTTTCCGGAAAACCCCGGCTGCCGTGGCCGCCCAGACAGTATTCTGCGGGTCGACCGTCAGACTCCGCACCTGGTTAGCTTCCGGGTTGGTACCAAGGGGATACGCTTCGTGGTATTCCTGCCAGAACGACACATCCTGATAGATCACCGCTTCGCCGTCTCTTCCGTCCTCCGGACGGCACGCCCCCAGCAGGGCCGTTGTCAGGGCAACAGCAGCAAGAAGATGCGTCCATTTTGAGTCCATACCGTAGCCGGGGAGTTTCTACGTCTAAGTATACTCACCAACCCCATTTCCAGGCTACTGGACTGACCCGGCATTTTACAGAATTTCTGAAAATGAAAAGTTTAACATACTGGTAATAGTCCTTTTGCCAACTTTGGCCGTATAACTCCTGGTGAAAAAGCTTTTTTATGAATTTTTTTTGCTCACTGACCCGTACTTTCCTCTTTCTTCTCGTTGCCGTTGCAACCCACTTCCGCGCGTTTGCTCAGGAACATAAACCGTACTTGCCAACTGCTTACCCGGATCGCCTGACGTTAGGCTGGCAGGAAAACCCGGCAACCTCGCAGTCGGTCAACTGGCGCACCGACTCGACCGTGACGAAAGCCGTGGGAGCCATCGCTGAAGCTGATCCGTCGCCGGATGTGGAAAAAAAGGCAACACTGGTAACCGGAACCACCCAGATCGTGAAGCTCGACGGCACGACCAAGCACTACCATACCGTTCATTTCACCAATCTTAAACCGGGTACGAAATACAACTACCGCGTCGGCAACGGCACCATCTGGACGGAGTGGTTTCAGTTTACGACCCCCCAAAACAGCCCGGCTCCTTTTTCGTTCATTTACTTTGGCGATGCGCAGAACGACATTCGTTCGCTCTGGTCACGAGCCATTCGGGGGGCTTACTCGACGATGCCGAAGGCGGCATTTATGATTCACGCGGGCGATCTGATCACAACTTCCAACGCCGACTGGCAATGGGGGGAATGGTTCGAAGCGGGGGGTTGGGTCAACGGCATGGTGCCGACTCTGGCGACACCCGGCAATCACGAATATTTCAAAGACGACGACGGCAAGCGGAAAGTATCGCGTCACTGGCGTCCTTCGTTTGTCTTGCCCGAAAATGGACCGGAAAAATTAAAGGAAACCGCTTATTACATTGATTATCAAGGCACCCGGTTTGTGTCGCTCGATTCACAGGGTGCCCTGCTCGACTCGACCGTCCTGGCCCAGCAGGCCGACTGGCTGACGAAGGTACTCACCAACAACCCAAACCGCTGGACCGTCGTGACGCACCACCATCCGATTTATTCGACGGCGAGCGGCCGCGACAACTCCGAATGGCGGGCTAAAATGGAACCTCTTTACAAGAAATACGGGGTTGATCTGGTGTTGCAGGGCCACGACCACACCTACGGACGCGGTTTGAACATGCCCCTGGGCAAAAGCCGCAAATACCCCGACGGGCCGGTTTATGTCGTGTCGGTCAGCGGACCTAAAATGTACGAACTTGGTTTGCAGGACTGGATGGACCGTGCCGCGTCGAACACTCAATTATACCAGATTATTTCCATCGACGGCGGCAAACTTTCGTACCAGGCTTTTACCGTCACGGGCGAACTGTACGATTCATTCGAATTAACCAAAACCAGTAAAGGACAAAACCAACTAATCGATCGGGCTCCCGCTCAAATGGCTGAACGGCTTGACTTGCCTGCCGAGTATCAAAAGCGGTTTAAGCCCGAGCAACTCGAAGAATACAACCGCCGGTACCAGCAATACAAAGCCCGGAAATCGCAAAAGTGATCAACTCACGGAGCACAACGCAAAATGAGGATAGATTTACGCTTTTTGCGACGCAGGACTCAAAAAAAATACCTAGTTTAGCTTATTCGCTTCACGAACCATCTCTACAAAGAGTACTCATACCCCATTGACCGTAATTTGACCATGATTCCTAATCTCCCACAGCAATGGATTGCCTCAATGAACATATTCTCCGTAAAGTAATCCAGGGCGATCAGGCTGCCTTTGCGGAGCTATACAAGCACTACCGGACGCCCGCCCTGAAGTTCTGCATCACCCTTCTGAAGGATGAAGAAGAAGCAGAGAATATGATTCATGAAGTATTTATCAAAATATGGGATCGCCGGGCGCAGATTAACCCTACCCTTAATTTTACCTCCTATCTGTTTACCTGTTTGCGCAATATGGCATTCGATCATCTGAAAAAGATGGAGAAGAATAACCAACTCAAACAGATATACATGGAAAAAATGGCAGCTGTCCGAGATGAAGAGGCAGAAGATAAAGAGACCAAATTTCAGCTTTTATATTCGGCCGTCAATCTTTTATCTGAGAAGCGGAAACAGATTTTATTTCTGAATATTGAAGAAGGAAAATCGTATCAGGAAATTGCCGAAATGCTGATGATCTCCAAAAATACTGTCAAAAACCAACTCGTTAAAGCCAAGCAGTTTTTGCGCGAGAAAGTGGATGTAGCCACTTCCTGATGGTTCTTTTTCCAAAAACAAAAAAGCCACCCAGAGGTTGCTCTCGGGTGGCTTTTTTGTTTTTGGCTGACCTGACGGTTTGCGGATAAAAATATTTCTCTGAGCGATAGTCTTTTAGATCGACCCAACCGTAATATAGGCATCTTACCAAACGTACGCTGGAATGCAACGGTCCCGCGCTGAATATCTGATTAATAGGCTAATCAACAACACGCTGTCCGAGAATGAATTGGATGAGCTGTTGGCTGGATTGGGCCAGGAGGAGGTATTGAATCAGTACTCACCTATACTTGAACAGTATTTCAATGACTTAATCGAACAGGAAAATCCGGATTTTACGGCCGAAGCCACCCACACTGCTCACCCTGAAAATTTGTCAAAGCATAACCGGTTCTTGCTACCTTTTCGGGCGCCATGGGGCTCTTATGGCCGCCTGGCAGCATCTTTCGTGCTGTTACTCGGGGTCGGAATCGGTTCGTATTATTTCATAAACAAACACCAGAATCAGGTCAGCCATCCCGTTGGACAAATGAGTCACCGCCCGGTTTTATCGCCGGCTTCGACGAGCGAAGAGGTAGTTCCCCGGGGTAAACGCCGGAACGTAAAGCTGAGCGACGGGAGTCTGGTAAAATTGAATTCTGATTCCAAAATCCGGTTTCCGAAAACCTTTGATCCGGACGTCCGAACCGTGTTGCTCGAAGGTGAAGCCTTTTTTGACGTACAGCGGGATGAAGCCCGGCCGTTTTCCATTTCCGTCGGCGATGTCAAAATAGATGTACTCGGTACGTCTTTCAATGTCAAGGATTACCAGGATGAGGAGGAAGTCGAAATAACGGTCCGCTCGGGCCGGGTGGGCGTCAGTTTAAATTCCACAGAAAGGGACCCAATTATTCTCCAGAAAGATCAGAAATTAATTTTCAATAAATCAACAAAAAACTTTCGGGTTATCGGCGTCAATGCGGTGCAGGAAAGTAGTTGGGTCGACGGTTCACTGATGTTCAATAACACACCTTTCCGATCGGTAGAGCATACACTCGAAAAATGGTATAACGTCGATATTATCGTCGCCGATTCAGCACTTTATAGCACATCCTTAACCGGCAAACACCTGAATGAAAATCTGGATTCCATGTTGGAATCGATCACCTACGCTATCGACGCCCGGTACGAAATAAAGGGCCGAACAATTATTATCCGAAATGAATAAAATCAAAAACATGTGCGATGAAAACCGCAAAAAACACGTCTTAATAGCCAAAAAATGAGTGGATTTCAAACCGTTTTAAACGTCAAACTATCTGTTAAAACACTACTTAATCCAATCTTTTATGAACACAAATTTTATCTTCCAACGAATGCTAAGGCACGTCTTCGCCGTCGTGGTTTTCGCGGGGCTTTGCTGTTCCTCGGCCTGGGCCAATCGACCCGAAATCGATCTGGAAAATGTTAAGATTACGTTCGCCCGCGAAGAAGGGAAAATCAGCGCGATTATTGGCAAAATCACCAAAATGACCGGGTATGTTTTCTTATACGAAGACAACCTGAAAACCGATCTCGACAAACGGGTTCGGATTGAGAACGGCACGAATTTACAAAACATTCTGGTCAGCATTTCCCAGCAGTCGACGCTGGAATTCAAGGCCGTGAACAAAAACATTGTGATTCGCCGAAAAAACGGCCAACCCGCCGAACCGACCGAAGTCAAACAAGGTCGTAAAGTAAGCGGGCGGGTTTCGTCCAGCGTCGATGGCGCTCCTCTTCCCGGTGTGAACGTGGTGCTGAAAGGGACGCAAACGGGTGCCAATACCGATGCATCCGGCCAGTATTCCATCGATGTTACCGGTTCAAACCCGGTGCTGGTTTTTTCGTACATCGGTTTTCAGCCGCAGGAGGTGGCTGTTGGAAGTCGAAGCGTGGTTGACATTACGCTCACGGAAAGTACCGAAACCCTCCAGGAAGCCGTCGTGACAGCCCTCGGGATCAAGCGCGAAAAGCGCTCGCTGGGCTATGCCGTATCGGATGTCAAGGGGGATGCCATTACGCAGGTAGCCCAGGAAAACGCCATGAACTCCCTGGCCGCCCGCGTA
Source organism: Larkinella sp. VNQ87 (assembly GCF_049445795.1). Classification (NCBI taxonomy): domain Bacteria; kingdom Pseudomonadati; phylum Bacteroidota; class Cytophagia; order Cytophagales; family Spirosomataceae; genus Larkinella; species Larkinella sp. VNQ87. The sequence goes on from NZ_JBMSDT010000001.1 coordinate 262,252, forward strand.
CCGGGCGTTGCTATTAACCAGACCAGCGGGGTGGGTTCTTCCATCAGTGTGGTAATTCGGGGGGCCAAATCGCTGACCGGCGACAACCAGCCGCTGTTCGTGATCGATGGGGTACCGGTTGCCAACAGCCTGAACAACCTGCGGGCTATGGGAGACCGGAATAACGTCGACTACGGAAACGCCATCTCCGACCTGAACCCGGAAGATATCGAAAGCATCTCGGTCCTGAAAGGCCCCAGCGCGGCTGCGCTCTATGGCTCACGGGCCGGTAACGGGGTTATTCTGGTCACGACCAAACGGGGAAGCAAAGGCAAAGGTGTCGGCATTACGTTTTCGAGCAGCAACGTCTTCGAACGGCCGTATGAATACCTCGATTTCCACTACAAATACGCCAACGGCGACCGCAACAACCGGCTCGACGAAAGCTCGGCCTACTGGGGTGGCCCGGCCCTGGACGTGGGCAATACCGCCGTGCAATGGAACAGCCCCGTGGGAGCCGATGGCAACAAAGTGGCGACCCCGCTGGTGTCGTACAAAGACAACATGAAGAACTTCCTGGAAACCGGAATTACGTCGACCAACAACATTGCCCTGGCGGGCGCGGGCGACAAGACTACCTACCGGGTCTCGTTCAACAGCATGATCAACAAGGGGTTAATTCCGAACTCCGACCTGTTCCGTAACTCGCTGGCATCGGCGGTCTCGTTTGACATCAGCAAGAATTTCAAACTCAGTACCAACTTGAATTTTGTTCGCTCGAAATCGAACAACCGCCCCTCGACCAACAACCGGGGTGCGAACCCCCTCGAAGCCGTCTACCTGTATCCGCACGTAGACGTTCGTCAGTTGAAAGATTACTGGGTGCCAGGTAGCGAACAGATTCAGCAGCGGGCACCGTCGACCAATGGCGACAACCCGTATTTTCTGGCTTATGCACTCAACAACGGGTTTACCCGTGACCGCATTTACGGGAACATCAAACTGGATTGGAACATTACATCGGAGCTGACGGCTTATGGCCGGATCTCGCACGACCAGTTTACGGAAAACCGGGAAACCAAAATCCCCTGGAGCTATTCGCGGGTTCGGAATGGCGGTTATTACCTGCAGGACATTGCCCGCCAGGAAACGAACATCGATGGAATGGTAACGTACCGCAAGAAAATCGGCGATTTCGACTGGAGCATTTCCGGCGGTGGTAACGTGATGACTCAAAAATACCGTGACTCGTACATGGGCGGTTCCGTACTGACGATTCCGGGTTTGTACCGTATTTCCAACGTGCCGAACTCGGCGCTGCAATTTACCAACAGTACCTACGAAAAAGCCATCTACAGCTTGTTGGGAACAGCGAACTTTGGATACAAAGACCAGGTCTATCTGGATCTGACCGCCCGGAACGACTGGTCGAGCACGCTGCCTGCCGCCAACCGCTCGTATTTCTACCCGTCGGCTTCGCTGAGCTGGCTGGTGAATTATACCTTCAACCTGCCGCAGGAGATTTCACTCCTGAAACTGCGGGCCAACTGGGCGCAGGTCGGGAACGACACCGATCCGTACCGGCTGGTTCCGGCCCTCGGAACCGGTTCGTGGGGAACGCTCATTACAACCAATGTTTCAGGAACCCTGCTGAACCCGCAACTGAAGCCGGAAATTCAGACCTCCACCGAGTTTGGGGTCGAATTGAACCTGTTCAACAACCGGGTACGGTTTGACGGAACATACTACAACGCCGAAAACCGCAACCAGATTCTGACCGTCACCACCCCGACCTCTTCCGGTTTTGGCAGCAAGCTGATCAACGCCGGTGCGCTCGTCAGCAAAGGCTGGGAGATCGCGCTGGGCGGTACACCGATCAAAGATGCCAACGGCTGGACTCTCGACCTGAACCTGAATTTTACGCGCAACCGCACGACCATCAAGGAACTGGCACCGGGCATTGATTACTACCAGCTCTGGGACGACAACAACGGGGGTGCCTTCTCGTTCGTCGGTGAAGAAATCGGGAACCTCTACAGCCGGGGTTTTGCGTACGTGGAAGACCCCAGCTCTCCCTACTACCGCTGGCCGATCCTGAGCAAAAACGGCGAATGGATTGCCGTCAACGACCGCAACAAGCGGGTGAAAGTCGGGAACTTCAACCCCCGGTTTATGATGGGGATGCAAGCGTCGTTATCCTATAAACGCTTCACGCTGAATGCCAGCTTTGACTGGCGGAGCGGGGGTAACTTCCAGTCGTACACCTACCGGTATGGTGAATCCGACTGGCGGTCACAGCGTCAACTCGACAACCTGATTCCGGGTGGTCTGTACTCAGCCGCCGATCTGGCCGCGCTGCTGAAATCAGATCCGGGTCAATACATCATTCCGCAGAATGGCAACTTCCCCCGCGTCGGTGGTCATACGCAGGCAACGGGCGGAATGGGCTTCGATTCCAATGGCGATGGGGTGCTGGAGTACGACGGCGGTTTTATCCCGGGCGTGATTCAGAACGCCGACGGTACCTATACCGAACACCTGGGCGGCCCCGGTACGAACATCTACCCGATTACCGACACTTACCCCTGGAGCTACAACCAGCAAATCACGTTCGACGCTTCGTTTATCAAGCTACGTGAGCTGTCGCTGGGTTACAGTGTCCCGAAGTTGTTCGGTCTGCGTAATGCCAACATCTCCGTCTACACCCGGAATCTGGTGCTGTGGACGGCTGCTAAAATCGGGATCGATCCCGAGCGTGCTTTCCAGGCCGATGGGGGCCGGTTCCGGCAAGGTATTGAGCTACAAAACGTGATGCCGTGGACCATACCGGTTGGATTTAAAGTAGGTTTCAGTCTGTAATAGCCCAACAATATTTCTCATGAAACGACTCACTGTATTTACGAAAGCCGTTTTCGTCCTCGCTATTGCGTTGTTATCTTCCTGCGATGACAAACTTACGGAACTGAACGAAAACCCAAACGTGGTTGACCCCGCAACGGCCAACCCGAACTTGCTGATGCCGACGGTCATGGTCGATGCGGCCAAAAACTACCTGAACCTGGGTTACGGCGACATTGCCGGGGTGGTTCAGCACACCCAGAAAGACGGCTGGTTCAGCGGTCACAACAGCTACGACTGGTCGCCCAGAGACTGGAGCGATTACTACAACCAACTCAGAAACAACGACTTTCTTTACGAACGCTCGGTGGCACTCAATTACAAGTTTCACCAGGGCGTGGCGCTGACCATGAAGGCGTTTCTGTTTGGCAATGTCACCGACCTCTGGGGTGATGCGCCATACACCGATGCCCTGAAAGGCGATGTTTCCAATGAGTATTCGCTGCCGAAATTCGACAGTCAGGAGGTCATCTACAAAGGCATCATCGAAGACCTGAAAGCGGCTTCGGCCCTGTTTGCTTCCGGCGACGTAACCGGTTACCGGACGGGCTATGATGTATACTACAACGGCGATGCCGCCAAATGGCAGAAATTCGCCAACTCATTGTTGCTGCGGTATTACATGCGGATTTCGGCCAAACTGCCTGATGTGGCCAAAGCCGGCATCGAAAGCATCTACAGCTCTGGTGTTTATATCAAATCGGCCAGCGAAGACGCTGTGATGGATTATGTGGGAGGTACGGCCGCCAACTCCTGGCCGGGAGCCGCCGAATTCGAGTCAGACCCGTCGGAATACCGTCGTCGGAAACCGGCCAAAACATTGACCGACAAATTGCTGGCTACCGACGATCCGCGCCTGAAAGTCTGGTTTGCCCCGGTTTATGTTCGTTGGGTAGCCGACCCGACCCTAACGGTCACCGTCGATCCGTTTATCCGCAAAAACGGCACGATCATGAACGGAACGGTTTCACTGACCGATGCGCAGTTCCTGACCGAAACCAAAGCCGGGAACAAATTCACGCGTCACTTCAACCCGAACACCTTCACGGTAGCCGTCGACACCCGCGAATACGTGGGCGTTCCGGCCGGGCTGATCGACCCCAGTTCGTACAACTACAACCCGACACCGGGCCAGGTCGTTCAGAACCAGCACGTTTCGCAACTGGCCGAAACGTACCGAGGATCAAGAGGTGGCCTCCTGAAAGCCCGGCTGATTTCGGCCGCGGAAGTGTCGTTCATTCTGGCCGAAGCTGCTCAGAAAGGCTGGGCCACCGGGTCCGCCGAAACGCACTACAACGCCGGAATCAAAAACTCGCTCGACACCTGGGGCGTCGGTAGTCAGTATGCAACCTACATCCAGAAAGACGGCGTGAAGTTCAACAACACCCTGGCGCAGATTCTGGAACAGAAATGGATCGCGAGCTGGACGTCGGCCATCGAAGCCTGGATGGATTTCCGCCGGACGGGACTGCCCGCCCTCAAAGCTGGTCCTGCATCCGCTGAAAGCGTGTTGCCGGTCCGGTTTATTTACGGGGATAACGAAACCAACTACAACAACGCCAACATCTTGAGCGCGCTGACCAAGCTGGAAGAGAATTCCTATACAAAAATCCGGGGCAAAAACAGCCAGTGGGCCAAACCCTGGGTCATCCAGGGTACTGGTAAACCCTGGTAAGAGGTAACAAACGGTTAATAAAAAGGGTGGGCATCGTTCCACCCTTTTTGCATACATTAGCTCCGTAATTGTACTCTGTACACAATCGAATTCGCCCGGCCTTCTCTGTTCCAACCCACATTCAGTACCCCCGGATCATTCATTAACGTCCATTTTCCTAATCTATTAACCAATACGTATGAACAAAACTTCTACTTTTCAGCAAAGGCTGCGGTATTTGCTTATCACCACATGGCTACTGGGACTAAGTTTCTCCTGGGCCTGGGGCCAGCAAACCCGGCGTGTCTCCGGCACCATCCGGCTGGAAACCGACAATTCGCCAATTCCCGGTGTAAACATCCTGATCAAAGGTACCCAAACCGGTACGACCTCCGACAACAACGGTCGTTACAGCCTCGAAGTGAGCGGCACCAATCCGACGCTGGTGTATTCGTATATCGGTTACCAGACGGAAGAAATCGCCGTTGGAAACCGCAATGTGATCGACGTAACCATGGCCGAAGGGGCCGAAACGCTCCAGGAAGCCGTTGTGACGGCCCTCGGGATCAAGCGCGAAGAACGCTCGCTGGGGTATTCGGTCGGAAAAATAGACGGCAAAGACCTGACGCGTGTCGTACAGGAAAACGTGCTTAACGGCATGGCCGGGAAAGTGGCCGGGGTAACCATCAGCGCCACCGGCGGCACTGGTTCGTCGGTCAGCATGATCATCCGGGGGGCCAAGTCACTCAGCAACGACAACCAGCCGCTCTTCGTGGTTGATGGTGTGCCGATTGCTAATACGCTCAACAACGTCAGCCAGATCGGAACCGATAACCGGGTCGACTACGGCAACGCCATCTCCAGCCTGAACCCCGACGATATTGAAAATATTTCGATCCTGAAAGGTCCGAGCGCAGCCGCCCTCTACGGAACCCGCGCCGGAAATGGTGTGGTGCTGATTACGACGAAAAACGGCTCGAAAGCGAAAAAAATGACGGTGAGCATCAATTCGAATACGGTTTTCGACAAACCGTATAAGTTTCTGAAATGGCAGACCCGGTTTGGCTCGGGGCAATTTTCGGCCATTCCGGTTTCGGTTAGCAACAACCCGCTCACCAACCCATTTGGCAAACTGATTCAGGAAGAAATTGGGGCCACCTACGGCGCTGAACTCGACAAAGGGTATTCGGAAGTCCAGTGGAACAGCCCGCTGGATGCCAACGACAAACCGGTTCCGATGCCGCTGGTTTCGCACCCCGACAACGTCCGGAATTTCGTCCAAACCGGCATCACAACCACCAACGGCATTTCGATTGCCAACAGCAACGAGCAGGTAACGTACCGGATTTCGTACTCGAACATGCAAAACCGGGGGATCATTCCGAACTCGGATTTATTCAAAAACACGCTGAACATCAGCACCGCGGTAAAGCTGAACGAAAAGCTTCGGATGAGTACGAACCTGGACATCAGCCGGAACAATTCCAACAACCGTCCCGCCGGAAACCGGGGCTCCAACCCCCTCCAGGCGGCTTACAACACCTCGCCCCACATCGACCTTCGGGAATTAAAAAACTACTGGATGCCCGGTCAGGAAGGCTTGCAGCAACGGACGCAGTACAACGGTCTTTACAACAATCCCTACTTCCTGGCTTACGAAATCAACAACGGTTTTGTCCGCGACCGGCTTTTCGGGAACCTCCGCGCCGACTGGCAGGTTACGAAGGACATCAGCCTGATGGGCCGGTATTCGCTCGATACTTACCAGGAACAACGTGAAACCAAAATTGCCAACAGCTACACCAACGATCCGCGTGGCGCTTACGGACTGATTAACATTGGCTCGTTTGAAAGTAACGCTGATTTTCTGGCAACGTATAAAAAAGACGTTAGCAACTTCGGGCTGTCGGTTTCGGTCGGTGGTAACTACCGCTACCAGAAAGGCTCGAACCTCACGAATGCCACCCGTAACGGAACGGGGCTGATCGTGCCGGGCGTTTACACCATCCAGAACATTGCACCCGCCAACCTCGACTACAACAGCACGAAATTCCAGCGCGGGATATACAGTCTGTATGGTCTGGCCAACCTGAGTTTCAAGGACATGGTGTACCTCGATCTGACGGCCCGGAACGACTGGTCGAGCACCCTGCCTGCCAACAACCGCTCCTACTTTTACCCCTCGGCTTCGCTGAGTGTGTTGCTGAATGAAATTCTGCCACCTTCCAACACGATTAGTCTGCTGAAACTACGGGCCGGGATAGCCCAGGTCGGGAACGACGCCAATCCGTACCTGCTGCTCAGCACACTGACCAACGCCGGAACCTGGGACGGCATTCCGCGTCTGAGTATTCCCGGAACGCTGCTCATTTCGGACTTAAAACCGGAAATCGCTACTTCTACCGAATTTGGCGTCGACCTGAATCTGTTCCGAAACCGGCTGCGGGCCAGCGGAACCTACTACATCTCGGAAAACCGCAACCAGATTCTGAGCACCAAGCTGCCGCCCTCCTCGGGTTATACCACCAAGAACATCAACGCCGGTCTGCTCGTCAGCCGGGGTATTGAACTGACGCTCGGCGGCACCCCACTGGAGAAAAACGGCTGGCGACTGGACCTGAACGCCAACCTGACCCGCAATCGCACGACGATTGAGAAACTCTCCGACGACCTCCCCTACTTCACGCTCTGGACCGACGCCAAAGGCGGGGCCTGGACGTATGTGGGGGACGAAATCGGCGATATTTACGACGCAAAGGTGGTGACCGTCGAAGATAAAAACTCGCCCTACTACGGCTACCCGATTCTGGACCAAACTGGCAAGTGGCAGTCCATCGACGCCATCAATACGAAGAACAAAATCGGTAATTTCAATGCCCGGTTTTTGCTGGGTCTGCAAACCTCGCTCAGCTACCGGGGCTTTAGTCTGAACATGACCTTCGACTGGCGGAATGGCGGGGATTTTGTCTCGCAAACTTACCGTTACGGCGAAGAAGACGGTCGCTCGCAGTTGTTTTACGACAAACTCATCAACCCGAACGGCCTGACCGGCGACGCGCTCCGCGATTATCTGGTGGCCAATCAGGACGAGATGATTCTCATCAACGGCAACAACTTCCCGGTAGTGGGTGGTCCTACGCCAAGCGATGGCGGTTTTCCGTTCAAGTACGGCCCCTACACCCTACCGCACGGTGGCGTGTTTATCCCGGGCGTGATTGCCACCGGTTATGACGAAAACGGCAATCCGACCGGTTACAAGGAGAACCTGGGCGGCCCCGGCACGCTGACGCTGCCCTTTGCAGGCTCCACTTCCTGGGCCTTCACGCGCCCGATGTTGTTCGATGCCTCGTTCCTGAAACTGCGCGAAGTGTCGCTGGGCTACGATTTGCCGCAAAATCTGGTCAAACGGTTCAGGATGCAAAACGTGAACGTGTCGGTTTACAGCCGGAACATCATCCTGTGGACGGCGGCCAAAATCGGCATCGATCCCGAAATGGCGTTCCAGCCTGAAGCGAGCGTACAAGGCTCCGGCATCCAGTTTAAACAGGGCATCGAACGGAACAACGTAACACCCTGGGTGTTGCCGATCGGTTTCCGGCTTGGTTTAACGTTCTAACCCACCCTTTTTGTATCATGAAACTCGTTACTAAAAAAATCATAGGTCTCGCCGTGCTGTTTTCCCTGACGGTCTTTTCGTGCAAGGACCTGACGGAGTTGAATGTAAATCCCAACGGAGTGGACCCCACCTCGGCACACCCGAACCTGGTTTTATCGACCGTACTGACCGAATCGGGCAAAGCCTTTGTCAACCTCGGTTATCAGGACATTGCCGGGGTGATGCAGCATACTCAGAAGGATGGCTGGGGCAGCAGCCACAACGAATACGACTGGGGTGGAAGCCAAAGCTGGAGCAGCTACTACGACATCCTGCGCAACAACCAGTACGTATACGACCGCTCCGTCGAACTCGGTTTCGAACTGCACCAGGGCATTGCGCTCGTCATGAAATCCATGCTGTTTGGGCTAATTACCGACCTCTGGGGCGATGCACCCTACAGCCAGGCGCTGAAAGGCCTCGAAGGCGGAGCCGCCAACACCTTCCCGGTTTTCGATTCGCAGGAAACGATTTACACCGGTATTCTGGCCGATCTTGAAAAAGCCAACACCCTGCTTTCCAAAGCCAAAAGTGCCTACACGAGCAACGCCGATGCAGCCGATGTGTATTACAAAGGCGACCCGGCCAAATGGCGGAAGCTCGCCAACTCGCTGGCTCTCCGGTATTACATGCGGCTTTCGCAGAAAAAACCGGACGTCGCCAAAGCCGGTATTGAAAAGATCGCGGGGAATGCAACGCAGTATCCGATCATCACCGCTTCTGCCGATGATGCCGCCATGCCGTTTGCGGGCAACAGCAACGACGATTCCTGGCCGGCCAATACGATCTACGACGCCAGCGAAAGCAATTACCGTCGGTTGAAAATGGCCGATACGTTTGTCAAATACCTGCTGGCGGTCAACGACCCGCGTCTGCCAATCTGGGCGGCTAAAGTCCAGATCCCGCTGGTAGTCGATGCGACGCTTCCGGCAAAAACCGACAAAATCGTGGATGGTAAACGCTACCTTTCCCCCGATATGGTGGCCGGGAAAGAAGTCAATACCGATCCGAACTACGTGGGATTGCCCACGGCCATTGTCGGTGGATCGACCTATAACCTCAGCAATACCGGTGAACAAGCCGCCAAAAATCCGCACGTGTCGTGGCTCAATGACATTTACCGGCAAGCCAAAGGTCCGTTGCTGAAAGCCCGGTTGGTGTCGGCGTCGGAAGTCAATTTTATTCTGGCGGAAGCCGCCCAGAAAGGCTGGGCCGCCGGGGATGCCAGGGCCCGCTACGAAGCCGGTATCAAAACGTCACTGGAAGCCTGGGGCGTCAGCAGCGCCTATACGGCCTACATCGCCCAGAAAAATGTGGCGTACAACGGCACTCAGAAACAGCTCATCGAGCAAAAATGGATCGCGAGCTGGACAGCCGCCACCGAAGCCTGGTTCGACTACCGCCGAACCGGTTTCCCGGAACTCATCGCGGGGCCTAATGCGAAGCGGAAAGTCTTGCCGGTCCGGTTTTTCTACATGCTCGACGAACGGAACCTGAACAAGGCCAATGCCGATGCCGCCCTGAACCGGCTGGAACTGACGCCCTATTCGGAAGCCGACGGCAAAAACAGCCCCTGGTCGAAACCCTGGGTGTTGCAGGGAACGGGTAAGCCGTGGTAACTGGATGGTTTAGATGCTGGATACTAGATGGCGGGATGCTGGATGGTAGCGCTGATCGGGACCGGGCGGCCGGCGCCGTTCCATATCCCGATCCTAACTGTTTAGGATTTTTAATTCGATCTTCCGAAAGAATTATTCATGAATAAGACATTCTTATTTTTCATTTTGGCGTTCATCACCGCGTCTGCCCACGCTCAACAATTCCGAGCGGGGGCGGCTGTGCGGGTGATTACGCCCAATCCGTTGCTGCCGATTTCGGGCGGAATCGGAACGCCGAAGAAAGCCACGGAGAAGAAAGGAGATCTGTTCGTGCGGGCGATGGTGCTGGAAAAGGGCACCACCCGCGTCGCCATCGTCAGCGTCGATAACCTGGGCTGGCCGTCGGTGCTGGGCAACCGATCGCGGGCGCTCATCAAAAGTATTCGTCCCGAAAACGTACTGATCGGGGCGACGCACACCCACAGCGGCCCCGATGCCTACGGTTTTCCGGATCAGTCGGGAAAGGCACTGGCCGATTTGCCCTACCTGGACAACTGCGTCCGGCAAATTGCCGAAGCCGTCGAGGAGGCCGTCACGAAACTACAACCCGCGACGCTGAAAGTTGCCGTGGGCGAAGCGAAGGGCAAAATTGCCTTCAACTACTACGCCGACGAACTCTATGACCCGCGCTGCGGGGTGATTCAGGCGCTGTCGGCTTCGGGAAAACCGATTGTGACGCTGGTCAATTACGCCATTCATCCCGAGGTAATCGGCTCGGGCCGGGGCATTCTGAGCCCGGATTTGTGCGGCCCGCTGTACGACAAAATCGAGTCGAAAACCGGGGGCGTGGCCCTGTTCATGAACGGAGCGCAGGGCGGCATGGTGACGGCGGATGTTCGGCGGCAAGGCGGCAAGGAAGAAAACACCTGGGAAGAATGCATCCGGATCGGCGAGCTGCTCGGCGAGGAAGCCCTGCGGCTTGTTGGCACGGCCCCTGTCTTAGAGAACCCGTCGTTGTATTGTGCGTCCCGATCGGTCGCGTTTCCGATTGAATCAGAGATGATGAAATACATCATCAAAAAATCACCGCTGGGTTACCAACTGACGGATGCGGATAAGGTATCGACTCAGATCAACCTGCTGAATATCGGCCCCGCCCAAATACTGACCATTCCGGGCGAAGCGTTACCTAATATCGGATATTACGTCAAACGGCACATGAATACAAAGTTTCCGTTTCTGTTCGGACTGACCAACGACGCCTTCGGCTACATGTTAACCAAAGTCGATTTCAACAGTTTTAAACGCTATGAGTACATCAGCCGGACCAGCCTGGGCGAGATGACCGGCGAAATTTACATCGATAACGCCCTGAAATTCATCACCGAAAGTCCCAAACCCACGCCCTGACCAAAAGCAGGGCTGTCCTATGGATAACCCCGGATGCAATCCGGGGCGGGCTGCCGGGACCGTGGGCAAGGCCGGGACAACCAAGGCCCAAACATCCTGAAAACCAATGATCATGCTGAAACACTTGTTAACACCCTGCCTTCTCCTGCTAACCCTGGTGCTGCCGTCGTTCGATGCGCCGAAAAAAGCACCGGTCACACCCGCCACCGCCCTGCAAAGTTACCTAAACAACGGCGACAAGTCGTTCCGCTGGGAACTGAAAGATTCGTTCGAAATCGACGGGCTGAAAGCCTACAACCTGCTGCTGACCTCGCAGAAATGGCGCGAATTTACCTGGCGGCACCAACTCACCCTGCTGGTCCCGACGGAAAACCGGCACGACGGCGCGCTGCTGTTCATCACGGGCGGTTCCAACAAAAACGAGCAACCCAACTGGAACGACAAAGGCAAAGGGGACAAGGTGGTGCAGGGCCTGGCCGGGATTGCGGTTAAGAACAAGGCCATCGTCGCCCTGCTGCGCCAAACGCCCAACCAGCCTTTTTTCAACGACCTGACCGAAGACGCTCTGATTTCGTATACCCTCCACAACTTCAAAAAAGACGGCGATTACACCTGGCCGCTGCTATTTCCGATGGTTAAAAGCGCCGTGCGGGCGATGGATGCCATGCAGGAGTTTTCGAAACAAACGTTGAAACACGATATCAACCGGTTCGTGGTGTCGGGTGCTTCCAAACGCGGATGGACCACCTGGCTCACCGGCGCCAACGACAAGCGCGTAACGGCCATTGCGCCGATGGTCATCGACATACTTAACATGCCCGTCAGCCTGGATTATCAGGTGAAGGTTTGGAAGGATTATAGCGTGCAGATCGAAGATTATGTGAAGCTCGGCATTCCGCAAACCGCCAAAACCGAGAGCGGCAATGCCATCAATACGATGGTCGATCCGTACATGTACCGCAAAAACCTGACAATGCCGAAGATGATCTTCATGGGAACGAATGACGAATACTGGGTGGTCGACAACATCAAAAATTACCTCGACGATATTCCGGGGCAGAATTTCATCCATTATGTCCCGAACGCGGGCCACAACCTGGGCGATGGCAAGTCGGCCTTTGAGGGCCTGGGCGCTTTCTTTGGCCTGACGATGAATAAAAAACCGTATCCGATTTGTGCGTGGACGGTTTCGCCGACGAAGAAAGATGTAACGGTTTTGGTCAAAACCACGCCCGGTGCACTCGTGGATGCGATTGTCTGGTCGGCCAACTCCACCGACTCCGATTTCCGCAACGAAACCTGGACCAGTAAAAGCCTGGGTGTCAAGAACAAGGCCAACGTCACCGTGACGGAAGCGTACCCGACATCGGGTTACCATGCCTTCTACGTCGACCTGAAATACGCCGATCCGAACGGCGGAACCTATACCGAAAGCACCCGCATGTTTGTAACCGATAACGACGAAGTATTTCTAAAACCGAGTTCATTTCAGTAAACTCCTGTCAGCGCCGGGCCGTCGATACGGTCGAAGACCCTGACAGGGGTTTTATCACCCACCCACAATGAAGAGATCCCTTATTGCTGCCCTGCTTACGACACTGGGCGCTCAACTCGTAGTATCCGCCTGCCGAACCGAAGCTCCTTCCACTGCAACGACCGTAAAAGATGTGATGGATGGTGCCGTCACCCGGCTCTATGAAACCCTGAAACCGGAACAGCTCGACACCCTCGGCCAGTCGTACATCCTGCGGTTTTTGACCGAAAGCGAAAAAGAGGTGCTGGCAACCCAGTACCTGACCTTCGAGGTCGATCAACCCGTAACGGTTTCACTGATGCGGCACCAGGACCAGAAAATCCTACCGTTCTGGCTGGAACCGAGCGGTTTTCGAAAAACCGGGATGGTGGTTAAAAATGAGGAATACATTTACGAGGTCTGGCAAAAAAACTTCGACGCCGGAAAAGTTTCACTGGGTATCAACGGTTTCGACAAGCACCGGCCGGTGTATTTCATTAGCGTGGGGCCGCAAAAACCGGGCGATCAGGTGACGATTTCCAACGTTTTCCCGAAACACCAAACCCTGGATTCGCTGCGCGTCGGGGTATTTACCTACCACGACTGGAGCGACCTAACCCTGACTGAAGTACCGGAAATCCTGCGCGGGCAGACGCTGTTCCAGACCATCCGGGGCCGGGCGCGGGAAGCCCATTTGATTGGAGCCTTTCGGAAAACAACCACACCTTCGTCCCCAAAACCGGATCAGATTCTGCTGAGCTGGAGCGGTGATCCGGGCCAGACGATGGACGTTCAATGGCGAACGGCGGCTTCGGTTGCCGAGGGGTCGGTGCAGTATTGGGAAATCGGTTCGAACGATACGCTTTCGGCCCCGGTCACCGCGTTCCGGATGGAAGACCGGTTGTTGCAGAACGACCGGTACGTGAACCGGTTTACGGCCCGGCTTTCCGGGCTTCAGCCCGGTGGTACGTATGGCTACCGGGTGGGGTCAAAAACCGGCCCTTGGTCGGCCCCGGCCACGTTTACGACCCAAGCCGCTGAGCCGAACAGGTTTTCCTTTATCTGGTTTGGCGACACGCACAAATCGCCGGATTGGGGTTCGATGGCCCGGCAAACGCTGGGCCGCCATCCCGAAATTGCTTTTTATTCGATCGCCGGGGATTTGGTCAGTACGGGCCTGCACCGCGACGAATGGGACGAACTCTGGCAGCATTCGGGCGGGATTTTTAGTCAAAAACCACTGCTACCGATTCCGGGCAACCACGACAGCCAGGATGGTTTGGGAGCCTGGATGTACCAGGAAATGTTCAGTTTACCGAAAAATGGGCCGAAAAACCGGGACGTTCCAACGGAGCAAACCTACGCGTTTACGTACCAGAATGCGCTCTTTCTGATGATCGACGCGACCTCGCCCCTCGAAGCGCAAACCGCCTGGATCAAAGAGGAACTGGCAAATTCGAAAGCCGACTGGAAGTTCGCGTTCTTTCATTTTCCACCGTACAATTTCGAGGAAGATTACGCCGACATTCGGAAAGCATGGTGCAGCCTGTTCGACCAATACCACGTCGACATGGTTATGAGCGGGCACGTTCATTATTACTTACGAACTAAACCCATGCGGGCCGAAAAGCCGGTTTCCTCACCGGCTCAGGGAACGATTTACACCATTTCGATCGGGATTCCGAGCCACCACGACGAATGGCCCGACGAACCATATGCCCAGGTTCGCTACAATGATGGCCCGTTTTACCAGCACCTGAAAATCGACGGCAAATCGCTGGTGTACACGGTTTTCGACAAGTATGGGAAGGTGAAAGATGAATTGAAACTTACGAAATGACCTTTACCCGCCCTTATTTTCTGCTCCTGCTCGGCCTGCTGATCCTCGGTTCCGCCCACGCCCAACCCGCAATTTCGGCCCACCGGGGTTCGTCGCTGGTCGCCCCGGAAAATACCCTGGCGACCTTCCGAACGGCACTGAAAATGCCCGTGGGTTACCTCGAAATCGACGTTCGGACGACGAAGGACGGCCACCTGGTGATTCTACACGACGGCCTGCTCGACCGGACCACAACCGGTACGGGACCGGTGCAAAATCTGACACTCGCCGAAGTGAAACAACTGTCGGCGGGGAAAGGCTTTGGAGAAAAATTCAACGGCGAGCGGGTGCCGACACTGAACGAGGTATGCCAATTACTCCGCGACTGGAACAAAACCCATACCCAAAAAGTCAATCTCTACGTGGATTGCAAAGCGGTGTTACCAAAACCGCTCGTGGACGAGTTGGCCGCATTTGATCTTTTGACCGACGCAGTTTTTTACGGTTCCGACGCGTTTTTGGAGTCGTTGAAACAGGTGTCGCCCACCGCGAAGCTCATGCCTTCGTTACGCAATGCCGACGAACTGCCCGGCAAGATGCAGCAACTCCAGCCGTACGCGTTCGACGTGCGCTGGGCGTCGCTTACGCCGGAACTGGTCCAGCAGATTCACGCCCACGGGATTCGGGTCTTCTCGGACGCGCTGGGCTTTTTTGAGAACGCCGAACAATACCTGAAAGCCGCCCGCCTAGGCGTGGATGTGATCCAGACGGATTATGTGCTGCGGGTGAGCCAGGCGCTGAAGGAAATGAAATAAAAAACGGGACGCTTGCCTGATTTCCACTTTGTCAAGGGGGGTGTGTATTTGGTCCATCCCAGCCTGTGGGTGGTCAACTCCATTTTATTCTCACCCGGCTACATTCTACATTCGATGGAAAACCGCTTTTCAAGCCAAGCCAATGTTGTTCATCATTTCCCGTATGGGCTCTTGTAAATCCCGGAACAGCCTCTTTCGGTGGAGAGTCATGATCCTGTTTGTCCTCCACGTTGCGGGGAATACCAGAGGATTCTCCCAAAAACCGCCCTCTATTCAACAGCGGTTGCAGCAGCATTCCGAAGCCCTCGTGACCGCCGAAAAAAACGGCGATCTGGATCGTTTTCTGCATTCCTATGCCCCGAACGCCATCGTCATGCCGGAATACCAGCTTACCCGAACGGGTTTGCGGGAAATTCGCGAATTTTATCAGGAACTCTTCCAACGGCAACAAATCAGGACGTTGGAACACAAGGCCGATGAATGGCTCTGGCTCACCGACAGCGCCATTGTTGAACTAGGCACCTTCCGGAAACAATTCATCGACCCCACGCTGGGCGACAGCCTCCAGACCCACCGGGGCCAATACTGGCACATCTGGCGCGTCCAGCCGGATGGAACGATCAACCTCCAAGGCGAAGCCTACGGTTTTTTTCACCCGGTAACGCAACCGGAACGGCTGGTCGTCGCGACCGGAAAACAACCCGACGAACCGGAAATCTACGCGGATCGCACCCCGCCTTTCGAATTACTGGCCTACAATGCGCTCATGGAAAAGGGCGTGCGTACCCGAAATGGGCCCCTGCGTTCGTCGTTTTTTACGGAAGATGGCAGCTTCAAACCGTTCGCGGAGGAACTGGTAACCGGCCTGCCCCAAATCAAACCGTACCTGATCGCCTACAGCAGCCGGGGTGTTGTCACCATTGACTCGGTCCGCTGCTACACCTACGCATCTGACACCTTCGAACGCTACACGCTGGAATACGCCATGTTTAAAGTGCAATGGCACCGGGCCGACGCAGCCGGTCGCACCGAGGGCAAAGGCATCCGGATCTGGAAACGGCAACCGGACCATTCGCTCAAACTGTACCGTGAAATTGGTACCCACAATCACCTCGAACCCTGAAGACACTGTGAAAACTCTGTTAAAAACCGTTTTTCTCTTTGGAGTATGGCTCCAGTTCCCCGCCGGTGCCCAAACCGCCTGGCACCACAAAGAATATAAAAAAAGCGACTTTCAGGGGTTGCGTTATGGGCTGTTCACACCCCGAAATTACCAACCGGGCAAGGCGTACCCGCTCATCGTCTACCTGCACGGCAGCCGGGATACGGTTTCGCGGGACAATTTCTGGTACCAGGCAGCGATTCAAAACGAGCACCCCTGCTTTGTGCTGACGCCCAAATGCGAAGAACCCGAACAAGGCTGGGGCAACACCTGGACCGACACACACACCCCCGCGATGCAGAAAACCCTGGCCCTGGTCGATTCGCTGGTGCAACACTATGGCATTGACAAAAACCGGCTCTACCTGTACGGCATTTCGATGGGCGGTTTTGGTGTCTTTTCCGTTCTGGCCAAAGAACCCGATAAGTTTGCCGCAGCGTATGCCGTTTGTGGTGGCTCGAACGAGTCGGCGGCTTCCCGCATCCGGACACCCCTCTGGATTTTTCACGGGGCTGACGATGACATCGTCCCGGTACGGCTTTCCCGAAATATTTACCACGAAATGCTGAAAATAGGCTCGAAAACCGTTCGCTATACGGAGTACCCCGGTGTTAAACACAACAGTTGGGAGAACGTCAATCGGGAAAAAAGCCTCCCGGCGTGGTTGTTCGCCCAGCAGAAACCAGCCCCCTCACCCGGCCGCCGGTAATCGGAGAAAAAACGTGGTTCCCACGCCGACCTGGCTGTCAAACCAGATCGTGCCGTTCTGGGCTTCGGCATATTCCCCACACAGAAAAAGGCCGAGCCCGACGCCCCGTTCCTTGTGGGTACCGTAGGTGGGCTGGGCTTTCAGCGAAAAAACATGGTCTTTGTCTTCGTCCCGAATCCCCCGGCCGTCGTCTTTGACCGTCATCCGGTACGACTTTCCATCCGGTATGGCATCGACAACAATTGACCCGCCGGTATCCGTAAATTTGATGGCGTTGCCCACCAGATTCCGGATAATCAACTGAAGCATAGCCGCATCCGCCAGCACTTCCGGCGTCAAACCCACCCGAAAATCCAGTTGAATGGCCTTTCTGGCCGCCAGGGGTTTGTAAATTTCGATAACGGGTTTCAGGCACTCAAAAAGGTTGACCGGCTTCAGCGTAACCGTCGTTCCTTTCATCTGCGTAGTGGACCAGGACAGCAGATTGAACAGCATTTCCTGGGTATAATTAACGCCATCCAGTAAATCCGACTCGATCAATCGCCGTTGATCAGTGTCCAGATTGGTTTCTTTCAAAACTTCCAGGTATTGCTGCACCGACGCCAACGGCGAGCGCAAATCATGCGATACGATGGAAAACAGCTTGTTTTTCTCTTCATTCAACCGCTCCAGCACCAACGACCGTTCTTCGACCCGCTGTTGCTCCACCTTGTAAGTTCTGGTAAAAAAAAGGGTTCCGAAATAGAGAAAAAAGACATTGATCAGATAAGTGGATGCCAAATCGATGGTGTGCGCCAGCCGATCCGGGTAGAATTCGAGGACGGTTTTAGGATACAGGTACTCGACCGTCACCAGCGTCAGGACGACCACGGTATTCAGGACCGTCCAAAAACCGGCGTGCCGGGCTGGTCCGGCAATCAGCAAGAGAAACAAGGTGGTATTAAAGCCCAGCAGCGAAGAGCCGACCATGCCGGCATTGAAAAAATAGTTGACGGCAAACAGAAAGGTCACCACCAAACCCGCCAGCGGAATAGCGACGACAAACTTTTTTTGAATTCGAGCCAGGTAGTAAATATAAAACCCGGCCAGAAAGAGTCCCAGAAAAATCCAGCCGGTTTCGAACAGTCCGATAATAAAGCTGAACAGGACATTGTAGCCCATTATCCCAATCGTCAGAATACAGATCCCATTAAAAATGCGCCCTTCGAGCGGAAACACCTCCGGGCTTCCAATTAGTCTATAAAATGTATTCTGAACTGTTTTCAACCGACTTCCCCGCGTTTAGTCAGTAAATATACCAACAAATTGTGGTCGTCTGATAAACCAGCCGATCACCCCCAGCGGAATACCCAGGTCAGCCAGGATAGAAAGTCCAGCAACCCGTCGTCCCCTGTAGCAGGCCAAAGAGCTGATTCTGAGCGGCCAGCACGAAACCATCGCAAAAGTCTCGCCCCTGATCGGGTACAAAAACCACCAGCATTTTACGGTTGCGTTCAAAAAAAAGTTCGGGTATTTGCCCGGAGAATTAAACCAGTTCCGGGCACGCTTCTACTCATGCGCGGGGCGATCCAGCACCACTGGCAGCACAGCGTTCCGAAGGAGAGAAAAGTCAAAGGGTCCCGGTTTAACCTGACATTTCGGGTGGTCGGGGCTACGTAACCGCAAGGCGGTTTTTAAAGTCACTCAAAGCGCCGGTTCATGCCTTTCAGCTCACCGTGGGTGTTGATGGCAACGAGCGTTAGCAGGGCAATAAACACCAGCAGCAGCGCGAAGCCCATCGCCCACCGGCCCGGATACAGTCCGCGATGGGCAAAATCCGGCTTTGTTTTTCCGGCCAGTATCATGATAATTTGCAGGTTAGCGAGGTAAAGATACTGTTCAATCCGGTAGGTACTGACAAAAGCCCCCGTGATGAGGAAACTGAATACCGTATACAAACCCAGATTTCCCAGAAAGAAGGTCCGTACGTCGCCGTAGTTGTACCGAACCGAGTCCGTTTTGCGGTTTTGATAATACACCAAAAAACAGATCAGGCTCGTAATCAGAATAACCGCCAACGCCAGCCAACGCACCAGTTGGGCCAGCCCCGACGCGTTTTGGACGAGCTTCACCAAGGTTTCCTCCAGTCGTTTCAATTCAAAACTTTGGTCCCAAACCACAAACGGGATGAACAATGTCAGCATCAGCAGTGGCAACCAAACCCCGTTTCGTTTCGGCGCTTCGACCGGTTCCCAGGCGGAGGTAAAAGTTCCGTAGGCCATGCCAATTCCGCCAAAAAAACCGAGGGTATATTCCATCACATTCCAGAAATTAAACTTGATGCCGGAAACACTTCCCAGCACTTGCAGGAAGTTTCCGAAGGCAAAGCCAAAACCGCCACCCAACCCGGCAAAAACCGCCACCCGCAGGGCCGAAGGGTGCTCATTCCGGTACAAAAACCAGGTCAGCGCCAGCGCCATACCCAGACAGGCGGCCCACAGTTCCGAGCGCGGGGGCGTCATGAGCCAGCCCCACTGCTCGATCAGGAAAAAATAGGCAACCAGCGCACCGACAACCATTTCAACCACCAACTGATGCCAGCGTACCGGACGGTTCGGCGAGTCGGCCAGGGCCAGTCCGAACAAACCGCCCCCGATAAAACCGTAAAGACCGCCAATGATAAACAACATCAGCAGGCCGTAATACACATTCACAAAATCGGTGCCGCGCCCGTAGCCCACCACCGCGCCGTAGCTCATGATCCCGCCAATACCCCAGCCGACGGCCCCCGCCAGCGCAACCGAAAACAGCCGGGAATACCAATCGGCCCGCTTGGCGACCAGTAAAACACCCACCGCCCCAATGCCGCCCGCCCAGGCGGCTCCCTGTTCATGACCAAACTGCCCCCGGATGGCCCAGGCCGTGCCCATCGCCATCCCGGCCATGAGTAAACTCGTATAAAAAGACTTCAAATTCATGATTAGTAAGGGTTTGTGCTAAATACGTTAATCAGTCGCAATCAGGCTATTCGGATAAAATATAGGCAAACCGGATAGCCTGAAAGTCCTCTTCCGCCGTATGTACGGTGTACACTCCGCTTCGCTCCGCGAAACAGCTTTCATTATTTCGCGGAGCGAAGCGGAGTCAATACCGGTGCTTGAACAGGATGGAGAAACAACTATTTAATGAGCAATTGGCCCTTGAGGGCGGAGAGAAAACCGTGCAGACGACCTTTTCCTGGCCGATTTTTGACGAAACGGAGGTTCAGGCCGTGGCCGAGATCGTCCGGAGCGGACGTTGGGGTAATCCCGACTGTGGGGAATTTGTCGAGGCCTTCGAGCAGGAATTTGCCGCTTACTGTGGGACCAAATATGCGGTTTCCTGCGTCAATGGGTCGGTGTCGCTCCGGCTGGCGTTGATGGCCTGTGGAGTTCGGCCGGGTGACGAGGTAATCGTTCCTCCGTATACGTTCATTGCCACGGCTTCTACGGTGCTGGAGGTCAACTGCGTACCGGTTTTTGTCGACATTGACCCGGACACTTACAACCTCGATCCGAAAGCCGTGGAAGCGGCTATTACCGAGCGGACCAAGGTGATTATTCCGGTTCATTTTGCGGGGCTGGCCTGCGATATGGACGCTATTCTGGACATTGCCCGTCGCCATAACCTACGCGTCATCGAAGATGCCGCCCACGCCCACGGTGCCGAGTACAAAGGCCGGAAACTGGGCTCCATCGGCGACGTTGGCAGTTTCAGTTTCCAGTCATCGAAGAACCTGACGAGTGGCGAAGGTGGGATTGTGGTCACCAACGACGATGAGCTATACCGGATGATGGCGTCGCTGCGCAACGTCGGACGGCTTGACGGTCACCAGTGGTACGACCATTTTAATCCCGGTTGCAACTACCGCATTACGCAACTCCAGGCGGTTTTGCTTTCCCACCAGCTCAAAAGGCTCGAAGAACAGACCGTTTTGCGCAACCGGAACGGCCGGTATTTGACGGAATTGCTTTCCGAAATTGAGGGTATTACACCCCTGAGCCAGACGCCGGACGACGTGCGACATTGTTACCACCTGTACATTTTCAAATACAATGCGCCGGCCTTCAGCGGCCTTTCCCGGAAAGACTTCGTGGCCCGGCTGGCGGCTGAGGGGGTACCGTGCTCGACGGGTTATCCGCACCCGTTGTATAAGCAACCGTTGTTCCAGAACAGGAACTTCCTGTGCTACGCCATCCCCGAAACGGTGGACTACTCCACGGTCGATTGCCCGGTGGCCGAGCGGGCCTGCCGCGACGAAGCCGTCTGGATTTTTCAACACGCGATGCTCGGCAGCCGGGACGATATGCAGGCGTTTGCCGATGCGATTCGTAAAATCCAACGGATTGTTACACAGAGCTAATCAGAGATAACCAGGGTTTATCAGAGATTCACTGATGACCTCTGATTTCCCTGATTAACTCTGTGTAACAACCTTTTACCTTTCCTAACCCAAATGATTTTCCGATTTATACTTTTCCTGCCTTTTCTATTTTCAATCCTCCAACTCTCCGCTCAACCCGTTAACCTCAAAAACGCGGTCATTCTGGTTTCACCTTCCATCCCGGCTCCGATGCGAATGACGGCCCCGCAACTGCTGACGGAGGAAATTGCCAAACGGACTGCCACCTCGCTGAAACAGGTCAGCAACTGGCCGAAAGGCCCGGCCATTGTGCTGGCGTTAGCGTCAGACAAGAGCGTGGCAGGTAAAACCGTTCCAAACCGCCCAGGAACCGGTTTGCCGGAACAAAAACCGGAAGGGTTCCGGATCGTTACCGAACAAACCGCAACCGGAACCACCGTTTGGGTGCTCGGTGCCGATGCGCGGGGCGTTCTGTTTGGGTCCGGCTGGCTGCTCCGAAATCTGAAAATGGACGCCAAACGGCTCGAACTGGAGAAAACCGTCGACCTGGCCACGGCCCCGGCTTACTCGATTCGCGGACACCAACTGGGCTACCGAACCACCGCCAATTCGTACGATGCCTGGACGGTCGCCCAGTTCGAGCAGTATTACCGCGACCTGGCCATTTTTGGCACGAATGCCATCGAGGGCATTCCGTTTCACGAGGGCGACACGAAAAGCCCGCTTTTTCGGATAACGCCGAAAGAAATGCAGGTGCGCATGAGTGAATTATGCCAGAAATACGACATGGATTACTGGGTTTGGACACCAGCCACCTTCGACCTGACTGACGAAAGCCAACGAAAAGCCGAACTGGAAAAACACGAAGCGTTTTACCGCGCCTGCCCCCGGCTGGACCACATCTTTTTCCCCGGTGGCGACCCCGGCGATAACCACCCGCGCGAGGTGATGGCCTTTTTGAAAGACCTGCACGACCGCTTAATCCGCTCGCATCCCAACGCCAAAATCTGGATTTCCCTGCAAGGGTTTGACACCGAACAGATTGACTATTTTTACAACTATCTGGCGCAACTCAAACCGGCCTGGTTGCAGGGTGTCGTGTCGGGGCCGAGCAGCCCACCGATGGCCGAAACCCGGTATCGGTTGCCCAAAAATTACCAGCACCGCGAGTACCCGGACCTGACGCACAACGTGCGTTGCGAGTTTCCGGTCGAACGCTGGGATCAGGCTTACGCCCTGACGCTGGGTCGCGAAGCCATCAATCCCCGCCCTTTTTTCTTCGCCGGAATTCACGGGAAATACGCGCCGTTTACCAACGGTTTTGTGTCGTATTCGGATGGCTGCCACGACGATGTCAACAAGGTAATCTGGAGCATGCGCGGCTGGGACCCGACCAAATCGGTGAACGAAATCCTGAACGAATACAGCCGGTTTTTCTTTGGCTGGCCCCTGACCTATGGGGCCACCAACGGCATTCTGGCCCTCGAAAACAACTGGCAGGGCCCGCTGGCCCAAAACGGGGGCGTCGAAGCGACGTTTGCCTTCTGGCAGAATCTCGAAACCGCGCACCCCGAACTGAAAGCCAACTGGCGCTGGCAAATGTTGCTGCTGCGAGCGTATTACGATGTCTACACGCGTCGGCGGTTGCTGTATGAGCAGGGGCTGGAGAAAACCGCGACCGAGCTGCTTGCCCAGGCAATGGAAACAAACCTGGCCGAAACGATGGAGCAGGCCCTGGCGGTCGTGAACAAGGCCGACAAGGAGCCGGTTTCACCCGATTTGCGAAAGAAAATCGAAACCCTGTGTGCGGATTTGTTCGCGTCGATCGGTTTACAAACCAGCGTTCCGAAGTACAAGGCGAAGAATTACGAACGGGGCTGTCTGCTCGACTTTGTCGATTACCCCCTCAATAACCGCTGGTGGCTGACGGACGAGTTTAGTAAAATCCGGGCGATGAAAACTCCGCGCGAACAACTGGATCGCATCAAGTCTATCGCTTTTTGGGAAACGCCCGGCGCGGGGAGTTACTACGATGATGTGTCGAGTGGCGGCAACAGCCCGCGCGTCCGGACGATTTCCGAGGATGCGACCGACATCGCCTGGTGGAACAACGGTTCCAGCCGCGCCCGGTTGTCGAGCCAGACGTTTCAACATGCCCCGGCGCTGGAGTACGACAACCTTGACCCCGGCGCTCGCTACCTCATCCGGGTGGCAGGGTCGGGCGATGCCCTGCTGCGGATCGATGGTCAACGACTCCATCCAACCGTCTACAACAAAGAACTCGAAACCTTCAAGGAATGGATTGTGCCGCTGTCGCTTACCCAGGACGGGCGGATTTCCGTCTCCTTCGACGAACCGGAAGAATCGCACCTGAACTGGCGGCAACGCTCCAAAATCTCCGATGTCTGGTTGTTGAAGCAATAACATTTAAAGCGGTTACACAGGGTTGATCAGGGACCATCAGAGGTCATCAGGGTTTCTCTGATAACCTCTGATGGTCCCTGATCAACCCTGTGTAACAACCCCCTTAATCCTCACTTTCCCGCCAAATACCGGTTCCGGAATTCGATGGGCGTGCAGCCCTTCACCTGTCGAAATTGCCGGGCGATGTTTTTGCTGTCGGTCAGCCCCATGTCAAGCGCGATTTCAAACACCGACATGTCCGTTTCCAGCAGTTTCTGCGTGAATTTCTCGATTCGCAGGTTAAAAATGTATTTGTAAACCGGATACCCGGTAATGGTCAAAAACCGCTTTTCCAGCGCCCGGCGCGATAGGGGTACCTGCCGAACTACCTCCTCCACCTGCAAATTTTTGTCAATATTCTGGTGAATAAACTTCAGCGATTGGGCAATGTACTCGTCGTGGGTGGCATAAATATCCGTGGATTGCCGCGTGACGATCTGCGTCGGTTTCACGACAATATCATAAAACACACCGGAACCGGCCCGAATGAGCTGGTCGAGCAGCCGGGCCGAATCGTAGCCACCTTTTTCGGCATCGAGGGCAATGCTCGACAACGGCGGGTCCGACAGTTCGCAGATCAGTTCGTCGTTATCGACGCCCAACACGGCGACCTCCTCCGGAATGCGAATCCCGGTCTGGCGGCAGGCTTCGGTGATGTGCTGACCCTGGCGGTCGTCGCAGGCCATGATGGCGATGGGCTTCGGCAGGGATTGGAGCCACTGGCTGAGCGCACTCGGTTTGTAATACCACAACTCGCTGGATTGCGCCTTGGTGTGTTCAAACGTATGAACTTTAAAACCGGCTTTCTGGATGTGGGTTTCGAATCCTTCGGCCCGCTCCCGCGACCAGACAATGTCCCGAAAACCGTAAAAAGCAAACTGCGTGAAGCCTTTTTTCAGAAAGTAATCGGCCGCCATCGCCCCCGCTTCCTGGTAGGCACCGGTAATGTTGGGAATGTCGTCAAACCGCTCGCGGAAATCCTGCGCAATGACCGCGACCCCGGCTTTGGTGAACTCCGAAACCTCTTTGTCGTTGTAAAACTGACCGATGATGCCGTTGGCGCCCCACTCCTGCGCCCACTGCAAGATGCCCTTGATGCCGATGGTCTCGCGGTAAAACAACGGCATCCGGCAAAACACCCAAGGGCCGTGTTCGCGCGAATACTTCGTCACCCCTTTCAACAGGCTTTTGCTGTACTCCTCCGCCAAATCGATCAACAGAATGACTTTGTACATGGGCTTTTGATGGGTGGGTTGTTACACAGAGTTTATCGGGGAGTATCAGGGTTAATCAGAGAAACCCTGATAATCTCTGATTAACTCTGATAGACTCTGTGTAACAACCAGATTCCCAATTCACGCAAATAACTCCTTCAAACTCTTCACCGTGGCGTTGTTGACCAAAGGCCGGGCCCAGAAGCCGATGCTGAGAATGTAGCCGAGCGTAATCAGCAGAAACAACATCGCCAGCCGCAAACCGACCAGCTCAGCCAATCCGCCGACGATCAGCGGTACCACCGCGCCCCCGGCAATGCCGGTGCAGAGGATGCCGGAAAACGTGCCGTGGTGATGCGGAACGGAATTCAACGCCAGCGAGACGATGATCGACCACATGACCGATGCACAAAAACCGGTCATGGGAAACGCATAAAGTGCCAGCTCTTTCGTGCCGAACAAGCCCGCCAGCAAAAATACAATGGCTCCCGACGCAACCAGTACCAGCACCCGGCGGCTATCAAAAATTTTGAGCAACAACAACCCCAGCAGACACCCGACCGTTAGCAGCCCCCAGAACCACGAGATGACCGTGGCCCCGGTCGTGGTCGGATCGACGCCGTGGTAGGTTTGCAGAAACTGCGAAGTCCAGTTGGCAATGCCCTGCTCGGTGCCGACGTACGCAAAGATGCCGGCAAAAAACAGCCACACGGTTTTGTTGCCGAGCAGGTCGCCAAACGCTTTGCCGGTATCGATGCGCTCGTCGTCTTTCAATTCGACCTCCGGAAACCGGACGAAATAAATCACCACCACCATCAGCAGGGCCGTCAGGGCAAACACCCAGTACAGCGACACCCACTTCAGATCCGCCGGAACCAGTTGATCGAACAGGGCGATCAGGCCGCCGGTTTCACCGGAATGCACACTACTCACTAAGTAGCTGTATAACAATGGACTCAGAAAAGAAGCTGCTCCAAAAAACAACTGCGCCAGCACGGAATTGAACGCAAATTGCGCTTCACCCCCGGCCACCCGCAGCAGCGGATTGATCACGACCTGCAACATCGCCATGCCGAGGCCTATCAGAAACAACGACAATAGCGCCACCGAAAAACCGGGCACCAGTGCAAACAGCAAAGCCCCCGCAAAAGCCAGAAAAAAAGCCGCCAGCAAAACCGGTTTCTCGCGGTACTTCTCCACCAGAATCCCCGACGGTATCGACATCACCCCGTAAGCGACGAAAAAGGCAAACGGCAAAAACCCGGCCAGCCCGATGCTGAGCTGAAAGCTCGTAATGATGTCGGGAATGAGTGGCCCTAGGATGTTGGTCAGAAACGAAATGACGAAAAAAATCAGCAGAATTAGAATGACAATCAGGGTATTACGCTTCATAGAAAACAAGTTAACGAGGACGCCCTCCGAGCCAACGACCAATGATTAGCTTGAACCCGAAATGTCCATCCCATTTTTGAGTATCATTATCGTAGGCAAAATGCGTACGCCCAAACTGCAGTCCGAACGAAAGGCTGGTCCGTGGTCCCACCAGCAGTTGATAACCCGGCTCCAGAAACAAACTCGAATTGCTGTGCGCTTCGAGTCGATTGCGGGTAAAAGCCAGCCCAGGAGCCAGATAAAAGCCCTTCGTCGGTTCCGAGCGCGTTGGCTTACGGGTCAGGTAGATGGGCAAGGCTGCTTCCAGCCCCAAATGGCTAATCTGATTGCCAGCCTTCCGGATACCCAAATTCACGACTGAAATCAGCCGCAGATCGAATCGGTGCGTCAATGTTTTCTGGAAAACCAGTGGCAGAATGTTGACATCCAATTCTCCTTTCTCGTAAAACGGTTCTACCGTTACCGAGGGGTTCAGGCCCAGCATCGTGGCCGATTTTTCCTGCGCCCAAACCCAGCCAGTGGCTGTTATCCAGAGAAAAATGATCCCCAAAAACCTGATCTGACCTTGAAACATACTCAGGCTTATTGAAGTACCGCCGTCCGACTCGACCGTCCGGCCGCATCGAAACTCTTCAGTTTGACGTTTCCGAAAACCGCCACCGGTTTTGTGTATAAAGTCGATTGAGCGGTCGGCTCCGAACCGTCGGTCGTGTAGCGGATGCTCAGGCCCGGGTATTCGACGTTGGCTTTCAATGTACCGTTTTCGAGAATGGCTCCCGGCATCGGAATACGGTAGTTGTAGCCGCCGTTGAGCGTTGCCAATCGGGGCAATTCCCGCTGTGCCAGCGCATTGGCAAAGGCATTCCAGCCGGTTTGGATGGCTTTCTCGCGCGCATCACGGTTTTCGATGGTTTCCCACGCCCGCTCCGGCGACCAGGCACTTTCGGCAAACCCGAGCAGTTTGGGCAGCGAGTAATATTCCATCATGTCACGACCTTTGACGGTTTCGCTCCAGAGTTGCGCTTCCAGCCCGATGACGTTTTTCCGGGCCTCCGGTTTCATTTTTTCGAGTCCGGCGAAGTTCAGCGGCTGGCCCATCGAAGTCCGGTACGTCGTCTTGAACATATCGAACGGTGCAAATGTCCAGTTGGCCCGGGTGTCGACAAAACCGCCCCAGTACAAGCCCGGCTCCAGCGGATCGTTGTTGTAGGCCAGGTCGAAATAGAAGTTCGTCACGTTGCAAAGCACCACCGGATAGCCCGCATTCGCCAGCCGGTTGCCCAGGTCCAGGTCGTAAATGTTGTTCCAGATGTAGGGCACCACATTTTTGCCCACAAACGCCGGATTCGGAAGGTACTTGCCCTCCGGCGATTTCGTCAAGGCCACTTCCTCCCAGCCGTGGATGGACAGATTCCGCTTTTCGAGCCGTTTCAGCAGCTTGCCGAAAAAATACGATTGCAGGTTTTTGGGATCTTTCACCGCCGGATTTTCCTTCAGAAGCTGAGCCGCCTGGGGCGATTTCGTCCAGACGCCTTCCGGCACTTCATCGCCCCCGGCATGGAACGTATCGAGTTTCAAACCGGCTTGCTGGTAGAGTTTGGCAATCTCGTCCACCACCTTTTCGTAAAAATGGTAGGTCGACTCCCGGGCTACACTGACCACATTATCTTTATACGCCTGGGCCGACAGATACACCGACTTATCCTCCGGGTCGATCAGACGGTACTCGTTGGCTTCTTTTTCCTTGCCTTCCTTCATCAGCCGCTCGTACCGGGCCTCCATCGACTTGATGGCCGCCCGCGCGTGGCCCGGAAAGTTCAGTTCCGGAATGACCTTGATGTGCCGGGCGTTGGCGTATTTCAGGATTTCGATAAAATCCGCTTTCGTGTAAAAACCGCTGCCGTGTTTGGTTTCGTCCTTCGCTTTCGGTCCCGAACCGTAGGCCGGATGCAGCACCGGGGCCGCCATGCCGCCCGCCGTGTGTTCGCGTTGCGCACCCACCTGCGTCAATTCCGGCAAGCCGTCGATTTCGATCCGCCAGCCTTCGTCTTCGGTCGTATACAACAGGAAGTGGTTGACCTTGTAAAACGCCAGCAGGTCGAGCATCCGCAGGACACTTTCCTTCGTCTGGAAATTCCGGCTCACATCGAGGTGCATGCTCCGGAAGTGGAAACGGGGCGCATCTTCCACCTGCACGTAATTCAGCGCCACCGAAGCCGTGGGGTTCAGGTACGTCTGGGGCGGAATCAGCGCCAGCAGGCTCTGCGTCCCGTAAAATACCCCGGCGGCATCGCTCCCGGTGATGGTCACGCCGTTGGCATCGATTTGCAGGGTATACGCTTCTTTGGCAATCCCGTTCACCGCAACCGGGCCGGTTTTCAGCACAATGCCTTTGTCGTTGGCCGTCGCGGTTTTCACGTTGAAACTCGTCCCGGTCAGGGTTTTCAGTTTCTCGCTCAACAGGTTGGCCTCATTTTCTAACCCATTGCCGTAAAAGATCGTTTGTTTATTGTCCAGCGTAAACGTACCCGGCGAGGTCGTCAGCTTGACCGGCGACGGAATGATCAGCGGGAGCTGATTTGCCGGTAACAGGCTCAGGGCCAGGTTATCCTGATATCGTTTGGCCGCCGTTTGCAGCGGTAGCTGGTCGGCCTTTCCGCGCAATTGCTGCTCTTTCCGGACAAAGGGTAAAACCCGGTAATTGGCTACTTCTACGACGTTTTCTTCCTTGCCATCCTTGTCGTAAAAAACAAAGTACAGACCCATCGGCGCATCCGTATTCTTAATCACGCCTTCGGTGCCCCAGTAGCGGATTTCGGTTGCTGCATGCGGTTTTAGTGAAAAACCGGCGTTGGGCGTCAGCTTGTACCAATCGCCGTTGATGTGTTGCACCGTGCCGGGTTGCGGGGTTTTAGCGGCCAAAATGGGGCGGGGCGACATATTGAAAAATAGTGCCCAGTTTTTGTCGTCGAGGGCCAGGTCGCCGTTGTTGACGAGGTTAAACCGGGCCTCAAACCCGTTCTCTGTATCGGTAAAATTGCTCACCAGTTCCCAGGTGACCGTGATTTCTTTGGCTTCGTTTTCGGAGGGCTTACACCCATTAACCAGGAGCAAAACGGCCATTAAAACCGTGAGGCAAAAAAAGTTACGCATGAAAGGGTTCGTTAAGTAGCCTTAATATTACGGATTCCAGTAGTAAAAATACCACTGGCGTTCCAAGACTTTTTCAACTTCCGGACCGATGCTCCCCCAAACGAACCCGCTTCCCCCTCCCATCGATGCGCCGGAGCCCGCGCCCACCCGGTTGATCTCGCTCGACGCCCTGCGCGGTTTTACCATTGCGGCCATGCTGCTGGTCAATTTCCCCGGCGACGGCGACCATGTTTACCACCCGTTGCAACACACGAAGTGGAATGGCCTGTCGTTCACGGACTTGATTGCCCCCTTTTTTCTGTTCATCATCGGGGTTTCCATCGTCTTTGCGTATTCGAAACGGCTGGAAAGCGGAGCGCCCAAAGGCGACTTGTACCGAAAAATCGTCTGGCGGTCCGTCAAAATCTTCGTCGTCGGGATGGTGCTAAATCTCCTGCCCACCTTCGATTTTGCCAACATTCGCTGGACGGGTACGCTGCACCGTATCGCCTTCGTATTTCTGATCTGCTCCGTTATCTACCTGAATACCAATTGGAAGCAGCAAGCCTGGATCGGGGCGCTGACACTGGTGGTGTACTGGCTGGCGCTCACCCAGATTCCCACGCCTGGCGTCGGCAAGGTGATGCTCGAGCCGGGCGTCAACCTGGTGGCCTGGTTCGACAGCCTGTATTTGCCGGGGCGCATGTGGCAGGGCACCTGGGACCCCGAAAGCATCCTGAGCACTTTCCCGTCGGCGGTTTCGGGTGTCACCGGGATGCTAGCCGGGCGGCTGATGATCAGCAACCGGACCCGGCTGGAAAAAGTGGCCTACCTGATGACGATTGGACTGTTTACGGCCGTAGCCGGGTATCTCTGGAACCTGACGTTTCCCAGCAATGAAAACCTCTGGACGAGTTCGTTTGTGCTGATTACGTCCGGATTTGCAGCCCTGCTCTTCGGCGCGGTTTATTTTCTGGTCGATATTCTGGGAAAAACCGGAGGCATCCAGCCGGGCATCATCTTCGGAGCCAATGCCATTGCGGTCTACGTCCTGGGCGATTTGCTCTCCATTGTCTTTTATTACCTGAAATTCGGCGAACATTCGCTGAATGAACACGGCGTGAATGTCATCACCAGCCTGGGTTTCGACTCCCGGTTTGCCAGCATGATGTATGCGCTGTTTTTCGTCGGCATTAATTTTATTCCGGCTTATTTTCTGTATCGCAAAAAGATATTTATCAAGCTCTGACTGCCTACTCTTAATTTCATGAAATGTATAGCAATTGGGATTTTTCTTTGTCTGTTAAACAGCTACTGTTTTGCACAGAAAAGAGACGTTAAACGAGTTAAGATTGGAATGTTTACGGACGCTCACATCCCGACCATGCACGACGGTAACGCCCGGCTGACGGCATTTATGAACAGCATGAAAACCGCCAAACCGGACTTTATCATTGAACTCGGCGATTTTCTGACTCCCTCCGAAAAATACGCGTCGGCCTACGCCATCTGGAAAGCCTATCCCGGCCCGAAATACCACGTCATCGGCAACCACGAGATGGACGGCGGTACCTCGCTCCAACAGGCCCTAGCCTACCGAAATATGCCCTCTTCATATTATTCCTTCGACCGGAACGGTTTTCGGTTCATTGTGCTCGATGGCAATGACAAAAAATCGCCGGAACTGAAAGGTTATCAGGAACACATCGGGGAGCCGCAACTCACCTGGCTGAAGGCCGAACTGGAAAAGGCCCGAACGCCCATCGTGATCTTCTCGCACCAGGGCTTAGGCCCCGATGGAGTCGACAATTCGGGCGAAATCCGGGCGGTGCTGGAAGCACATAACGCCAGGTCGAAAACCGCTAAAATTATCGCCAACTTTTACGGCCATATTCACTACGACCGGGCCGAAGAGGTCAACGGCATTTGGTATGTCTGCATCAATTCGATGTCGTATAAATGGCTGGGTGAGGAATACGGACACGTTCGATACAGCGATGAAGTTGATAAAAATTACAAGTGGATTAAATACACCGCGCCGTACAAAGACCCGCTCTATACCGTGGTCGAAATCACGACGGATGGCCTGATTAAAATTGCCGGGAAGAAATCCGAATGGGTGGGTCCATCGCCCTGGGACATCGGCTTTCCCACAAAAAATAAAGAGTACGACCGGCCCGAAATCCGGGAGCGCGTGCTGCGCTTTCAGCCCTTGAGTCAGTAAAATGCCCTATATGTTCCGAAACCCTTCCCTTTTCCTCTGCCTGTTTTGGGCCGCCAGCTTCCGGGTGGTGGCTCAAACCGGCAGTCCAGCCGAACCCGTGCGCTACGTGGGGGGCGAAACCGTCGACCCGAACGTACACGAGGGACGGTTGCGCTACGCCGTTGGCGTAGAAAACCGCCAGACCGTCCGCGTCAACCGCAGCCACCCCGAGCTGGCCGACGGCCACGGCTGGACCTACAACCACGCGTCGAACCTTTGTTTCTGGAACAACACCTTTTACCAACAGTACCTGAGCAACCCGGCCGATGAGCACATCGCGCCCGGCCAAACGCTCGTGACGACCTCGAAGAACGGTCGGCAATGGACAAAACCGGTGGTGGTTTTTCCGCCGTATGTGCCTCCGAAGGGCGTTCAATTGCCCGACAGTGCGAGCGGTTACATGATGCACCAGCGGATGGGCTTTTACGTCGCCCCCAACGGCCGGTTGCTGATCCTGGCGTTTTACGGCCACGCCGAAGAACCGTTTAAGGAAGGCGGCATTGGGCGGGTGGTACGCGAAGCCTACAAAGACGGAACATACGGCCCGATTTACTTCATTCGCTACACCAGCCACAAAACCGTCAACGGCGTTCAGTGGAACGAGTCGAACACAAGCTATCCCTTCTACAAACGCTCGACCGATGCCGGGTTTGTGGCGGCCTGTGACGCCTTGTTAACCGACAAACTCATGACCTTGCAGTGGTGGGACGAAGACCGGGGGCTCGACGGTTTTTATTCCTTTCAACCCGGCCGCGAAGCCCTGTCATTTTACCACCGGAAAGACGGCAACGTGGTTGGCTTGTGGAAACGCTCGCACAGCGCCCTGTCGTTCGACGGCGGCAAAACCTTCTCAAAACCGGTCAAAGTGCCGACTTTCCTGATGGCAGGGGGCAAACAGTGGGGCCAGCGCACCGACGACGGCCGGTACGCGATTGCCTACAACCCCATCGAACTCGACGAGTACCGCTACCCGCTGGTGGTCGTGACCGGCGACGATGGCATTCTCTTCGACCATATGCTGCTGGTCCAGGGCGAGGTGCCTCCCCGGCGGTTTTTCGGACGCTGGAAAGACTTTGGTCCCTGCTATGTTCGGGGCATTGAGGAAGGTAACGGCAACCCGCCCGGCAACGACCTCTGGCTTACTTACAGCATGAACAAGGAAGACATCTGGGTCAGCCGGATTCCGACGCCGGTGCGGTACGCCGTCAAAGGCCCGGTTGCCGACGATTTCAACAGCCTGTCGCTGAACGGGGCCGTTCCCGACTGGAATATCTATGCACCCCAGTGGGCACCGGTTGCGGTGGTCAAAGCGCCGGGCGGAACCGGCAACTGCCTCAAATTGTCAGACAAAGACCCGTACGACTACGCCCGGGCGATTCGGGTTTTTGAAGAAACCGGCAAGGCGCAAATTCGGCTCAAAGTCCGGCCGGAGCAAAACCACACCGGCACGCTGGAAATCGACCTCACGGACCAGTATGGAAACCGCCCGGTCCGGCTGCGGTTTGACGAAAAAGGCCTGATCGTGGCAACAATCGGCAGTCAGGAAAAAGCGGTGCAACCCTACCGCGCCGGACAATGGTACGAGCTAACGTTCAGCGTCGACGCCAGCCTGTACGGTCATTACGACCTCACGATTGATGGAAAGAAGGTCGTGGAAAAAGCCGCCCTGGCCGAAGCCGTCAAATCGGTAGAGCGGTTGTCGATCCGGACCGGCCCCTACCGCGATTTGCCCAACCGAAAAACCCCGAACGAAGAACCGGGGCCTCCGCTGCCCGGTGCCGATGAGCCCGTTCCGACGGCCATTTTTTACGTTGATGAGGTCCGGATTCAATCCGTCAAATAAAGCCACGGCGAAAACCGGGGCCAGCCCCTAACCCTGATTTCCACAACACCATGCGAGTAGTAAGCCGTCTTCTTTGCTACGCTCTCCTGTTTGGTAAACTTGAGCTACTTCTTGCTGCCCCCATCGACCTGAGCCGAGCGCAGATTTTCAATACCGTCAAAGACCCAAAAGTGCTAAACCGTAGTCTGGAAATTCTGCAAGAAGAAGTGCAGAAGCGAACCCGGATTCGGTTACCCCTGGCGAAGAAATGGCCGACCGCCGGGCAACCCGTGATTGGGTTAGCGCTGGAGACAACCCTCTCTGCTTTCCCGGAAACCGCCCGCATAGCACTGAACGCCCTATCCGCCATTCAGGCCGAAGGCTTCAAGCTCTTGGTTCAGGAAGAAACCAACACGGTTTTAATCGTGGGAAAAGACGCCCGGGGCTTGCTGTACGGTGTCGGGCAATTCCTGCGGAAAGCCGAGATGAGCCCCGGCCAGCTTCGGATAGCCCGAAACGCGACACTGGCGACCAGCCCCCGGTATCCGATTCGCGGGCATCAGTTGGGGTATCGTCCCAAAACCAATGCGTACGACGCCTTTTCCGTCACGCAGTTCGACCAGTACATCCGGGAACTGGCCCTGTTTGGAGCCAACAGCATCGAAATCATGCCCCCGCGCACGGACGACGACTTCACGAGTCGGCACATGAAGCTGCCGGCCATTCAGATGATCCGGGAGCAGTCGCGGATATGCCGGGAATACGAGCTGGATGTCTGGATGTGGTACCCGAATATGGGCCAGAATTACGTCCACCCCGATTCGATTCAGCAAGAACTGAAGGAGCGGCACGCGGTATTTGCCGCCGTGCCGAAGCTGGATGCGGTGTTTGTGCCCGGTGGCGATCCCGGCGAACTGGAGCCTGATGTCCTTTTTGCCTGGCTCGAAAAAGAAGCGCAGGTGTTGCAGAAATACCACCCGAACGCCAAAATCTGGGTTTCTCCGCAGGTATTCCGGCCGACGCAAGCCTGGTTCGATGCGTTTTTCCGGCACGTCAACAGCGGCTATCCGTGGTTTGGCGGGGTGGTGTTCGGGCCGTGGGTGAAGTTGCCGGTGCAAGAAATCCGGAAGCTGCTCAAACCGTCGATTCCAATCCGGCATTATCCCGACATTACGCACAATTATAGCTCGCAATATCCGGTGCCGCATTGGGACCTGGCCTGGTCGATGACCTGCGGCCGCGAAAGCATCAACCCCCGACCGCACGACGAGAAAATCATTCACAACGCGCTTGATGAGTTCGGCGCGGGCAGCATCAGCTATTCGGAAGGCACCAACGATGACGTGAATAAGTTTGTCTGGAGCGATCAGGATTGGGACCCCAACCGGCCCGTCATCGAAACCCTGCGCGACTACGCCCGGCTGTTCATCGGCCCGGATTTTACGGAACCGTTCGTCCGCGCAGTGTTGTCTTTGGAGGAAAACTGGCGCGGCCCTTTGCTGACTAATCCGGCCATTCCACAAACCCTCCGGCAGTGGCAAACGCTGGAACAACAGGTTCCGCAGGCGGTTTTGCAGAATCCCCGGTTTCAGATGAGCCTGATTCGGGCGTATTTCGATGCCTACACCCAACGGCGGTTATTGTTTGAAACCGAACTCGAACAACAGGCCCGCGACATACTGGCAACGGCCGAAAAAACCGGGTCGCTGCCGGCCATTCAGCAAGCCAAAGCCACACTCGAAAAAGCCTGGAAAGAACCGGTCCGGCCCGACTACCGGGCGAAATGTTTCGCGCTGGCCGATTCACTGTTCAAAAGCATCGGCGCGCAGTTGACCATTGAGAAACACGGCGCGATGGGCGGCCGGGGCAATTTTATCGACAACATCGACATTCCGCTCAACGACTCGCCCTGGCTGTTCGACCAGTTGGCCAAGATTGAAAGAGAGTCGGACGAGAACGAGCGGCTTTTGAAAATCCGGGCGATGCTGCACCGCACCGATCCCGGCCCTGGCGGTTTTTACGATCATTTCGGCGCGCCGGAAAGCTGGCACCGGGTGATTCCGGGCGAACCCTGGGCGAACGACCCCGGTAGTTTGCGCGGCCCCCGGATCGGCTTCGGCGTCGGGCTGGTGGGCGTCGAATGGGTCGACGAAATCAAGGCGACCGGTTTTAAAGGCCAGATTACCCCGCGCGTCTGGATGAAACAGGCTAAAACGCTGTATGACCAGCCGCTGAAAATTGCCTACGACGAACTCGACCCGACGGCCACCTACCGGATGCGGATTGCCTACACGGGCCGGTTTCGCTCGCGCATGAAACTAACCACCGACGACGGGACGGTTATCCATGACTTTATCCAAACCGGCGAACAGCCTATTTATGAATTCGATGTTCCAAAAACGGTTTCCGCCGACGGCAAAGTGACCTTCATCTGGACCTGCGGAGAGGGTGAGCGCGGGTCGCAAGTGACGGAAATCTGGCTGTTTCGGAACTAGTAACCACCGCTTATGAAAACGGCACGACTTCTTTTTCTCTTTTTCTGGGCGCTTGCCCCGATGGCCCAGGCTCAAACGACGGCCACCGGCATGGTTTTTAATGACATCAACAAAAACCGTCGAAAAGACCCCGGCGAGCCGGGTTTGCCCAACGTCTGCGTCTCGAACGGCCGGGTAGTGACGAACACGGACAAAACCGGTCGCTGGACCTTGCCGGTCGGTGACGATACCGGTTTTTTCGTGATCAAACCGGCGGGGTACGCTGTGCCGACCAACGCCGATCAGCTTCCGCAGCATTATTACCTGCACAAACCCAACGGCTCGCCAACGACCCAAACCGAGGGCGTTGCGCCGACGGGTCCGCTTCCGAAATCGATCGACTTTCCGCTCTGGAAGCAATCGGAAGATAACCAGTTTTCGATGCTGCTGTTTGGCGATCCGCAGGCCCGGGGGCTGACCGAAGTGAATTACGTGCTGCACGATGTGGTGGAAGAATGCATTGGCACGAAGGCAAAATTTGGCCTAACGCTGGGCGATATCGTAGCCGACGACCCAAACCTGTTCGCCGAAGTCAACGCCGGAATTGCGCAGATCGGTATTCCCTGGTACAACACCTTCGGGAACCACGATTTCAACCGGGGCGCTGTTGACGACCGGTTCAGTGACGAAACCTTCGAGCGGTTTTACGGCCCCAGCACCTACGCGTTCGAGCACGGGCAGGTAGCGTTTATCGTCCTGAAAAACATCTATTTCACGCCCGAAGGCAAATACAAAGCCCATTTGGTGGACGCTCAACTGGATTTTGTCCGAAACTACCTGAACCACGTCCCCGACGACAAATTGATCGTTCTGGTCATGCACGCGCCCATCGTCCTCTGTGACAACCGGAAGGCGTTGTTTGAGATCATTGAAAAACGGTCGAACGTCTTCTCGGTTTCGGGGCACACGCATACGATGGCTCATTTGTTTGTCGACCAGCAATGGGGCTGGAACGGCCGTAAACCGCACCACCATTTCATCAATGCCACGGTGTGCGGCAGTTGGTGGGTCGGGCTCAAAGACGAGGTTGGCATTCCGCACGCAACCATGAACGACGGTGCGCCGAACGGTTATTCCATCCTGACGTTTGACGAAAACCGGTATTCGATTCAGTTTAAAGCCGCCCGACGACCGGCTGATTACCAAATGAATATCTACCTCCCGGACGAACAACCGCAAACCGCCTGGGACACCACGCACGTTCTGATCAACGTGTTTGCCGGATCGGCCCGCTCGACAGTCGAAATGCAACTCGACGGGCGGGGTAACTGGTTACCGCTCGAACTCCGTCCGGCCCCAGACCCCGCGGTGGCAGCCATGCACCGACTGGGTCCGTACCTTGATGCAGCCGTCGACGGCCAGAAGCTCGACAAGGTACTCGGCTGGAAAATGGACGAACCCGAAATTTCGCGGCACATCTGGCGAGGCACGTTGCCTAAAAAGATGCCTCCGGGTACGCACCGCCTGACGGTTCGAACAACCGATCAGTTCGGCCAGACCTACACGGCCCACCGGCTTTTTCGGGTGCGCTGAAAAAGGTAAAAAGTAAGAATTATCAAGTTTTTCGGTATTTTCGGGAAATCAACTGCCGGATGTACCAAACGCTCCGGCCTTCATCGCTCACCTTAACCAAATCTGGCATGGCTCCTGGCCCCAACAAGCATGCGGCAGCATACAACCCCGAATTACCCGAACCGGCCGAATCGGCTGGCATGAAACGAGAAGTTAAACTAGTGGATGCGACCCTGTTGGTAGTCGGCAGTATGATCGGCTCCGGCATTTTTATTGTCAGCGCCGACATCATCCGGAATGTGGGGTCGTCGGGTTGGCTGCTGATGGTCTGGCTCATCACCGGCCTGATGACACTGACAGCGGCCCTCAGCTACGGCGAGTTGAGCGGGATGTATCCGAAAGCGGGCGGGCAATATGTGTATCTGAAAGAAGCGTACAACCCGCTCATTGGTTTTCTGTACGGCTGGAGCTTTTTCGCCGTTATCCAGACTGGCACTATCGCGGCCGTGGGCGTGGCCTTTGCCAAGTTTACGGCTTACTTCATTCCGCAGGTCAGCGAAGATCTGGTGCTATTCAGCATCGGTTCGTTCAAATTGTCGCCCGCCCAGCTCCTGTCCATCGTGCTGATTGTCATTCTGACCTACATCAATACCAAGGGCGTCAAAGGTGGGAAGGTGCTGCAAACCGTCATCACGACGGCCAAACTGCTCAGCCTGTTCGGGCTGATTGTCTGCGGGCTACTGCTGATGAAACCGGAGGTCTGGGAAGCCAACTGGACCAACGCCTGGGACCTGCAAAAGCTGATGCCCGACGGCTCGTTCGAATCCTACACGCTGGTGGCCGGTTTGGGGGCTATTGCCGCGTCGATGGTCGGCTCGATTTTCTCCAGCGACTCCTGGAACAACGTCACGTTCATTGCGGGTGAGATTGTCAACCCCAAACGGAATATCGGCCTCAGCCTGTTTCTCGGGACGCTTATCGTTACCATTATCTACGTCATGGCTAACGTGATGTACCTCTCCGTGCTGCCCATCAACGAGATTGCTACGGCTGAA
This sequence comes from Larkinella sp. VNQ87, assembly GCF_049445795.1. Lineage (NCBI taxonomy): Bacteria > Pseudomonadati > Bacteroidota > Cytophagia > Cytophagales > Spirosomataceae > Larkinella > Larkinella sp. VNQ87. The sequence goes on from NZ_JBMSDT010000001.1 coordinate 301,232, forward strand.
AAAGACCGGGTGGCCGTGGCAACGGCGCAGGCGATTTTTGGTCCGGTCGGGACGGCCCTAATTGCGTTCATGATCATGGTGTCGACCTTTGGCTGCAACAACGGCCTGATTCTGGCCGGAGCGCGGGTATATTACACGATGGCGAAAGACGGGCTGTTTTTCAAACAAACGGCCGAACTGAACCGTCATGCCGTGCCGGGTTTTGCGCTCTGGATACAGTGCGCGATGGCGTCGGTGCTGTGCCTCAGTGGTCGGTACGGCGATTTGCTGGACATGATCTCGTTTGTGGTGGTGATTTTCTACGTGCTGACGATTGCCGGTATTTTCATCCTCCGCGCCAAACGGCCGGACCTGGAGCGGCCCTACAAAGCGTTTGGCTACCCGTTCTTACCGGCGCTGTACATCCTGATGGGCCTCAGTTTCTGCGGGTTACTGATTGTTTACAAACCGAACTTCACCTGGCCGGGGCTGATCATCGTGCTCATCGGCCTGCCGCTTTATTATTTATCGAAAGGCCGGAAGACGGCGGTGGAATGAGGGATTGCGTTGTTACACAGGGTTTATCAGGGTTATCAGAGTTTTCCCTGCTTATCTCTGATAAACCCTGTGTAACAACTGACACTCACTTCCCCGTAATCCAGTCCATGATCAAACTGGCCCGCGCACCGGTTTCGCCCGTACTGGGGCACGTGCCTTCCCCCCGCAAGGCTTTCACGATGGTTTCAATCAGCGGCTGCTGCACGTGCTGCGGATAGGGAATGGTGTAGACTTCCGTACCGGAATCCGTTTCCACCTTGATGTCGAATTTTTCGAAGAAGGAAAACGTAATTTTACCCGCCGAGCCAATCAGATACGCTTCGTCGATGCGCTGCTCTTTGTTGACCGTGTAGCACCAGCTTCCCAGGCCCAGCACGCCGGATTCAAATTCGAAATTGGCCACCACAATATCGTCGGCTTCGTACAAACCAGCCTGGTTACGGGAAAAACCCCGGGCGGTTTTGATGGGTCCGAGCGCGTATTCCAGAAAGTCGAACTGGTGCGATGCCAGGTCGTGAAAGTGCCCTCCACCGGAGATTTCCGGAAACACCCGCCAGCGCGGCCTGGCTCCTTCACCGACTTCCTCGGCATAGGGTTGGTAATGCAAATGAATATCCACAAACCGGATGTCGCCAATGATTTTCCGATCGATTAACTCTTTCACTCTCAGGAAGTAATCCAGCGAACGGCGGTAGTAAGCCACAAACAGCGGAACGCCGGTTTCGCGGCTCACCTGATTCATGGCGTCGCATTCGGCGGCATTCCGGGCCATCGGTTTTTCGACATACACCGGTTTTCCAGCCCGCAGGGCCTGAATTGCGTAGTCGGTATGCGAACCGGGTGGGGTGGCAATATAAACCGCATTGACCTCCGGGTCGTGGATGAGTGCCTCGGCATCGTCATACCATTTGGGAACACCGTGCCGAAACGCGTAATCGGCGGCAAGTTCACCGTCCCGGCGCATCACGGCGACCAACGTCGAATTCGGCACCTTGTTGAAAGCCGGGCCACTTTTGACTTCGGTCACATTCCCGCAACCGATAATTCCCCATCGAATCTGATCCATATGCGCAAGTTAAGGGTGAAAACCGGATGCACCCGATGGTGCCGGGCCTTTTTTCCAACCGGGCCTTCTAAATGACCAGCTTTGGAGAGTTGTCGGACTCGTCGTCATCCCCGACAGCTTTTTTGATGCTACCGATGTCATCCCGCAACCGCTGCCCGAACAGGGCGACATCAAAGCTGTGGACAACGATATTGACGCCTTCCTTCATCCAGTAAACCTGTCGATCCGGCGACTGCGAAAAATGGATGCCGACCGACAGGCCTTTCCGGCGGGTGGTATGAATGATCGTGCGAACGGCGGCTTCAAACTCCGGGTGGTCGTATTGTTCCGGAATTCCCAAACTGACCGACAAATCGTGTGGACCGATAAAAACCGCATCCAGTCCGGGTACCGACAGCATCGTGTCGAGACGCTCCAGGGCCGGAACGCTTTCAATGTTGGCAATACAAATGTTGCCCGCGTTGTATACTTCGAGGTAGTGTTTCAGATCCGGCGGGATCTCCTCTTTCCCGCTCAGATACCGGTTGAGTCGTTCACCTTTCAGCGGCCGGTATTTGGTGGCACCCACGAGGTCGATAATTTGCTCGACGGATTCCAGGTATGGCGCGATGACACCCACGGCCCCGCCATCGATCACCTGACAGGCCAGAAAAGGGTCCGGTTTCGGAATTCGAACAATGGGTGTAATGGAGTAAGCCCGAAAAATCTGGCACATGCGGGCCAGCTCGGTGCGGTCGAGGGGGATGTGTTCGGTATCCAGAAAAACGAAATCCAGTCCTGCCCGCTGAAGCCCAATCGGCCACATAGGAACCGTCGAGGTCACACAGGTCCCGTAGACGTTTTGCCCGTTTCTGAGTTTCCGAAGTAAGGAGGTATCTTGAATAAGTACTTTCTTTTTCAACATGGTGCTATTCTGCCCTACACATTGCATAAGTCATACCATACATATACTAACCAATCCCGAATTCAGACTATTCCGAAAAGAATTGTTTATAGTCATAGCCTGAACACCGATGAAACCAGTACCTATGTGTATTGATTGGTCAGGTAACTTCTTTTTCGCTGTCAGTGGAAAGTGTTGCGATCAGTACAGACAAGATTTTATTGGGCATTAATTACCTGTCCAAAGAAAAGGCGGCAAATTGCCTGTTAAAAACAGCTTTCGAATTTTTTTTCGGCAAGGTGGGGTTAAATTCCGCCGATCTGATCATTATAGAATTAAACCGGTAATTTTCTGCATCAAACTACCTCATTACGAATTTTAGACATCCATTTATCAAATTCAATCCATCACGGAATGAAACCCATTGTTCAAATTTCCCTTGACCTCACCAACATTGATGAAGCCCTCGAAACGGCTGCTTTGGCCCTGCGCGCGGGCGTCGACTGGCTCGAAGCCGGTACTCCGCTGATCCTGGCGGAAGGGCTGCACGGCGTCCGAAAACTACGTGAAGCCTTTCCGAACATTCCGATTGTGGCCGACCTGAAAACGATGGACGGCGGATATCTTGAAGCCGAAATGATGGCCAAAGCGGGAGCAACCCACGTCGTAGTGATGGCGCGGGCCCATGCCGAAACCATCAAGGTGGTGGTGCAGGCCGGACACGATTACGGCGTGAAGGTCATGGGCGACAACCTGGGTTGCCCCGACATGGTCGAAGGGGCCAAATGGCTGGAAGACCTCGGCTGCGATTACGTCATTCATCACATCGGCTACGACGAACGCCGGGGCATTGCCGCCCAGGGACTTCGGATGCCCAGCCCGCTCGACCAACTGCGCGAGGTGGTGCAGGCGGTTCGGGTGCCGGTGCAGGCCGTGGGTGGTCTGACGCTCGAACAGGCCATCCGTTGCCCCGAATACGGCGCTCCGCTGGTGGTGTTAGGCGCTCCGTTGACCATCGACGCCGACGCCTTCAAAACCGCCGACGGCGATCTGGAAAGTTCGCTGCGATTAATCTGTGAAAAAATCCATGCCTACGGCGATGTGGCCGTAGGTGGCTGATTATCAGTTAAATCGGTTTATCGTTCAGGGTTTATCGTTTCCTAAGGCTCTAATAAATGTGTAGTTACCCTAAACTATAAACTATAAACTATTCAACCGAAATGACTTCTGCGGCTGTTGTCAATTTTGCCCCCGAGAAAGGCTCGGTGGAACTTCGTGAACTCCCCAAACCGACCATCGGCGACGAGGATGTGTTGCTGGAAGTCGCCAACGTCGGCGTCTGCGGCAGTGACCTGCACCAGTGGACGGCCGACCATAGCTGGCCGGTGAATTACCCGGTCGTGCTCGGCCACGAGTTTGGCGGCCACATTGTTGAAGTCGGTAGCCGCGTGGTCGGCTGGCAGGAAGGCGACCGCGTGGTGAGCGAAACGGCGGCTGTCATCGACCTGAATAATCCCATGTCGCGGCAGGGGCTGTATAACCTCGACCCTACTCGCAAAGGCTTCGGCTACGGTGTCAACGGGGCCATGACGCGCTACGTGCGGGTGCCAATGCGTTGTCTGCACCGGGTGCCGGACCAACTGGCCTTTGAGCAAGCCTGCCTGACCGAGCCCTGCTGCGTGGCCTACAACGCCGTGGTCGAAAACTCCCGGCTGAAACCCGGCGACCGCGTGATTGTGTTGGGGCCGGGCACCATCGGCATTCTCTGCGCGGCAATGGCCCGGCTTTGTGGGGCCGAAGTGGCCGTGGTGGGTCTGGAAGCTGATCGGCACCGGCTGGCGATTGCCCAGCAATACGGCTGCGAGTCCATCATCGGCGATGCAACGGACTGGGCCAAACAACGTGACGGCTTGGGGGCCGACTGCATCATTGATGCCGCCGGAGCCAGCATCACGCTCAAGATTGCCCTTCAACTCGTGCGGCCCAACGGCCACATCACCAAAGTCGGCTGGGGACCGCAACCGCTCGGTTTTTCGCTCGATCCGCTGGTGCAGAAAAACGTGACGCTTCAGGGCAGTTTCAGCCACAACTGGCCGATCTGGGAGCGCGTGCTGGCCTTGCTGGCCAGCGGCCAACTTGACGTAAAACCGATCATCGGGGGCGTCTGGCCGCTTACCCAGTGGCACGAAGCGTTCGAAAAAATGCACCACGGTGACGTCATCAAAAGCGTCCTGAAACCGGTCTAGATTTAATGAGATAAAAGATGAAAGACAAGAGAGTAAAGATTCCTTTGTCACTTGTCTAAACTCTCTTGTCGCTTGTCTGAAATGCGCTTAGAAAACAAAGTGATCATCGTCACCGGCAGTTGTATCGGTATCGGGAAAGCCATTGCCAAACGGTGCGTGGCCGAAGGGGCAACCGTGGTTGTTCACGGGCTGGAACCGGAGTTAGGCCAGGAAGTTGTACAGGAACTGGGGACTGACCGGGCCGTTTTGCACATCGAAGACCTGGCCGTGGAGGGCGTTGCCGAACGGCTGGTCGAGCTAGCCGTTCGGACGTTCGGGCGGCTGGATGCCGTGGTCAACAACGCGGCTCTGGTGGCTTCCTCGAACCTCCACACGACCGATTTACGGTTTTTCCGCCGAATGCTGGAAGTCAACACCCTTGCTCCGTTTGCCCTGATCAAAGCCGCCCTGCCGTATTTGAAACAAGCGAAGGGCTGTGTGCTGAACATCGGTTCGGTCAATGGCTGGAGTGGCGAACCGGATTTGATGGCCTACAGCGTATCGAAAGGGGCGCTGATGACGCTCACCCGCAACCTCGGTGACACGCTCCACCGGGAAGCGGGCGTTCGGGTGAATCAGATCAACCCCGGCTGGGTGCTGACCGAAAACGAAGCCCGGCGCAAGCACAAACAGGGTCTGCCCGAAGACTGGTACAAGGATGTGTCACCGGTTTTTGCGCCCTCGGGCCGGATCTTATGGCCCGCCGAAATAGCCGCAGCCGCCGTGTACTGGCTGGCCGACGAAAGCGGCCCGATCAGCGGACAAATCGTTGACCTCGAACAACACCCGTTTATCGGCCGCAATCCGCCGAAAAACTGAGTACCCACGGACTTTAGTCCGTGAATTTTAGCTACTACATTGATTAAACAACAACTCACCGATAAAGGTCCGTGGGTACTGATATGCTCTAACTTCAAAAACACGGACTAAAGTCCGTGGGTACTAAAAAATGCCCAAACTCGCTGCTTTCCCCAAAGCCTTCATGCAGGCGCTCTGCAAAGACGGCACCATGACGGTTGCCGAATGGATTGAACTCGCCGTCAAACTCGACATCGACGGCCTGGAATGGTACGCCGGTTTTCTGGAAATGGCCGACGAAGCCAACTGGTCGCGGTTTCGGCAACAGGTCGAGGATCACGGCAAGGTGATTCCGATGATGTGCTGCTCACCGGATTTTACGCACCCCGACGCGGCCTTTCGCGCCAACGAAATTGCCAAACAAAAGCGCTGGATCGACATGACCCACGCACTGGGCGGCTCCTACTGCCGTGTGCTCTCCGGCCAGCGCCGACCTGAGTTGACCATTGACGAAGGCATCCGGTTGGCCGCCGAATCCATTGAAGCTTGCCTGCCCTACGCCCGAGAGCGCGGCATCACGCTGATTATCGAAAACCATTACAAGGACGATTTTTGGGAATACCCCGAATTTGCTCAGAAAATGGAGGTATTCAGCAAACTCGTCGATCAGATTCACGACCCGAATTTTGGCGTCAACTACGACCCGAGCAACACCTTTCTGGCGGGTGAAGAACCGCTGGAACTGCTCGAACGGGTCAAAAACCGGGTCGTGACGATGCACGCCAGCGACCGTTACCTGTTGTCGGGCACCATCGAAGACCTGCGTCGGGAAGAAGGCGGGGCCGTTGGGTATGCCAAACGGCTGAGCCACGGCGAAATCGGCAAGGGGCTGAACGATTACGACGCCATTTTCAGCACCCTGAAAAGCGTAGGTTTCGACGGCTGGATCAGCATCGAAGACGGCGTCGACGGCATGGAGCAGTTGGCCCGCAGCGTGGCGTTCCTGCGTCGGAAAATGGCGGAGTACTGGCCTTGAATGATAGGAACACGGATTGAACAGATTTAACGGATGAAACGGATTAGAACAGATTATCCGTGTAAATCCGTTTAATCTGTTCAATCCGTGTTCCTATCAACCTCCATTTTTACAAACGAAATATTGCGTTTCAACCCTTCCAGCTTCGTGCGTTTGACGGCTGACCGGCGGAAGATTTCCTGAAAAATTTCTTCGGTGATTTCCTCCCAGTCGCTCCGGCTAAATTCGGTCAGGGCCGGATTGGGGTCAAAGGCTGGAGTCTGGTGCGGGCGGGCAAAGCGGTTCCAGGGGCAAACATCCTGGCAGATGTCGCAGCCGAAAATCCAGTTGTCGAATTTATCCCTGACTTCGTCCGGAATGGCGTCTTTTAGTTCAATCGTGAAGTACGAAATGCACTTGCTGCCGTCGACTACGTACGGTTCGGTGATGGCGTCGGTTGGGCAGGCGTCGAGGCAACGGGTACAGGTACCGCAGTAATCGGCCATCGGGCCGTCGGGCGTCAATTCGAGGTCCAGAATCAGCTCGCCGATGAAGACAAAGCTGCCCATTTCGCGGGTAATCAGGTTCGTGTGTTTGCCGACCCAGCCCAGGCCGCTGCGTTTGGCCCAAACCTTATCCATCACCGGGGCCGAATCTACGAAAAACCGGCCGTCCACTTCGCCGATTTCCTCCTGCACATACGCCATCAACTCCTTCAGCTTGTCTTTGATGACAAAGTGGTAATCCGTTCCGTAGGCGTATTTCGAGATTTTGTAATCGTCGGCATCCTGAGCCAGCGTTTTTTCAGGGTAATAATTCAGCAAAACCGTCACGACCGACTTAGCGCCCTCGACCAGCCGCCGGGGATCGAGTCGTTTGTCGAAGTGATTGGCCATGTAGCCCATCTTACCGTGCATCTGCCGGTTCAGCCAGGCTTCCAGCCGGGGCGCTTCTTCTTCCAGGAATTCCGCTTTGGAAATCCCACAGAAGTCAAAGCCTAGCGCGGCTGCTTTGGCTTTAATCAGTTGGGTCCGTTTTTCAAGTCTATCCATCAGGCTGACGCTCTCCTCTCCATAACCCGAACCCAACGTGACACGTTCGGCGTTTACCGGGAAAGTTACGGGCCTGAAATGGGGAATAAAAATGCCATCTTGTCAGTATTCTGAAAATTGGCAACTAATTTGCAACTTTTAGGGCATCATGTGGTGGCGAAGAAATACAACCAAGCGTATGGAAAATAAGGAGACTTTGAATACCGAAGGACAGGAAACTGTTCAGCAACCTGACAATACCGTCAATGAAACCGCAGTAGAAGTGGACGCGCAACCTGACAATCCGTCGGACGAAACGACCGAAGAGCAGGGTGTCCTTTCCGAATTTGACAAAGTAAGCGTCGAACTGACCGATTTGAAAGATAAATACCTGCGGCTATATGCCGATTTTGAAAATTTCCGTCGGCGGACGGCCAAAGAAAAAGTGGAATTGATCTCAACCGCCAACGAAGGACTGCTGGTGGCGCTGTTGCCGGTGCTTGACGACTTCGAACGGGCGATGAAATCAGCCGAAACGACCTCCGATGTTGATGTGCTGAAAGAAGGCGTTCAGTTGATATTCAATAAATTCTGTAAAGTGCTGGAGTCGAAGGGCGTCAAGCCGATGGAATCCGTCGGCCAGGTGTTCAACCCGGATTTACACGAAGCCATTACGCAGTTTCCGGCTCCGAGCGATGATTTGAAAGGCAAGGTCATCGACGAAACCGAAAAAGGCTATTTCCTGAACGAGAAAGTGATTCGATTTGCTAAAGTGATATTGGGTTCCTGAAACCGTATACGGCGATACCATTATGAATAGACTAAACCGGATGTCGATTTACCCCGTCATCCGGTTTAGTCTATTCGCCTAGAAGACAACTACATGGCTACGAAACGAGATTATTATGAGATACTGGGGGTCGACCGGAATGCTTCGGCGGACGACATCAAGAAAGCCTACCGGAAGATGGCGATCAAATACCACCCGGACAAAAATCCGGACGACCCCAGCGCCGAAGACAAGTTTAAGGAGGCCGCCGAAGCCTACGATGTGCTGAGCGATCCGCAGAAGAAAGCCCGCTACGACCAGTTCGGCCACGCCGGCATGAACGGCGCGGGGGGCGGTGCGCAGTCGATGGACGATATTTTCTCGCAGTTCGGCGACATTTTCGGCGACGACAGCCCGTTTGGCAGTTTCTTCGGCCGGGGTGGCGGGCAACAGCAGGGCCGTCGTGTCCGGCGGGGTTCCGACCTGCGCATCAAGCTGAAGCTGAATTTGCAGGAAATTGCCAACGGCGTCGAGAAAAAAATCAAAGTAAAACGCCACGTCGCCTGTACGACCTGCGGGGGCAACGGTTCGAAGAACGGCACCGCCGTCACGACCTGTAATTCCTGTAACGGTTCGGGACAGGTTCGGAAAGTGGTGAACACCATGCTCGGCCAGATGGTGTCGACCAGCACGTGTCCGACCTGTAACGGCGAGGGCAAGATGGTGACCGAACGCTGCGACACCTGTTTCGGCGAAGGCCGGTTGTTGCAGGAAGACGTGATCCCGATCAAGATTCCGGCCGGGGTCGCCGAAGGCATTCAGCTTTCCGTGACGGGCAAAGGCAACGTACCCCCGCGCGGGGGCGTGGCGGGTGATTTGCTGATTGTGGTGGAGGAAGAGGAAGACGAGAACCTGAAACGCGACGGCAACAACGTGGTCTACGACCTGCACGTCAACTTTGTCGATGCGGCTTTGGGTACCTCCGTGGAGGTACCGACCATCGACGGCCGGGCACGGATTACGCTCGAACCGGGCACGCAGGGCGGTAAAATCCTGCGGCTGAAAGGCAAGGGAATCAAGGAATTGAATGGCTACGGCCGGGGTGACCAATTGATTCACATCAACATCTGGACGCCCAAAACACTGAGCACCGACGAACGCAACACCCTCGAACGGCTGCGAAACTCACCGAACTTCCAGCCCAAACCGGGGAAAAACGAGAAAGGGTTTTTCGATAAAATGAAAGACTTTTTTCACTGATAACAATCTTCAAAACGAAATCAGCCCGGCCAATTGGCCGGGCTGATTTCGTTTTAAGGCTTCTTCTTCCGCTGACTGGAGTCTTTCGGTAATAACTCTTCTATCTTCAATTGAAACGTTTCCGAGTCAGCCGCCGAGTTGGGCATCGGAATCACCTTGCTCTCATCGTGTTTGTGAACCGGCATGTTCGACCGGAACGACGGTTTGGCATTCGGCATCGTTTGCACCTGCCGGTCTTTCGGCACCTGTGGAAGCTGCGGCAATTTGTCCGGCAAACGCATGGTATCTGCGTGTACCTGAAAGCTTATCACTAAACTACACACTATCGTTACCATACGACTGATTGATTAGCGGTTTAGCAATTCAAAGTTGAACTCGCAATTTTTCTGCCAGCACCGGGCGGCCCGGTGCTGGCAGCGTTGTTATCACCCTAACGCATTCAAATGCTTCTGGAAGATGGCGTCGTATTTCTTCGCCAGGGTTTCGTTTTTCGTCTCCCGGAACGCATTCACAATCGTTTGCAGGTTGTACAGGTCAAAGTTGGCGTCAGAGCTGCCTCCCCCGGTTTTCTTGATGTAGGTCAGGCTTTGGTCGGCCCGGTTGGCAATCACATCGGCGATCTGCTGGGCGGTTTTCGGCTCACCCACTTCGAGCAGAATCCGGATGTAGTTGGTCGAAATCTGGTCGTACGGAATGCTTTTGTCCGGAATGACCTGCAACGAACGTTGGATGACCTCCTTCGCCTGGGCATTCTTCCCCTCGCGCATCAACTGGTCGGCCAGGCGCAGGAACGCAATCCGGGCCGAGATCACCGGCGAACCCCGGTAGGTATCATCGTAGTACGAATCCGGATTGTTCATTTCCCGCCAGAAGGTTTTCTTCATCATGACGTTGTACATCACGTCGGTATTGACAAAACCGTCGGACGCACCCGGCACCTGGAACGGCATCAGCCGGTAGGCATAGCCCTCCAGTTGCATGTGATCCTTCAGGTTCAGGTAGTTCGACTGCCCCAGGGTGGTCGAGAAGTAGATCGGCCGCTGCCAGTTGTTGGTCGCAATCATGTCGAGCATGATCAGGTCCGGTTTGTAAATATCCTGCTTGCCGAAGTTCCAGACGATGGTGTCTTTGATCATCGGCAGGAATTTCTGGGGTACAAAACCGAGTTTCTGCACCTCGGCCTTGTTAACCGGCAGGAAGAACGTCTGCGATGGCAGGATGCTGGTCATCTCGCCGGTCGTCAGCGGCACCTGAATGGCCGGGTTGTTCTGCTTCACCAGGCCGATGTATTCTTTCAGGTTGATGCCGTTTTTCACAGCCGGGATTTCGTAGAACGGAATCACGTCGTTTTTCCCTTTGTTGAACTGGGCAAATTCGAGCGAAATCGGCAGGGCTTCCGACTCGTACGTTTTCCGCTTCATCTGCTGGATGTACCATTCGGTTCCGAGCAGACTCAGGTTACACACCCGCACATCGGTCCGGAAGCCTTCCACTTCCTGGGCGTACCACAGGGGGAAGGTGTCGTTGTCACCCCCCACAAACAGAATGGCGTTCGGAGCGCAGGAGTTCAGCAGGTTTTTAGCAAAATCGACAGAATGGTAACGGTTCGAGCGGTCGTGGTTATCCCAGCTTTTGGCCCCCATCATCACCGGCACCAGCAGACACAAACCGGTGACCAGCGCCACCCGCATTTTCTCATTTTTCAGATAAGCCGCCAACCCATCCACAAGCGCCACCACGCCCAAACCAACCCAGATCGCGAAGAAGTAAAACGAGCCGACGTAGATGTAATCCCGTTCGCGCGGTTCGGAGGGCGGGGAGTTCAGGAAGATTTGCAGGGCGATTCCGGTAAAGAAAAACAGCATCCCGACAATGAGCAGATCTTTCGACCGGCGGAAATACTGAATCACAATGCCGAACAAGCCCAGCAGGAACGGCAGCATGTAGAAATTGTCGCGGGCCTTGTTGTTCTTGATCAGATCGGGAATGCCATCATCGCTGGTCCAGGGCAACAGAGAGCCCGACCCTTCCTGATCGCCCGCGCGTCCGGCAAAGTTCCACATCAGATACCGCCAATACATATGCCCTAGCTGGTATTGAAAGAAGAATTGCAGGTTATCACCCATCGTCACCTTCCGCGTCGGCTGGCCTGACTGATCGAGCGGGATGTTCAGCATCTGCGAGTACAGTTGCGGATGGTTGTTCTGGCTGCTGTAAATCCGGGGAAACAGCATTTGCTTGTCGCTGTCGTAGATGTATTCCGGCATGTAATCGAAAACGACATACTTGCCATCCCGTTTTTCGTACTGCGGAGCGCCTTTTTTCTGGTCGACCGGCCGTGAGAAAAACAACGGCCCGTAACTCAGCGACCGACTGCCGTATTGCTCCCGTTTCAGGTACGACACAAAATTGACCACATCACTCGGGTTATTTTCGTTGATCGGCGTATTGAAATCCGACCGAATCAATACCTGAATATACGACGCATAGCCAATCAGAACGAACGCCAGGCCCAGCAGGGCGGTATTCAGCATCGGCCGGTTTTTACGGGCCGACCAGATGATGCCGTAGATCAGTGCGCCCAGGAAAGCGATGGTAAAAATGATGATCCCGGTCGTATAGGGCAATCCGAACGTATTCACGAAAAACCGCTCGACGGCAAAAGCCGCCGACGGCAGGCCCGGTATAATCCCCGAGTTGATGATGCCCAGAATCACCATCCCGACGGCGAATGCGATAAAACCGCCCCGAAACGTCGGTTTCTGGTTTTTCTTGAAATAGTAAATCAGCGCCATGGCAGGCAAGGTCACCAGGTTCAGCAAGTGAACGCCGATGGACAGCCCGATCAGGTACGCGATGAAAATCAACCAGCGGTTGGCAGCGCCCTCATCCTCAATCAGTTCCCAGCGAAAAGCCGCCCAGACGACGATAGCCGTAAAGAACGACGACATGCCGTACACTTCGGCTTCAACCGCCGAGAACCAGAAGGTATCGGAGAAGGTGTACACCAGCGAACCGACCGCTCCGGCACCGATCACGGTCCAGATTTCAGCCTGCGTCAGGTCCCCAAACTGCTTGTTCAGGAGTTTGCGGGCCAGCATCGTGATGGTCCAGAACAGGAACAGGATCGTGAACGCACTCGCCAGCACCGACATCATGTTGACCCAGTAGGCCACCTGCGTAACCTCTCCGAAGGCAAACAGTGAAAACAGCCGGCCCACGAGCAGGAAGAACGGCGCGCCCGGCGGGTGCGGAACCTGAAGTTTATACGCACAGGCAATAAATTCGCCACAATCCCAGAAGCTGGCCGTCCGCTCGACCGTCGACGCGTAGGTAAACAGCGCCACGGCAAACAGCAGCCAGCCGGTCAGGTTGTTCAGGCGTTTATACGATACCATAGACGCTTGCGAGCTTGACTCAGAAATAACGTTAGAATCTGTTCCTTTGATGGTTTGCATTGAGTAACAGCCTTAGCCGAAAGATATATTTCCCAAAAATAAGAAAATAAACCCCGCGTATTGCCCTTCCGGGTCGTTAAAGTTTGTTAAAACGGCTTCCGGACCCGGCTGTTAGCGGTTGCCCGTTTCCACCACGTATGCACCAAAACCCACCAGTTATGGGTTTGGACTGGCAAGTTGTCAGCGTCTTCGGTTACTTCATAGCGTCGATCCACACCCGACTGTCTTTTGAATTCCAATCCGATTTTGTCCCTCAACAACCCGATAACTATCGTATGAAAGCGCTTTTCAGAATCGGTATCGCCATCGATTGCATGGCTGTGCTCTACGGAATTTACGATGCCCTGGCCAGCACGTTTTTATGGCCTGAAGTGTATGCGGGGAAAGGATTGCTGATCTTCGCCCTGAGCGGGACGCTGGTAGCGCTGATGATCTATGTGAAAAGCCGTGACCGGATTTCGTTCAACGAAGTCACCGACCGGCTCCCGGTTTTTCCGCTGCTGGGCTTCGGGTTGATGATGCTCCTGATCGCGGCTTCGAGCCGGTTGAGTACGGGGGGGAATAAGAGATAAAAGTTGTTACACAGAGTTAATCAAAGGGGATCAGAGGTAATCAGAGAAGTACTCCGATGAACCCTGATCCCCTTTGATTAACTCTGTGTAACAACTATCCCTACAACGTCAAGCCACTCCGCCGGAGCATGGCCTGCGGAGACGGTTCGCGGCCCCGGAACTTCTTGTAAAGCTCCATCGGTTTTTCAGTACCGCCTTTTTCCAGCACGTTTTTCCGGAATTTTTCGGCCACTTCCCGGTTCGACAAGCCTTTTTCCTTAAAGAACTCGAACGCATCGGCATCCAGCACTTCCGACCATTTGTAGCTGTAATAACCGGCCGAATAACCGCCCGCAAAGATGTGCGAGAACGCCGGGCTAAACGCCGTGCCGGGCACTTTCGGGAACAGGTTCACCAGCGAATCGACGTGCGACTCCACCTGCTCGACGGTCTCCCCTTTCGGCGCGTTGCCGTGCCAGTACATGTCCACCAACCCGTAGCGCAACTGTGTCAGGTTCGACATGCCCGCCATGAAGTTCTGGCTGGCCCGGATTTTATCGATCAGATCATTCGGAATCACTTCACCGGTCTGGTAATGCTTCGCAAAGAGCTTCAGCGCTTCGGGGTCATAACACCAGTTTTCCATCACCTGCGAGGGCAACTCCACAAAATCGCGGTACACGCTCGTCCCCGACAGGCTTTCGTACTTGCCATTGGCCAACATGCCGTGCAAACCGTGTCCGAACTCGTGGAACAGCGTGGTTACTTCGTAAAAAGTCAGCAGCGACGGTTTGGTATCCGTCGGGCGCGTGAAGTTACAGACGTTGACGATGTGGGGCCGGATGTTGACACCGTTTTCGATCTTCTGCCCCTGAATATCGTTCATCCAGGCTCCGCTGCGCTTGCCTTCCCGGGGGAAATAATCGCCGTAGAAAACCGCCAGAAACTTGCCGTCCTGATCGAACACGTCGTAAATTTTAACTTCCGGATTATACACCGGAATATCTTTCCGCTCCTTGAACGTCAGGCCGTAGAGTTTGTTAGCAATCGTGAAAACGCCTTCGATGACGTTCTCCAGCTTGAAATACGGTTTCAGAATTTCGTCGTCCAGGGCGTATTTCTCCTTCTTCAGCTTTTCGGAATAATAACTGAAATCCCAGCGTTCCAGCCGCTCATCGGTAAAGCCGTGTTCTTTGGCGTAACGGGTCAGTTCGGCCAATTGTTTTTCGGCCACCGGTTTGGCGTAGCCTGCCAGTTCGCTCAGAAACTGCTTTACTTTCTCCGGCGAACCAGCCATGCTTTCTTCCAGAATGAAATCGGCGTGTGTCTGGTAACCGAGCAATTTGGCGCGGTCGTAGCGCAACTGTACCATTTTGCCGATCAACTGCTGGTTGTCGTTTTTATCGCTGTGAAAACCGCGTGAGTTATACGCAATGAACAGTTTCTTGCGTAGCTCACGGTTGTCGGCGTATTGCATAAACGGCTGATAACTCGGAGCTTGCAATGTAAACACCCAGCCGGTTTTGCCTTTCTGTTTGGCCGTGGCTTTGGCAGCTTCCCGGGCAAACTCCGGCAAACCGGCCAGGTCCTTCTCGTCCGTGATTTCCATCACGTACTCGTTCGTTTCGTTCAGCACGTTTTCGCCGAACTGCAACGATGCCTGAGACAAGTCTTTGTTGATCGCCCGGAATTTTTCTTTCTCGGCCGGTTTCAAATTCGCGCCGTTTCGGGCAAAACTTTTATACGACTTTTCGAGCAACATCCGGTCTTCGCCGTCCAGTTTCAGCTTATCCCGCTGTTCGTATACGGCCTTAATGCGCTTAAAAAGACTTTCGTTCAGCGTAATGTCGTTGCCGTATTCCGTCAGCAGGGGCGACGCTTCCCGGACAATTTTCTGCAGTTCCGGACTGGTTTCAGCACTGTTGAGGTTAAACATGATCGACGACACCCGGCTCACCATCCCACCCGCGCGTTCGAGAGCCACAACGGTATTTTCGAAGGTTGGAGCCGCCGGGTTGTTCACAATGGCATCAATTTCTTTCCGGCCCATCGTCATCGCTTCCTTCAGGGCGGGCAGGTAATACTCATTCTTGATCAGATTAAAAGGCACCGTCTCGTGCGGTGTCTTGAACGGTAATAACAGCGGATTTGCGCTCATTTTTGTTTTTTCAGGAGAGGGTTGTGCCAGTAATGCCGGGCTCAGGGCCGCCAGCAACACAACCGAATGGGTCATTTGTCGAAGTGTAAACATGGTTTTCTGCTCATAGGGTTTCTCGCAGTTTACAAAAATACAGCAAAAAAAGAAACTCTCTCCCCGACAAACGGAAATAGTACCAGACCACTGGTAATCAGACCGTCAGATCTTGCCGCTCGTAAACCTCGTATTCACCCGATACGGTTTTTCGGTAATTATAGGGAGCCGTTGCGGCTACAAAACTGGCGGAGCTACCCGGTATCATCCACTCATGCAGTTCCACGATCAGGGCGCGAACGAAAGGTAACCAGGGTTCCGTGCAGGTTCGGAACACCTCGGCTTCGCTGCCTTCGATGTCCAGTTTGACAACCTCAAACGGTTTCCCGCCGTTCGCCCGGATCAAGGCTTCGATGGATTCGGCGCGGACTGAAGCGGGCGTTGGCCGGTCGGTTTCTTCGACCTGAAAGCCCCACGCCCCGCCACCCGCATCCCGGATGTCCAGGTGCGTCGACCGCGACCATAAACCCGCCTGAACGGCCCGAATCGTTTCATAAGACTGGCAATTCAGTTGCAGCATTTTAAAGTTCTCGGATTCCGGTTCGACCGAAACGATCTGCATGGCGGGATACCGGTTAGCGAAGTACACGGCGGCCAGTCCAATGTTACCACCCCCATCCAGAAATGTTTGTGGGTGGTTCCCCAGTTCAACGGCATCGTATTCGCCCTGGACGAAGATGTTGTTGAATACATTCCGGTCCGAAGTGCCCAGTCGCAGGTAGATCGGGTGCCGGGCCTGCGGAATTCGGATGCGAACGAGTCCTTTTCGTTTCGATTTCAACAAAAAGTATAGACGCAGGCCCTGGGCAACGCCAAAGCGCTTCAGATAAAAAGGTAGCTTGCTTCTCATTTCAGGTGATAAAGTCACAAAGTACCTTTTCTCATCATAAGTTGCAATATATCAACTGGTTATCAGATTAATACTCATATTTTATACTGTTCATTATTTAAGAAAAACCGCCCGCTTTAACGATATCATTACACAAGAATCCCAACCCAACCCGGCCGTGGAGTACGACGAAAGCTGTATCTTGCGCTTAATTTTTCCGTTTCATGCACACCGATTTTTCGCCCCCGCTCACCCGCGCTCAGGAGTCCCGCATTGCCATTGAACGCTTGTACATTACCATGCGGCATCTGTTTAACCGGGGCTTTTACAAACCGTCGGGCGTGTCGGGTGAAGAAATCCGGCAGGCCCTGCTCACGCTCCGGCCCGAGATTTACGGTTCGGTGAATGATCCGCAGCGGGTGGAACTCGACGGGCTGGTGTACGTTATGGACCGCTTGCCCAAGGGCATCGAATCCTGCCGGGTCATCACGCTCGTGTCGCGCGAGGGCTTCGAGCATTCGCGGTTTCCGGTGCTGGTTCCGGCCAAACGCCGTCGGAACTGTTACCGGGTCGATCAGGAGCAGATGGTGATCGAGGTCACGAACGGCCGCAGCGAGATTTACGACATCCTAACCCACCTGACGTTCATGTTTATGGAAGCCGATAAAATCCGGCAAAACGTCTTTCTGGAACGCGGCAACAAGCTCCGGGAGTGGGAGAAACTGGAAGCCATCATCAAATCGGGCGGGACCGTGCAGGAAGAAGAACGTGAACTGGCCCTGATGTACCTCAGTTCCATCCTGGGCCGCACGTTCGAAGAAACGCAGCAGGCTTATTACCGGTTTGCCGAAAACGCCGGAACCAACACCGGGCTGTTTCAGATCGTCTACGGACTGGGCAGCGTGTCGGTGCGCGAGATTCGGGAGAAGCACGTCGACCGCGAGATCAACTTCACGCCAATGCTCCGCGACCGCGTCGGGCAGCACCTCTACGGCGAACGCTGGGCCACGCGCATCAAGCAGTACATCCAGACCAACGGCTGGCAAAACCGCCCCATTCACATTATCAGCGCCAACCCGCACAGCGTTGTCAACTGCCTGTACGCGCCGGCAGCTCTGGCCGAAACTACGACCTGGGATAACCTGTTCGACCTGGCCTACAAACTCAGCCAGCCCGCCCAGCAGGAACTCCGCCAGCAGGTTACGACCTACGCGCTTTCGCACGGGTTGCACGAGTTGGAAGACCCCGGCGGCACGAATCTGCTCGTCCAGTTGATCGACACGGCCCAGCTAAATGCCAGCCAGATTTCACCCGAAATCGGTCACGATCCGGATCAGATTCGATCCGTTCAGCCGATTTTGCTCGTGATGGATTACGCGTTCGGCGAGCAAGCCTTCGAGACGATGGACGAACTCTTGAAACCGTACGACAACCACCAGGGCGAGTCGTTTGCCTTAAACGTCGCATCGATCTCGATCATGGGCAAAGCCGGAATCCTGACCGGCGACAAAGGCGACCTGATGATTCCGACAGCGCACATTTTTGAAGGAACCGCCGACAATTACCCGCTCGAAAACGACTTTTCGGCCGCCGATTTCGACGGCTATGGCATTGACGCCTACGAAGGTGCGATGATTACGGTTCTGGGCACCTCGCTCCAGAACAAAGACATTCTGGCTTACTTCAAAAACTCGTCCTGGAAAGCCGTGGGGCTGGAAATGGAGGGTGCGCATTACCAGAAGGCCATTCAGTCGCACGCCAAAATCCGGGGCAGCGTCCGGCCCGACATCAAAATCCGGTATGCCTACTACGCGTCCGACAACCCGCTACTCACCGGGGCCACGCTGGCCTCAGGAAGCCTCGGCACGCTGGGCGTGAAGCCGACCTACCTGATCACGATGAAATGCTTGGAGAAGATTTTGAAGCCCTAAAACCGGTAAGACGACCTTCTCTTCCGTGAGCTCATCCCTGAAAAGAAGTTGTTGATGCGGGCAAAGGGGGTGTTTATCAAAAAACAGATTGCGCATTAGCCCGGTGTAGTTCATCTTTGTCCAAATGAGTTGAACAATAAGCTGATGAACAAGCCCTTTATGTCGGGTCCGCTGGGCATTCACTGGTCTGTATGTGCCTTACTTTGCGCCTTAGTCGCCATCGCCTACGGTATTTTCATCATCCATCCCGGCAAAGGTTATGCCTGGGCCGCACAGCCATTCTGGAAGTACCTCGTTTTACGGTGGTTTCACAGTCTGGTCTGGGTCTTTCTAGCCCTGGCCTGCTTGATTATGCAGACTGGACAGCCCGAGCATGTTGGTTCTGCAAAGGTAGTGGGACTGCTGGGGCTGGGCTGTTATCTTCTTTATCTGCTCATTTTCTTCTTTGAAAAGGCTAAAAGCTAGACTTCGATTTGGCGTTCCTTCCATTGCCTAACCGATTTTTCCCGGACTGAATCCGTAACTGTTTCAATGAAAAGCTTTACCTACTGGTTGACCGTTTTCGGCTTATTGACTCTTTCAACGGCAAAGGCTCAGTCAGCGTCCGGTTTGGCAAACGAACCAGCCCGCAGCAAACCGGTTTCCCTCGATCTGACTATTGGCTACAGCTTCCCGCAAAAAAGTCGTCTGAAACCGCTCAACCTGCCGAACACCCATCGACTGGGTGGTTTAGCGGTATCGGTCAACGTCTGGAAAAACCTTTTTCGGTACGATGATACAACGAAGTCTTTCGACCTGGGCGCCAGCGTTGGCTATTTACCGTTTGTTCAGAAAAAGCTGACGCTTTATGCCTTCAGGCTGGGTGTTAAACATTCGATGTATTTTGTCAAAAAATCCGGTTTTGAGCAGGCCGTCATGATTGGCATCGCTAACCCTCTCAACCGTTCACCGGAACCGCTGAAAAAAGCTAATTTTTCCGTCAGTGGGCATTTTGGCTATTTCCTTCCTACCCAAGGCAGTCTGACAGTCGGAGCCCGGTGGAACTGGAATTTCATCTGGCTGCGTTCTTTCGAGAAGCAGGTGGTTTCCACCAGCGTGTTTGATCTCGGTATTCGCAGTGCCTTATGAGATGCACTCTCAAGAACTATACTAGACAATCAGAGAAAAGACATCAGACTATTTCGCTGACTGTTAGGTGATTACTCTCTTACCTATTCGCTTTCTTCTAGTGTCTGAGTATACCTTGTGCTTACCCGTTACGTTTGTCTGTTCGGTTGACTTCGCGTAATTTGGGAGGCATGAAGACCAACATCCCGGGCGGAGGCTCGCCAACGAACAAAACCGCCAGAAAACCCTCTGACCAGGAACAGGTTACGGCGTTTATCGACAAACTCGAATCCCCGCTACGGGATATGGTGCAAAACATCCGGGGCATTATCCTGAATACCGCCCCTGAAATCGGCGAGCGCATCAAGTGGAACCATCCCAGCTTTTATTACACGGGCGACCTGAAACCATTCGACCCGAAAGAATACAAACGGGATATCGCCGTATTCAATCTGTTCAAAGACCGGGTGATGCTCGTTTTTCCAACCGGAGCCAGGGTAGCCGACTCCACCGGCTTGCTGGAAGGCACCTTCACCGATGGTCGGCGAACAGTCCTCTTCAAAGACCTTGCTGATGTCGACGCGAAAGGAGTTACGTTGCAAACGGTGGTCAGGGCATGGCTTGATCAGGTTGAAAACTAATGATCGAGAAGCAGAAAATGACTCAGGAATCGTCAAAAAGCACAGAGAATAAACTGGGGACACTGAATATTATCGTGGTTTTCCTCTCAATTTATGTTTTGGGAGCTTTACTGGTCGATAGTGTTTATGTCTTACCTCCTGAGACCTCACGTCTCCTAACTTACATTGATAATTCGATATGCGCCTTGTTTTTTCTGGATTTCTGCATTCGCTTTTACCGGGCTGAGAATAAAGTAAAATTCATGCGTTGGGGCTGGATCGACCTGGTATCCAGCATTCCAATGGTTGATTTTGTGAGGGCAGGCCGTATTTTACGTTTGATTCGATTGCTTCGGGTAATCAGGGCTTTCCGCTCCATCAAGCAACTGATTGACCATATTTTTAAAGAAAAGGCTCAGGGCACATTGACCTCTGTATCAGTTATTGCCATCTTGCTGATTATTTTTTCGGCGATTGCAATTCTTCAGGTTGAAAACGTTCCCGAAAGTAACATAAAAACCGCTGAAGACGCCATCTGGTGGGCCTATGTCACGATTACGACCGTAGGCTACGGAGACAAATACCCGGTAACCACCGAAGGGCGAATCATCGCGGTTATGCTCATGACCGCCGGAGTGGGCTTGTTCGGCACTTTTACTGCGTATGTAGCCTCCTGGTTTGTCACTGATTCTCAGTCAGCTAAACCATCCGATACCGGTAATCCCTAAGCGTTGAAACCGTACCCCTTTTCGCAATCCGTTAATTGGGCTGAACAATCAGGAAGAAAGGTCGGCGGCTTCCACTAATCCACGAACAAGTTTGATTTATCGAAGACTTTGCATTCAGGCTAACTTTCCGGAACAAGTACGTGTTAATTTTGTAACTATTCTAAGAAATCAACCATTGCCAACGTCTTCACCATGCCAACGCGCAATAAAGTCGTATCCAGCACACCCGATGTTGTTCTGATTGGGGCCGGGATCATGAGCGCTACCCTCGGCGTTCTGCTGAAAGAACTACAACCGGATCTGACTATCGAAATCTTCGAACGGCTCGATGGCGCAGCCGCCGAAAGTTCGGATGCCTGGAACAACGCCGGAACCGGCCACTCGGCCTTCTGCGAACTAAACTATACGCCGGAACTACCCGACGGAACCATCGAAACCAAAAAAGCAGTCAAAATTGCCGAGTCGTTCGAGATCTCGAAACAATTCTGGGCCTACCTGATTCAGGAGAACTTTTTGCAGGACGCGCCGAACTTCATCCGGACGATCCCGCACATGAGCTTTGTCTGGGGGGAAAAGAATGTGGAATACCTGCGTAAACGCTTCGAGGCTCTTCAGCAAAACCATCTTTTCCACGGCATGCGGTATTCGGAAGACCCGAAACTACTCGAAAAATGGATTCCGCTCGTGATGGAAGGCCGGTCAAAAGACGAAAAGGTGGCCGCGACCCGCATGGACATCGGCACGGATGTCAACTTCGGGGCGCTGACCCGGGCGATGTTCTACCGGCTCTACAACATGAAAGGCGTCAAGATTCACTTTGCCCACGATGTTCGCGACCTCTGGCGTTCGAAGAGCCTGGGCGGCTGGAAAATCCGGGTTGAAAACGTAACGACCAATCAGGTTCGGGATGTGCAGTCCAAATTTGTCTTCATCGGGGCCGGGGGCGGTTCGCTGCGGTTGCTCGAGAAGTCGGACATTCCCGAAAGCCGGGGCTACGGCGGTTTTCCCGTCAGCGGCCAGTGGCTGAAATGTACCAACCGCGAGATCGTCGAACGCCATGCCGCCAAGGTCTACGGCAAGGCTTCGGTGGGTGCTCCGCCGATGTCGGTGCCGCACCTCGACACCCGGATGATCGGCGACCAGAAAGAATTGCTGTTCGGCCCTTATGCCGGTTTTTCGACCAAATTCCTGAAACACGGTTCGTACATGGATTTGCCCAAATCCATCCAGATGGCCAACTTGGCGCCGATGCTGATGGCCGGTTTGCACAACATCCCGCTTACCCGGTATTTGATCGAGCAGGTCATGCAATCGCCGGAAGACCGGCTGGCAGCCCTGCGGGAGTACTTTCCGAACGCCCGGATGGAAGACTGGGAACTGGAAATTGCCGGACAACGCGTGCAGGTGATCAAGAAGGACGAAGAGGAAGGCGGAGTACTGGAGTTCGGTACGGAAGTCGTGAGTGCCGCCGATGGCAGCATTGCCGCCCTGCTAGGCGCGTCGCCGGGGGCTTCCACGGCCGTTTCCATCATGCTCGATTTGATGAATCGCTGCTTCAAAGACCAGATGGCGTCGGACGAATGGCAGACGAAACTGCAAAAAATGATTCCGTCGTACGGTAAATCACTGGCGAAAGACCCTGAACTAACGCAAGCCATTCGGTCGATGACCAGCGATGTGCTGGGGCTGGATGTGGCCGAATACACGCCGGAAGGAAGCCTCTGACCCAAACCAGTTTATGCGAAAGCCATCCGGTTTCTGGAAACCGGATGGCTTTCTTTTTGGTACTTCAAAAACCGCATCGGTTATTTCGGCACGCCGACCATATACAGATCAAAACCGCCTTTGCCGCCGGGCCGGTTCGACGAAAACAGCAGCAGCCGTTGCTTAAATCGACCGGGTTCACGCAGGATGGGCCGGTATTCGTCGTACGACGAGTTGATCGTTGGTCCAAAATTCACCGGAGCCGACCACCGGCCATTTTCAAACACCGAGTAGTAAAGATCAAAACCGCCCAGCCCACCCGGCCGGTTCGAGGTAAAGACCAGGATATTGCCCAGGATGTAAGGACATTTATCATCGGCCGTTCCCGACAGTTCCGGGACTTTCTCGATGGGAACATTCGCTAGTTCGGGAAGGCGGTTTTGCAAATCCGTCGCTGGGATGGAGGGCAGTGAGGCCCGGTAAATGTCGAAGGAACCGTTGCGGTTGGAGGTAAAATAAATCTCGTTATAGTCTTTGTTGAAGGTCGGATACGCGTCGTCAGCCGGGGAGTTGAGCGCACTGACAGAAACCGGCGTAGTGAAAATTTTATTGACACTTCGGGAAGTAGCCGGGGTTGGTTCCGGATTGAAGTTATGGGTCAGGTAAATATCCAGATTCCCCGTTCGATCGGAGGCAAAGAGCATGAGGTACTCGCCAAAATGGTTCTGATACCCGTCCCGAATCAACTCTTCGTCGTACGAACGAATATACGGCCCCAGCTCATTACCTTCGGAATTGGCTAATGAGACGGCACTGGACAGTGAATTCAACTTGGCTACTTCATCAAGCCCCCAATACGGTTTGTTATCAACGGTCAATTTCCCATTGTTCCGATTAAATGAATAGTTCAACGTTTCATTGACAAAATCGAATTGACTCTTCCCTCCCCGTTTCGACGAAAAGATTAGGGGCGTCACTTCCCCAAAACTTGGCACATCGGAATTATAATCGTCGTCGGGGGAATTGACATCGGCCAGATTCAGGGGTTTATCGGGCAGTGTTCCTTCGTCGTATTGGTAACCCCGCGGGGTTAACTCGCAACCGGCCAATACCAGCAGGAGCAGCACGGCACTAGGGTACAGATTCCGTTTCATCCGATTCGGGTTTAGGCTTTCTCATAGGCAAGACCCGGTTTTTCGTCCGTGGGTTGTACGCAGCGTCCGGAAAGTTTTTAACGCATATACACGGCTTCGAAGGTCGCCAGCGGAGCCATCCGCGCCCGGTTCAGGATCAGGGTGTCGCCTTTCAGGATGTAACTGTCGACGGTTTCCAGCACGTTCATGAGTTGCTGCTCGCTTTATTTTCTCCGGCTTTCCAGAAAGGCTTCAATCCGGTCTAGGGCAATCGTCAGGTCGTCGACGGATGGCAGGCAGACAATTCGGAAATGGTCGTCGTGGACGTAGTTGAAACCGGTTCCGGCCACCACCAGCACTTTCTGCTCGTCCAGCAGATCAAACACAAACTCGTCGTCGTTAGCGATCCGGAACTGCGACCGGTCGATTTTCGGGAAAATGTAAAGCGAGCCCTTCGGTTTGACGCAGCTTAGTCCGGGAATGGCCGTGATGCGGTCGTAAGCATACATGATCTGGCGGTGCAGCCGCCCGGTGGGCAGAATCAGGTCGTTGATGCTCTGGTAACCGCCCAGGGCGGTTTGAATGGCGTATTGGGTCGGCACGTTGGCGCACAGCCGCATACTCGCCAGCAGCGTCAGCCCTTCGATGTACGATTTAGCCCGGTGTTTGGCCCCGCTCAGAATCAGCCAGCCGCCCCGAAAACCGGCTGCGCGGTAATTTTTCGACAAACCGCCCATTGAGATGCAGAGCGTATCTTCGACCAGTTTCGCCATCGGGTGATGCACGGCCCCGTCGTAGAGGATTTTGTCGTAAATCTCGTCCGCAAACACAATTAATTGGTGCCGTTCAGCGATCCGGGCAATGCCTTCAAGCACAGTTTTGTCGTAAACCGCTCCGGTCGGGTTGTTCGGATTGATGACGACAATGGCCCGCGTCCGCGCCGTGATTTTCCGTTCCAGATCCTGCAAAGCCGGGTTCCAGTCGGCCTGCTCGTCGCAAAGGTAATGTACCGGTTTTCCGCCCGACAGCGCCACCGATGTCGTCCAGAGCGGGTAATCGGGCGAGGGCACCAGCACCTCGTCACCTTCGTTGATCAGCGCCTGCATCGTGAGCAAAATCAGCTCGCTTACGCCGTTGCCGATGAACACATCGTTGATAGCCACATCTTTAATGCCCAGGTTCTGGGTGTAGTGCATAACGGCTTTGCGGGCCGCAAACAGGCCTCGCGAGTCGGAATAGCCCTGGGCGTTCCGGATATTGAGGATGATGTCGTGGACGATTTCGTCGGGGGCGTCGAAGCCGAAAGGAGCCGGATTTCCGATGTTCAGCTTGATAATCGTGTAGCCCTGGCTTTCGAGGTCGAGCGCTTTTTCGTAAACCGGTCCGCGAATTTCGTAGCGTAAGTCATTGAGCCGGTCGGATTTCAGAAAATTCATAGGGGTGATTAATAGAACTAAATGGCGGCAAAGGTACAAAAAAGAAAAAGCCGCCGGTCATAACCGGCGGCTCCGTATGTAGTTGGATTCCGTTGGTCAGACCGTCGCAAACATCGACTTCGCTTTCGCTTCCAGTTGAGATTCACCCATCAGGAAGAGGTCCACCGCTCGGGCGGCTTCGCGACCTTCGGAAATGGCCCAAACGACCAGCGACTGACCCCGGCGCATGTCCCCGGCGGCAAATACTTTCGGATTGGATGTCGTCTGATAGTTGATGGCTTTCACGTTCCCACGTTCAAATTCCAGTTCGAGGGCGTTGAGCAATCCTTCGTGCTGCGGATGCACAAAACCGGCCGCCAGCAGGGCCAGTTCGCAGTCGATATCCCGCTCCGAACCCGGCACTTCGGCCATCGTCATTTTTCCGTCGACGGTTTGCCATTCCAGATTCACAATGCGGAGGGCTTTCAGGTTGCCGTTTTCGTCGCCAATGAACGCTTTCGTATTGATCGACCAATGCCGTTCACAGCCTTCTTCGTGCGAAGTCGACGTCCGAAGCATCATCGGCCAGTTCGGCCAGGGCGTGCTTTCGGCGCGTTCGGCCGGGGGCATGGGCATCAGTTCGATCTGCGTCACGGATTTGGCCCCGTGGCGGTTTGAGGTCCCGACGCAGTCGGAGCCGGTATCGCCCCCACCGATCACGACGACGTTTTTGCCCGTCGCCAGAATCTCGCCGTTGGCGTATTTGACACCCCGGTGATCAACTTCCACCGGACGGTCGGCCACGCGTTTGTTTTGCTGACTCAGGAATTCCATCGCAAAATGAACACCTTTCAGCTCGCGGCCCGGAATGGGCAAGTCGCGCGGAACGGTGGAGCCACCCGTCAGCAAAATCGCGTCATAATCCGCCTGCAGTTCAGCAGCTTTGATGTCGACGCCGACGTTAGTATTCGTTTTGAAGGTAACGCCCTCGGCTTCCATGACGGCCAGCCGACGGTCGATTACCCATTTTTCCAGTTTAAAATCGGGAATGCCATAGCGCAGCAACCCGCCGATCTGGTCGGCGCGTTCGAAAACCGTCACGGTATGCCCCGCCTTGTTCAGTTGGGCCGCTGCGGCCAGACCGGCCGGACCCGAGCCCACGACGGCCACTTTTTTGCCGGTGCGTTTGGTGGGCTGAACCGGTTGCACAAAGCCCCGGGCAAAAGCCGCTTCCGCAATCGATTTTTCGATGAACTCGATGGCTACCGGTGGTTTATTGATCCCCAGCACGCAGGCCGCTTCGCAGGGCGCGGGGCAGATACGGCCCGTAAATTCGGGGAAATTGTTGGTCGACGCCAGAATCTCGTAGGCATACTCCCAGTTCTGCTCGTACACGGCGTCGTTGAACTCGGGAATGATATTGCCCAGCGGACAGCCGTTGTGGCAGAACGGAATACCGCAATCCATGCAGCGGGCGGCCTGTTTCTGGGTATCCTCCTCCGCGTACGGCTGCTCGATTTCCTTGTAATCGTGAACCCGCTGCTGAGCATCGCGCTTTTTCGGCAGTTCGCGGGTGAATTCTAAAAATCCAGTGGGTTTTCCCATGTAGATTAAAGCGTATACGGTTTTTCAAATACTTCGTCCCAGGTCAGGTCTTCCTTGTCTGCTGAAACTCCGGTTTCAATTTCTGCTTCGATTCGAGCTTCAGCAATAACCCTTTCCCAAATGCTTTGGATATAGGGTACATTGAGGGAAGGGGTATATTCCCTTAAACTCTTGATTTCAAAGCGGGCATTATTGATCGTAAGAAGCCAGCTTTTGGATCGTTTTTCCGGCTGAATTTTCCACTTGATGATGTGGTGCATCAACTGAACGAGTTGGCTTTGCAACGTCCGGCGTTCAGAACGGGACATGGTTTCGATGAGTTGATTCAGCCCGCGCTCGGCTTCTTCCAGGTCGCCTTCGTCCCAGGAGCGTTTGATCTCCTGGGCGGCCAGCAATTCGGAAGTGGAAGCAATTTCGTCCCAGTTTTTCATGGCATTACCTTGGTTTTCAACAAAGATAACGAAAGAAAATGGGTTGGCTTATTGATGAACCACGTCAACGACAATGTCCTGATAAACAATGTTCTTGTCGCGAATCTGATCGGTGAGCGAAACGCCCCGACCCGCCAGCGCCTTGCGGAAGTCGCTCGGCATTACCTTGACGAACTGCCCGATCAGGTTGTCCCAATCCTGAATCAGTTGCAGGGCCACGTTACTGGTCGTATACTGGAAGTGTTTCTCCACAAACTCCTTCATGATGCCCATGTCTTCGGCGTCCAGCTTTTCCAGATTGACCATTTCCTGGTTCACCTTGGAAGCAAAGTCGCCGTCTTTGTCCCAGACGTAGGCCACCCCGCCCGACATCCCGGCGGCAAAGTTCCGGCCTACGGAGCCCAGAATGATTGCCAAACCGCCCGTCATGTATTCGAGTCCGTGATCGCCCACGCCTTCGACCACGACTTTGGCCCCGGAATTCCGGACGCAGAACCGTTCCCCGGCCATCCCACGGATGTAAGCTTCGCCGGAGGTAGCGCCGTAGAACGACACGTTCCCGACGATGCTGTTTTCTTCCGGTTTGAACGGCGCCATCCGGTCGGGGTACACAATAAGTTGCGCCCCGCAGAGGCCCTTACCGAAGTAATCGTTGGCGTCGCCTTCCAGTTCGAGCTTGATGCCGTTTGTGTTGAACGCGCCGAAGCTCTGACCCGCCGTACCCCGGAACTTGAAGTGGATCGTGCCTTCGGGCAGCCCTTTTCCGGCGTAGACTTTTGAGATCTCGTTTGACAAAACCGTCCCGACGGCCCGGTTGAGGTTGATGATCGGGAATTCGGCGTATACCGACTCACCGGTTTCTAGCGCCGGTTTTGCTTTTTCCAGCAGTTCCCAGTCCAGAATATCGGCCATGCCATGATCCTGATCCTCCTGCTTGAAGTTGGCAACATCCAGGCTGTTGGCGTCTTTGTAGAGCACCGCCGACAGATCGATGTTTTCGTATTTCCAATGCTTGATGTCCTTCCGGATTTCGAGCATCTGCGACTGGCCGACCATCTCGTTGACGGTCCGGAAGCCCAGTTCGGCCATGATTTCACGCAGTTCCGTCGCCAGGAACGTGAACATGTTGACGACGTGCTCCGGTTTGCCCGAGAACAGCGCCCGCAGGTCTTTGTTCTGCGTCGCCACGCCCACCGGACAGGTGTTCAGGTGACACTTCCGCATCATGATGCAACCGACGCTGACGAGCGCAGCCGTTGCTACACCAAACTCCTCGGCACCGAGCAGGGCGGCAATCGCCAGGTCACGGCCCGTCCGGATTTGCCCGTCGGTTTGGACCGTCACGCGGCCCCGCAATTTGTTTCGAACCAGAGTCTGGTGCGTTTCGGCCAGGCCCAGTTCCCAGGGCAAACCGGCATGCCGGATTGAGCTGAGCGGAGAAGCCCCCGTACCGCCGTCGTGTCCCGAAATCAGGATGTGATCGGCATGGGCTTTGGCAACCCCGGCGGCAATCGTCCCGACCCCGGCTTCCGACACCAGTTTCACGCTGATGCGGGCGTTGCGGTTGGCATTTTTCAGGTCGAAAATCAACTGCGCCAGATCCTCGATGGAGTAAATATCGTGGTGGGGCGGGGGCGAAATCAAGCCCACTCCGGGCGTTGAGTGCCGCGTCCGACCAATCCAGTCGTCAACTTTGTGGCCGGGCAACTGCCCGCCTTCACCCGGTTTGGCCCCCTGCGCCATCTTGATTTGCAGTTCGCGGGCGTTGGTCAGGTAGTGGCTCGTGACGCCAAACCGCCCCGAGGCCACCTGCTTGATGGCCGAGTTCATGTTGTCGCCGTTGGCCAGCAACTGGTAGCGTAGTTCGTCTTCCCCGCCTTCGCCAGAATTGCTTTTGCCGCCGATGCGGTTCATGGCAATGGCCAGTGTCGTGTGCGCTTCCCACGAAATAGACCCGAATGACATGGCCCCCGTCGCAAACCGTTTGAAGATGCTTTCGATGGGTTCCACCTCGTCGATGGATACCGGATTCCCCTTCCTGAATTTCATCAAACCGCGCAGTGTCAGCGCCTTACGGGTTTGATCGTCAATCAGATTGGCGTATTTTTTGTAAATCTGGTAATCGTTTTTGCGGGTCGCCTGTTGAAGCAGGTGGATGGTGTCGGGGTTGAAAATGTGCGCTTCCCCGCGTTGCTTCCACTGGTACACCCCGCCGACTTCCAGGCGGTTGGTCAGCTTGTTGTTTTCGGGGAACGCCTGCCGGTGACGGACCAGGATTTCGCGGCCGATCTGCTCCAGACCCATGCCGCCAATCCGGGAGATGGTGCCCGTAAAGTAGCGGTCGACGACCTCTTTGTTCAACCCCAGACATTCGAAAATCATGGCACCCTGGTAGGATTGCAGGGTCGAAATGCCCATTTTCGAGAAGATCTTGAGCAATTCCTTGTTGACCGCCTTGATGTAATTCTGGTGCAGTTTCTCCACCGGATACTCCGACTGGATCATGCCCCGCTCCTTCATATCCGTGATCGTTTCGAAGGCCATGTACGGGTTGACGCCCGACGCGCCGTACCCGATCAGGGTGGCGTAGTGGTGCGTTTCCCAGACATCCCCGGCTTCGACCAAAAGGCCAACCTGGCCGCGCAAGCCCCGGCGAATCAGGTGGTGGTGAATGGCCGAGGTCGCCAGCAGCGACGGAATCGGCGCGTGGTCGGAGTCGATGGCCCGGTCGGACAGGATGATGATCTCAAAACCGTCTTCGATGGCGTCTTCGGCGTAGCGGCAAATCCGCTCCAAGGCCCGTTCCAGTCCAATCCCGCCCTGGTCGGCGCGGAAATAGGTATTGATGGTTTTGGCCTGGAAGTGGTTTTTATCCACAAACCGCAGTTTATCAAACTCTTCGATGGTCAAAACCGGCTGCGTCAGCTCGATCAACCGGCAGTGTTCGGGCGTTTCAACTAACAAATTGCCCGTCGCCCCGACGAAAGAAATCAGCGACATGATCGACCGCTCCCGGATCGAGTCGATCGGCGGGTTGGTCACCTGCGCAAACAGTTGTTTGAAGTAGTTGGCCAGGTGCTGGCTCTGGTCCGACAGGATCGCCAGGGGCGAGTCGGTTCCCATCGAGCCAAGGGCTTCCAGACCGGTTTCGGCCATCGGAGCCAGGATCATCCGGAGGTCTTCCGATGTAAAGCCAAACGCCTGCTGGCGCTGCGTAATGTCCTGTTTCCGCATGTGGCTGAACGTGCGGACCGGTTTCGGCAGGTCGGAAATTTTGATCTTGTATTCGTCGAGCCACTGCTGGTACGGCTGCCGTGAGCAGATGTCGCCCTTGACTTCTTCGTCGCTGATGATGCGGCCCTGCTCCATGTCGACCACGAACATGCGGCCCGGTTGCAGGCGGCCTTTTTTGACCACTTTCGCCGGATCGACGTCGTTGACCCCGGCTTCGGATGCCATGATCACCACGTCTTCGTCGGTCACCCAGTAGCGCGACGGGCGCAGCCCGTTACGATCGAGGGTGGCACCCACAATGCGGCCGTCCGTGAACGAGATCGACGCCGGGCCGTCCCAAGGTTCCATGATGGCCGCGTGGTATTCGTAGAAGGCGTGCCGCGCCGGGTCCATGCTGTCGTTGCCGTCCCAGGCTTCGGGGATCAGCATCATCATCACATGCGGCAGCGACCGGCCCGACATCACCAACAGTTCGATGGCGTTGTCGAGGTTGGCCGAGTCCGACTGGTTCAGGTTGCAGATGGGCCGCAGCATGGCCAGTTCTTCTTTCGTGAACAACTTGGATTCGAGCATGGCTTCCGCCGTCTTCATCCAGTTCACGTTGCCTTTCACGGTATTGATCTCGCCGTTGTGGGCGATGTACCGGAACGGCTGCGCCAGTTGCCACGACGGGAAGGTGTTGGTCGAAAACCGGGAGTGAACCACACCGAGCGCCGAAACCAGTTCTTCCCGCTGCAAATCCGGGAAATAATCGCGGAGTTGTTTAGTTGTTAACTGACCCTTATACGTTATAACGCGGCTCGAGAGCGAGGAGTAATAAAAGCTATTTTGCAAGCCAGCCACCGTCTCGTTGATGATACGGCTGCTGTAGTTGCGAACGACGTAGAGTTTGCGTTCAAATTCGTCGGAAGTAAGGGTTTCCGGTTTCCGGATAAATATCTGCTCCATGACCGGCTCGACCGAGCGGGATCCGTTGCCCAAGTCAGTCGAATCGACCGGAACGACCCGGTAGCCGATCAGTTCCAGATTCAGTTTTTTCAGTGAGCGGTTCAGAATATCGCGGCATTCCTTGCGCAGACGCTCATCTTTGGGCATGTAAATCATCCCAACACCGTACTCACCCGCCGGGGGCAGCGAGAAGCCCAGCTTGCGACACTCGTCAACGAACAATTCGTGGGGAATCTGAATCAGAATGCCAGCGCCGTCCCCGGTATTGGTTTCATAGCCAACGGCACCCCGGTGGTCCATGCGCGTCAGCATCGTCAAAGCGTCCTCGACAATCTGATGCGACTTGCGGCCCTTCACGTGCGCGACGAATCCAATCCCACAGGCGTCATGTTCAAACTCAGACCGGTAAAGGCCCTGTTGCGGTGCGTTAGCAGAAGACATCGGCGTAAACTCGTTTGTGGTTTTGTTATTGAAAATCTGGCAAATCAGACAGGTCGCAGGCGGGTTAATGAAAAACTAGCTATCAATTGCAGACACTACTGTTTTTGCGTTGGATGTGCAAGTTACATTAAAATATATTTCGTAAAAACTCCAAAATACAAAATTTCATTTGCACGACCAATTTTATCAATTTGTTACAAATATGTCTTGGTTAGTGAATAAATATCACTAAAATAAATTTAAAATTGAAGGAATTGAAATTCTACTTTATAAGAAAATTTAATTAATTCCACCTACTATTTTCATAGTTAAAAGGCCTGCTCGAATACAAAAATAGATTCCAGTTCAAATTCCAGACCGATTCGGCCAATTAGCCCCGGCACCAGTTTTAGAAAGAATCGGCCCAGCGCCGAAACCAGTTTTTGCTTTTGCAGCGCCTGAACATGGCGCGAAAGCTCGGCGTCAAACGGTCGTTCCGCAACTACCCAGCGGGCGTGAACATAAGCCCATAACTGGACGAGCGCCCCAATCAGAAAGGGCTTGCGCACAGCGTGTTTGAGCAGGGTTAACAGAAAGAAATCGAAGCGGTACGGAATGCGCCCCTTGAACTCTCCGGTTTCGTAATGATTGGTGAGGGAAGGATGCCGGATACCTTCCGGTTTGAGGTGGTGGAAGTGATGCGGCAACGTGGCGGTTTGCCAGCCCTTAAGCCGGGCCATGAAGGTATCGATTTCATCTTCCCCCCGAATGGTATAGTAGTGACCAATGGCTTCAAAGCAGGCCCGGCGGTAGATTCGCGTGGCCCCCCGCACGCTGGTCCAGTCATCGATCGTCTCGGGCACCCTGTCCTGCACTAAGTGCCCCGACGCCAGCCCCAGCGCCGGATTTCGATGAAAATCCGCGAAGATGCGCTCGAAAAAATCCGCCGGAAATGCAATATCGGCGTCGATCTTGACGACAAAATCGACTTCGACGCCCTGAATCAGGTTTCGGGCGTGGTTGAGCAATGCCCCGCTCCTCCCACCGGTCGTTTTCAAATCCGGTCGGAAATCGCGGAAGGTCACTAATTCAATCCAGGGATACACCTGTTGGTAGCGCCGTATCAGAACCGGCGTCTGGTCGGTTGAGCCATCGTCCAGAATAATCCATCGCGCGGGCCGAATCGTCTGTGAGCAGACGGATTGCAGGGTTTTTTCAATGTAAGTTTCTTCATTTTTGGCAGGCGACAGGATCAGGTACGTCATAACTTATTGTGCGGTATTCAGCCGCCGGTATTTCCATAAATAAGCCCGGAAAGTAGCCACAACAAACAAGCCAACACTTAGCGGCCACAATACCGGTAAACCGTGTTTTCGATAGAAATGGATGGTTTTATGAATAGAATTGATAGAATATAGGTTAAAAAAGCTCTTGATAAAAATAGCGAAGGGTGGTTTGAGGTAAGCTGTTCCGGCAGCCGTCAGCGAGACGCGGTCATAGACGACCGCATCCCACGAGATCAACACCGGAACACCGGCCGCTTTGGCCGTCAGCGCCAGATCGTCGTCGGAGCCGTACTGCGGAAACCGGCGTTCATCGAGTAAGCCAATCCGATCGAAAACCGGCACGGGGACAAGTGTCCCCCGTCCGTTTAGGCATTCCGTAGGATGCAGGCCGGAATAGCGCCCAGGCTCGTAGGGTTCAAAAGGTTCGAGGTAATTGATTGTTTGCATCGACCAGCGGATGGTTTGTCGGGTACCCCCAAACGTAATTCGGGCCGGTTGCTCGTAGGTAACCGACAGGCTCCCCAGAATCCCACCCTCTCCCCCACGCTGGTGTGCCGCAACGAGTTTCCGCAGGTAATCGGGGTCGACGTATGAATCGTCGTTCATGATCAGAATATGGGAGGAGGTGAGGTGATGCCGGACGTAGCGGATGCCTTCGTTGACGGATTTGGTAAACCACCAGTTGCCCGACCCCACGACCACGTGAACCGTCGGATACCGTTCGCACAACAGGTCCAGCGTTCCGTCGGTCGAGCCATCGACGATGACCACGATTTCCAGCGAAAACGGTCCCGTCTCCTGCCGGCCGAGTTGGTCTAGTAAAAGTTGCAACAGGTTTTTCCGGTTATATGTCGGAATCACCACGGCAATGGAATACGCCAATTCCATGAAAAACAATGATCAAATCAGGATAGGCTTGAAGAGTTATGAGTTAAGAACTATGAGTTGGCTTCGCCGTTTCCTGTAAAGTGGCGGAGCCAACTCATAGTTCTTAACTCATAACTCTTAATTCTTAACTCAGAAATATCAAATGTAGGAAAAATAAAAATCAGGTCGGTAAAATGCCGCCGTTTGCTCAGTCAGGTACACTTCAGTATCGTTTTTTGACGACTCATCTAGAGAATGGTAGTGACCGGGCGGACTTCCCGCTACTTTCGGGCAGTCTTTAACCAGCCCACACCATGCTGAAAAGCTTTCTGTTCGGAGTCTTTACCCTCCTGTCGATCGGAACGACCGTCGCCCAGACGGCCTCTTCCGGTTCCCGGTACCCGGTTTCGTACCCCAATCGTCAGATTCAGGTTGGTGAAGGGGGCGGTTTTACGGGCAGCACCCGCACATACTGCCTGCTGGAAAACGGCTTGTTGTTTGTCAAATCCGATACGGACTCCCTGTATAAGCCTTTGGACCAGAAACCAGCCACGACCACCCGGCGGCTGTTCCGACAACTGGAAAAGACGTGCCGAATCCAGACAACCCGGTTTAATCACCCCGGTAATCTATACCAGTTTGTTCGCTGGCAGAAAGGCAAAACCGAGTATACCGTAACCTGGGGCGACCGGACACAACCCGCGCCAGCCTGTTTCGTCCAGTTTTATAAGACGTTTATGGCTCAGATTCCGCCCAACAAGCGGAGCTAAGTAGTTCATTACCAACAACAAATACATCCATGAAATCATTTTTACTCCCTGTTCTGCTGGGCTGTGCGATTAGTGCCGTTGCCCAACCGGCCGCCCCCGGTTTTGGGCGAAAACTCAAAACCGCCCCCGCCAGCCCGGGCCTGGCCCAGCGTCTGAATGCCGATGTCGCAACGTCCTCAGCCCCGAAAAGCGGTTTCCGGCTTGCATCCGGTAGCACGTCACCCCAGTTCAATACAGAATTGCTTCGCCTGCGGGTGGTGCGCGATTCGGCCACCAACCTGCCGGTTTTTATCGAAAACCGGACGAAACCGTCGGCCGACGCCCGGGGAGCCCGAATGAGCGCCCGGGCGTCGGCTTTTTCGTTTCTGAACCAGGTCAGCGACTTGTTGAAGATCGAAAAACCGGACGAACAGTTTCAGATCACCCGCACCGACACCGACGCACTCGGCCAGACACACATCCGGATGACGCAGATGTTTCAGGGCGTTCCGGTGTACGGCAGCGAGCTGGTAGCCCACCTGACCAACGGAACCGTCACGGTGCTGAACGGCCGGTACACGCCCATCCAGTCGGCCAGCGTAACGCCCCGGCTGTCGTTGTCCGAAGCCACCGAACGGGCTTTCCGGGACGTGGGCAAAGAATCCGTCGTACGCACGTTCGGACAGAATCTGTTTGCTTCCAAACCGTCGCAGGGCGCGCTGTGCCTTTATCCGATGGGCGACAAAACCGTCCTGGCTTACGAAATTACCCTTCGGCCCAACATCGTCGAACGCTGGCAGTATGTGGTCGATGCCCAAACCGGAGCCATTCTGAACAAATATAACCACACCTGCGGGGTCGATGGACCGGTGAAAGCGTCGGTGAAAGACCTGAACGGGGTGGCTCAAAGCGTCAACGGCTATCAGTCCGGGAGCGGTTACTACCTCATCGATGCATCGCGCGGCATGTTTGACGCCAAGGCATCTTCTATGCCCAAAAAAGCGGTGGGCGCCATCGTGACCCTCGATGCCCGGAACAAACGCGATGCGGAAGGCAACATGGACCTGTTTTTTGTCACTTCCATGACTAATACCGACTGGAAATCGAATGCGGTTTCGGCCCACACCAACGCCGGGCTGGCCTACGAATATTACCTGAAAACCCACAAACGGAATTCGTTGAATGGCAAAGGCGGCTCAATCATGTCGATCATCAACGTGGTCGAGAAAGACGGAACCGGGATGGACAATGCCTTCTGGAACGGCGACTACATGGGCTACGGCAACGGCAACAAGGCTTTCAAACCGCTGGCAGCTGCGCTCGATGCGGCCGGACATGAAATGACCCACGGCGTCATTGAAAACTCGGCCAACCTGGTGTACCAGGATCAGTCGGGGGCCATCAACGAATCGATGGCCGACGTTTTCGGCGTGTTGATCGACCGCGACGACTGGAACGTGGGCGAGGACATCGTACTGAAAACCGCCTACCCGACCGGGGCCATGCGG
Organism: Larkinella sp. VNQ87; assembly: GCF_049445795.1. Classification (NCBI taxonomy): domain Bacteria; kingdom Pseudomonadati; phylum Bacteroidota; class Cytophagia; order Cytophagales; family Spirosomataceae; genus Larkinella; species Larkinella sp. VNQ87. The sequence continues at coordinate 337,651 of NZ_JBMSDT010000001.1, forward strand.
AGTATGTCGAACCCGAACCAGAACGGGGCCAGTGTGCGCGGCTATCAGCCCAAGTCGATGGATCAGTTTATCGTGACCAAAGACGACAACGGCGGAGTCCACCGCAACAGCGGAATTCCGAATTATGCCTTTTACCTGTTTGCCACCAAAATCGGCAAAGAAAAAGCCGAGCAGGTGTATTACCGCGCCCTGACGAACTACCTGACCCGCACCTCCCAGTTCCTGGATTTACGGCTGGCGGTGATCCGATCAGCAGGCGATTTGTACGGGGCCGTGGGAGCGGAAGCCAAAGCCGCTCAGGAGGCCTTCGATACGGTCGGGATTGTGGATACGACCCCAAAACCGGATGAGCCGAAGGATTTGCCGAGCAATAACGGAGCTGATATGCTGCTGATTTACAGCCCCGGCGACCGGCAATTGTACACGGCTCCCCTCAGCACGGGTGACCTGACGGCCCACGTCAAAGCCGAAGTGAAGCACAAACCAAGCCTAACCGACGATGGCAAAGCGGCTTATTACGTCACGGCCGATGGCCGCATCCGGGCGGTCAACCTGACCGGAGCGGCCCAGGAGGTGATTGTCTCGGACGAAACCATCTGGGATAACGTGGCCATCTCGCGTGACGGTAAAAAACTGGCGGCCCTGACGAAGGAACGCGATCAATCGATCTGGGTATATAGTTACGACCTGAAAAAATGGAAGCAGTTTCCGCTCTACAACCCCACCTCGGCCGAAGGCGTTACGACGGGGGAAGTGGAATACGCCGATTCGTTCGAGTGGGACCACGACGGCGAGTTTCTGGTGTACGATGCGTTCAACAAGCTGAAAAATTCGGAAGGCGACGACATCGACTACTGGGACGTAGGCTTCATCAACGTCTGGGACAAGGCGCAGAATACCTTCGGCGACGGCAACATTCTGAAACTATTTTCCAACCTGGAAGAAGGCGAAAGCGTGGGCAACCCCTGTTTTTCGAAGAACTCCCCCACCATCATTGCTTTCGACTACTACAACGCCACCGACGACAGTTACAGCATCCTGGCTGGCGACCTCGAAACTGGCAAACTAAGCGCCGTCATTACAAACACAACCGTTGGCTACCCGGGCTACTCCCGACTTGACGACAAGCTGGTTTTCAACACGTTAAACCAGACGGGTGATGTAGAAATGATTGCCTCGATCGACCTGCAAACCGACAAGATCAGTCCGAAAGGCGAGGTAAAAGCGCTGTATGACAACGCCAAATGGCCCGTCTGGTACGCCACGGGCACCCGGTCGCAACCCGGCAAAACCGCCCAGACGATCACCTTCAACGCCCTGCCCGATCGCTACGCCGACGACGGTTCGTTTACGCTGACGGCTTCGGCTTCGTCCAAACTCCCGGTGAGTTTCGAGTTGGTTTCGGGTTCGGCGACGTTGTCCGGCAACCGGCTGAGCCCAACCAAACCGGGTGTGGTGACGGTGCGGGCCACGCAACCCGGCAACGAGCAGTTTGCGGCCGCCACGCCCGTTGAGCGCAAATTCAACGTGCTGGCCGTGACGGGTCTGGAACCGACCTGGGCTGATGCCATGAAGGTGTATCCCAACCCGATGACTACTTCGCTGACGGTTTCGTTGCCAGCGGGTGAACACCTGGAAACCGTCACGCTAACCAACGCATCCGGTGCGACGCTCGTCCAACAGGCAATCAAAAACCGGGCACACGAAACTACGCTGGATACCAGCCAGCTTCCAGCCGGTTTTTATGTTTTGAAAGTCCAGACAGCGAAAGGACTCGCGCACCGGAAAGTGGTAAAACCGTAGATTAAATTCTGAAGAAAGAACCGGGACAAGGCTACCCCACCCCAACCCCTCCCTACGGGGGAGGGGTTGGGGAATCTGATCAACCAATTCACTTAGTTATGAAAGAGTCGCTTGTCTAGTTTCTTTCTTCTGTTGTCTGAGAATTTATTTCCATCGTCTCCCCCTCCATCGCCAGGTAGGTTTCTGGAAAAACCGTGCGGGCCTGGGTCAGAAAATCGTCGGTGACTTTATACCGGGACGAAAAATGGCCGATCAACAACCGCCCTGCCCCGACCTGCCGGGCGGTCAGGGCTGCCTGGCGGGCCGTCGAATGGAAATACTTCTCACTGAGCGCTTCCATATCGTCCAGAAAAGAGGCTTCGTGGTAGAGCAGATCAACGCCCCGGATCTGGTCGAACATGGCTTCGTTGTAGCGCGTATCGGAGCAAAACGCATACGACCGGGGACGGGGTGCGGGCAGCGTATACGCTCCGACGCTGTACAGCACCTGCCCCCGCTCGTCGAGAATATCGTGGCCGTCTTTCAACTGGCGGTAATACGAAACCGGCAGATCGGCAGGCAGTTTTTCGGCAATCAGCTTTCGTTTACGGCCTTTTTCACGAAACAGAAAACCGGTGCAGTCGATGCGGTGTTGCAGCGGAATGGTTTCGACCTGAACGTTCGGATGATCGAAAATCAGTTGCGGTTTTGAGGGGTCGGTTTCCTGAAAATGGATCGGATAATTCAGCTTCGTGTCGGAATACCGGAACTGCACGGTGATGATCTCCCACAAGCCGCGCGGACCGAACAGCCAGAGGTCGTCGGTGCGGCCGGACAGATTCAGGCTCGACAGCAGCGGTACCAGCCCAAAATAGTGATCGCCGTGGAGGTGACTGATAAAAATGTACTTCAGCCGACCGGGCCGCAGGTGATTTTCCATCAGGCGGTATTGGGTCCCTTCCCCACAGTCGATCAGAAAATAATCGCCCTCAATCGTCAACGCCTGGGCGGTGGTGTGGCGGTTCAGGACGGGCGTTGCCGAACCGCTCCCCAGGATAGTCAGGTTGAATGTCATATTTTTTGTAAACTTGCCACTCAAGCATTCAGTTTCCAAAAAACCGTTGAAAAGATGTACGGTTTTCAACACCGCCCCCGCTATGCTGCACCTTGGTTTTGTGAGCGCTATTCTGGCCGAATACGATCTGGAACACGTCCTGGAATTTGCCTCAACGCACCGGTTTAAATGCGTCGAGGTCATGTGCTGGCCAACCGATAACACCGACGCCCGGCGGTATGCGGGGGTTTCGCACATCGACGTGGAGCATTTCGATGCCAAGCACATTCAACTGCTGACCCAGAAATACGGCGTGTATATTTCAGGCTTAGGTTACTATCCAAACCCGCTCGATCCGGACCCCAAAAAGGCCGACTATTTCCGCGAACACATTAAAAAAGTGATCCGGGCAGCGGCCCGATTGGATATTCCGGTGGTCAATACCTTCATCGGTCGCAATCCGGGACTTAGTATCACCGAAAATCTGAAGCTCTTCGCCGAACACTGGCCCGCTATCATCAAAGTTGCCGAGGAGAACAACGTCAAAATCGGGATCGAGAACTGTCCGATGTGGTTTACGGACGATGAGTGGCCAGGAGGCAAAAACCTGGCGACCACTCCAGCCATCTGGGATCGGATGTTCGAGATCATTCCGTCGCCGATCCTGGGCCTGAACTACGACCCGTCGCACCTGATCTTCCAGATGATGAACGAGGTTAAACCCATTTATGACTACAAAAACCGTCTGCACCACATTCATTTAAAGGATGTGAAAATTTATCGGGACAAACTGGATCGGGTGGGCATCATGGCGAATCCGCTGGAATACCATTCGCCGAAGTTGCCCGGTTTAGGCGATGTGCGCTGGGGCGATTTCTTCGCAGCCCTGACCGACGTGCGGTACCGCGGCCCGGTTTGCATCGAGGTGGAAGACAAAGCCTACGAAGGCAGTGCCGAGGATGTGCAAACCGCCATCCTGACCGCAAGGAATTATTTGAGCCAGTTTGTGGTGATTTAAACGAGGTTGTTACACAGAGTTGATCAGAGGAAATCAGGGGTGATCAGAGTATTTCCCTGATGAACTCTGATGTTCTCTGATCAACTCTGTGTAACAACCCCAACCTCCCCTCTCCAAATGTCGAAATTGAAAGTCGCCCTCATCGGTGGGGGCAACATTGCCGATAAAAACCACATTCCGGCCCTGCAACACCTTTCTGAACAGGTCGAAATCGTGGCCATTTGCAGCCGTGACAAAGCAAAAGCCGGGGCGTTGGCGCAGAAACACGGGATACCGAATGCGTTTTCGGATGCGACGGAACTATACCAACAGTGCCGCCCGGATGTGGTGGTGATCTGCACGCCCAACAACCTGCACTACCCCTTTGCCATCCAGGCCCTGGAACAGGGTTGTCATGTATTCTGCGAAAAACCGCCTGCCCTTCGTGCCCACGAAGCCCGCGAAATGGCCGATCTGGCGACGCGAAAGGGCCTGACGCTGGCGTACAACCTCCAACTCCGGCAAACCAGCGAATGGGAACTCCTCATGCGCAGCAAAACCGGCGGCCAGTTGGGCGAGATTTACCACATCAAGGCGAATTTTCTGCGTCGGCGGGGCATTCCGGGCTGGGGATATTTCACCGACAAAGCCATGCAGGGCGGGGGCGCGCTGATGGATCTGGGCGTGCATGTGCTCGATTTGGCCCTGTGCGCCCTCGATTACGCGGTTCCGGCGCAGATTCTGGCGAACACTTATGACTTCATCGGGAAAACCGGGGGCAAAGGGCTGATGGGTTCCTGGAACCCGGAGACGTTCGGCGTGGAAGATGCCTGCATGGCGCATCTCTCATTCCCCAACAACGCGTCGATCATGCTGTCGTCGTCGTTTGCCCTGAACACCCAGGCCGACATCAACCGCAACCTGGAGGTGTTTGGCAGCAAAGGCGGGGCAAAACTGTTTCCGTTTACGCTCTACACAGAAATGGCCGGCGAACTGGCGGATGTGCATTTCCCGCACCTGGACGCGGTCGACATTCAGCTTAAAAATACAGCGGCTTTTCTGGATGCCTGTCTGGGAAAACCGTCCAACGTCTGCACGGGCGAACAGGGGGCTATTTTGCAGGAAGTTGTGGAGCGGATTTACCAGTCAGCCGCGCGGGCGGTTTACTCCGAATAGATTGTCAGAAAACAAATCATCCTTGAAATTTATGAAGTCGACTTCGTAAATTTCAAGGATAAATGGCGAAAAAGCAATTTAATCTTCCGCGCTGCCGCCAAACTCGTAACTGTCGTCGTCCTCGCTGCGGAAATCGTTTTCCAGTTCGTTCATGAACACCGCATCAACGGCTTCCTCCACCGTCGGCAGGATGGTCAGGTCCGGAATTTTGGCGCTATCCAGAAAATCGATGACCTCATCGCGTTTCGTCACCAGAATGAACAGGCCCGATTCGTTAGTACACTGGCGGTTGATCTTCCGAATCGTCGGAACGCCTGTATCCTCAATCTCTTTAACCGCTTCGAAATCGACAATGATGTTGCTGTACCCTTCGCGGAACAGATTTCGGCTGAGGGTTTCGAACGTGGCAGACACCTCTCCGCCAAAAACCGGTTCGTTCAGCGTAATGAGCGAGTACTGCTCGTTCTTTTCAATGGAATAATTCATACGTGGATAGAGCTGGTTCCGCGTCAAAAATACGTAACCGTCAGGGAACGGCGGATGTTTTCTTCGATCCGTTCGTAAATATTCCCGGTTTCTGAGCGAATAAAGGGCTTTCCCGTTACTTTTTCGTACAATTCGACGTACCGGCTGGTGATTTGTTCAATCCACTCGTCGGTCATTTCCGGGATGGTTTGTCCTTCTTTGCCCTGAAACTGGTTGGCGATAAGCCACTCCCGAACAAATTCTTTGGACAACTGTTTCTGCTGAACACCGTTCTGCTGGTTTTCGGCGTACGAATCGGCATAGAAATACCGCGACGAATCGGGCGTATGAATCTCGTCGATCAGGTACACCTGTCCGTTCAGTTTCCCGAACTCATATTTCGTATCGACCAGAATCAGCCCCCGCTCGGCGGCCATTTCAGTCCCGCGCTTGAACAGCGCCAGGGCATACTGCTCCAATTGTACGTATTCCGCTTCGGGCACCAGACCTTTGGCCAGAATGTCTTCCCGCGAAATATCCTCGTCGTGGCCTTCGTGGGCTTTGGTCGTGGGTGTAATAATCGGTTCGGGCAGGCGATCGGCTTCCTTCAGACCGTCGGGCAGCGCAACGCCACACAAGGTCCGGCGACCGGCCCGGTATTCGCGCCAGGCATGACCGGCCAGGTAGCCGCGCACCACCATCTCGACCGGGTACGATTCGCATTTCAGCCCCACCGTCACGTTCGGATCGGGTACGTCCAGCAGCCAGTTCGGAACGATGTCGGCCGTGGCCTGCAGGAAGTGAGCTGCGGTCTGGTTCAGCACCTGTCCTTTGTAGGGAATCGGCCGGGGCAGCACCACGTCGAAGGCCGAAATCCGGTCGGTGGCTACCATCACCAGCCGGTCTTCGAAATGGTACACATCGCGGACTTTCCCCCGGTAAAAACCGGTTTGTCCGTCAAACTGAAAGTTGGTTTCTTTAATGGCCTGCTTGGAAATACCCATTTTTTAGGAAAAGAATATCAAATGTAAAATGTTGAATGATGAATGTAGAAGTTGTTTCTAAACCGGAGCGCCACTTTTACATTCATCATTTTACATTTATCATTAAAAGTTAAACTTTCTCAATCACCAGCGCCGACGCTCCTCCTCCGCCGTGGCAGATGCCGACGGTGCCGATGTGGCCGTTTTGCTGGTGCAGGACATTCATTAGCGTCGTGACAATCCGGGCGCCCGAAGCGCCCAGCGGATGCCCCAGCGCCACCGCTCCACCGAACACATTCAGCTTCTCCTGCGGAATTTCCAGCAACTCACTACACGCCAGCGCCACCACCGAAAAGGCTTCGTTGATCTCGTAAAAATCAACCTCGTCTGCTTTGACACCCGCCCGTTTTAATGCCGCCGGAATGGCCAGCGTGGGCGCGGTCGGAAAATTGGCCGGTTCCTGCTCCGCATCGGCATACCCCAGAATTCGGGCCAACGGTTTGATGCCCAATTCGTCGGCTTTTCGCTTGCTCATCAGCACCAGCGCTGAAGCGCCGTCGTTGATGGTCGAGGCATTGGCCGCCGTAACGGTTCCGTCGGGCATGAACGCTGGTTTCAGATTCGGAATTTTCTCAAAAAACACATTTTTGTATTCCTCATCCTCGCTGACGTTCCGGTTGCCTTTACCCTGTGGCACGTCCACCGGAACGATCTCCGCGCCAAATTTACCATTTTCCGTTGCTTTTGCTACCCGCTGGTACGATTGCACAGCATACGCATCCTGACTTTCGCGGCTGATGTTGTATTTTTTCGCGGTAATATCAGCATAAACCCCCATCGCGCACAGGTCAAACGGATCGGTCAACCCGTCTTTGGCCAGTCCGTCGATGAGTTGGGCATTTCCGTATTTGTAGCCAAACCGGGCTTTAGGAATGTAATAAGGCGCATTCGACATGCTTTCCATCCCGCCCGCAATAATCACATCGGCCTGCCCCAACTGGATCGTTTGAGCAGCTATCATAATGGCTTTCGTCCCCGAAGCACACACTTTATTGACAGTGGTACACCGCACACTGACCGGCAAACCGGCCTTGAGCGTGGCCTGGCGGGCCGGAGCCTGTCCCAGATTGGCCGACACTACATTGCCCATGATCACTTCATCGACCTGATCGGGGGCAATACCGGCTTTTTCATAGGCAGCCCGAATCGCAATGGCCCCGAGTTCGGTGGCCGACAGTGGAGCGAGCACTCCGCCAAAGCTACCAATGGGCGTACGAACGGCCGAAATTATTACTACATCATTCATGGTTTAATGAGTAAACTGTGGTTTGTTGATGAATGGGCGTCGATCAGTAGGTATTAAACCGTTGCCGGTCTTTGGCCGTCGACGCCTGTTTTCGTTGGTGAATGTACTGCACTTCGTTGGCCTGCATGGCGTTCAGAATCGCCAGCGCCTGCTCCTCCGATAAATTCAGGGAACGCAACCGGCGCAGCAATTCGTCTTTGTTGTCACCCTGTTCCAGTTCGGTGCCTTTTTCCTGGCCGCTTTCGAGTGCAACTTCGGTTTCAATCTGCTGCTGCCGAAGCCGGGGTTTGGGAGTCGGCGTAGAGTTGGTACGGGGCTTTCCGGAGTACGTCTTTCGAATCAATTCGTAATTAATCTGGGCGGGTTCGAAACCCGGAACCGTATTCAGGGCCTTCCGAAATAACGTTAATGCAGCAGCCGAATCGCCCTGCATAACCGCAATGACGCCCAGTTGCAACTCGGCAGTAGCCGCCAGACCGGGCTGATCGACCTGAGCCACCAGCCGGTAATGCCGTTGGGCCTCAGCATATTGCCGAAGCTGAAAATACGAATGCGCCAGATTCAGCCGAGCCGATGGCTCGACAAAGAGCGTGGAATTAACCAGGGCCACATAATGTTCGGCCGCCTTTTTATAATTACCAGTCTCATACGCCCGCAACCCTTCAATCCGGGCAACGTTGTCGTGCGAAATCTTTTGAAACGAGCGATTATCGTACAACCAGAGCAATACCGAAAGAATCAGGTAGGTCATGTTCAGGCTTCAAACGTCCGTAAAAATACGAACACTTTCAAATAACTGGAACGTCGGTTAGAGCTTAAACGTTCGGACGGTTACCAGCAGGTCAATGGCGATCAGGACCAGCGCGGCCAGCAGAAAGTAATAGTATTTATTTGTCGTAACCTGTAGTTTTCGCTGATCGACCAGGCGGTTTTCCAGGTTTTGAATGGCCGCCGTCAGCGGAGTCAGATCGGCCGACGACGACGCCAGTTCGAGGTACGCACCCCGTGTTTCCTGCACAAACTGACGCAGGTAATTCCGGTTCAGGTGGGTATAAATCACGTTGCCATCCCGATCGCGCAGGTTGCCGCGAGCCGTCGGGATGGTCGAGCCGTCTTCCGTGCCGACACCCACCACAAACGTCGAAACGCCGTAGCGCCGAATCTGGGCCGCCAGCGACGGATCGCACTCGCCAAAGTCCTCCCCGTCGGTCAGCAACACCAGCACCTTGGTTTGGCTGATATCCACCGACTCGGCCAGTTGTTTACGCAGCGCCAGCTCGACAGCGGAACAGAGGTTTGTACCCGATTCGGGCACCAGCCGGGTGGTCAGCGACTGAATGAACATCGCCAGTGCGCCCTGGTCGGAGGTAAGCGGAGCGTGCACGAACGCTTCCGTCGAGAAGACCAGCAAGCCGAAGCGGTTACCGGGCAGGGCCTCGACAAGCCGTTTGAGTTCGAATTTAACCTTTTCCAGGCGGGTCGGTGGGATATCGGGGGCATCCATCGATTTCGAAAGGTCTACGGCGATGTAAATATCCTTCCCTTCCGACACCAGTTCTTTTTCCACTACCCCGAATGAAGGACCGAGTAAGGCGATGAGCAGCAGGCTCAGGTAGGCGGTTCGTAAAAAAAATTTGGGGATGGTGGCCCAGGCCGTCGTTCCCAATAACCGGGCGACCCGGAACGTGCGGAAAAAGAAGTAGCCATACAGCAGCCCGAAAACCGCAAGGAACAGATACTCAGTTTGGGTCAGGCTGTAATTCCAGTTCATGCCAACCAATACGGCCACCGTTCGGCCCTGTACCGACGGACGCGGCCCTCGTTCATTTTGCTGCGAAAATAGAGGAAATGATCGGATACCGGACGGGAATCGCGAAAATGCGACGAAAGATTTTTAGAAAAAACCTTGGCGAAACGAACGGAATACCCCTATATTTGTGACCCCAACGACGAGAAGACCGTTCGGTGGGGTTCCTTTGGAGAGGTGCCTGAGTGGCCGAAAGGAGCAGTTTGCTAAACTGTCGTACCCCTAAAGGGTACCGCGGGTTCGAATCCCGCCCTCTCCGCAAAGGAGTTAAGAATTAAGAGTTGGCTGACGCATTCCACTGCGGAGTTTTTTAACTCTTAATTCTCTTCGGGGTGTAGCGTAGCCCGGTATCGCGCCTGGTTTGGGACCAGGAGGTCGTAGGTTCGAATCCTGCCACCCCGACTGCAAAAACCGCCTAAATCACCTGATTTGGGCGGTTTTTTTGTGCCCACCGGTATTTTTGGCAGTATTCAGTATTGGCGACAGATTTGCCCGCGAGTAGTCAGATTCAGGCTACAAGCGGGCGTAGTCAAGGTGGGTGCCGGAAGCATCACCAAACGATTGGCTTCCAGGTACGGTTTTCAAACCCGGAGCACTCCCCGAAATCCCCGGGCCGCGTAGTACGACTCGGCCCCGTTGTGATACACGAAGACATGGCCGTAGCGATAATCCCCAAAAAGAGCACCGCCGAGCTTTCGGATGTCGGCCGGGGTTTGGATCCAACTCGACGTTTTCGTGTCGAAAGTTCCGAGGGTCTGAATCGCCCGGTATTGCGCTTCCGTCAGCATCTCAATGCCCATGTCCCCGGCCATCTGCATGGCGCTATTAGCCGGTTTATTTTCTTTCCGGGCCTCCAGCGCTTCATGATCGTAACAAATGCTTCGGCGGCCCTTCGGGCTCTCCGCCGAACAATCATAAAAAAGAAATTCCCCCGTCCCGGTATCCAGGCCCACCACATCCGGTTCTCCGCCCGTTCGTTCCATTTCCTGCAGCGACCACAGCTTTTCAGCATTAGCTTCCAGCCGGACTTGCACGTCGGCCCATTCCAGACCGGGATGGCGGTTTCGGTTTTTCTCAAACCGGATTTCCAATGTGTAGAGTAGTTCGGCTCGTTGTTCGGTCGGCAACGTCTGCTGGGTTGGTTTCATGGTATTTCTCATTGATGCCTGATTGCTGCGGAACAAAGATGGCCAAAGTAACGGGATGAGTGCTTATTCGATTGTTTATTTTTATCCTGGCCCAAAGTCTTTGCCTATTTTGCCAGCCAGCTTAACCGACTTCTCCGAGAGCGGAAACCGGGCACCCACCAAAACTGTATGCCCGGCCTGAATGAACCGTTGGGCTAAGGCACCGCCCACATTTCCGGAGCCAATGACTGCAATGATCATGGATTGATTTTTGACGCTGTACGTTTGGGTTAAAATGAAGCAATACGATAACGCTCCCAGGACTACTAACCGGGTTTTTGGCAGCCTGAACCAAGGCCGAACGGGTGATCATTCCCCGAGGGCTTCGATAATTGCCCGGGCGGTTTCGGCCCCGCTAAAGTTCTGTTGTCCCGTAATCAGGTTGCCGTCCCGGATGGCAAACCCCCGCCAGAGTCCGGCCTGCACGTAGTTGGCTCCCAGCTTCCGAGGAAAAACCGCCTGAGCAGCCGATTTTCATTTTCCGGTAAAATCCAGATCCCAGCTTACATTCAGTCGAAAACCGTTATTGATTTCAAAAACCGGTTTTCCCGAGCGCGGTTCCGCTTCGGGGTGCTGGCTGATCTGGTTCAGGTAATTCAGTTCCAGCTTCAGATTATCCTGAATCTGGTAGCCCAGCCCGCCCGACAGCCGGTTTTGATTAAAAACGTTCAACCCCACATTACGTCCGAAGCTAATAAAAAGTTCATCGAAAAACGTCAGGTACACCTCGCCATCGTCAATGGTAGCACCGTTGAGCGGCACCTCCCCCGCCAACTGATACCGAACCCGGTTTTGGAACTCCCAGTCGACAATCCGGCGCGGGTTGTCCTCCGCCCCGACGCTCAGCCACCGCTGTTCGAGCCGAAACCGGTGGGTCAGGCCGACCCGCCCCACCTGATCACTGAGCTGGACATCTTCATACGCCCGGTGTTCGGAGGTCGGCACGCCCGCATCCGCCACCGGATACTCGCCGTAGGGAAAGGTAACAAAGTAGGTGTAGCCTGCGCTGACCGCCAGTTGGGCATTTCGTTCGTAAGTTACGCCCACCCGCGCCAGGGACTGCTGCCAGGTCCGGATGAAATTGATTCGGCGCCATTGATACTCGGTATGAATCGCCCAATGCTGGCTAATTTTGTGGTCGCCGTTATACACAAACCAGCCAATCCGATGGTGTTCCAGCACCCGATTCGACTGGGTCATGCCGGTATGCGCCACCAATAGGCTTACTAAAATCGACCAGCCGACTTTCCTCAGGCTGCTGCTGATTGGGGTTGCTTGTTTCTGCATTCCTGCCAGATTAAGAAAGGCTCTAAGGTTCAACCATTCGTTTCCCAATCGGGTTTTGGACCGTACCCTATTTTTTAGCGACTCAAGGCCGGTTTTTCGGGTTAATCCGGTACCGCTTCGGGTTTGGCAGGCGATTAAATGGGAACAACAATGAGGAGAATTGAATTTGGAGTGGCTATGCTTCTGATGGGAATAATGGGTTGCCAAACCGGCCTGCGTGATTTTGATCTGGCCAGCAAACAGTTTGAAGTTAGCTACAACGTCGATTCAACGCAGGGTCTGGACAGCGCCCGGCTGGCGGTTTTGGTTAACACAAAGGCGATCTACAGTTTTACGAAAGGCGGTGAGGGGATAGTTCATACCCAGTTGGGTATGGTTTCACGGGATACAATTTTTCAGTGGAAAGTTCAGGGTGATAGCCTGCTGATCAACCAGGATAAATATGCCGTTGAAAAGCAGGTCAAGGGATTTAAGCTCAAGTCGAACTCGGCAATGCTCATCCTCCGGCAGCAGCCCTGATGTGAGTGTATCAATGAGCTAATGGCTTTAGCGATACCGATTTTGTCCAACTACATGCCCTTCTTTTCCCGAAAAAACCCGGCCGTCAGGCCGGGTTGAAAGTTAACGATGGGTAAAAAAGTTTTCTGAGGAGCGCATCCGATGACCTGGATTTATGTCCGATGCTGCGTTCCGATTGATCTTCAGGGATAAGTTGAGGTCAAAATGTTCTTCAAACAAGTCCTGCAATTCGTGTACATACCGCAGATACCGGCGGGTTTCCACGCAGAGCCAGCAGTTGGTACCCGGAATCAGCCGAACATCGTTCAGCACCCAGGAATGCCCCAGCGAATCGGGTCGAAAGCCGAAAGCACTCAACCAGGTTTTAGACAATCGAATGGGAGCCGGACGAACCGAGGCCATGTCAAGATGTGAATCAGTCAGTAAAACCGGTTCCGTTTGCACATAATAATACCGGTTAGGCTGAGGGTGACGGGGCATAGTGACGGTTAAAGTGGGGTTTTTAAACAAAATTGAGCAGAAATCAGGCCAAACGACGCAGGCTCGGGACAGAGTTAGTAAGTGGTTTCGGAATACTCACCCAAACGGGAACAAATCCTCTTTTTTTCAAACCATCCCACCAACCGGCCGGTTACAACATTCAATCATTAGTACTTTAAACACCACGGTTATGGCAGACAAGGATTTGAAGGAGTATGAAGAAATGCTCGGAGGAGGAGCCGCCGGTGACAAACAAAGCAACGGTCCGCAACACGGTTCGACGGGCGGACGCCGGGGTACGTCCAAAACCAACAGCAGCAAAAGCAGCAAGAGCGGGGGCGGTAATTCGAGCGGCTCAAAAGGCGGGCACAGCAGTTAGACTACATCCGCCGACAAGAATAGTCATAAATCTCTAATACTGATAGTCAGCTGATTAACAAACTTTTCTTGCTTGTTATCCAAGTCCGCCGACGCGTGAAGTTGGCGGACTTGCTGTTTTCCGTGCTTCCTCATCGAACAAGTTTTCCGTCGTCAAACGAAATTGCGGTTTTTAATCGTTACAGTAGGCAGAACCACCCCCAATAGCGCGCTCAGATGGCAGATCAACCCTCCGGCTGGCTTGGCAAACTAGGCAGTCTCTTAGTACCTTCCAGTCAGGCCCAGAACCCGCCGAAAACCACCGTCAGCAACACCCGGATCTTAAACGAGTTGGTCGCTTCGTTCGAAGATTCCATCCAGCGGGAATCCGTCGGCAGCAGTCTGCTGTTCAACGCCCACTTTTTGATCATTCTCCACCCGGAGACTTACGAGGAACGCCAAAACGCCTTTCCGGTCATCGTGAATGAAGCAGTGAATGCTTTCACGGCGATCATTCAAGCGCAGAAATCACACTATGAGCGCATCGCACCGGTAGCGGCAAGCTGGTTTTTCAAATTCGGCGGTGGCCGGGAGTTTGGAGGGGAAGCCATCACGCCGGGGGATCTGAAAGTGGTGGGTGCCCTGACGGGCATTCTGCCGGGCAATTCACCGGCTCCGTCGGTCGACAGCCTGCGCGTGACACGCCGGGTGAAGCAGACAAACCGCTACGAAAAAGTCGATATTGACCCGCATACCTTTCAACACATCGATTTCCGCGAACCGGGCGCGTTTGTCGTCAAGTTTAGCTTTGACACAACTGCCAAAACCGCCCGGCAGCCGCCGACCGTTCCGGACAACGCCACCCGCAACGCTCCGGCACCACTCCGAAACCCCGGCTCCGGTCTGGCCCGGATTGAGTACTACATGGCCGAGCTCAACAAAGAAGACGTTTACACAATGCGTGACCGCGAGATCGTGGTGGCCCGCAAGGAAACCGACAACCAGCATTTCCCGAACTACCTGCTGGTCGAATCCGCCTATGTATCTAACCCGCACGCCCGGATTCGTTTCAACGACGACACCCAGTCGTTTCAGATCACCTCGTTCAGCCGCAACGAAACACGGGTCAACGAGCAGCTTATTCCGCGCAGCGAACCCGCCAGTCCGCAGTGGTTTAACTTGCCCGACAAAGCCCAGATTTTGCTGAACAGCATGGTTACGTTACATTTTCAACGCATTCCCTAAGCCGATGTTCGACGCCCTGCTAGTCATCCTGTTACTGCTGTTTGTGGGTTTTCTCGTCATCAGCCATTTTCGGGATTTACCCCGTTGAGGAAACAACCGCCGGTTTTTCGGGTTGAATTTCCAAGCGGTTTTTAATACCCTGTTCTCCGTTCCCTATCCGAATGAATTCGATGTTAATAGCCGGAAAAACCGACGTGGGTCAACGTCGCAAAGACAACCAGGATACGTTTATCAGCGCTCCGATCTGGTCAGAAACCTGCGCCCTGCTGGCTGCCATCGACGGCGTTGGCGGGTATGCCGGGGGCGACCGGGCGGCTGCCATTGCGAAGGAGTCCATCGAACAGTATATGGCGACGCCCACCGGTGATCCGCTGTCGATGCTGCGTGAAGCGGTGGTGTTTGCCAACAACCAGATCAACACCCAGCGGCAGCAAAACCCGCAACTGGGCCAGATGGCGTGTGTTCTGACCGCCGTGGTGGCCGACGCTCAGGCTAATAGAGCATACTATGTCCATGTGGGCGATACGCGCCTGTACCGGTTTCGGCAGGGAGCGCTCGAAAAACTGACCCACGACCACTCACTCGTCGGCATTCGGGAAGATGCCAACGAGCTGACCGAAGCCGAAGCCATGCAGCACCCGCGCCGGAACGAGATTCTGCGCGACCTCGGCTCACTGACCCACCGGGTCGATGATCCGGATTTTCTGGAGTCGGGCGAAACCGGTTTCGAACCCGGCGACCAACTCCTGCTTTGCAGCGATGGCCTGACCGATATGATTACGCAAGCCCAAATCACAGCGGTTTTCAACCAAAAGCTCTCGCTCGAAGCCCAGGCGACCGAACTGATCCGACTGGCCAATCAGCAGGGCGGCAACGATAACATTACGGTGGTGCTGGCGAAAAACCATTCCAAACCGGCGAACGCGCAGAGTCGAACGGCCCCAAAAATCGTTGCGAGCCAGGTTCCGGCCGAACCGCCGGTTTCTCCGGAAAAAACCGCCAACTCGACGCAACTGCGCAAATCCGGTTCAAACGGTATTTGGGTACTACTCGGCCTGCTATTCCTGGCGGCAATCGGTGGATTGGTGTGGTACCAGTATCAACCCGCCAGCCTGCAGAACGAGGAAAGTCTTGACGAGTTGACCACGGGAACGGCCGGTCAGGTTGTTCCTATCCAAACCTCCCGGCTGGATTCGCTGCTGCGACTCGCTTACGGAACCCCAACGCGGCAACTCGCGCTGCCCGCCGACACCTTCCGGCTGGACAAACCGCTGTTGTTGACCGATTCATTGCTGCGCATTGTGGGCGGACCTGGCCTGACGGTATTGCTTCCTGCCGACACCGCACAGGCTTCCGTCGCCCTGAAAATCACCCGTTCGGGTCCGGTACACCTGGAGAACCTGCTGATCAGCGGTTTTAAAATCGGCATTGAAACCCGCCCGACCACGCCGATTCAACTTTCAAATGTGTATTTTCGTGACGTGGACCAGCCCATCCAAGCCGTGGTTCGGCAGGACACGTTTCGCAATGTTCTTTTTGAGGTTTCGGTACAAAACCGGCCTGAAACGCCCCAACCCACTCGTCCCTGATGGCTACCATTCGATTTGATACCCGATTTCCCGGCTACGAAGTACTGAGCGAACTGGGGCGTAGCAACGCCCGCATCCTCAAAGCGCGTCACCTGGCTACGGGCGATCTGGTGGCGATCAAGCACTTTGCGCTCAATACCGACGACGAAACGCTCCGGCGGTTTCAGCGGGAATCGGCCATCATGACCAGCATCGCCCACCCCAACATCGTCAAGGTTCGCGAAGTGCAACTGGAGGCCGAGCTTCCGTACATCGTCATGGAACTCATCGAGGGCGGAAGCGTTAAGCAACTGATAACGAGCCAAAACCGCATCTCGATTCCGACTACCATCCGGCTGGGACTGCAAATGGCCGAGGCATTCCGGGCCATTCATGCCCAGGGCATCATTCACCGCGACATCAAACCGGAAAACATTCTGTTTCGTCCGTTACCCAGCGGGGAACTGCACTTTCTGCTGACCGACTTCGGTGTTGCCCGCTTGCACGAGCAGTCGACTACGCTCACGGGGCAGTCGCTGATGACCTACGAATACGCGTCGCCCGAACAGTTCAACGACCCGAAAGGACTGACCACCGCAACGGATTATTATTCGCTGGGCGTGGTGCTGTACGAATGCCTGCATGGAAGCGTCCCGTTTGCGCTGGCCGACCACGCGGGCATTGTCACCTTCATGAACAAAGTCCTGAATGATCCCCCACCCGCCCTTACCGTGTCTAGTCAGGATTCGTTGCTCGGTCCATTTGTCGATCTGCTGAAGGCGTTGTTGCAAAAAAAAGCCACCGATCGACTCAGCGATCCCGACGAATTGACGTGGCAATTAAAACAAGCCGAACTGAACTACTTAAAAGCCAGCCGAACCGGTGGCAAGCCAACGGCACCGTCGCCGGTGGTTCAGGTACCGACCGCGTCCCAAACCGCCCAGCCCACCGACCGGCTTCCCGAACCGATTTCGGATTCACCAAAACCGTCTTCTTCATCCGCCCAAAAACCGGCAGGAAATCCCTTAAAGTGGGCAGTTCTGGTCCTGGCTCTGCTACTTGGTGGCGCTGGACTGTATTACGTTTTCCAAAAACCGGGAGCCAAACCATTGTTTCAGCAACCGAGTCCTACCGATACCACCACCGGACAAATCAGCGGGCAGGCCGTGGATGACCAGCAAGCGAATGAAGAATCTGCTTCGGAAGATGAAGACTCGTTGCAGCGGCAAGCTGAAGAAGCTCAACGGCGGGAGCAACTGCGGCAGCAAGCACTGGCCGCCGGAAAATCCCTGAGCGCCGAAGTGATCGACTTTCAGGTAGGGTTTCTGGGTGGCATCAAAAACATTCAGGTAGAACTGACCAACCCAAGCGACCTGAAATTTCCTTCCGTGGCGGTTCAGGTGAGTTATTTCAAAGACAATGGCGGGTTATTCAAAACCGAAAAGGTGTTTTTCAACAACGTAGAACCCAATTCGTCCCGCAGCAAGAAGGCGCCGAACAGCGAGCGGGGCACCCGAGTTTCCTGCAAAGTTCTGAAGTACGATTTTCCCAAAGAGTTGGATTCCCTGATCCGCGTGGTCCCCACTGACTCGTTAAACGACTGAACGGATGCCAACCGAAAGCATCAATACGCATTTTCCTGGTTATGAGATCATCGGCGAAATCGGCCGCTCGAACGCCCGGGTCCTGAAAGCACGACACCTGGCGACGGGCGATCTGGTCGCCATCAAGCATTTTGCCCTCAATACCGATGCTGAAACGCTCCGGCGGTTCCGGCTCGAATCGCAACTGATGACCGACATCCGGCACCCGAACGTGGTCCGGGTTCGGGAAGTAGCACTGGATCTGGCCATGCCTTTTATTGTCATGGAGTGGATCGAAGGAGGCAGTCTTCGTACGCTCTTAACGACGCAGCAACAGCTTGATACGTCGGCCACCATTCGACTGGGGCTGCAAATGGCCGAGGCCTTCAAGGCTATTCACCCGCGCGGGATTATCCACCGGGACATCAAGCCGGAAAACATTCTGTACCGGTTGCTGCCCAGTGGCGAATACCATTTTCTGCTGACGGATTTCGGCGTCGCCCGCTTGCGCGAACAGTCGCAGACCATGACGGGCCAGTCGCTGATGACCTACGAATATGCCTCTCCGGAACAGTTCGACAACCCGCGTGGGGTCGATGTGGCGACGGATTATTATTCGCTGGGCGTCGTGCTGTACGAGTGCATCGCCGGTCGGGTTCCTTTTTCATTAGCCGATAGCGCCGGGATTGCTTCCTTCATGAGTCAGGTGATGAAAACCGATCCGCCGACGCTGTTGCCGCCGGAACAGCCGCTACCGCCCAGTCTGGAAGCTCTGATTAGCTGGCTGCTTACCAAAGATCCTGCCCAGCGCCTGAGCGAAGTCAACGAGTTACGGGTTCTTCTGGGGCAGGCCAATGTGGAACAATGGAAGGTTAACCACCCAGCAGCCGATCGTCCAGCCCCGATCCCGAAACGAACCCTGGCAGCTCCGGCGCCCCTGGCTCCGCCCACCCCATCGGAGGCCCCCATTCCTGAGTACGATGAAGAACCCGTTTCGGGCATGAACTGGACCTGGGTGACGCTGGGCGTAATTGTGGTGGCGATCCTGATTGGCTTTTTCGTTTTTTACCGGAGCCAACCGACCAGCAGCGGTTTTGAAACTGCGTCGGATTCCACCAGCATAGTCACCGATTCGTTGAACGCCGAACCGATGGAGGCAGATACAGCAGCTTCATCGGAGGATTTTTCGGTAGAAGAAACCCCGACGGACTCCACCAAAACCGACACGGAATCCAGCGCAGCAACCGATTCAACAAATCGGAATCCGCCACCGGTGGTTCCGGATTCCATCCGAACCAGCCCGGATTCAACCAATTGATTGTTTACGGTTTTCGGTATACGGTTTACAGTTGCGCTGCGTTTTTCCGTTATCGCTCCGTTGTCACTCGCCTGTGGCGAGTGACAACGGAAAAGCTGAAAACTGTATACTGAAAACCGTAAAATCGTAAACGCCCTCATTCCCCAACGCATGAAACCCCTTCCTGGCCCGTCCGGACGTTTGTACTTGCTGGGAGCAACGCTCCTACTGCTGCTGCTGTTTACCCGGCTGTTCATCAACCTGTTGCCCACGTTAAACCAGGTCGGGCAGTCACTCGCGGATGGACGGGCTTTAACGCTGACAGCGGGGTTAAAACCGGCTGTGATCCAGCGGCTTCTTAACAGCGGCAATTACTACACCGACGCCAAAGACCGGGCGCTGGTGGCCGATTCACTGGCCGTCAAACTGGTCAAAGAAGGGTCACCGGAAAACCTCGGAGCGATCAACAAGCGGGCGTTTTCGGTCCGGGCTCCGCTGGCCTGGCGGAGCCCCGTTGGTGGTGCGGACTTTCAAAACCGGCTGCAATTGTCCCGTCAGCAGATGGGTTTCGACTCGGCGCTGTACGTCCGCGAACTAACCCGTCCCAAACCTTACATGCCCACGTTGACAGTCGGCAGCGGAAACCGCTCCATCACGGGCCGGGTTACGCAGGACGAGCAACCGATCGCGGGCGTGCTGGTGCAACTCAAACGCCATCCGCCCACCGCCCAGCCCGACACCCTACCGGATCGGTATTTTTATACCCGCACCGATGCCGACGGGCAATTTGCCTTCACGGGCCTGAAAACTGATTCCGCCTACAGTGTGGTGCCGCTGAAACCCGGTTTTGAGTTCGGCAGCCGACGCGGTACGAGCCGGTTATCAAGCGATCAGTCGTATTCGTTTGCCACCCGCCCGCACCAGCTCCGGCTCATCGGCTCGGTTGCTTACGGGGCTTTGAAAGCCGATCAGGCCTTCGTCGTCCGGACGCCCACCGCCTTCATGGTTCAGTTCTGGGCCATCGCGGTCTTGTTTTTGCTGGCGTTCTGGCTGGTGCAGGGCTTCTGGACGCTCCGCCGGTTTCAGCCCGACGCGCTATTGCTCCCCATCGTCATGCTGCTCACCGGTATTTCCACGCTAACGCTGCTGGCGATTCAGGACCCGTTGCAGGACACCCTTTACGCCTGGCAGACGTTGCAGGGCGTCGCCCTGGGCCTGCTGGGCCTGACGGTGTTGTCGCAATTGAACATTGGCCGGTTTTACGCCGACTGGCGGTTCGACGGGCTGGTGACCTTCCGAAACCGGTCGTCGGTCCGGCTGGTGGGCTGGACCTGGCTGGTGATTGCCATCGGGCTGGCCGTGCTGACGCTGCTCGTCGGAACGGGGCCGGAAGGCAGTGGCGTCCGGGTCAACCTATCGCTGCCGGGCCTGACGTTTCAGCCGAGCGAAATCACGAAATACCTGCTGCTGCTGTTTTTTGCCGGTTTTTTTGCGGCCAACGAGCAATCCATCCGCGAACTACCCGATTTGCGCTGGCGGTTTTCGGTCAGTTTCGGCGCGCTGGCGGGGGCTGGTTTGATCATGCTGCTGTACCTTCTGCTGGGCGACATGGGCCCGGCGCTGGTCGTTTGCTTCACGTTTTTACTGTTTTACAGCATCGCCCGGGGCAATCTGGCGCTGACCTTAGCCACGGGTATCGGCTACAGCGTGGCGTTGTGGCTATTGCCCGGCTGGCTGGCACTCCTCCTCAGTTTTGGCGCTCTGATCGGTTACCTGTTCTGGCGGGGCGACGCCCGCTCGACGACGGGGCTGGGCTGGGCCGCTTTGTTTACCGAAGCGCCGGTTTTGCTGCTGCTCGTGCTGGCGATGTTTTCCTTCGGGGATTTATTGCCTTACGTGGGAAGCCGCCTGGCCGACCGGAAAGCGATGTGGCTCAGTCCCTGGAACAACGATGTCTACGGGGGCGACCACCTGGCCCACGCCTTCTGGGCCTTGTCGTCCGGCGGCTGGACCGGTCAGGGACTGGGAAAGGGGTTTGCGGCCGCCATGCCAGCCGCCCATACCGACATGATTTTGCCGAGTATCGGCGAAGAACTGGGCGGTATGGGACTGGTGGCGGTTTTTCTGCTGTTCGGCATTCTGCTACACCGGATTTTCCTGCAAGCCCGGCGCGCGGGTCAGCCGTTCAGCTTTTTTCTGGTGGCCGGCATTGCCATCGCCACCGGGGTGCAGTTTCTGATCATTGCGGGCGGTTCCATTGGTCTGCTGCCGCTCACGGGCATCAGCGTACCGTTTTTGAGTTATGGGAAAATATCGCTCATTTTCAACCTGACGGCCCTGGGGGCGGTTTTCAGCGTGGCGCACCGACCCGGCCAACTCAGCCAGCGGCAATACCTCGAAAAACACTACGATGCGGTTTTAATGGCCGGAATCGCCGGTTTTCTGATTGGCGTGCTGGTGCTGATCGGCCGTTTGTTGCCGGTGATTGGCTGGCGGGGCAATGAGTACATCGTGCGGCCGGTGCGGGTCGTGACGCGCACCGGCGATCCGGTGTACAGTTACAATCCACGCATTGAACGGCTGACCCGCGAACTGGCTTCGGGCACGCTGTACGACCGCAACGGACTGGTGCTGGCGAGCAGTTCGCCGGACGTGGTGACGAAACAGGCCAACCGTCTGCGAAAAACCGGTCTCGACGCCGACGCCCTGAACAAACTCACCCAGAAGCGGTTACGGCGCTATTATCCGTTCGGCGAACACCTGTTCTTTTGGGTCGGTGATCTGAATACGCAACTGTTTTGGGGACAAAGCAACGGTTATTTTGCCGAAGCCACCCACTTCAGCGAACTACGCGGGTTTAACAGCCGACCCCGCAAAACGAACCTGGTCACAACCGATTACCGCGCCGACCGCTTCAGCCCTTCGGTGCAACAAAGCCGGACGTTGACGGTTTATGATTACAGTGAACTGGCTCCCGCGCTGCGGGCCGGGATCGACAGCCGCGAGGTTGAACGGCGCAAGGCCCAAAACCGGGATCTGCACCTGAGCCTGAACGCCGAATTGCAGGTGGCCTTGCAAAAAGCGCTGGCCACGTCCGACTACCGCGACTACCGGCTGTCGGTGGTGGTGCTCGACGCGGCTTCGGGCGACGTGCTGGCTTCGGCCCTGCACCCGCTGCCGAACCTGAAAACCCCCGAGCCGATGTTGCTAGCCGATCGCGACCGGATGAAGCTCCCTTACCGCGTCACAGAGCGGGATTTGGGCATGACCTACCCGACCGCGCCGGGTTCGACGGCCAAAATTCTGACCGCGATGGCCGCCTTTAACAAACTGGGCGCATCGGCTTCGGCGGTTAGCTACCCGGTTTCGTGTCAGGAGATCATCCGCCGGGGCACCTACGAGTCGGAGCCCTGCGGGGAATCGGTGGATATGCAGAAAGCCATCGTTCGGTCGAGCAACGTGTACTTTATCCGGCTGGCCAACGACAACGCCCTGGACAACCAACTGGCGGACCTGTACCTGAAAACCGGCATGAACGTCGATTTAATTGGCGGTTATTCGTACACCGATACGCATACGGAAGCCGAACAAACGCAGATTCGTCAACACTGGCGCGACTCGTCGTTTGTGGTGCGCCGGAAGTTGTACCTGAGTAACCGGTATCCCCGGCGCTACCGGGGCGAGTTTTCGGGACTGGCCTGGGGGCAGGGCCAACTAACTTCTACCCCGGCGTCGATGGCCCGTATGGCGTCGGCCATTGCCAACGGGGGCGTGTTGCAACCCTCGCGCTACGTGTTGAACCGGGCCGGAAAACCGCAGCCCATCCCGGCGGGGCAGGCGATCGGCAGACCAGAGTACGCAGAACAGTTGACGGACTTCATGATCCGGCAGTCAAATCCGGCGGGGGGCAACGCCAAAATCAGCGCGGTTCGGGTGGCGGGAAAAACCGGCACTCCCGAACGCATGGTGCTGGGTGAACGGGTGAACGATGGCTGGTACGTGTTTTTTGCCCCCACGCCCAAGGGACGTTCGCACACGGTCGTTTGCGTGCGGATCGAGTTGGGCGATTCGTCGGCCGATGCCGTCCGGTTGGCGAATACCGTGGTAGCCCCTATTTTGCAAAAACGGGGGTATTTAGGTAGTTTTTAATTTAAAACCGCAACCCAATTATGGGCTTTCTGGAAACGCTAAAAAATGCCTTCGGCTTCGGGTCAACGCCTTCGTCGCCGTCGACCCATCTTCCGGTTGAAAACGAGGTCACCCCCATTCCCCCCAAACCGAAACCAGCCGGACCGCCCCCCGCAGCCCAGCGACGGAATCAGGTGATCGGGTTTGTGGTCGAGAAACTGCGGGCGTACCAGAACGAACCGGATACCGCGCCGATGGGCGTCCGGTTGTTGGTGCAGTGCCGGGATGCCGAAGAAGAGCAGGTCTACCGCGTGGCTCTGTGGGCCAGCCAGCCCGGCAAGTTCCGGGACGAACTGAACCGTCAGTTGGCCGACAACTACATTTCATTGCCAAAAGACTGGCGGTTTGAAGTCGACTTTTTTCGCGATGAATTACCTCCCTGCTCCTACCGAGAAGGCAACCTGGGCCTGGCCGTGCAGGATACCAACCGCTCGGACGGGCCGGTTCGCCAGGCCAGCGTCCGGACGTTGGTTGGCCAGACCGAGCAGGCCGAATACCTTCTTGATCCGGCACAAAAGACGCTTTTTACCATCGGGCGCGGGCCGACGACCCAGACGGCTTCGGGCCGGGTGCGGATCAATGATATTGTGGTTCTGGACGACGACGCCCCCGGTTTTGACCCGCAGAAAGGAGCCGGAAACGGGGCCGTCAGCCGGGCTCATGCAACGATCCGGTACAATCCGGGGCAACAGAACTACACGCTTTTGGTCGATCCGGGCGGGCTTCCGGCCAGCGGCAACAAAACGAAGATTTTTCACCCCGACGAAACCGTGGACCGGGCCGACATTGCCGGCATGACCTACCCGCTTCAGCACGGCGACCAGATTGAATTGGGGGGTGCGGTCACGTTATTGTTTGAACTCCTTCCCTGATCAAAAAAATCTACAGGAGTCGAGGATTCGCCCAAACCGGGTCATGTAATTACTGCACCGGTATTATTCCTCCTCACAGAAAACAATGCACTAATTAAAGAACAACTAACACAATTATAATAACCAGCAATAAAGCACCCTTTTGTCTGTTAATTCGACAGTGACAGGTGTATATCAGGCTGGAACATGCGGTGGCTAGGGCTTTTACTGGGGCTTACTTTTTTCATTTCGCACAGATTGTTGGGGCAGTTTCAACTTGTAGGAAGCACCGTGCAGGCAGGCACTCCAGGCTGTTATCAGATTACAGATAACATTCCCAATCAGGCAGGCGCAATTTGGAGTCAGTATCAAATCGATCTCTCTCAATCAGCTAGTTGGGAATTTACATTCAATTTGGGGAATCAACAAGAGGGAGGTGATGGTCTTGTTTTTGTATTACAAGCCCAGCGATCTGACGCACTTGGTGGCTTTGATAACCAACTGGGTTATATGGGAATATCCCCATCTATAGGTGTTGAATTTGATACAGGTAATACCTCCTTTGACCACATAGCCGTTAATAAAGATGGTAACATAGATAACGCTTCGAGTTTGAATCTGACGGGACCAGTCCCGGCCTTACCTTCTAATACATCCTTAAAAGATGGCAAAGATCACTTGGTTCATATCAATTGGAAGGCTCGAACAAACCAATTGGAGATTTTTCTTGATTGCCTACTAAGGATTTCGTTGAAGGTTGATTTAATAAAGGATGTATTTAGCGACTCTTCAACGGTCTGGTGGGGAATAACCGGGTCAACTGGCCCTGGAATGAATGTGAGCCGACAAACAGTTTGTTTGCAATCCATGACTCGCTCATGGACCACCTGCCCCTTTGAACGAGTTCAGCTCAGTGCTCACCAGTCACGGGATGGCGTTTACACATGGACTCCTGGCACACTTCTGGATAACGCTACTATTCGAAGCCCGACCGTCACACTGGGTACTAGCCAGCTATTTACTGTTTCGTATCAGAATGCATGCGGGCTTCCCGTTCAGGATAGTATCTATATCGATGTGAGACCTTTGCCTAACTTAGTGGCAACCCCTTCACCCTGTCTTAAAAATGGCAAGACACACCTGGAGGTTAAAACGCAGGATTTAAATTCTACCTATCGCTGGTTTCACTCTGGTGAAACGACAGCCAATGTAGAGGTTTCGCAACCTGGTAGCTATACCGTTCAAGTAGCAAGTTCTGCGACCTGCACCATCAACCATGTTTTTGAGGTAGACCTATGCCCTCCTCAGATTTATGTACCGGATGTGTTTTCACCAAACGCTGATGGTATCAATGACTATCTTCAATTATTCAGTGAAGATAGCCTGGCAACTGAATTAACGATCTTTAACCGTTGGGGAGAAGTTGTTTTTCATTCCAATGTAAGTGAGCAATCTTGGGATGGCACGTCCCGAACCATTGCCTGTCCACAAGGCTTATATACATACGTATTAAGTTACTGTCGTTGGAATAGCCCAATAGAATTGACTTATAAGAAAAAAGGCAATATTCTACTGGTAAGGTAACCAACCCTTTGAAAGAATGATGGAAGGGCTTCCGTTGATTTACGAATTGCAGGGCATTCAATGCCGGAAGCTGGGCATCGAACTGATCTTGGCCCAAATTGTCAACACGCCCTAGTAGGTCGACCCATTTTTCACTACGTTTGTAGAGACGCAGTTGGGGCAAGTATGTTGTTGAAACATAACGATAGCAACCCATCCTTCCGGCGTAATGCCCATTCTTTCAGTGGCAACCCCCAGCGTTTGGTAAGTATCAAAGAATGCCATCCGGGCAATGGGGTGGTCAACTTCGCTCATGATTCCATACCCTTGTGTTAGTATAAATTCTTCGTGGCGTTCTTTTTGAAGAATATTGTCCTAATCATGCGTTCTTCGTTCTTCACTCGCTGGATTACTGCCCTTCTCATTCTGGTTCTGGGATTGACCTGGTTGGCCCATGGACAAACAACAGCCATCCTGACGGGTTACGTGACGGATGCAGCGACCGGAAAACCCCTGCCTTTTGCCAACGTCTACGTCAATGGCTCAATGCGGGGGGCGACCACCGATGAAAAAGGGTATTATACACTGGCAGGGCTGCCACTGGGGACGGTCGAAATAGCCGTTTCCTTTGTTGGTTACCAGTCTATTGCGCAAAAAATCCGGTTTGAAAATGTGTCTCCGCAAAAAGCCAATTTTCGGCTGGAACCCAGCGTCCACCTGTTGGATGCCGTCACCGTGCGGGGCAATCCGAAGGGCTGGGAGCGGCACCTGCGGCAGTTTAAAAAGCAACTCCTCGGTGAGCCGTTTGGCGGACAGTGCCTGCTGGTAAACAGCGAAGTGCTCCAGTTTAAAGAACAAAAAGGGCATCTGTATGCAACAGCCAACGAACCCTTGATTATTGATAATCAGGCCCTGGGTTATCGACTGACGTATGCATTGCAACATTTCAATGCCACGCCTTCAGGAAATGTTTTTTCGGCCGGTACGGCCCGGTTCGAAGAACTAAAACCTGAGAATGAACGCCAGGCCAACCGGTTTCGGCGGAACCGGCTGATTGCCTACCAGGGGTCCATCCGACACCTGATGACCAGCCTGATTGACAACACGTTCGAGCAGGCCGGTTTTCTGGTTTATCAGGAAGATGTCACCAGACCGATCCCCCCCGAACGGCGGATCATTACACTGGCCGCTGCGGTCAGCGATTTCAAGCGACTGGTTCCCGTTAAGGCTTCCACCCTCATTCAACCCGGTCGGTTATCCACCGAACGCCGATTGGTTTCGCCCCTGAAACTGATCATTTTCTATAAACATGCGTCCTCCAATTTCTCGCCCTATCCCGACGCTCATTATGCCTATACGGAAATGAAACTACCTGGCGGTCAACTGCAAATGACCGTCAATGGGGTGATTACGATGCCGGAGGGGATGGAAGCGAAAGGTTCAATGGGGAATGACCGGCTCTCGACGATGTTACCCGCCGACTGGCAACCCGACGGGAATGAGCCAGAGTCCCTTCCAAACAGTCCGTTGGCTACCCAGGGAAAACTCGCGCCACCTGACACCTGCCTGGGGCAAATCACGGCGGCTTTCAACGAGCGATTCAGGTTGCTGGCTCCCACCGTATTTGTGCACATCGATAAACCCTTTTACGCCACCGGCGATCGGCTCTGGATGAGTACATACTTGCTCGACGCGGCTAGTCACCAGCGAGCCGGTGGCGAAACCGCCCTACAGGTTGATCTGCTTACCCCCACAGGAAAACGTGTGCAACACCAGTGGGTCCGGATCGTGGACGGACGTGGCCAGGGTCATTTCCGCCTGTCGGATACGCTCACGACGGGAACCTATCGGCTACGCGCCTATACCGATGAAGATGATGCCCAGCGAGGCCCGGCTTTTGAGCGGTCGTTGGCGATTTATAATCTGGTTCGGAATAATGGCTCATCCGAAAGTAGTGATTCGGTTTCTCAACCGTTGGACGTTCAGATCCTGCCGGAAGGAGGTCGCTGGATTGCGGGATTACCCGCCCGTCTTGGTGTAAAAATTGTCCAGCCCAATGCTCAGGGTCTGCCCATCGCGGGTCGAATCATGGATGATTTAGGCACCGAAGTCGCTCGTTTTAAGACGAATCAGTACGGGATGACCAGCGTATCGCTGGAGCCAAAGACACAGCGGACCTACTACGCCGAGGTATCGCCTACCAACCAGCCGCAACGCATCCCGCTGCCCAAACCCGATTCGGATGGAGTCTTACTTTCGGCCGATGCGATCAGCGATACCACCCGGCTGGCATTGACCATTAGGAGCACGAACCAGGCCGGTATCGACTCGGCGTATATCCTGGTTCAGCAACGCGGTCGGGTGGTCGAAGGGCGAAAAATTCTCCTGCAAAATGGGATGGCGGAGGTGAGCCTGCCCATGCTGAGCTGGTTGCCGGGTCTGGCGCAAATTACCCTTTTCGATGCTCTCGCCCGGCCACAAGCCGAGCGATTGGTCGCTGTGCCCGAATTCATCGCACCGGTACAGGTGCGGATGGGTTTGAATAAAAACCGGTATCAACCCCGCGAGTTGGTTAGTCTGAGCGTTAAGCTGACCGATAACGGATCACCGACTGTGGCGGCTTTATCGGCGTCGATAACCGATGCGGGCAAAGTACCGGAGGATTCCACCGATGCGACCATCCTAACCCACCTGTTGTTAACGGGCGAGCTGCGGGGCCGGATCGAAAACCCCAACTACTATGTCGTGCATCGTTCGGCCGAAACCCGGCGGGCGCTGGACGACCTGTTGCTGACCCAGGGCTGGCGACGGGTCCGTGGCACGCCCGAAACGGATTCGCTGGGCGGAATATCGCTTAAGGGCCGCATTTTGACTGCAAAAAATCAACCCATACCCGGCGCACAGATTACCGTAGCTTCGACAGTCACCGGGCAATTGCTTGTAAAATCAGCCGACGCCGACGAACAGGGGCGGTTTCGGTTGGCGGGGCTGGACCTTGCCGACACCACGCAATTGATGGTCCAACTCGCTGATCGCAGGAAAAGGCTTATTTCTCCCAAAGAAGCCTTTCTGGTTCAGGAAAAGCCCGGCCAGCGATGGGAAGCAAGTCCATTACCGAGTGCGCCCAACTGGTCGGCATGGCGTACTCAACTGGAAGCGGTCCGGATTCGGCAGGAAGCAAACGCCGATTTGTACCGCGATAAATCGGCGAAAGTGCTGGAAGAAGTCACGGTTCGGGCGCGGAAAACCGAGGAAAGGCCCGAGGATATTCAACGGCGTAGTTTGCATAACCAGGCTGATGCGGTTTTGGTAATCGATGACAAAATGCCCACTTATCCGAATCTCTACGAAATAATTCATGGACGATTGCCGGGCGTGACGGTTACCCGGGAAGGAGCCGCGCAAGCGCGTAGCTACAAGGTCTTTGTACGGGGTGTGGGTAGTTTTAAAAGTGGTATGCAGCCTTTGTATTTGATCGATGGTATACCTATTCAGGACCCGTATGGAGACGCTTTAATGCAGTTCAACGCTGGGGATATTGAACGGGTAGAAGTGCTGAAAAGTGCGGGGACGGCCGGTATGTATGGGGCACGGGGAGGCAATGGTGTGATTGCCTTTTACACCCGAAGCAAACGTTCGATGCAGGGAAGCAACAAGGCCCAGTCGGAAATGAGGCCGATACAATTCGTAGGTTACCCGTCGGTGCAGCGTGAATTTTACGTGCCTCGCTACGATGCGGACGCATCGACCAGCTCTATAGCTGGTCCCGTCGATGACCGGGACGTCTTGTACTGGAAGCCCATGATGCAAACCGACGGCCAAGGGAATAGCCAGCTAGGGTTTCCGATCTCGGACGTCGTGCGGACGCTGCGCGTGGTGATCCAGGGCGTTACGGTCGATGGGCGTCCGGTGGTGGGCGTTCAGTTCATTCGGGTTCAATGAGGGTGCAGACGGCACCCGACAGGTATTATCAAACAGCGATCGTTTTTAGAAACGCCATTACCTTTTCCATTGCCTGGCCAACCGAATTCGGAACAATGTCCCCTCCTCTGCCTTCGACTCGATTTCCAGGCTGGCCCGCAACAATTCGCACAGTCCTTTGACAATTGACAGGCCAATGCCCTCGCCCGGACCGGATGCGGTTTTCGACTTCCGGATGATAGCTGCTTCCCGGGCATCTTCTTCAGGATTGGGAATGCCAAAAGCCGAGGTCGATTCAGAAGATGGTCCTAGTACCTCGGGCAGTATACTCTCCGGGCGGTGTGCCAGCCCCGGTCCGGAATCCTGGATGCTGATGAGCCAGCGGACGTCCCCTTCCGGTGCCCACGAAACCGACACCCAGCCCGAACCGGTATGCTTCAGAGCGTTCAGAACCAGATTCTGGACAATGCGCTGGATGTGTATCGGATCACTCTCCACCTGAAGTTCGGCCGGGCCATCGGCTTTCAGCAATAGCCCCGCTTCTTTCGCCACTCCCTGATAGCTTTCCACCAGTTCATACAACAATTGCCCGGCATTGAATTCTCTGATATTGAGCGTCTCTTCCCCAGCCTCCAGCCGGGCAAGATCCATGAGTTGAAGCACCAGATGCCGAACCGTCTTGAGGTTTCGGTTGATCATTTCGACCATTTGCCGACGCTCAGCTTCGGGTGCATCTACCAAGTTCAGGAACGAAGCAGCCCCCTGAATGATGCCGAAACTACCCCGCAGGTCGTGCGAAGCCGTACGCAGCAAATCGCCCCGCTGTCGGGTGAGTCCGTTCAGTTTGTCGAGAGCCGCCTGCAACGTCTGCACGCGACCGCCAGCCGCCAGACGTTGCAACTCGACATATTGCTCGACGCTGCCGTTGGTGTTGAGCTGGTTGAACCAGGACACCCATTCGTAGGATTCGACCATCACCTCAAGATCGTCTGGACGATTCTCCATCCAGAATTGCCGAAGCTCTCTAAGCACAACCTGGGTTAAATGGTGAACTTCTCGCAGCAGTTCCGTCAGACTGTAGCCTTTTTGCCAGCGGTGCAACCCGTGTTCGGAGGCCAGCAGTTCGATTTCTGCGGTCAGGCGTTGCTTCCGGAGTTGATTTTCCAGCTCATTCAGCATAAAAGGCACTTTGTTGTTGAACTCCTCGCGACTGAGGCTGGAAGCTGCGTGACAGGTCGGATCCTGTTCGCAGGCGGTGCGCCAGTTATTTAGCAACGTATCCCGCCGGGCAGCCAGGTAGGTTGCCAGCGAGGTCAAGGGAGAATCATTCAAGGTATCCATAGGTAACCGTCAAAGCAGACATATTGCTTCGCGATAGGTTAACTACCTAATGAATGGAATGGTTATCAAGTCCAGGCCCACTTACGGAACGGTGTATACCCAACTTCGTATAAGGTAGACCGTTCCCGCACTTTTGGCTTCGTTGAATTACATTTTACTTCAGAGTCGGTTAATCTGAACTAAAACCCGATGGTTAAATTCTTCTGTAATTGAATTAATCAGTATCTCAGCTATGGTTCTGATCATCGATGGCGTATGGAAAGGCCTGGAATGGAATAATTTCATGGCATCTGTTCCGGACGAGTTGGCGGCTATTGATCTGATTGCCGACTACCGTAACAAAGGGTTGAACCTGCACCGGGTTCAGTTCATTGCTCAGAGAGTTCGAACCGAGATACCGGTAGACATGTTTAACGAACATTCTCTATGCATTCGTTTTGATCAGTTGCAGCAGCAATGGGAAAAAATCTTTCAGGAAAGTCCCCTCCCAAATAAACTTATGGACAGACAGCGTTTCATCAATTGGAACCGGCGATTGGTGCACTATTATGACCAGCAAATTGCCTATACCAACCGACTGAAAGAGCGACTGAATCGCAAACAGCACCGGCTTTCCTGTCAGAAACCCACTACCGTTCGACATCGTACCGCTCAGTTTTATCAATCCCTCCTGGTATCCTACGAAAACCGGGTGTTGACACTGGAATTGTCGCGCCAGCGGGTTCAGGAATTACTCTTCCAATGGGGCGGCTGATGAGGTGTCTGACGGATCCCCATTGTTTACCCAAGTATTGATCTGTGTTTTGCAACGGATAACACCCTACCGACAGCCATAAATATTCGGTCAGGACATTAAACCCGCCGGTTGGGTTCTGGAATGGTCCGTTCGATAACTCTTTACTGAGTTTCTAAAAAAAACAAAACCATTCTTTGACTGTTCGGTTAAGCCGCTACTGACTCAATCTGAACGAATAAATACCGTGTCTTCCTCTGTTGAAAAATCGACTGGTTACCTGGCCATCGTTGGCCCAACCACCGACCACCGGCTGCTCGTCGTACCGGGCCTGGAAACCTATTTTGCCTCCTATCCGGTCGTGATTTACGATTCGGCTAATCGATTGCTTGAAAAACTCCTGCGTCCGACAACGGTCTCACTTCCGGAACTGATTGTGATCGATCTCTCGCGGTCTACCGATGCCGGACTGGGTTTTCTGCGCGAGCTAAAAGCCCGCGAGCGGCTACGGAACATTCCGGTGCTGATGCGCCGGATCACGACCGAATCCAAAAAAGGGCTTGTGGTTTCGGTCCGGAAAAGCGAGGTTTCGCGGCCCCGGTTTTTGTCAAGTCAGCCGCTTTCGCTGGCGTCCTGAATTTAACCCCAGGCGAGTACATCAAAAAGCCCTTTCTGTTTGGAAAGGGCTTTTTGATGTACTCGCCTGGAAATGAGTAAATTTCGCAGCTTCCGGATTTATGATTTAACAAATGGACTGGCAATCGCCAACACCTGCTCTTTAGTCAATGGCTCGTCAAACGATTCCCGGACGATCCGTTCGGCGGGCATCTGGCTTCCGTCCATCATTTCAAGCAATTTCTTGTCGGTCAGCGAAATAAGGTCAATACCATCGTGTTGATAAATATTGTTTTCGCCTGCGTAGACGGCGGCCGGTACGCCCCCAGTTTCCTGCTCCGACGCCCACACCCGCAGCCCGCGAACCAGCCGGATTTCGGCCGCGTGCCGGGCTTCCACCGAATGGATTTTCAGGGCCGCCAGCAGTATGTCGCGGTTGCTGGCCAGTTTGGGAGCCTGCCCTTTGTAAGCCCGGACACCCAGGTCTTCAAACGCCTGTGACAACGTCAGGAATACGTCGTAGTTCATAAACGGGTCCGGAAACATGCCCCCCGCCGTGAAATCGAACATCGGCTTACCGATCGCTGTACCCCCGAGCGAGCCAATGGCGGCATGCAGAAACGCGACGTGTTCCTTTTCATGTTTGGCAATTTCCTCGAACAAACCGCGACGATCATTGAAGGGCAGGCCCGACATGACGCCTTTTTCGTAAAATTCGGCCTCCAGGTGCTCCAGCAGCAACGCGAAATTGAGCACACTGACAATCTCGCTGTTGTCGGCATAGGCCTTGTTCAACACCGAAGCGACAAAAACCGGCGTGGCCGCAGCCGCTACCGACGTCGTTTTGAGGAGTTTCCGACGGGAGAACAGAAAACGTTCTTCGGCCTGTGGATCGACTTTTTCGATTTCGGAAAATAGATTGAATAAGTTCATAGAGCGTTCGATTTACAGGGGAGCTGGTAACTTGGAGATGGTCAGTTTCTGCTTAATGTACGGCTGTGCTTTCATGAGCACTTCCGGCGGGAAGTAAGCCACATCCAGGCCGTTCGAATCGATCAGTTCGTGTGCAATGGCAAACTTCGACTCGGGCAGAATCATGTGCCGGGCCAGGGTGGCATGCCGGGCTTCAACCGACACCAGTTTTCCGGCCAACTTGATCAGTTCCAGGTCCATCACGAATTTACTCGAGCCGTTGAACGCCCCGACGCCCACGGTTTCGAACTTCTGAGCCGCATCGAATACCGCGTTGCGGTTGTTGAAGTCGATCCCATTGAAGACAAACTCCAGTTCCGGAATGGCATTCGGACCCAGGAGCGCCTTGAAAAACTCCCGGTGGACCAGTTCGTGATCCCGGAGCTCGCGCAGCACCTTGCGATCGGCTTCGGCCCAGCCCACCGATTTCTCGTACGCCGTACTGTAAAAAGCAACTTCCAGTTGATCCAGCGTATAGGCCAGGTTGGAAATAGCAATATCGCCCTCACCCAGATCGATCGTACCGTCGGGCAGGACACTGGCTCCTACCCGGGCACCGGAACGGCCAATACCGTCTTTGGGGGGGGTCAATTCCTCCCGCGAACAGGAGCTTAGAATGGCCAGGGCCGATGCCGACGCGAGCCCCAGGCTGCGCAGAAACATCCGCCGTTCAACCGAGGGAATTGCCGGGATCGTCGGTCCTTTTGATGGCTGTGGAATGTTGTTGAGTTTTTCCATAAAGTTTAGTAGAACTACTTGTTTTATTGTACTTGCTTGATCGGTGCAAGACCGCTTGAAGAACCCGGAAGACAGTCCAATGGGTTACTAAATCCTTATGAATAATCAAAAAGTGAGGAAAAGGCCCGATGGGTATTTACGACCAGTACTCAACGAAAATCGTTGGCATTTCCGGAAAAATCTCTGAACGGAAATCGGTACAAAACGTCCATGGTTTGCGACCGGCAGGCCCCATCTCCACACCGATCCGGTCGGAGGTCACATAAACAATGCGGTAATGAAACGAGTTAGTAGCTCGGCTGATCCTTAGTCTCCCGGTGAGGCAATTGCTTCGGTATGAAAAACAAATTCCGTGATAATGGCCTGTCATTGATACTTCTGGTCCTGACAGGGCTTACCCTGGCGGGTAATCTGTACACCGGCTGGCACGATTTCAATGATCAATTAACAGATTACGGCCGGTCGCCCATCTCATTCGGTGCTTACTTAACGAGCGGACACTGCATCGAGTCGGTTTTTGAAAACTGGGAGAGCGAATTTCTGCAAATGGGGCTATATGTGCTTTTTACGGTTTTTCTGTACCAGAAAGGCTCCTCCGAATCCAAAGATCCCGACCAACCGGAAGAAGTAGACCGTGAACCGTCGCCAAACCGACCGGGCGCACCCTGGCCGGTTCGTCGGGGAGGATTTATCCTCAAACTCTACAGCCATTCGCTCAGTCTGGCGTTCTTTCTGCTCTTCCTGCTTTCTTTTATTCTCCACGCCTACGGCGGCATGAAAGAATACAATACCGAGCAGCTTCTGAAAGGCAAAAGTGAGCTGGTAACCTTCTGGCAATTTATGGGCACCAATGAGTTCTGGTTTCAGTCGATGCAAAACTGGCAGAGCGAATTTCTGTCGGTGTTTTCCATCGTTGTCCTCTCAATCTATCTGCGGCAGAAAGGATCGCCCGAATCGAAACCCGTCGATGCCCCGAACGACGAAACCGGCGGCTCATGAATTTTATTTCCGGACATTTGCCCGTCTTTCTT
Source organism: Larkinella sp. VNQ87 (assembly GCF_049445795.1). Classification (NCBI taxonomy): domain Bacteria; kingdom Pseudomonadati; phylum Bacteroidota; class Cytophagia; order Cytophagales; family Spirosomataceae; genus Larkinella; species Larkinella sp. VNQ87. The sequence continues at coordinate 372,697 of NZ_JBMSDT010000001.1, forward strand.
TTTCTTGCCAGCAGATTTTTTGTAAAAAGACCCCACTTAGCGAGCGGGGTCTTTCCAAATACCAATCGTCATAAGCAATAGCTGTTGTCTGGCACAAAAACCGGGAAACCGGTCTAAACCGGTGATTGGCAATCCAATAGTGAGGCAACGGAACCAATTCGCGGCTGCCTTCTTCCGATATTTTCTGAGCCGGATTTTGTAGCTTTAGGCGTGTGAATACATCCCTATGAAAAAATATACGCTTTTAGGCCTCCTTATCGGGCTTTTCCTGCTCCGTCCGCTGGCGGGCTATTCCCAATCCTTTACGCTTGAAGCCGTCCGCAGCTACCCGTTTCCCTCCGAATTGACGGCTTCGGCAAAGGGTTCCCGCCTTGCCTGGGTGTTTAACGAACAGGGACGCCGAAATGTCTATGTCGCCGAAGGACCGACGTTTACCCCCCGAAAACTCACCAGTTATACCGAAGATGATGGTCAGGAGATCACGAGCCTGTCGATTTCGGCCGATGGTAACTGGGTCGTTTACGTGCGCGGGGGCGATCACGGTTCCAATTGGGACGAGGCCCTGCCGGTCAACACCTCGGCGACTGCCCAACCCCTCAACGTGCGCATCTGGAGCGTTCCGTTCACGGGCGGAGAGCCCAAACTGCTGTCGGAAGGCGATGAGCCGGTGATTTCTCCGAAAAGCGATCAGGTGGTCTTCATCAAAAACCATCAGGTCTGGACGGCGGCTCTGGACGGCTCCCAGGCCCGAAACCTGTTTACGGTTCGGGGCGAAACCGGTTCACTGCAATGGTCGCCCGACGGCGCGCGGCTGGCGTTTGTCTGCAACCGGAGCGACCACGCGTTTATCGGTGTTTTTACCAATGCCAATACCCCGATTCAATGGCTGGCTCCCTCGTTCGCCCGCGACCGCTCCCCGCGCTGGTCGCCCGATGGCACCAAACTGGCTTTTGTTCGCACCACCGGCCTGGGCGGTGCGCCCGATTCGCTGCTGACCCGCAAACACCAGCCCTGGAGCATCTGGACGGTCGATCTAGCGTCGGGAAAAACGGCTCCGGTCTGGCAGGCTCCCAAAACCCTGGCCGGTTCGATTCCGACAACCCACGGCGGTTTTAATCTGCACTGGGCCGCCAACGACCGCCTGGTTTTTCTGTCGTATCAGGATGGCTGGCCCCATCTGTATTCCATGCCTGCTTCGGGCGGTTCGCCGTTGCTGCTGACACCGGGGCCGTTCATGGCCGAACACATTCAGTTGAGCGCCGATCGGAAATGGTTACTTTTCAGTGGCAATACCGGCCCCGACAAACTTGACATCGACCGGCGGCACGTCGTGCGGGTTCCGGTTGACAAAGCCGCGATGGAAGTACTGACACCGGGCGACGGGCTGGAATGGACCCCGGTGCTGACGGGCGATGGTTCGACCGTTGCCTGCCTGAGCGCCACGGCCCAGCGCCCGCCCTTGCCCGCCGTGATGCCCTTCCCGAAAGGAACGCCCAAGCTGTTGGCCCAAAACCTGATTCCGGCCGATTTTCCGACGCCTAAGCTCGTGGTTCCCAAGCAAGTCGTTTTCAAATCGCCCGACGGCATGACGGTTCACGCCCAGCTTTTCGAGCCCACGAATAGCACCGGACAAAAACCGGACAATCGACTCCCCGCCATCATTTACGTTCACGGCGGTCCGTCGCGGCAGATGCAATTGGGCTGGAATTATTCGGATTATTACTCGAATGCTTATGCTTATAATCAATACCTGACGAGTCTCGGTTTTGCGGTTTTGTCGGTCAACTACCGGCTGGGCATTGGATACGGCCACGCCTTTCAGCACCCGGCCGGGGGTGGTGCTACCGGGGCTTCCGAATACCAGGACATCCGGGCGGCTGCCGAGTGGCTCGCCCGTCAGCCCCAGATCGACGCCAGCCGGATCGGGGTTTACGGGGGTTCGTATGGAGGCTACCTGACAGCGCTGGCCCTGGCCCGCGACTCGAAGCTGTTTGCAGCCGGGGTTGACATTCACGGTGTTCATAATTTCCTGACCAGTCGGACAACTCCCGCTTCCAACCCGGCCGAGCCCATTCCGGATGCGGAGGCTGCCGCCAAAGTGGCCTGGGAATCCTCGCCGGTTTCGGCAGTTGGCACCTGGACCTCGCCGGTTTTGATCATCCACGGCGACGACGACCGCAATGTCCGCTTCAGCCAGAGCACCGACCTCGTTCGTCGACTGGAAGCGAAAGGAGTGCCGATGGAAACGCTGGTCATTCCCGACGATACGCACCACTGGATGCGCCACGCCAACGCCCTGACCGTCGGTCAGGCCACCGCCGACTTTTTTAAACGGAAGTTGCTAAAACCGGTAAAATAACGGCCTAAAAACTCGTCGGTTACAACGTTTGCCGGAAAAACCGGGTCATTTGAGCAGCTTTATCCATCCGATTTTATCCGTATGAACCGCCTGGTATACATTTGCTTTCTCAGGTTGTCCTTGCTGTTGCTGGCCTGCGACGAGAACATTAAACCCGAAATCATCATCCTTCAGGTGGCCGATCACCAGGTCGACTGCACGGGCGTTGGTCCGCAGAAATGCTTGTTGATCAAAGAGGGAGACGCCACCAACTGGGCCTATTTTTACCAGCAAATCGAAGGGTTCGAGTATACAGCCGGTTTTGAGTACAAACTCAGGGTCCGGCGCGAAAACGTGAAAAACCCACCCGCCGACGGTTCCAGTGCCCGTTATGTGCTGGTCGAGGTACTGGAAAAAAACAAAACCTAGCGATGCGGAATCTTATTTCAATTCTTTGGGTCATTTTTTCGATCACGACCGTTCAGGCGCAACGCTGGCAAGGGCAAATTGGCACCAATTTAGCTATTTTGAATTACCGGCTGGGGCGGTTGTGAACGTGCAGCAAATGAATTGTGTTGGTTGTTTATCTTTGATGACTAAATCCGTTACTGACAGCATGAAAGCAACCATTGAATTAAATGATGAGATTCTACAGGAAACCATGCAACTCAGCCATATCCATACCCCCGAAGATGTGATCCGAACGGCTTTGTATGAGTTTTTACGCAAACTAAAAAAGCAGGAATTAGCCGCAATGCGCGGGGTCATTCAATGGGAAGGCGATTTAGACCAAATGCGCACGACGCCCAATGAATGATCTGCTTTTCGACAGTTCTGTTTGGATTAATTTCTTCAGAAATAGTAAGAATCCACAATTAGAAGCTGATCCTTACCGAATGGCGGATAAAGCGGCCGGATTATATCGCTCGCTCCGCCAATCCGGGACTACGGTTCGTAAACCTAATGATTGCCTTATTGCGGCTTATGCGATCCATTTTAACCTGAAATTGGTCCATAACGACATCGATTTTGATAGAATCGTGACCCATTTACCCGTTCCTGAAGGCGTTTTACGGGTTTGGTTTCCTTAACAAGTTATCCTGGACTCTTTTTTTATTCCTGATCAAGTCCCAACTTGCTGCTTTTAACCCAATTTCTTCATGTCAACTCCAAATTCCCCGGTGCGGGTGCTCGTTGTCGGTTGCGGCAACATGGGCGCTTCGCACGCCATAGCGTATTCCACCACCGACGGTTTTGAAATCTGCGGCATCGTGTCGACCGGCAAAAGTAAAGAAGTACTCAATGAGCGGCTCGGCGGTGGCTATCCCCTGTTCAGCGATCTGACGACCGCTTTGCAGGAAACCAAGCCTGATGCGGTTTGCATTTCCACCTATCCCGACACCCACGAAGCCTTCGCCATCCAGTCGCTCGAAAGCGGCTGCCATGTGTTCATCGAAAAACCGCTGGCCGATACCGTCGAGGGCGCCGAGCGCGTGGTGGCGGCTGCCGAAAAAGCCGGGAAGAAAGTGGTGGTGGGCTACATTCTGCGGCACCATCCGTCCTGGGAAAAATTTGTGGAAGTGGCGCAGGGGCTGGGCCGGCCGCTCGTGATGCGCATGAACCTGAACCAGCAAAGCCACGGCTACATGTGGACGGTCCACCGGAACCTGATGAAAAGCCTCAGCCCGATTGTCGATTGCGGGGTGCATTACATCGATGTGATGTGCCAGATGACACGCTCGAAACCGCTGCAGGTCAACGCCATCGGTGCCCGGCTGACCGAGGAAATTCCGGCGGGCAACTACAATTACGGCCAATTGCAGATCCGGTTTGAAGACGGTTCGGTGGGTTGGTACGAAGCCGGTTGGGGACCGATGATGAGCGAAACCGCCTTTTTCGTAAAGGATGTAATCGGCCCGAAAGGCTGCGTGTCGATTGTGGCCAAGAACGCGGGCGGGGCCGGAAAGTCCGACAACGTCGACGCCCACACCAAGACCGAATCGCTGCGGGTTCACCACGCGCCCCTGGACGCCAACGACCAGTTCGTGCAGGAAGACACCTGGATCGACATGCAGGACGAGCCCGACCACCAGGAACTGTGCAACCGCGAACAACGGTTTTTCCTGAACGCCATCCGCGAGAACGTCGACCTGACCGACCACTTGCAGGACGCCGTCAACAGCCTGCGCATCGCCTTCGCCTGTGATGAATCCGTCCGGACGGGGCAGCCGGTGATGTTGTAACTTCATTTCGTTACTCCGTTTTCGCTGGCGTGTTGTCAGTGAAAACGGACTTTCCCTTCATCAGCCATGAAAACTTTCTTCTTCTCACTCCTGCTACTCACTACACTTACGTCGGCAACTTTCGCCCAGCAAACCGCCAAGCCGACCATTTACAACCCGAAAGCCGACGCGCAGCAGGACATCCGGAACGCCGTGGCCAAAGCCGGACGCGAAGGCAAGCACGTGCTGCTGCAAATCGGCGGCAACTGGTGCTCCTGGTGCATCCGGTTTCATAACCTGGTCCATGCCGACACGGCGCTGAACCGCCTGCTCAACCAAAATTATGAACTGCTGCTGGTCAATTACAGCCCGGAAAACAAAAATGAGGCTACGCTGGCGCAGTTGGGCTATCCGCAACGATTCGGCTTCCCGGTTTTTTTGATTCTCGATGGGAAGGGAAACCGGCTGCATACCCAGAATTCGGCCTATCTGGAAGAAGGCAAGGGCCACAGCCCGAAGCTGGTGGCCGAGTTTTTGCAGCAGTGGTCGCCCAAAGCCCTCGATCCCAACTCGTATCGCCCGAAGTCCGGCAACTAACGCAGGGGCCTGTAACCAACCAGGGTGCGCTAAGATCAGCCGTTCACTCAATAAATTGCGGCTCAACGGGTTGACGGTCTATCTTTAATGTGCCACAAACGACGACTTTCATGAGAAACCGGTTTATCCCGAAAACGGCGCTGTTACTGGGTAGCTTCATGCTTTATGCTTCCCGACTCGTTGCCCAAACCCCGACGGATTCGGTCGCCATTCAAACGATTCTCCAGCAGGAAAACACGGCCTGGAACCGGGGCGATGCGGTTGCCTACGCCCAGCCGTTTGCCGAAAACGGCACGTTCACCAATATTGTAGGCCTCTTTTTTATCGGACGCAAAGGCTTCATCGAACGGCATGAACAGATTTTCAACACAGTTTTCAAGAAAACGACCCTCGATCAAAAACTGGTCTCGCTCCGGTTTATCCGCCCCGATGCCGCCGTGGTGGAAACGTTGACGTGGATCACGGGCATTTCACCAGCGGGCCCACCGCCCGGAACGAAACTCCACACCGACGGACGGCTCTACACCCGGCTCCAGCAAATCATGGTCAAAACCGGTCAGAAGTGGGAAATTGTGTCTTATCACAATGTGGACGTAAAGCCCGGTATTCCGCTTCCCGAACTTCGGTAAGCAATTTTCTTTTGGGACCAGTGGAGCGGAAACAAAAACTCAGCACAATCCGTTGGAGTGGTAAATCGTAAACCTTGTACGCCAATGGCACGACCGAATCCCGACTTGATCGACGCAATGCGCCGAACCGCCCGTAAACTTCAGGAGGGGGCCCCGTATCAGTGGGGGCACATGGGCGGCTGCAACTGCGGTAACCTCGCTCAGGAACTCACCAAACTTACGAAAGACCAGATTCACGCCTACGCCATGCAACGCTACGGCGACTGGAACGAGCAGGTGGCCGACTACTGCCCGACCAGCTTTATGCCTATCGATTTGGTCATCAGCGAAATGGTACAGGCCGGTTTGTCGCTCGAAGACCTGAAGAACCTGGAAAAACTGTCGGACCGGCGGGTGCTGGCCCGGTTTCCACTCGAAAAACGCTTCCTGCGTCATAACCAGCGCGACGACGTGGTAGCTTACCTGACGGAATGGGCTGCCCTGCTCGAAGAGGAACTGCTGGCCCAGATTAAACTACCCGAACTCGAAACCGAAGCGGTTTTATAACCCTTCCAACACGGAAAAGCGCAGGGAACCGGATTTCGGTTCCCTGTTTTGTTTACAGGCCGAAAGCCACTCCGGCACCTGAAGCCGTAGGAATGACGCCTGACCCAGTCAGCCTGAGTTCAACTAAGGGTATTATAAACGGCGGGATTTCAGCTTTTAGAGGTATGATCCTTCCGAAACGCACTTGTCTCCTGCTTTTTTTCCTGCTGTTCCACGCCGGTTTGGTCGCCCAGACGCCCGATTCGCTGGAGGTCCGTTCGCCCAACGGTCGTCTTCGGTTCGTCTTTTCGATTCGGGCGGAGGGCGTGCCGACTTACGAAATTCAGGATCAGAACCGGCCTGTCATCTTGCCTTCTGCCCTGGGTCTGAGTGCCAATCCGAACGGACGGAACACGGGCTGGGACCGGGGGCTGCGGATTCTGTCGGTGAGCCGAATCCGGCGGGATACGGTCTGGAAACCGGTTTGGGGAGAACGCTCCCTCATTCTCGACCGCTACAACGAACTGGTGATCACGCTCCGGCACGAAGCCGCCGACCGGGGCACTCTGCAACTCGTGGCCCGGGCCTATGATGAAGGCATCGCGTTCCGGTATTCGTTTCCCGAAAACATCCGGACCCAGATTCTGGATTTCGGGCAGGAGCAGACGCATTTTACGTTGCCCGCTGACACCAAAGCCTATTTTACCGACCACGCCCAGGGCAGTTACGAAGAACGCGCCCCCAGTGGCTGGAAACAACCTGCCGAATTGCCGCTTACGCTGAAACTGGCCAACGGCACCTGGGCCTGCATTGCCCAGGCCGAACAGACCAACTACCCCCGCATCCGGCTGCAAACGACCAGCAACGGCCAACTGGTCAGCCGCCTGTTTGGAGACGTGACCGAGACCTCGCCCTATGCCCTGCCCTGGCGGGTAGTGCTGGTGGCCAATCGGCCGGGCGAATTGCTGGAACACAACTACCTGATTCAGAACCTGAACCCGCCGACCCAACTAAAAGACGTAAGCTGGATTCAGCCGGGGAAAGTGATGCGGGAGGTCACGCTTTCGACTGCGGGGGCCAAGAAGCTGGTCGATTTTGCCGTGGAACAGAACATCGAATACATCCACTTCGACGCGGGCTGGTACGGGCACGAATACGAAGTCGGTTCGGATGCCACCACCGTGACGGTCGATCCCCGGCGGAATCCGAAGGGGGACCTTAATTTGCCGGAAGCCATCCGCTACGCCCGCTCGAAGGGCAAAAAGGTCATTCTGTACGTCAACCATCGGGCGCTCGAACGCCAGCTCGACTCCCTGTTTCCGCTGTATCAGCGATGGGGCGTCAGCGGGATCAAATTCGGTTTTGTACACACCGGCTCACACCGCTGGACGGTCTGGCTGCATGAGGCCGTCCGGAAAGCCGCCCAACACCAGTTGGTTATCGACATTCACGACGAGTACAGCCCGACCGGTTTCAGCCGGACATTTCCGAACCTGCTGACGCAGGAAGGCATCCGGGGCAACGAGGAATTTCCGGATGCAACCCATAACACCGTCCTGCCGTTTACCCGCTTCATTGCGGGAGCCGCCGATTACACCTTTTGTTTCAACGAACCCCGGCTCAAAAACACGAAAGGGCACCAACTGGCGCTGCCGGTGATTTACTTCAGCCCGCTGCAATACCTGTATTGGTACGGAAAACCTGAACATTACCCGGACCGGACTGAAATTTCGTTCTGGAAAAACCTGCCGACGGTTTGGGACGATACGAAAGTAATTGAAGGCGCGCCCGGGCAGTGGGTCTCGGTTGCCCGGCGGAAGGGCAACGACTGGTACCTGGGCACTATCACCAGCACGGAACCCCGTACGGTGGCCCTTCCCCTGAACTTTCTGGAACCCGGAAAAACCTACACGGCGGAGTGCCATGAGGACGACGGCACGGGCAAGGTTCGGAAAACCGTTCGGACCGTAACCGCCAAAGACAAGCTCCCGGCTTCCTTGCTGGCGTCGGGTGGGCAGGCGGTTTTACTAAAACTTAATTCCGGGAAGTAAAGCAGCTTTAGCCCGGAATAGTTCAATTGTAAAGCTGCGTATGGCAGCAACAATCAGTGCGGTATCTAACGAGGGTCAGTTTAATTGGCTGGGCAAACTGCCAATTTTGTATCATTCCTTGTCGACTAGATACCGTGCTGACCATGATGAATCTTCGCCACACAAACTACCTGAAACCGCTTCCCCTTTCCATCACGGCGGCCTCCTCTGTGCTGCTGTTTTTTATCCCCTCAGACCAACCGTTTGATCAACAAAATGACTGGTTACGGCGAATGGCCGACACCGTGCAGCAACAATTCGGCGATCAGGTTCGGGTATTGAAAATTGACGCCGACGCCCAGGCCGACGTCCTGCGAAGTTTCCGGCTGGCCCAATTACCTGCCTTTGTGTTGGTCCGGCAGGGACAGGAAGTCTGGCGACAGGAAGGCCTCCCCGAAGCCCCCCTGTTCACGGTTTTATCCAAACGGCTTCAACGGACGGACTGATTCAACAACCCGTCTGTTTTGTACGTCGTTTCCGTTGATCGTTCGATGAAACCTTCTTCTGCCATACCTTTCTTCCTGTTTTATGGAAAATAACCGCTCTCCCCAACTAAAGCGTCCCCTGCAGGCTGACGTTTCCTCTGCTTCTCTTAAAAGCCTATTCCGTTTCTTTCTGATGGCCTATGCGTTCTCATGGCTGTGCTGGTCACCCTACCTCCTGCCAGGCTTTCCGGTCTCGTGGCAAACCTCTTCGTTTTTACACTACCTGGGTCTGCTCGGACCGCTCGTGGCTGCGCTCTTCTGGACCGGGCGGGCCGAAAAAACCGGCTTAGGAGCTCTTTTGCGAAGCATGTTGATTCCCCGGGGATCGGCACTTTACTGGCTGGTGGTTCCGCTGCTGCCTTTCCTACTTCTCACCGGTTGCGCCTGGATCGCCACGCAAGGGCAACTTTCCACCCTCGACTGGAGCGGAATCTGGCGCTCGCACGAATTGCAGACCATTCGCCCACTGGCATTTGTCGCCCTGAATGTTTTCGTGGTCGGGTTTGGAGAAGAAACCGGTTGGCGGGGGTATGCGTTGCCGCGTCTGCAAAGCCGGTATTCAGCGCTCACCTCCACCCTGCTCCTGACCATCGGTTGGGCTATCTGGCACTGGCCGCTGTTTTTCTATGTCAATTCCGGGTATCACACGATGAATATGGCGGGGCTGTTCGGCTGGCTGATCAGTCTCGTAACCGGCGCGATTCTGTTTACCTGGCTTTTCAACAGCAGCCGGGGTAGTGTGCTGGCCTGCGCGCTTTTTCACGCCAGCATGGACATGGCATTCATGGCCGATCTGGGCAAACCGGAATTGATGAATTACATCGGTATGGCCGTCACAGTTGGCGGAATCGCCATTGTTGTGTTTTGCAAACCGACCCATTTATCCCGCCGGACCCGCTTAACAAAACGCTGATCCGGCCTGTTGATTGATCCAGTTCAGCAGCCGTTCCACATCGTCTTTATGAAAAAGTTCGGTACCTGGATTCATGGTGGCGGCCGTTCCGCAGGCCACGCCGAGCCGGAGCATGTCTTCATACGACCAGCCCTGCTGAAGCGCATATACCATCCCGCCGACCATACTGTCGCCCGCACCCACCGTACTTTGCTTTTTCACGGTCGGGGCCGAAACATGCAAAATGCCGCGTCGGGTTGCGGTTTTCGATTCAGCGGCTTCTTTGGTGACCAGCAACGCCCCCGCCGGACCGAGCGAAATGGCCATCACTTCACAGCCGCCTTTCTCCAGAATGGTCAGAGCCGCATCGTCCACCTCATCCAGTTCCAGTTTATCGACACCCACCAGCGCAGCCAGTTCGCCCACATTCGGTTTCAGGAGAAAAACGCCCTCATTGACAGCCTGCTTCAACGGTTCGCCGGAGGTATCGAGCACCAGCCGGGCCCCCAAATCTTTGACAATCCGGGCGATACGGGCGCAGAAATCCGTCGGTAAACCGGGCGGCAGGCTACCACTGACGACAACATATTCGACTGGGCCAGCCTGGCTGCGCAATTCCGCGAGAATGGACTCTCCCTCGGCTTCTGTCCAGGTGGGGCCTGGCAATCCGAAACGGAACTGCTGATGCGAGCTGGTTTCGGTCACAACGAAGCTCTGCCGCGTCCAGCCACTCATGGGCAGCGTACGGTATTCAATCTGCCGTTCGGCCAGCAGTTGTTCCAACAATGCTCCCATTGCTCCACCCGACGGAAACAGGCATAACGAGCTTCCGCCCAACCGACGGAGTGCTTTTGAAACGTTGATTCCGCCCCCTCCGGCATCGTAACGGGGAGCGGCACAGCGCAGCTTATGTTCAGGCATCAGTCGGTCAACGGTGGTGCTGACATCGACAGCGGGGTTTAGCGTCAGGGTAATAATCATGGATAGGAGAATCGGTTGCGGGTAAAATAAACGACAAAAAAACAGTTGGACAAACCAAAGGGGGTAATTCCCGCCAGTTTGCCCAACTTCTGTGCAAATTCCTGAAACCGCTTTACCGAGCCAGGTAACCGCCATCTACCGGATAATACGAACCGGTGACAAACGACGCTTTTTCGGACGACAGCCAGATCACGAGTTCAGCCACTTCCTCGGCCTTGCCAAGCCGCCCAATTGGATGCAAACCAATCAGCATGGTTTTGACTTCCTCCGGCAAGCTGCCCAGCAGGGGCGTGTCAATGTAGGCCGGACCCACGGCATTGATCCGGATGCCGCGGGCCGCATACTCGATGGCGGCCGTTTGCGTCAGCCCTACCACACCGTGCTTGGCGGCTACATACCCCGGCGACTGTACCGTACCGACCTGTCCCAGAATCGACGCCATGTTGATGATCGAGCCAGGGCGGTTTTGCGACAGCATCACTTCCAGTTCGTATTTCAGGCAATAAAAAACACTATTGAGATTGATGTTAATGATTCTTTGCCAACCTTCCAGCGAATAATCCCCCGTCAGGTTCAATTCTCCACCGATTCCGGCGTTGTTGCAGGCCATATCGAGCCCACCAAAGGCCGCGACGGTTTCGGCCACCAGTTGTTGGCATTGGGCTGGATCGCCCACATTGGCTTTGAAAAACCGGGCCGAACCACCGGCACCGGTTATGTCCGCAACGACTTGCTGTCCGAGGGTTTCGTTGACATCCGAAACCATGACACTAGCCCCTTGCTGCGCATATAAAACCGCAATGGCTTTGCCAATTCCGGAAGCCGCTCCGGTCACCAGGGCTACTTTCCCCGCTAAGTCCTTTTCCATCGTATGAATCACTATTACTTATTTTACCTGAATACCTAAGCACGCATGATCAAAACCGGGATACTCGAATGGTTCAGCACGTCCTCGGCGACACTCCCCCGGATCCAGTGTTGCAGACCCTTATGTCCGTGTGTGTAGAGCACAATCAGGTCCGCTTTTACCTCGTCGGCGTAACGCAGAATACCGGCGGGAACGCTCCGATCCAGCCAGATTTTCAGCGTATACTGACCGATTCCTTTCGCCAGCGCAAACTCGTCCATCCATTCCCGGATGCCATCGGGTTGCCGCGCATCGGTTGGCGTTAGCACGTAGACAAAGTGTTGCAGCCCCTGGTCGGTCAACCGGAACGGGGAAGGGTGAAATTTCTTAAGCCGTTCGTCGATATCAATTCCGCAAATAACCGTTTCAGGTTGAAAATGTTCAATTGGTTGCTTGATCACCAGCACCGGGCAATGGGCATACCGAACGATGAGTTCCGCCGTGGAACCTTCCACCCACTCAGCCAGCCCTGAGGCTCCTTTCGAAGCCAGTACGATCAGGTCGGCGGGTTGTTCGTTGATACACCGAATCAGGCCATCGAGGCTGCTGCCCAGCGTTGTTTTGATCGTTACGCCGGTGTAGGCGGGATTGTTCGCCAGTTTCTCGATAGCTTCCCGGGCCTTCTGGTACGTGTCCTCATAGTGCTCGGCCATGACCATCGAGTATTCGGGCGTAAAGTCCCCGGCGGGTTGTGGAATCAATGGGTAGACAACCGTATGGAGTAAAATAATTTCAGCTCCATAGGTACGGGCCAGCCCAACGGCTACAGCTAGCGCGTTGGTTGTCATTGGGCTAAGGTCAGTCGGTACCAGAATCGTTTTCATGCGTAACATGCGTTTGGTTAGACAGAACAAATCAACTCAAAACCGTCTTTTTCGGCCATGACGGCCCACAGGCAGCCACCTGAGTGTTATCAGCAAACCGAAGCGGTTTCTGCTTTTCTGACAAAAATCAAAGACGTATATGACTTTCGTCATAGTGGGTCGGCTGCTCAATGGTTAGCTTGCTGTCGTTTTCCGCCCCCGGCTGCTGATTTACGCCTTCATTGCCCGGCACCGATCCAGAAGTTAAACCCCTTCGGCCTTACTGGCCCTACGACGATAAAGTGTGCGTAAACGTGTGATGGCTGAAGCGCCCGTTGGGAACCTCGGTTCTCAACGGGTTAATTTTTGATCCAATGCATAATCATTGTCGAATAGTGAAGAACCTCCTTTTTTCCACCCCCGCTTCTTTTATTCTGGCTAGCAGACACAAGTAGAGAGAAGTAAAAGTCTCTCTCTTATTTTTCGTTATGAGGACCTTCTTTCATACTCATTCAATTGATTAAGTTATTTCCGGAATCGTTTGTGTGCATCATCGCGATTTGCTCCCCTTTACGATTCTGTTGCCGCAACGACCAGTGTTTGGTATGTTCCAGATCATCCCAGGTATAACCGGTTTTGCGCAACACCTCGACCCGCAGTCCGAAAAGGTAATGAAACGTCGTTTCGAACGAACTCACCGACATATCCGGATCGATGGCCAACCAGCGAAGTTCGCCCAGGGGCCGTCCAAGGGTGTTCATCATCAATTCCTTTTCGGCTCCTTCGAGTGGGCGGCCATACGGGCTGTACAACTGTAATTTCAGAAAAGGAAAATGCCGCTGAAACGTCAGATTCAGGTGGTTGGCCGTTAGCAGGGACGAGATCACGAAGGGTTTCATCGCCGGTGGAAAGGTCATGATACCAGCGCTAACACCGGAACATCCGATTGGCGGGCAATCTGCTGGGTATTGCTTTCCAGAATGGAAAACAGGAAGCGATTATGCTCTTTCGGTAACATGATTACCAGATCGGCCCGGTTCTCTGCCGTAAAAAGCCGAATGGTTTCGGCCAGGTCGTCGCCCTCAATCACTGATAGTGTATGCGCCCGGTATCTCAGCAAATTACGAACGCTCCGGGCAGTCTGTTGGATGACCAGATCATCGCCTTTCGAACTAACACACAAGAAGTTCAGAACCGCATTGAAACGGTCGGCAAAGCGCAACACCCCATCCAGCGCCGTAGCCTCCAGGGGCTGGCTCAAATCAAGGGCAACCACTACATTTTTGAACGCGACAAACCGGGCTGCGGGCGGAATGAGCAGCAATGGAACCGGTGTCCGTACGATCATCTCTGTCGCCTGGCTCCCAAAATACTGCACACTGGACGAATTAGCCCCGGCAGTTCCCATCACCAGCAGATCCGCTTTTTGTTCTACCGCCACGGCTGCGATGGTTTGCTGGGTGCTACCCTGCCGGGCCATGACCGTGATGGTCACCTGTCCACCGGACGCCTGCTTCATCCGGTCGCGCAACCGGTAAAGCCGACGTCGGGCGTTCACCTTATTTTTTTCTTCCATCGGCGTAAAAACCGCCTGCAGAGGAGCTAGACGAAGCGGATGCTGGTAGACATGGAGCAACACCAGTCGGGCCTGGAGCAACTCGGCCAGTTGAAGCGCAAAGTCGGAAGCGGGTTTTGCATTCCGCGAAAAATCGGTTGCTAACAAAATGGTTTTCATCGAAAACTGGATTAAATCGTGTAGAAAGAATTCGTGTGTTGAAGGGTTCGTGCCGGTTAAAAACCGGGTTTACAGAACGTTAATATCTTTTTCGGTCCAGTAATGGCTCTTTCCATCCCACCAGTTCAACATGACCTTCCAAAGACCCTGGCTCAACTGACGGGTCGAGACCACCTGCCGGGCGCGTTGGTTCGGCCGAACGACCAGGTGGATTTCCGATTCAGGTGCCGATCGTTTCTGAAAGGTCAATTCTGCCTTCATAAAAGACTCGGGCAAGACAAAGGCCAGTTGCTGGCAGGTAGGTTCGAAAGTCATAGCGGTATGGGTTACAAGGAGAACGGAAACAAAAGTACGCCTGCCCAAGCGTTCCGACACTGACAACACTTCGTTAACAACCTGATATAGATCACTTTTCACCGAAACAAATCGCATTCTACCAGAGTCTGCCAGGCCATAATTTTGGCAAGCGGTTTTATCACACCTGACCGCTTTCCGAAACCATGTTAACCGAACTCTCTACCGAAATCATCGATTCCATGCTGGTCAATCAGCGCTACGGACGCCTGGCCTGTGCCGCCGACGACCGGATTCTGGTTGAGCCGATGATGTATTATTACGACGGGAACGCCATCTGGGGACTCACCCGGGAAGGCACCAAAACCCAGCTCCTGCGGAAGAATCCCCGCGTTGCGTTTGAGATCGACGAGATCCTGCGTCCGGGTGTCTGGCGGAGTGTGGTAATCGAGGGCATCTTTGAAGAATTACACGACGATGACCGGGATTATGCCCTGTATTTGCTGAAGCACCATAAAATTCCGGTCTTCGCCGACGAAAAACTGGGCTATCCGGGCGAAATAGCCCCTCCCGATTTTAAGGTGGTTTACCCGGTGGTGTACCGCATTCAGATTAAGCAAAAAACTGGTCGAGCCTATACGCATCAGCTCTTTGACAATTAACCTGGGTTGCGCAGGACATATATAAAAACCGAAAAACCATGAGACGAGTCGCCCAATTCATTTTACTGGCTGGAGGCCTGTTTTTTTTCGGCTCTTTGACGTGGGCTCAATCGGTCCGGGGCAGCCTCGGTATCTTTCAGTTAGGCTACCTGAATGCGCCCCAGGCGGGGATGGCGGCTCAGTCGTTCGCTCCCGACTGGTTTCCCCGCCTAAACGATCATTTCGTCTACAGTGGTGCCGAAGGGTGGTTTCGGATGAACCGGATCATGCTGGGTGTTTCGGCCTCGGCCCTGAACGCCCGGACGGTTTCGGCCCGGCAAACCCGGTTGCAACGCGTCGGCGGTCTGGGCCAGATTAAAGCCGGTTATGTGCTGTTTGACAACCGCCGTTGGCTGCTCTATTCAGCCATCGGACAAGGGTTTTCGTCGGCGATGGTAACCCTTCAGCAACCGGATAATGACCCCATCACCTGGATGCTGTCCAGCCACACTACCGATTTTTCCATTCAAATCCAGAAGCGGTTTGCGGCCAAAAATTCGCCGAAAACCAACAAAATCCGGGGCCTGTGGATGGGGTTGCGGCTCGGTTATCTGGCGAGTGCCAAATCCGCCCTCTGGCAAACCATCCCGGATGCGAGCCCTCCCGTTATTAAACCCGCCTACGCCCTGAATGGCTTTTATGCCACGCTCACCCTTGGCGGTGGACGATTTCAGTACAAAACCCCTTAACGCCTTTCAGCCATGTTTTTCTCCCTGACGTTTTTCTGGACTGCGTACGCCATCGCTAATGCAGTGTTTCTGTTCAGCATTTGGAGCAGCGGCCGTTGGCCCCGGCTCACCCGGCTGTTTTTCCTGCTGCTGTTTGCCTGGGCCGCCTGGTTCAATGCGTCGACGGCCCTCGACTCGCCCTGGGTTTATCAGGACTATGCCGATACGGCGGTTCCGCTCTATCAACGGTTTATTTTGGGTCCTTTTGCCTCCATCATCAAACCGATGATTCTGACTATTGCGGCCGGGCAGGCCCTGATTGCCCTTTCGATGCTGCTAAAGGGCGACCTCTTCCGGCTGGGCTGCTGGGACGGGGCGGTTTTTGGCCTGGCGATTGCTCCCCTGGGCTGGTATGCGGCTTTTCCGGCTACCGTGCTGATGGCCATTGCCTTTTACCGGCTTCAGAAAAATCACGACAATACGTATCTGTGGCAACCTAAGCCCGGAAAACCGTCCCGTTTGCAACCGGCAAAACCCACCACGGCCGAATCGATTCAACCCTAGTCCTTGGCGGAGTGTATCCTCCCGATGACGCTTTTGGCCCCAATGCCAGGGCAGTCGTCGATGCTGACAATCGGACAAATTACGGCGCTCCTGCCAATCCAGACATCCTCACCAAACCGGATGGGTCTGGCTTATTCCAATCCACTGACTCCGTTGCCACTCAATGCCTGTTTCTGGCTTCCGACGAGGCTGCTACCCTGACCGGCGCTGCGCTGTCCATCGACGGCGGTCGGTTGGCTCAGTAGGCTGTTTAGTTACTTGATCCCAAAGCTTCTGGCTACTTCCTGTCCCCAAAGCACCATCGCTTCCAGCACCGGCAAAGCCGACTCTCCCCGCTCCGTCAGGCTGTATTCGACCCGGGGCGGGATTTCGGCGTAAATCTTCCGGTTCAGAATGCCGTTTCGTTCCAGATCGCGCAACTCCTGCGTCAGCATTTTCTTGCTCACGCCCGGAATCGCCCGCTGCATTTCGCCGAACCTACGGATTCCCCGCGAGATATTATAAATGATGACCGGTTTCCATTTGCCCCCAATAATTAGGTTCGTCAGCGTTACCGGACATTTCGTCAAGGTAAAATCCGAAAATTCTTCTGAAAAAGCCCTTCCATCAATGTCTTGATTATCAGCTAAAGTCTCCATATAGATACTAGGTAACAATAAAGTAATTACTTGACAAATGTAAACCATTGAGCCTAGCTTTGTCAAGTACCTATTACGAACCTTAAACAAAAATCACCATGTATGTCATCACAGGAGCCAGTGGCAATACGGGAAAACGAATCGCCCATCAGTTACTAGCGGCCGGAAAACCCGTCACTGTTGTCGGTCGCACGGCCGAACACCTGACAGAATTTACGGACAAAGGCGCGACGGCCGCCGTCGGCAGTCTGGAAGATGCCGATTTTTTAACTACAATTTATACAGGAGCGACGGCGGTTTATGCCCTCGTTCCGCCCAACTTCGTCACTGATGATTTTAGGGCGTATCAGACGCGTGTCGTGGATGCCCATACAGCGGCCTTGCGGGCCAGTGGCGTTTCCTTCGTCGTAACGCTGAGCAGCCTTGGTGCGCATTTGTCCGAGAAAAACGGGGTTATCCAGGGGATGACGTATCTCGAGAACGAGCTGGACGCCATCGATGGTTTGAACACCCTCCACCTGCGCGCCGGTTTTTTTTATCAGAATTTTTTTAGCAGCATCGGATTACTGAAACAGGCCGGGATTTTAGCCGGGTTCCCGATTGAAGGCGATAAACCGCTGGTCTTTGTCCACACCAACGATATCGCCGACGCGGCTGTTCGCCGGTTGCTGGCCCTGGATTTTTCGGGCAAAAATGTGCAGTTCGTTGCGGGTCCCCGCAATCTGACCTTCAACGAAGCCGCCATAATCCTGGGTCAGGCTATCGGAAACCCGGAGTTGGCCTGGACCTTCTTTCCGTACGATCAGGCCCGCGCCGGGATGCTTCAGGTAGGCTTCAAACCCAGTCTGGCCGACAATTACATCGAATTCTGCCAACGCGTCAACGACGGTAGCTTACTCGGCGGTTTTGTGCGCAATGCCGAAAACACCACCCCGACAACGCTGGAAGATTTTGCGCAGAACGAGTTTGCTCCGGCGTATCAGCAAAGTTAGTGATTGAGACATCAATAAAGCCCCGGCGATGCTCCTCCGATTCTGGTCTGGACGTATGGCCGGGGCTTCTTACTGTCGGTTTGCGGTTTTCGGTCAATCCGTAACTCCTGTTGACAACGCCCGGACCTTGAGTAGGATTGAACGGAAACCGTTTTTAGTAAGTATGAACGCACGCATCCGATTCGTCTTTTTGGCTCCCGCCCTGCTGAGTCTCTTTTGGGGACTTATACCGGTCTTTCAGAAACCGCCGAACCGGCCGAATGTGCTGTTTATTTTTGTCGACGATTTACGCCCGGACTTACGTTGTTATGGCAATCCGGTTGTCCACTCGCCGAATCTGGACCAGTTGGCCCGAAGCGCCACGCTTTTTACCCGTCAGTATGTCACCCAACCCACCTGCGGGGCTTCACGTTATAGCCTGCTGACCGGAAGACTACCCCGAAAACCGCTTGATTTACAAAACGAAGCGATTGAAAAGCAACTGGCCGGAAAACCGCGTCCCGAACTTCCCGAAACGTTCATCGACAACCTCCGCCGGAACGGTTATCATACGGTCGGAATCGGCAAAATCAGCCACTCGCCTGATGGCTATGTGTATGGGTATACCGAACCGAAAAGCAATCAGCCGGAGCTTCCGCACAGTTGGGACGAGTTGTTGTTCGATGCGGGCAAATGGGGAACGGGCTGGAACGCCTTCTTTGGCTATGCCGACGGTTCGAACCGGCAAAGTCGGAAAGGGCAGGTCAGGCCGTATGAAGGCCCGGCGGTCGATGATGACGGATATCCCGATGGCCTGACGGCGAATCTGGCCATTGCCAAATTGAGGGCGTTATCGGCTAAAAACCAACCGTTTTTTCTCGGTGTCGGCTTTTTCAAACCCCATTTGCCCTTCAACGCGCCCAAACAATACTGGGATTTATACGATGAATCAAAAATTCCGTTAACTCCGTCTCCGACGGTTCCGGCCCATGTCAATCCCGCCAGTTTGCACGGCAGCGACGAATTCAATCAGTATGCGCTGGGCGAGGAACGGGCTTTGCTGGACAAACCGGTTTCGGACGCCTACGCCCGCAAGCTGCGCCATGTGCCCACCGTTGAACTCTACGATCACCAGACCGACCCGAACGAAAACCAGAATATGGCCGACACCCATCCGGAGTTGATTGAGCAACTCATGCCGGTTTGGGAGAAAGGCAACACCCAGCTATTCCATTAATTCGAAACCAACTGACTCATGCGCCTTTTTTTTCATTTTCTGTGGTTACTGCTTGTTCTGCAACCTTTTGCCAGGGCACAAAACCGCCAGAACGCACCAACGCAACGTCCCAACATTATCTTCATTCTGGCCGACGACCTGGGCTATGGCGACATCGGCGTCAACGGTCAGAAGCTGATCAAAACCCCGAATATCGACCGACTGGCGGCTGAGGGGATGCGGTTTACGCAGTTTTACGCGGGTACCTCGGTCTGCGCACCTTCGCGGTCGGCGCTGCTGACTGGTCAACATACCGGCCATACTTACGTCCGGGGCAATAAGAGCGTGGAACCGGAAGGCCAGCAACCGATTGCCGATTCGGTCGTGACGGTAGCCGAGCTGCTGCAAAAAGCTGGTTATACCACCGCAGCTTTCGGCAAGTGGGGACTAGGACCGGTGGACTCCGAAGGGGATCCAAACCGGCAGGGCTTCGACCGGTTTTACGGTTACAACTGCCAAAGCCTGGCACACCGGGCTTACCCAAACCACCTCTGGAGCAACGCCGAAAAGATTGTTCTGAAGGAAAACGAAAACCTAACGCAGACGAAACAATACGCCCCCGACCTGATTCAGCAACAGGCGATGGATTTTGTCCGGTCGAGCGACCCCACCAAACCGTTTTTCCTGTTTCTGCCGTACATCCTGCCCCATGCCGAGCTTCTGGTGCCGGATGATAGCCTTTTTCAGTATTACAAAAGCAAATTTACCGAAAAACCGTATAAGGGAGCTGATTATGGACCCAATGCCAAAAGCGGTGGGTATGGATCGCAGGAATATCCCCGGGCAACGTTTGCCGCCATGGTCACCCGGCTTGACCGATATGTTGGCCAGTTGATGGCTACGTTGAAAGCGAAAGGGCTGGACCAGAATACACTGGTTATTTTTTCGAGCGACAATGGGCCGCACCTCGAAGGAGGTGCCGACCCGGCCTTCTTCAACAGCGGGGGCGGTTTTCGCGGTTTCAAACGTGATCTGTACGAAGGCGGTATTCGCGAGCCGATGATTGCGCGCTGGCCCGGTGTCGTCAAACCCGGCACGACCAGTGACTACGTGGGTGCGTTCTGGGACTTGCTGCCCACCTTTGCCGAACTGGCGGACACGAAAGTTCCGGCGCATATCGACGGCATTTCATTTGTACCGGCTTTAACGGGCAAAGGCATTCAGAAAAACCATGATTACCTGTACTGGGAATTTCACGAGCAGGGCGGTAAGCAGGCGGTACGCCGAGGCAACTGGAAAGCCGTGCGGCTGAACGCGGCCACTGCGCCCAACGGCCCGGTTGAACTCTACGACCTATCGAAGGACCCGGCCGAAAGCACCAACCTGGCGGCCCGGCATGCCGACATAGCCCGCGAACTGGGGCAGTTGATGAACCGTTCACACGTTCCGTCTGCGCTGTTTCCGTTTGGTACCGAAGGGCGCTGATTGCTCCTTACCTAATCCGCTTCAAACAGCGTTTTTTCATCGTACCGGATGCCGTGTTCATCTAGCAGGGCTTTAAATTCATCGGGAAACGATCGTTTTCGATGGTGTTCTTTCTGGTTCCGGATGTACCGGATGATTTTGTCGCGCTCCCGGATCGAGTAGGTAAACGCGCCGTAGCCATCGGCCCAGCCTTCAAACTCAGGGAATAAACCGCTTTGTTTCATCCACAGGGAACTCCCGGCTTTGATGTCTTTGACCAGCGTGGCCAGGGCTACCGTTGGGTGCAGATCACACAGGATGTGGAGGTGATCTTCAACCCCGTTGATGCGGAATAAGCAGCAGTTTCGGCTTTTAATGATGCCCCAGATGTAGCAATACAAGTCAGTACAATGCGCTTCGTTGCTGGTTGGCCGACGGTATTTGGTACCGAAAACGATCTGGTAGAGGATTTGTCGGTAGCTCATCGGCAGGCGGTTTTTAGCTTTGACGTAGAGAGTGGGGACAGCCCCCGCTCTGCCTCGCCTGGCCCCGTTGGTTCGCGACGACTTTCTGACTACTTTTAGCGTATTCAAGCGCCATCAGACTCCTGCTCCGCCCGTGAAAAAGCCGTCGTTCCTGCTTCTTTTCTGTCTGCTTTCTTTCGTTGTTCCCGGTTTCGCTCAGAAAACCGCCGTTCTAAACTGGCCGGATAACCTGCCGTGGTGGAAACCCAACAACCTCCGTGTCATCCAGACCAACCTGCCTGCTTACGAAGCCGCGACGCTCAACCCGGATTCCCTGCTGAAAGACTTGCAGGACTGTTCGGCCAACACGCTGTTGATCAACGCGGGCGGCATCATGGCCTTCTACCCCACCCAGCTCGATTTTCATTACACCAACCCCCACATGAAGCCCAATACGCTGGCCGACGTAATTCGGAAATGTCACCAGCACGGCATCCGGGTCATAGTGCGGTTCGATTTCAGCCGGGTTCACGAAAGCATCTTCAAAGCCCATCCCGACTGGTGTTACATCTCGCCCAAAGGTGAGCGTATCATCAACACCGACATGTACGTGGTGTCGATCAACGCACCGTACGTTCAGGACCGGGCGTTCAAAATCATCGCCGAAGTGATCGACCAATTTCCGATTGACGGCATTTTCCTGAACATGCCGGGCTATCAGGTCAACAACCCCTACGAAGGCAAATACCACGGCATCGACCAGAACGACTACGATAAAAAAGCCTTCGCTCAGTTCAGCAACGGCCTGACACTGCCGACCGTTGAGGACAAAGCCGACCCGGTTTTTCAAAAGTATCTGACGTTTAAAAAAGCGACCGTCGAGGACTGGTCGAAGCGGCTACACGAGTTGGTAAAATCTAAAAACCAGCAAATTGCGATCTGTACGTACCTGGACAAATACGTCGATATCATCCGGCACGAGTCGCAGTCGAACACCAGCCTGCCCTATTGGCCCTACACAGCTTCCGACAACGTAGGCAACGCCGTTAATTCGTTTCCGGATCACGTCATTAGCAACGCCAGCATCCAGCAGATTTCGTTTCAGTCGCGCTACAACGCCGTCGAGCCCGAGGAAGTCGGGATTCGGTTATACGAAAACATCGCCAACGGCTCGGGCCTGGATATCAGCCTGATGGGCGATATGCGGGGCTACGAAGACGAACGCAATTTTGCGGTGGTCCGAAAAATCTACGCCCACCACAAAAAGTACGAACCGTATTTCGGGAAATACCAGTCGGTCGCCAAGATTGCCGTCGTGGCACCGGGCGCGTGGCCGAGTGGTGAACCCATGCAGGAATACCGGGGCATTCTGCTGATGCTCAAGGAAGCCCACATTCCGTTCGACATCATCGAGGACGCGCAGTTGGCCCACCGGGCTGAAAAAGTAAAAACGTACAAATTGCTCATTCTGCCGGAAATTACGTACCTGAGCGCCGAAGCCATCCGGGTGTTGAAAGAAGCCAGTCAGCAGGGAACCCACCTCATTGCCACCAACCGGACGCTGTTCGACAATCCCGAAACCTTGCAGGAACTGTTTGGCGCGAAAATTGAAAAGAAAGACCACGATGGCGCCGGTTTTTACCTGCAACCGGATAACAGGGCAGTTTTCAAGCGGTTTCAGCAACAGAAAATGCTCTTCTGGAAATTCAATCTGGGCCTCTACGACCTGAAGGGAACGGATCAGCGGTTTTTACCCATCCTGGCGAAAGGCCGCCCGGGTCCGCCCGAAATCATCGGCGGTCATGATCTTACGGGGTATTACGCAATGGGCATCAAAAATCATCCGAAAAGCAAAGCGGCCATCCTGCCCGTCAATCTGGGCAAACTTTACTACATGCACGGCTACGAACAGCATAAGAATCTGCTGCTGGACGCTATTGACTATCTCTACCCGGAAGCCACCCAGCTTGTCAAAACCAACGCTCCCGAACGGGTGGAAGTTATCGTCCAGCAATACACCAAAAATAGTCCGGCCAAGCTGAACACAAAAACTGCTGACGGCCTGATTCTGCATCTAGTCAACCTGACCGGTTTTAGCGGCAACACCTACTTTGCGCCCCTGCCGGTGTACGATCTCACGTTCCGGATTCAGGTGCCCTTCAAACCGTCAAAAGTCTTTTCAATGGTCACCGAAAAACCGGTTCCGTTTGCCTGGAAAAACGGTTTTGTTGAATTGGAAGTCGGAAAACTGGGGGATTTCGACGGGGTCGTGATCGACCGGTAACTTTATTCTTTTCCGGGCAAAAGCTACTGACATAGGGCTGTCACAGGGCGACGTTTACTTTGTAGCGTAAACAAACCCCAACAATTATGTCACAGTTCACTGAAATGCTGTTGAAGGAAATGGATCAGGAAGCCAACACCACCCGGAAGATGCTGAGCCGCATACCTGACGACCAATTCGACTGGCAACCGCACCCCAAAAGCATGACCCTCCGGGCGCTAGCGACGCACATTGCCGAATTACCGAGCTGGGTGTCATTGGCCCTGACCACCGATGAACTGGATTTTGCCACCACACCCTATCAGCCCAAGGAGATCAACAACACCAGACAATTGCTAGACTATTTCGAACAGTCGCTGGCGGAGGGCCATGCCGAACTGGCTAAAGCGAACGACGAGGATTTTGAGGGCCGCTGGGTGCTGCGCGACGGCGAACAAATTCTCAGCGACACGTCAAAAGGCGAGATGGTCCGGATTGCGTATAGCCAGACGGTTCACCACCGTGCCCAGCTCGGCGTTTACCTCCGCTTGCTGAACATTCCGATCCCGGGCAGCTACGGCCCCAGCGCCGACGAACCCGGCTTTTAAGCAGTAAACAACCGATTGGCAACAAGAGAACAACCCCAAATGAACAACGTGATGAAACAAGCGAAAAAAACGATCAGCCTGGGCGAAATGATTGTCGCTTCTTTTTCCGGTTTTCCCGCGCTTTGCTCTCTTGTTGCCATTCTGGTATCGCGTCAATACCCGCTCAGGCTCCAATCCTCCGTTTCGATCAGTTCGACCCGTTTGCGCATTTTTTTCTGGATGATCCGGAAGTGGTGTTCATCATCGGGCGTAATGAGCGAGATGGCTTCGCCTTCGGCTTCAGCCCGACCCGTGCGGCCAATGCGGTGTACGTAATCTTTCGGCGACCGGGGGAGTTCGTAGTTGACCACGTACGGCAGCCGTTCAATGTCGATGCCCCGGGAAATCAGATCTGTCGCGACCATAACCGGCAGCGTTCCGGCTTTGAATTTCCGCAGCGTCTCGGTCCGGGCGCCCTGGCTCTTGTCGCCGTGGATGGCTTCGACCTGAATGCCGTTTTTCCGGAGCTTGACCACCAGATTGTCCGCCGTCCGGGTTGAGGAAACAAATACGAGTACCTGCCGCATTTTCTTTTCCCTGATCAGATACCGCAGCAATGGCCCCTTGCGCTCCGGGTCAATTCGGTACGCCACCTGCTTGATCAGATCCAGGTTCTGCAGTTCGTCGGCAATTTCAATCTTGATCGGATTGTGCAACAGATGTTCCCGAATATCCTGAATCGAGTCTTTCAGGGTGGCCGAAAACAACAACGTCTGTCGCTTTTTAGGAACCATTTCGAAAATCTGGTTCATCTCGTCGGCAAAACCGAGTTCCAGCATTTTGTCGGCTTCGTCCAGTACCAGCACGTCCAGGTTGAAGAGACTCAGCGCATTAGACGCCACCAAATCGAGTAAACGACCCGGCGTCGCTACCACAATCTCAACTCCGCGCAGCGCGATCATCTGCGGATTGATCGACACCCCGCCGAAAACCGCCAGCGTTTTCACTTTCCGGGGCAAATAGGCTCCCAGAGCCTGAAACACTTCGGCGACCTGCACGGCCAGTTCGCGGGTCGGCACCAGCACCAGGACGCTTACCCGACCGTTATCAGCGGTTTTCCGACGCTGA
Source organism: Larkinella sp. VNQ87 (assembly GCF_049445795.1). NCBI lineage: Bacteria > Pseudomonadati > Bacteroidota > Cytophagia > Cytophagales > Spirosomataceae > Larkinella > Larkinella sp. VNQ87. The sequence goes on from NZ_JBMSDT010000001.1 coordinate 397,859, forward strand.
AGCCGCTCCAGGATCGGCAGCACAAACCCGGCGGTTTTGCCCGACCCGGTTTTGGCAATGCCCAGTAGATCATGCCCTTTCAGAATGGCTGGAATAGCTTCCTCCTGAATGGGATAGGGATTGGTATACTTTTGCTCCGCGACGGCTTTCAGCAGCGGTTCGGACAACCCAAGAGAAACAAACGACATAAAGTTTGGTAAAATGCAGCGTAACATACAAACGACACCGGGACGCAAAGATACGAACAAAGGTGGGTAAGGCGGGGTTGTCTGGGCTTATTCAGGAGAGTGGGAGTTGAAAACCGCCCCAGCACCGGAATACGACAGAACCAGCGATCTAAATTTGCCAAGTTGGGCTATTCTGCGTAGTTTTGCGGTGGCTTCCATTGTCTGGAATGAGTGCGAAATTCGTACCACGGCTTTCTCAAGGGAACAGTCAACCGACAGAAGTTAGGCGTTATAATCCCTGGTTTCCCACGGATATATAATTCCCCACTTTTTGGTCCCGTAGCTCAGTTGGATAGAGCATCTGCCTTCTAAGCAGACGGTCTTTGGTTCGAATCCAAACGGGATCACTTGATTATCAACGAATTAGCTACTCATATAATCGGGGTGGCTTTTTCTTTGATACACCATTTGATACACAATTTGCTGAGTTAACTTAGAACAAGGGGCTTTCATTTAGAGATGATTGATGAATAGGAAAGCTATGTCCGTACTTTTCATTCACATCGGAAACCAAAGGTCTTAACCAGGATGGGCTTGTTGGTGAAACGTAAACAATCTCAATTAGCTTTTCAAGATCAACCGGAACGAGCTTGCCAGTTAAAGGATTAGGTTGACCAATTGCTAAGCCTGTTTCATTTTCTGAATCTTTTGGAAGCTCGTCCTTAAAAATCGCTCGAAGCTCTCTTTCATGAGCAAAAGAAAGGCGCTTGTGCATGAACCTGTGCAAACTATCATCTGCCCTTATCGGCGTTTCTTCTGCCGAGTAATCAATGTAGTCTACAATCCCAATACGGATGTTGTCTGGGAGTGATTCGTTCAATAGTGAGTACGTCGATTGTATGGCGATTGCTTCGTTAGTCTGCCCATAGAGTTGCCACATGGCGGCAGATTCGTTTTCGTTCATATGCCAGCAGTTGATATAGACGTATTCCCTCTGCCATTTCATATTAACTGAAAATCTTTCGAGGGCATAATCAGGTATCCATATCTCCTTGAAATTAACTTTCCGATTTAAAAGGTTCTGCTTTGTATATGCGCCTTCATATGGATCTCCGAATAAGTCAGCTCTGGAAAAGAATAGGGAACGAGATTGCAGTATAGAAACATATTTAGTAAAACTCATATACCGCCATATCTTTATGCTTTTATCCCTTGGAGGGCGATATGCATAACTGACTTGATTTTTACGGGAATATGCTTTTTCCATTATAAATGTAGAATTACCATTTTGCTCCCAATGATACAGGGTAATTAATTGTCAGGTCTTGTTTTCCCTCTGCTAATCTTATAATTTCTCACACTTTTTGCAATTAAATCGCGCAGGATATCGGACTCGATGCTCAGAAGGCAGCTGTTCAAAGCTTCGTAAAAGATGCCCCAATCGTTGCGGAGTTCTTACAGGTTGAGTCGGGCAAGAAGATCCAACGGGCGCAACTGGCCGCAGCCATCGACGCAGCCAAAAAGCAAAACGCTATCCTGGTAATCGCCAAACTCGACCGCCTGAGCCGGAACGCGGGCTTTATCTTTGCGCTAAGGGATTCTGGGGTAGACTTTCAATGTGTGGATCTGCCGGAAGCCAATACGCTTACCATCGGCATCTTTGCGACGCTGGGCCAACACGAACGGGAGCTAATCAGCGGACGAACGAAGGCGGCACTGGCTCAGAAGAAAGCACAGGGAAAGGTCCTCGGTAAACCTGAGAACCTGACACACGAAGCCCAGGTAAAGGGAGCCGCAGCAACCCGGCAACGTGCGGTTGAAAACAGGAACAACCGCAGGGCTTCGGCAATGGTGGCCCACCTGCGCAGCCAGGGTAAGACCTACGCCGAGATTGCCCAACATAGGTGTTCTTAACGTCTGTCAACTTTCGTCCGTAGCATACGGTTGCCGTTTTTTTACCAAATGTTAATAGTGGACCGTCTGAGTTTGAAGACCTTTGACCAAACAAACAGGCATCATGTCATGGACAGCAAGCGAGTACTACTAACCGGTGTAACGGGCTTTTTAGGCTCACACACCGCCATTCAGCTCTTGAACAAAGGCTACAAAGTGATCGGAACACTACGAAGTAAAAAAAGAATTGATGAGATCAGGGCCGTCATTGCCAAACATACGGATCACATTGAAAACCTTACGTTCGCCGAGGCTGACTTAAGCGATCAAGATCGTTGGTACGAACTCACCCGCAAGGTTGACTACGTTCAACACGTGGCCTCGCCTTTTCCCCGAGAATCACCCAAACATGAGGATGAGCTAATTAATCCGGCCAAAAACGGAACGCTAACCATCATGAAAGCTGCCCTAAAAAATAACGTGAAGCGCGTGGTGATAACTTCCTCATTAGCCGCCATCGCTTACGGAAAAACACCGGAAGAACGCAGGAAGGTATTCACGGAAAGCGATTGGAGCGATGTGACCAGAAACGAGGATATTACTCCCTACTACAAAAGCAAGACGATAGCCGAAAAGGCGGCTTGGGATTTTATCCAGCAAAACCATACTGATCATGACCTGGAGTTGACAACGGTCTGTCCGGGGGTGATGTTAGGGCCCGTTATTGACCAGGATTTTGGCACCTCCGCCAACATGATCATCATACTTATGAACGGTAGTTTTCCGGCCTTGCCCAAGATTGAGTTTGACATTGTGGATGTTCGGTCGGTGGCTGACCTGTTGATTAGAGCGATGGAAGCGCCACAAGCAGCCGGGAATCGGTACATTGCCACCGCGCAGCATTTGACGTTAAAGGAAATTGCCCAGGTACTAAAGCGGCACTACCCGGAACGGAAAATCCCCACCGCTCAACTTCCCAACGTTATCACCAAGATGCTCTCCTACGTTCAGCCCGTACTTAAACCAACGTTACTGGAAGTCGTAAAGCGGAAAATTGACGGAAGTAAAGCCCACAAAGAACTGGGCTGGCAACCTATACCAGCCGAAGAAGCGGTACTGGCTTGCGCGGAAAGTATAGTAGCGAATAAACTGGTTAAGTAAATGCAGAAGCTAAAAGCGGCCTTGTCTTTCGGTGGTATCCTGGCAAAAGACGATATTGATACGTTGACCGCGCATTTTACGTATCGCACACTTAAAGCGGGTGAATCCATACAGGATCTGGATAAAGTAGCTACCGAGGTTATTTTCGTTGATACTGGTATTTTGCGTATCTACAGCCTGGATGCGGATGGGACGGAGGTGACTAAATATTTTGTCCGGGAGCATCAGTTTTTTGCCAATTTGGAGAGTTATTATTCCCGGCAGGCAGCGACGGATGCTATCGAAACGGTAGTTCAGAGCGAAGTGTACACCGTTAAGCTTGCGGTTTTTGAAAGCTATTTTTTGAGGGTTCCTAACTTATTTATTTTTTTTAAGAGCATCGTCGAAGCCACCTTACTGAATAAAATCAAAGACAATGATTTTCTGAATTTCGGTACGGCGAAAACAAAGTACCTTGAGTTTGTTAGTCGCTATCCGACATTGGCGCAACAAGTGCCCCAACAATACATTGCATCCTATCTGAAAATTACTCCTCAATCGTTGAGTCGTATTCGAAAGGAGCTTGCTAAACATGGATAGTTACGGAAGCTAGGCCGACATTGAATCAGCAAGCTGATTCAATGTCGGCCTAGCTCCTCGAAAGTTGGCTGGTCCGACGCGAAATCCGGCCGGACCGGAAAGCTTCAGTATCTACGGCTAGCCGCTGCGTGTAAACCACAATAGCATCTGGCCGGGTACCGGAGCCAATTTTGCTGGTCGGTGGCGGCTTCATACACCACCTCAGCAATAGCTTCGGCGGTTGAAAACTGCGTAGAGATGATGTGGGGCTACATAATCGGCCATCACTGGGTTAGGTGGGGTGTGGCGCGATCAGTCAATCGGAACGGATCAGTTAAATGAAGCCCTGAATTCCAGCGGACTCTGGTTCGTTTTTGCTTTGAACAGTTTGCTGAACGGGGGCAAATGCTCAAAACCCAGCTCGTAAGCAATTTCACTAACCGATAAGCCCGTTGTTGATAGTTTTTCTTTGGCCCGCTCGATCAGTTTGTCATGGATGTGTTGCTGGGTAGTTTGTCCAGTTAGGCCTGTAGTGCAAAACGGGGCCAAAATAAAAATAGGAGTTTTCAACTCGCTTTTTTTATTTTGGCCCCGTTTTGCACTACAGACCAAGCTAATGCGGTCGGGTAGGCTGTAATTCGTGCCGGCATAACTACCGGAGCCATTACCGCAAAATTTGGTATTGCCAAAGTACAACCCCGAACGCGGCAACTTTCTCTAATTAGCTTAGACGGCTGGGAAAGTACAATATCCGAGTTTTCCGCCGAACTGCGGAAAACCCCGTCTTGCCTTTGCCTGGAAGGGGTCGCGTTTCAAACGGACACTGATTATCAGGTTTTTACAGGTTCGGGCAAAAACCTATCTATCATTCTTTGCTTAACCAAAATGTTAAGCAAAAAGGGTGTGACAACCCGTAACACCCTTGTTATAGCTATCGAAGTCAGATTTCCTGACTTCGATAGCTATAACAAGGGTGTCTGATTTTGCGACATCCCCTAAACTCCCCAATATGGGTAGTTTCCATTTCCGTCCGCTGCCAATGGACGCTATTGCCAATCGAACGTGTCGCGTTTGAAACGCGACACGTAGCGCGTTATCCGTTTTTCGGACTTCGCTTATGGATGCCCCGAGAGGGGTATGGAGGTTCCATACCCCTACCTGTTATTTACCTGTTACCAGGTGCGGGGCAAACCTGACTTAGATTGAATCGAACTTAGCATGTAACGGATCGTTACGCCTGGCGCGTAGCTGGTGGCTACATACCGGCTTAAGGGTCGCGTTTCAAACGCTGCCCTTGCTCACCCTTTTGGACAAAAAAAGGCCAGCGATTAAGCCAGCCTCTACGCCCCCACCATAGGGTTCCCCCAATATCGGGTAAGTGAAGATAGCAACAACCCCAACGATTCACAAGAGAAGGACGTAATTTATTTACGTTCAAGGAAAGAAGCCACCCGGTTCTCCGCTGCCGACCTCTGCAAAAAAGCCAGCACCTAACCAGGCACTGGCTTTTGAATAAGGTCTCCTACTGTATTAAATTGCATTGCCGGGCTTAAGACAAAATTTATCAATATCTCACTTACTGATTACAACCCGCTGATTATCTAGTTTTTGCCCCATTTTGATGCGTACGTAGTATATCCCTTTCTTTAAGTTTTTCACTGAGAAATTAACCTCTTTCTTTGACTGAAAGTATTTATTTGCCTTCGCGCCCTTGACATCAAATTGCTCAATAATCTGACCATCACTATCTGCCAAGGACACCTCGTTTAACATTAGGTCTGTGTACTCAGCATCATCGAATGAGACAGTGACTAGATCATTAGACGGGTTAGGGTATGCCATTGAATAGCCACTGTACGCTTCACTCGTTACCATAAACACATCCGACTCTCCTGCCCCCAGACTGTTACTTGGCTGAACCTGCATTCTTATGTAATTGGTAGGAACTACGGTACAGATATGAGGGCTACTTGGATTAACCCAGTAACTTCCACTGCCGCCCACCTGCGTCCAGGTGTAAGAAGTTGCTTTCCCGTCTGTGCTGACGGCGCAATCCCCACTATAATTGGGGGTTGTGATATATGGGTAGCTCCCCACTGGAGCACCATCGAAGTAACGTTGAGCAATATACGGCGGTCCAGTAAAATAGCTGATGGCACTCGACACCCCACAGCCATTTGTGGCCCTCACGGAAACCGTTCCACCAAAATTTGTCGTACTGATTGTTTGACTGTTAAAAGTACCTGTATTTCCCGTTGTGCTACTCGTGCTACTATTTACCCTGAGTCCATAAGTAGTTTGCCACGTTACGGAAGTGTAATAGGTTGGATTGTAACAAGGTCCTATTGCTGCGGAGCCGGGCTGATCTTTAACTTGAACAGTGAGGGTACCTGATTAAAAGGCTTGAAGGGATGGAGGGGAAGAGAAGGTAAGTGTTGGCGTAGATTCCACGTTAAATGTAAAGGTATGTTGAACACTTCCGTCAACACCCTTAAACTTAATGATCCCGTTCTGAGGATAGCTATAAGAAATGCGAAGAATGCTTGGATCAAGTCCATTTGATGCGCTGTAGCCAGGCGGAAGAGATAGTACATTTGAGGCCGAAAGATTAGCCATAGTTCTGTAGGCAGAACCGTCATAATAACTTGCATATATATCAAAAGAATCCCCTCCGCTACTACAAGGGACAAGTAAAATGGCTCCGTCAGAATATTCCTGACCATTACTCGTGCTTTTGATCTTAAAGTTGGATTGAGCCCAAACAGGTACAGAGTTGTTTAAAATCCAAGCACAAAGAAGAAATAGAGATAGGTTTTTCATCTGGCATGAAAGTTAAAAGTGAAAACTAAGGCCAATTGTATTGATGGGAATAAATTGGTAGCTGTTCCGAGGGAATTCCAAATAGGTGTGATATCCACTGGCGAAACCCCGCTCATTCTGGGAATAGAAAACGCGGCTAATCTGAAAACTTGATTCAATCGATAAAGACAGAAAACGGGTCACAAAATATTGAAAGCCAATTAGCGCTGCTCCGCCCCGTTCCTGTGTTGTTTCGATCACATCCACGCCCGTTCCGCTATAGGGTTCAGGGTTTGGGATATCCCATATACTATAATTATCACGTTGGTAGCGCGAGAAAAGGTCAATACCACCATACATACGTGATTTGATCGCGCCTTTGCTAATCGTCAGAATCTTCTGATGTTCATACCCAATTCTCAACAGGGAGGCCTGGTTGTAATTTCGGTCTCTGAATGCGATGTATTCAGAGTTTTTTATGTAGCCCCCTCGAAGTCTGAAGGCTCCGTTTCTGCCAACTTTTCGTCGGACTAAAAGGGAATAGTTAGGCAGTGTATTCTTATTTAACAATCCCAGCAGATCCGTGCCAACCTCCCACTTTGGTTGGCTGGAAACACTATCCTTTGTCAAACCTTGCGCCTGTACCAAAAAGGTATTCAGCAGTAGATTGATGAGTATGAAATAACGTAAATTTTTAGCCATAAGGACCCGGTTTAGCAGGGAACACAGATGTTGTAGAGCAACTAACTTGAAGGCTACTTCCCCTTCTATTTCTATATGACTATACATCGTTTAACTTCGTTGCGATCACGATAAACAAAATTTGAAGGTATGTTTATGATTATGACGATTTAGGTTCAACGGCTGAGGAAAACCAATCGACCTTCATCCTGACCAACATCGTACCCCAGGCACCCCGGCATAACCGGGAGGGCTGGAATCAGTTGGAAGCTTACACCCGTAAGCTCATCACAGAGGGAAACGAAGCCTACATCATTGCGGGCACCCACGGCAAAGGTGGTGAAGGCGACAACGGCAAGGCGGAAACCATCGCGGGCGTCAAGGTAACGGTTCCGGCCGTGCTGTGGAAGGTGATTGTCGTGCTGCCGGTGGGTATTAATGATTTGAGCCGGATCAACACCCAGACGCGCGTTATTGCCGTCTGGATACCTAACACTAACGCCTACGGGGAGGAGCCCTGGAGCAGCTTCCGGGTCAGTGTTGACGACATCGAGCGGTTGACGGGCTATGATCTGCTTTCAAACGTTCCCGACGCGGTGGAACGGGAGATTGAGAGTCAGTCGGACAAGGTGACGGTGCAAGCGGTGGAGGTGGATTGGTGACAACAACTCGTTAAACACCAACAATTCTGCACTTAGATTTATAGAATGAGTTCTTGAAGAAGTAGTATAGGAGATGTCTTCTCAATCAGCACGGAACCTACTGTTTGAGGTCGTAAAGTGATCCCTCGTTTTATGTACTCAAAAAAATATCAACTCTCGTTGTCTTGGCTGAAGTCAATAACTGTTTTGACATGCTTATAATGAGCAATAATAGGGTGACCAGAAGCGACGCCACGGCTGTAGGAACAGATTAAGTAGCCCCGATCGTTTTTGAAGATGGCCATGACAACCTCACGACTGGTCTCCGACACCCGACCGACGGCTTCAGTAGTCAGTTTTCCGTCTAACTCATAGTCAACTTGATATACACGATCAGTTAGGGGTTCATAGCCTAGTTTAATCAAATAAGCAACAATGCGCTCATAGACTCTTTTGAGTTGGGATTCCTCAGTGATAAAAGGAATGAAGAATTTCATACGTGACGGTTTAGGAGTCCTTAGCCGTCGACTCTGAAAGAAAGAGGGGAGGGAGAAAGCTCGAAGTGAGACTAATGGGGTAAAGGTATCAATATAAAGTCACCAAACAATTTTAATGTAATAAACCTCCGAATCTCAGTCACATTAACCTCTCATTTATTGAACCGATTGCAACTATTTAAAACCTCGGCAACCTCATGACTTCAATCAATTCTCCGGAAGCGAAACGTGCTCGGATCAGAGCCCCCGGTATTGAGAAACAGTCTATTGCTCGAAATCTGTAGACCCGGATTGCGTATATACCAATTATCTTCTCTGGGTTGAGCATTGGTTTCGATTTGGAAAAAAGTAGCTATTTTGATCATCTCAAAATTGACTTGATCCGTCTGCTTCCCTTCCTGAATAACCGTAATCTGGTTGTTACCGACAACAAGTTGGACTTTGGGTACAGGTGGGTTAGGAATCATCGAAGTAACGGCAATCAACTCCCATCTCCCATTGAACCATTGCTGGGCTTGACTCAAATCGTCCGTATAGGTAAGATCCCCTGGATTATCTTGCTCAGGGGTCATAGCGTGATGACAACCAGCAACAATAATTAGTAACCACAGCAAGAGGCTTTTCAGAACAGGTTTCATAGGAAGAATGAGAAGCGTTTGACAAACGACCCTAAAGAATCGCCGATGGTTGGAGTTGGTAATTGTTTTAGCACCTGAAAAATTGGCGGGAAGGCTAGTTTTAGAAAAAACAGGCGCAGGAATAAGTATAATCAAATAAAAATCACCAGTCAAACAATCCTCCATTTTTGGAAAGATCTATTACGGCTATATATCTTTCAGCTAAGCCTTATAATGACAATACTAAACCTGAAATAACAATGATGAAACAACACATCTGTGCCGTACTTGCTACCTTATTTTTCACCCAATTAGCAATTGCCCAATCTACTGGCACCTTCATTGACTCGCGAGATGGCCAAACGTATAAAACGATCAGCTTTAAGGAAGCTTCGACGGGCAAAACCGTTACCTGGATGGCACAAAACCTGAACTATAAAGTTGAAGGTAGCTATGCATATGATGACAATGAGACTAATCGAAAAGAACTGGGCTTGCTTTACACTTGGGAGGCTGCGAAAAAAGCCTGTCCCAACGGTTGGCATTTATCAACCGATAGCGAATGGGCTAAACTTGTGAATCAGTTTGGCGGTATGGACTATGCCGGTGAAGCGCTAAAAAGCGTCAAAGGCTGGAAAGAAGACGGTAACGGCACGAACAGTAGCGACTTTGACGCTCTTCCGGGAGGTCAACGCAGACCCGATGGTAGTTATATGGTACTGGGTAGTCTCGGTTTCTTTTGGACGTCCTCACCCGCGGGCGCTGAAGGCAAAGCCTGGGGATGGAACTTTCACTATGGCGGCCCTCCCAGTAGCAATAAACTAAATTTAAAAAAAGCGTTCCGTTTCGATGTCAATGTCGCTGGCGGAGTCTCAGTTCGTTGTGTTCGGGATTAAGTTATTCGCATGCGGTTATGGAGATGAAAACAAAACCATACACCCAGGAATTAGAAAAAATCCGGAGGCTAATGGAAGGGCAAGACAGAAAAAAATTACTTGAATCAAACAAACGTCCCATTCATTAACCACCCGATTTATGGACTTTGAAAGTGTAGCAAAAATGGAGCGTTTAAAGAAACACTTGTCGTTATTCTTTTGCTTTCAATAGCCGGCTAATGTCATTCTCCAGATCAGCTAGATCAAGCCCGCCCGCATTGGCCAATAACACAATCAGTTGATTAGACTGGCTTCTGCGGCTCAGAAAACTGGTACAGCCCGGAAGATCACCTTTGTGATAGGCCACATCCCAGATACCACCCCGTTCGCGCAAGTACCAGCCATAACCATATTTTTCTTTGACGTGCTGGTGAACCATCAGGTTACGCATCTGTTTTGACAAAAATTCATTGGAATTCAGTCCCTGATTAAACTTGATCAAATCGGCCGTCGTTGAATAGAGCGAACCGGCGCCATCGACGACCACTAGGGAATACGGTATGACCGCGGGCTGGGCCTGATCAGTCGTCTGGTAGCCAACGGCCAGGTTCGGGATAGTATCCAACTTCCGGGCTACCCCCGACGATGCCATACCCAAGGGTCTAAAGATCAGCTCACTGAGTAAGTCAGGAAAAGACTTTCTGGCAGCTATCTCCGCTATTCTCGCCAATAGAACATAGCCCGAATTGGAATACTCGAAATCAGCTCCCGGCTCGAACTTGAAGCCGATCTGGCTCAAGTCGGCTTCGAGAAACGGACGCTTCTTTGAAATAAATTCCTTGATGCCTGACGTATGCGTCAATAAATGGTGGAGGGTGACCTTGCTCAGCTTTGCCTGATGAACCGTTTTAAAATACTTGGTCAGCCCATCGGTCAGGTTGAGCTTGCCTTGGTCGGCTAATTTTAAGATGAGTATCGCGGTAAAAGGCTTGGAAAGTGAAGCCAGTAAGAAGCGAGTACTATCAGTGTTGACTAAGTTGGCAGCTACATTGGCTTTCCCAATGCTTTTTTTATAAATGACCTTCCCTTGGTCCAGCACGAGCACATTTCCAACAAACCTATGCGCTTGAGCGGCTTTTTCAACCAGGTAATCGATTTTCTCCGGTTTGGTTTTTCCTGGGTTCGAGTCGCAACTGATCAGGTTACACACGGCCAATAGCCAGCCTACAGCCATGAAAATGGCCCTTATTACCTTGTTCATATGATAGAAGAATTAGTTAGTTAATCGATGTCTAGTAGATCGCCCGGCTTACAATCTAAAGCCCGGCAAAGGGCTTCTAAGGTCGCGAATCGAACGCCTTTTACTTTTCCGGTTTTAAGCAGTGATAAGTTCGTCATAGAGATTCCGAGTTTCTCGGATAATTCGGTCAGCGACATCTTTTTCTTGGCCATAGCCACATCCAGGTTTACGATAATGGGCATGGCTTATAGAATCGATTCGCTGTCGGTCTGGTACTCGTATCCTTGCCGGAATACTTCCGCCAAAATCAATAGCAGCAACCCCAGCGTGAACGTACGGAAATCAAAATGAAATGGATACTCGTCGAAGGTGGCCCCGGAAAGCCGGATCGTGGAGGTGGTATAAAGCCGATGCAGGATGTCTTCCAGCACATCGAAAAATACCAGAAATAACACCGAGAAGGCCATCCATTTGATCCGGGCCGCATTATTACCTGCAAACGGCTGATTCTTCGAAAAGCCGGAGAAAATCTGCTTGAGGTGCCCGGTGACAAACAGGATTAACCCGATGTAAACCAGGTTATGCAGAGTTTGAAGTAATCGCCGGCCCAGTGTGCTGTCCTCAAACGAGAGCGTCTGCCCGGAGCTGGTGACTTCCGCATCTGAGCGGCCACGCAGTTCAAACGCTGTGATCTGATCACTCACCGGACTGAAAGTCGGCTTGGTGCTACCGGAAGTCAGGGTAATGGGCCAGTCATAGCGGATGCCGTCATCATCGAGGAAAACCAAGGGGGGCGTCAACAGCAGCAAGAATTCCAGATACCACACGAAGGTAGTTACCCTATTGAGGAGCGAAGAGATTGATCGATTACCTAAAGCCTTCATACATTATTTTTTACGAAGGTAACTATTTTACGTAAAACATAAAAATATTTATGTTTTACGTAAAAACTGAGTAACTCTGGTTTAGTTACTAAATCATGGAAACAGGCGCGAGGGCCAGTTGAGGCTGGGCAATACGCTTGAAAGTGAAAGTACAGAATGGGTTTGGGTCATGACTTGTCTGTCAAATAGATAAATTACAGCAGGTGGCTTCAGACTAGCAGGATAACGACTACACCTATCTCTTAAAACGCCCGTTTTCCAGGGACAGTGGTCCATCCTGTCACGTAGGCCTTCTAGGCATAATCCAACAGTCTCAAATAGCCGTCTCCTGAATCTATGTTCCATTTTCAGTACTACGTATGAGTTTGTGACACAAAAATCAAGTAAACAAAACCTCCGAATCCCGTACAATGTAGGGCATACTATCCAATCGAGCCTACCCGAAATACATCAATATATCCTTAGCCATTCCCTGCGCAGCCTGCTGCTCGGTTTCGTCCTCAGCCACTCCAAAAACAAAAAGCCAGCCGTGAAGCTGACTCTTTGCGGGACTACCAAAAAACACCGTATGAAACCATCTTCCCTAGGGCACACTCAGGGTGATACCAAAGCGCTGGCGAATCTTAGCCAGGCCCTTCTCCAGCCGGGGGATGTATTCGTAAAACTCATGCTGAAGAAGCTGCTTTTTCAGATCACCAAAGACCTCATTTAGCAACTTTGGGGCTTGGTCTGGCGCTCGTTGATACAGGAGTGCTCCGTAATGATAAGCCCGCCGAAGGTTCGAATTGGGCGTCACCAGCCAGCGCCGAAAGGCCGTATCGACCTCGTCGGCATACGTGGCAATTCGCCACTGCTCTTTGGGCAGGCCCTGGCTCATGACCGCTTCCAGCCGAACATCCCCGAAATACGCCCGGTAAAGCACATCGACCGGATCAGTAGAAGGCTCAGCAACGGGTTCAGGCAGAACAAGCGGCAAGAGCGATGCGGCCGGTGCCACGTCCTGGCTAACGTCCACAAAACGGGCCTGAAAGTCCTTGCCGATTTTCAGCAGGTAATCCTGAAACCGCATGTCGTAGAGTACATCAAACGAATCATTCATACCCCGATCTGTATATTTCGGAGAAGTTGACCAGGTGATTCCGTGGCAAATTGACCACCTATTTGACTCGCAGACGACTTGCGAAAAGAGGCTATTGAAGCACTGGTAAAACTACAGATTTTATCCCTTTATTGATAATTTGTTTCTACTTGAGGTTTACGCTTACGACGCATCGACTCTCCCGTCAATTCCAGTCGATGTGCATCATGAACAATCCGATCCAGAATAGCATCCGCAATGGTTTTTTCGCCAATAACCTCATGCCATTTACTGACCGGTAGTTGAGAGGTAATGATCAAGGCACTCTTACCGTGTCGATCTTCAATGATTTCCATTAACGCGGCCCGACTCTGGGCATCAAAGGGCTGGATGCCGAAGTCGTCCAGGATCAAAAGTTGTTGTCGCTCAATGCGAGTTAGCTCTTTGAGATAGGACCCATCCGCTTTGGCCATTTTTAATCGGGCAAACAACTTGGGGGTGCTGGCATATAACACGGCAGCGGCCGACCGTCCGATACCCCAGAATACAGGCTTGATGGCCTAAAGCTGACGCAATATAGCTCTTGCCAATACCCGTGCTCCCCGTAATGAGTAGAGCCTCATTGCGCTTAATAAAATCGCAATCGGCCAGTCGTAACAATTGATTACGATCCAGGCTTCGCTCGGTCTGATAAGAGAGTTCCTCAATGAAGGCTTTATAGCGGAAACGGGCATTGGTGATTTGACGGTCAATCCGGCGATTCTGTCGATCATCCCACTCGGTCTCAATCAGATAGCCAATCATCTCGTCAATCGTATAACCAACCGGCTGGCCACTTTCCAAACTAGTTTTAAAGGCCTGGAACATGCCAAACATTTTCATTTTACGCATTTTGTCTAAGCTGTTGTTATTCATTGGTGTACTGGTTTAGCGTTATCGATAATAGTCTTCTCCCCGGATGTTCTCGTGGGTAGGCATCGTGGGTTGTTCAGTTAGTAGTTCGTCTTCGTAATAGTTATCCATTCCCTTTTCTAAAATTGCCTGGATGGTTTTGTAATTGTAGATACCAAAGCTCAGCGCTCGCCGACAGGCATTGGTAAGCCGCTCTTTACCCACTTTACTGGCCAGGCTTAGGATACCCATGCAGGAGCGGTATGCTTGTTCGGGGTGTTGACGACGTTCCAACACTTTGAGGATGTAGAGTCTAACATCTTCGTGGATGTCGGCAGCCCAGTCGACAAAACGGTCGGGTGACCAATCGGCCACGAAGCGGTGAGTGGATGCCAGATGTTCCTTATCGGTGGTATAGCTATAGGGACGATATTGTCGTCGGTGCAGGGCTACTCGTTGATAGCGGACAAAAATCTCCACCGTGGAGCTGGAGTAAAGCAGCTTGACTTTGCGGCCAACATAGCGATAAGGTACACTGTAGTAGTGTTTATCAGCACCCAGACACACATGTCCGTTCTTCATTACCGTCGCATGGGTTTGCTTTTTAAACTCATAGCGTAAGACGGGAACGGAGCCAGGGCTTCCCGTTCAACTTCATCAAACTGAACCGGGCCGCCGGGGCGGTCGGCGACTATAGGTGCGCCCTTTCAGTGGTTTGCCATTATGCTGCTCCAAGAGGGTCATAATGGCTTCATTGAGTTCAGTTAATGAAGCGAAAAGTTGCTTTCGTAAGGGGGCGTAGATGCGATTGTAGACAATCTTGACAGCTCCCTCGACCAGGGCTTTATCACGGGGCCGGTAAGCTCGGGTCGGCAAAATACTCGTACCATAGTGATCAGCAAAGTCGGCAAAGGTCTCATTGAGAGTGGGTTCAAAGCGGCTACTTTTGGTGACGGCCGCTTTAAGGTTATCGGGCACGATGGCGGCCGGGACGCCCCCATAATAGTGCAGTGCGTTTTCACAAGCGGCAATAAAATCTTCCTTTTGCTGGCTCATGACAGCCTGCACATACGTGAGTTGACTCGCTCCCAGGATGGCGATGAAGACCTCAACTGGCTTTTCTTCCCCCCTTATCGGATCAACCAGGCTCAACTTAACACCGGCGAAATCCACAAATAGTTTGTCCCCTGCTTTGTGGTCCAAATGCATCACAGGCTGCACACGCGCCTTCCATTGGTTATAATAAAAACAAAACTGGGTGTACTGAAACCCATCTGGATGCTCGTTGCGGTAGGCTTCCCACAGCATCAACCGGGTTACGCCTTTTCGTTTCAGTTCTTTATCGACTTGCGGCAAGTAAGCTGGTTAAATAGCGCTTGACGGTGTTGCGGGAAACACCCGTCTGAGTAGCAATGGAGAGTTTGCTACGTCCTTGGCTAAATAGCCGAAAGATGTGTCGAATCTTGCTCATTCGGACCGCCGATGCGGCTGATTGTCGAGTTAGCCATACGGATCTGGAAGTCAAGGTTGGACCGCACATGCGGTTGATCTTCCAAAAGTATGGTTGCTTCGACAGCCTGCTTTTGCTCGACACGAGGTGGTCAGTTTGCACCGAAATCACCTGGTCAATCGTTCGCGGAATTGACTGGTCAGTTTACGCCGAAATCAGGTGGTCAATATCTCCGAAATCTCCACTACCAGCCTGACTATTCAACATATGAGCTGGTTAGATAAGATCTTGCCAAAGAAGACCAGTTATATTTTTCAAAAGCCCGTTGAATTTGAGTAACCCCACTCCCAAATAAGCCTGCATTGATCAATGTGTTAAGGAAAGCGGACCTGATGAACTGGCTAATCGTTTCGCTGACGGCGACAGCTAAGGCAAAATCCAGCAAAAACAGTAAGGATAATGACTGAAATTCGCTGGCCATTCTCTACTCGAAATAATGCTGTCCTAAAAAACTGAAAAAATAAAAGCTTTTTCAGGGTTACATTTCCCACACTTCCTCCAGTGTTTTAGCCATGACGGGCTATTGTAATAATATTTAGGTTTCATTTTTTATAAACGTTAAATATTTATTGATTATCAATAAATATTTATTATTATTGCAACAGGATACAAAATCAAATTAATCATCATGAAAAGATTTTCAATCGTATTCCTACAGGCAGTTATCGTGCTTATAGGTGTTGTGGCGCTTGCCATTTTGATTCGGTTTCCCTTAACCGAGGGACGGGCCACCAATCTAGACTTGTTCAGCATTTACGCTGACCCACTCATCTTGTATGGGTATGTAGCATCGATCGCCTTTTTTGTTGCCCTCTACAAGGCTGTTCAATTTCTCGGATACGTCGGACAGAATAAAGTATTCTCATCAAACTCGGTTAAGACTCTAAAGAGGATAAAGCAATGTGCTATCCTATTCAGTATTTTCATTGTGATGGCAGGCGTCTACATAAGGGTAGCGCATCATCAAGATGACGATCCTGCGGGTGTTATTGCTATTTGTATCGTAACTACGTTTGCTTCAATTGTGGTGGCAACTGCCGCAGCAGTATTTGAAAAATTATTGCAAAATGCCGTCGATATGAAATCTGAAAATGACTTAACCATTTGAGCCATGCCCATTACAGTAAACTTAGACGTGATGATGGCAAAGCGGAAAATTTCTTTGAATGAACTTTCGGACAAAGTCGATTTGACATTATCAAACCTTTCAATCTTAAAGACAGGAAAAGCCAAAGCCATTCGTTTCAGCACCTTAGAGGCTATTTGTAAAGCATTGGACTGCCAACCGGGTGATATTTTGGAATATGTCAATGAGAAAAATGAACAAGGAACGGCCAACATCGCCTGATTAATAATGAAATTGACCTGTAAGCTGCCCTGCGAACGTTTCGCTTCTCAAACGCGATCCAATCTAAGTCAGCGTATAATAGCTCACCTGCGAGTAGCTCATGGTCTTGAATAACGGCTAACAGTGTCAACCGATTTTCATCACACTGAGTTAGAGCACACTTAACTTAATGTCCGGTAAAATGTGCAGGTCCAATTCGCACCAGCATCAGGCCGCCAGTGCCAGCGAAGAAATTTCATCACGGGCGGGTACCTGGGCAATCTTGTTGACAACTTCCTGCAGTGCCTGGTCGCGCTCCTCAACGGTTTTATACCGGATCGTGCCAATCAGAAGATTGTCAGCGCCATAAAACAGGTTAAACCGAATGTTACCGGCCAAATCCCAAAGCGGGTAGTTGGTGGCGGCAACACCAGACCGCCGGGCCGCATCCAGAGCCACCAGGCAATCCACCTTGGTAGCGAATGTCTCGCTGACCAAGATCGTTTCCCGGTTATTTTTCATCAGCCGAAATTGGTAGCCATTGCCGGATTGCGGGTGTTGTTCGATGAGAAAAAACATGGTTGTATGTATGTCAAGGAGTAAAGCGTCGAATGTAATCTGGCCCTATCAGACCAAATGCTACAATTACAACACAAAAGTAACTAATTCGTGAGATTTTATACTATACATATATTATACTATTTAAAAATTAGCACAATTGATGTAACTTTGCACACACACAATCTACATTAATTAAGAGTGTTTGGTTAACCCGGTTTCGCTCGAAGCCGGGTTCTTTGTTTTTCCCTCGGAAAATACTTGGCTGATACCCGGCCCAGCAGACCCACAAAGAGTTTATATTTACGGTATTTCTGATTCAACACGCATTCCACTCCCAATTCTTTTAATTCCTAACTGCTAACGTTTACCACCCGAATGGCTTCTTTTACCAGCAAACGAACCAAGCTGTACATTTTTTTAAGTGCCGTTTTTCTGACCAACGCCATTGTGGCCGAAATTATCGGTGTCAAAATTTTCTCGGCCGAAACTTTTCTGGGCATCGCTCCGGCCCAACTGCATCTGTTCGGCGATTTTGTGCTCGATTTCAACCTGACAGCCGGAGCTGTGATCTGGCCTTTTGTGTTCATCACCTCCGACATCATCAATGAATATTACGGTGTCAAAGGGGTTCGTCAAATTTCCTATGTCACGGCCGGTTTTATCGCCTATAGCTTTATCATCATTTATTTTGTTACCACGCTGCCCCCGGCCCAGTTCTGGCTCGACGTCAACGCAACCGATGCCGTCGGAAATAAGGTCAACATCAACAATGCCTTTGCCATGATTTTCCGGCAGGGGCTGGGCATCATCATTGGTTCGATTACCGCCTTTCTGGTAGCCCAGTTGCTGGATGCCACGGTTTTTCAATCCCTGAAACGCATCACGGGAAGCCGTAAGATCTGGCTTCGGGCCACCGGTTCGACCCTGGTTTCACAACTGATCGACAGTTTTGTGGTGCTGACCATCGCGTTCTATGTGTTCGGGAACTGGCCGTTTTCGCAGGTCATTGCGGTGGCCATCGTCAATTACATCTACAAATTTGTGGTCGCTGTAGCCCTCACACCGGTTTTATATCTGGCTCATTATCTGATTGATAATTATTTGGGGAAAGAACACGCCCGTGAATTGGCAAACGAATCGAGCATGAGTACGTTTATGTAGTAAATCGACTCATCCCGATCCCTCAACGTGTTATGATGACGAAAACCGTCTTTGCCCTGGTAGCTTGGTTCGCGACCCTCCTACCGGTTTTTGCCCAAAGCCCGCTCTTGACAATGGTCAATGCCGAGAAGGCTTTCGCTCAGTTGTCCCGTGACAGCACGACCCGCACCGCTTTTCTGCGGTATCTGGCTCCCGACGGTATCCTGTTCGTCAAAGGCAAAGTAACCAACGGCCGGGAGTTCTTTACCGCCGGGCCGGAGCGTGCCGGAAAACTGACCTGGCAGCCGGTCGCGGCAGACATCTCGGCTTCGGGTGATCTGGGCTATACCACCGGTCCCTGGGAGGCCCGGCCCAAAGCGTTGACGGATAACCCCACCCGTTTCGGGCATTACGTAACGCTCTGGCGCAAGCAGGCCGACGGAACCTGGCGGGTTGCCCTCGACATCGGTATCTCCCACCCGGCCCCACCAGCCCCACCCGCCAATCAAATCCGGGCCGTAACAGGGGTTCGTAGTGTGACCAATGCCGATACCGCCCAAAGCCGGGACGAGTTGCTGGCTTACGATCATCAGTTTGTGAAAGCACTGGAGAAGAACGGGGCTGCTACGACCTACCCACAGTTCCTGGCGGCACAAACCCGCCTATACCGCATGAACCAGCAACCCTTCCTCGACCGGACCACCATCGACTCTGCGCTGAAGCAGCCCGTTACGCTCGGTTTTCTGCCCCTCAGCGCGTCGGTGTCCGAATCGGGTGATTTGGGGTATGTATACGGTAACGCGCAGGTACTGACCAATGTAGCCGGAAAAGCCGCAAAACAAACTGGTAATTTTCTGCGCATCTGGAAAAAGGAAAGCCAGGGACAGTGGAAGATTGTGCTGGACCTGATCAGCCTGGAACCGGCGGAGTGAGGAACAAAGAGAGGCTGAAAACCGCCTTTAGCGATGTTTTCTTGTAATAAGAAATCCCTCGCTGCGAAGAAAGACGGGAAGTGCGGCAGCTTCACCGTTAGAGTCTTCGTTGGCGAGGGATTTTTTGCAAAACCGGACTAAAACCCGGTTTTAATTCAGGAGCGAAACAAACCGCTGGGGTTCTTTCACTTCAACTTTCTGGGTTTCGAGCCGGAACGATTTCGTAATTTTCGTAAAACCGTCACTGACTTCGAAGGTATAGAGCCCGTCTTTCATGGTCGCCATATCAAACTTCCGCCAGTATTTTTTGAGCCGTTTTCCGACTTTTTCCGAGTGCAGTATTTCCTGGTTGTCGCTCATCAGGGTTACCTTCAGCGGTACTTCGATGTAATTCTCGATCATCAGATTCATTTTTGCCGAGTTCACCGAGCGGTAGATGGCTACGCCCATCGATTTTGTGCGGCTGACGTTAGGAGCCGTTGCCCCCATCATTTCCTTTTCATCCGGCGTCGTTTCACCACCGGGCGTTACGGCCATAACCGGGGCACTCAGCGCCAGAAGGAGTGCGACCATTTTCAGGGTGCGTTTCATACGTATCTGCTGTTTTCTGTTGTAGTTAGGTGACTGTGAATGCTGTGTCGGATAGTCAATTAGTGATCTAAAAGTAGCGGAGTGTAGCCAGGCTCATCTACCGCAAAAGAGGGGATATTGGTAAGCTCGTCCCGATTCGGGATGAGCGGCAATATGGCGTGATAAAGCAAAAACCGGCCTGATTTGGCCGGTTTTCACCCCTAATACTTTCGCGTTAGGTCTACCTGTAAGCAAGCAACCGATTAGTCGACATCCCACCAAACGGGGGTCAGCACATCGCCGGGAGCAATGCCGGTTTCGGAAACATTCGGGTTTCGCTGCAACTCAGAATCCACATACGGCAATCGTTTCATGAATTGATTCCCCGTCAGGTTGACTACCGGTAGCGTCAGCGCCGGAACACCCGTCCGACGTTGTTCCGCCCAGGCTTCGGCGCCATTCAGGCCATATAGGGCCAGGTATTTCTGCAAAGCAATGGCCCGGATTTTATTGGTTTGTTTGGCGTAATCGACCTCCGCTTTGGTCAGGTAATCGCCGGGTTGCACCCCAAACCGGGCCATCGAAGCCGTAATGCCTTCGTTGTAGAGCTTGGCAGCGTCGTCGGTGGTCGTTCCGGTCCAGCCCCGGGCGATGGCTTCGGCCCGCAGGAACAGGCTTTCTTCGTAGGCGACCAATACGACTGGCCGGGCTTTGGCGGCATTGTCGTCGGCCGCCGTCACCCCGCTGTTTGCCGCGGTGCCCAGAATGGTTCCGTTGGCAAACCGCTGCCCAATGAAGTATTTGCCCGGATAGGAGGTATACGTCGCCGTGTTGGTCGAGGTCGTTCCGTTCGGCGTAAAGACGTATTCAATCGCGGGCGTGCGCAGATCGGCATCCAGGAAGTAAACCGGCATGCGCGGATCATTGAGCGGGGTCATGATATTCCCGATCGTGGTGCTGGCAGTCAGGTTATTCGACAATCGAAAGTTGGCCTGCCAGAGCGGGTTTTCGGTGTTAGTCGTCGTTCCGTTGGCCAATTGCAGACTTTCACCGGCCTGCAAAAACATCGATCCGCTCCCCGTGTAAAGGGCCTGAATACCGGTTCGGGCAGTGGTTGGTTCCACCTGGCTCAGCCGGAGATAAAACTTCAGCTTCAGCGTATTGGCCAGCCGAACCCATCGGTCCATCCCGGCTTCGTTGGCAGCCTGGTAGAGCATATCGGCCGTTCCCGGAAACCGCCCCTGTTTTTTGGCAATATCGGCTTTGGCCTCATCCAGCAATGCCTGCAAACCGGCGTAAATATCCTTCTGTTTGTCGTATTTTGGCGTAATCGTCCGGTCGGCGTTGAGGGCTTCGGAGAACGGAATATCGCCGTACAAATCCGTCAGAACGCCATAGGTGTACGCTTTCATGATTTTCGAAATACCGACCATGCGCCACTCGTTCTGCGGCCCGCCCTGGTTAATGACATACTGAAAATCCTGCAAAGCCCCCGAATACAGCGTAGCAAATTGCCCCCCCTGTCCGTCGAACGTCGTTGAGGTGATGTTGTATTGATCCCAGGTCCGGTACTGGTTGCCGCCTTTCGGGATGCTCCAGTACTGCGCCATAATTCCGCCCAGAATGTTGAACTGCCCTCCGACAATAAACGCCACCTGAGCCTGCCCCGCCGGTAAGGCCAGGTTGACATCCGCGACGGCCGGGTTATTCGGGTCCGTGTTGATGTCCAGATAATCTTTTTCACAAGCGGTTGTCAGGCAAACCAGTACGGTCAGGACGAGCGCTTTCAGCAAATTTCGTTTCATATGACTTGAAAAAATCAGGATCGGTTATAAGACAATTTTCAGACTGGCCCCGTAGCTCCGGGCCGATGGATACGCCAGAAACTCATAGCCCTGGGCGTTACCTGTACCGAACGAGCTGACCTCCGGGTCAACGTTTGGCTGCGACTTGGGGGTCCAGAGCATCAGGTTCCGACCAATCAACGACACCTGGATGGTCGAGAACGGCGTTTTGCCGATCAGCGATTTCGGCAGCGCGTAACTCAGGCTCATCTCCCGCAGCTTCACAAACGACGCATCGAACAGGGTGTTTTCACCGAAGTTCGACACCGTCGACCAATATTCGTAGCCACCGTTGGTTTTGACGGTCGTGTTGGGTGTAAAGGTGCCGTCCTGATTCTGAAGAACCGAGTTTGGATAGATAAACGGCTCGCGGTCGTTGTAGGTGGTTTCTTTCAGGAAACCGCCAAAACGCCCCAAGCTCGTGGTTTGCGAGAAGAATTTACCGCCCTGGCGGGTATCCACCAACACGTTGAAGCTCAACCCTTTGAATGAAACCGTATTGCTCAACCCGGCCGAAAAGTCGGGCTGGATATTCCCCAAAACCTGCAAAACCGGGTCAGCCAGCGGACGGCCCGTGTTGGGGTTCACCACAATGCGGCCTTCCGGATCGCGCAGCATTTTGCTGCCAAAGAACGTCCCGTAGGGTTCACCCAGCCGCGCCTGTAAACCGGGCGACGCTAGACCACCCAGCCCCACCGGCGCCAGCGGATTGTACAGTTCGGTTACTTCATTCCGGTTGCGGGTAAAGTTGAGCGACACATCCCAGCGGAAACCCGACACCGATTTCACCGGCGTTCCGGTCAGCAAGAGTTCGATGCCTTTGTTGGTCATGGCCCCGGCATTCAGGGTTTGGGCCAGAAAACCGGACGTACTCGAAATCGGCACGTTCACGATCTGCTGGTCGCTTTTCGAATTGTAGTACGTAAAATCGATGCCCAGTCGGTTGTCGAAAAACAACGCTTCGGCCCCCACTTCCCAGGAGGTGGTCAGCTCCGAGCGCAAATCCGGGTTCCCGCGAATGTTACCCACCGAGAAACCGGGTACGCCGTTCAAGGGAAACTGGTAGGCTGCCTGGAAACCGTCGTTAATGGCCGTCCGGGTGAAAACCGGGTTGATCTGGTAAGCGTTAGCTACTTTTCCGACCTGCGCTATGTTTGCCCGCAGTTTGGCGTAACTCAAAGGGCCTCCCCGCAAACTTAGGAAAGCCGAGGTCGGAATAAAGCTGACGCTGGCGCCCGGGTAAAAGAATGAGCGGTTTTTCTTCGGCAGCGTCGACGAATAATCGTTCCGACCCGTTACGTCCAGAAACAGGTAGTCTTTGTACGACAACTGCACATCCCCGTAAAAACCGTACAACCGCGTCCGTTGATCGACCCGCGTGGTCACCACCGTACTGGCATTGCTCAGGTCATAAAAACCGGGCACCACCAGCGGCTGGCCGTCGTAGACGCCCCGTGAGGTGTTGTAATCCTGGAGGTTATGGCCCAGAATCACCTTCAGGTTCAGGTCCGAACTCAGGTCGCGGTTGGCGGTCACGATAAAATCGGAAAGCAGGCTTTGGAAGGTCGTGTTATCTTCCACATAGCGGCCACCGAGGTTATTAATGGTTCCCTGCGCAAAGGTCTGTTTCCGGTTGTCGGAATACATATCCGTCCCGATCCGGTACGTCAGGTTGAGCCAGGGAACGGGGTCATAGCTGACTTGGGCATTTCCGAAAAACCGGTTCACGTTGTCTTTCAGCAGGTTATTATCGAGCAGCCAGTACGGGTTGTTCCGGAAACCGGCCAGGTAATAGCCATCCAGGTTGTATCGGGGATCGTTGTAGTCCTTCTGCTCGGTCACTTCTATGTCGCGCGGGGTATTGTAAATCGTTTGCAGAATGTTGGAGCGGCCCTGCCCCTGCACCCCGCGATCGCCCCCCGAGCGGGTGAAGGTCGCCGACAGGTTCGTAGAAACCTTGTTGTTGAAAAACCGGGTTCCGGCCCCCACGTTCACGGCCGTCCGGCGGTAGGTGGTGTTCGGAATCATGGATTTGGTGTTCACGTCCGAAACCGTCAGGATGTAATTTGAAGTCCCGTTGTTGTTCCGCAGCGAAAATGAATTGTTGAGCGTGACGCCGGTTTTGAAAAAATTCCGGACGTTGTTCGGTTTGGCGGTCAAAGCCACCGAATCGGGGTTCTCCTGCTGGCCCAGGGTATACAGTCCATAAGTCCGCCAGTCAGGTACTTTCTGTCCCTGTATTTTCGGCCCCCAGCTCACGTTCCCGGCGTCGACCAGGTCGTAAACGCCGTCAAAACCGGCCCCAAACTCATTCTGAAACTGGGGTAAACGAAGCGGATTTTCAAACGATACCGAGCTGTTCAGGCTGATCTGGGGCTTGTCGGTCACCGACTTGCTGCGATTTTTGGTCGTGATGATGATCACGCCCGAAGCCGCCTGTGAACCGTACAATGCCGCAGCCGCCGGACCTTTCAGAATCGAGACGGATTCGATGTTGTTGGGGTCAATGTCGGCGGCCCGGTTCGTAATGTCGACTCCGTTGTTGAGGTCGCCCCCGCCTACCGTCGAAACCGTTCCGTTGCCGTTGACAATCTGCGTGGTGGTGTTGTTGTTACTGACAATAATCCCGTCGACGACATACAGCGGCTGGTTGTTGCCGTTGAACGATTGTGCCCCGCGAATCACGACCCGCGTGGCCCCCCCGGCAGCTCCCGAAGCGCTCGAAATCTGGACGCCCGGCACCCGGCCCTGCAACGACCGCAGCATGTTCGATTCGTTGGCCCGGATCAGTTCGTCGCCTTTCACATTGGTGACCGCGTAACCGAGCGTTTTCTTCTCCCGTTCGATGGCCGATGCCGTGACGACAACTTCATTCAGCACGGCGGCTCCTTCTTCGAGCAGGATGTCGAAATTCGTCCGGTTGCCGACCGGAATTTCCTGCGTTTTGAAACCGATAAACGAAAAAATCAGCGTTGCCTCCGCCGGTACACTGGTGATCCGGAAGGTTCCGTTGGCATCGGTGGTGCCGCCCTGCGTCGTGCCTTTGATGCCGATTGTCACGCCGGGCATCGGTTCTCGGTCCGAAGCGCTCCGCACCGTGCCCGACACGGTTCTCGTCTGTGCTAACCCAATCTGACAGGTCAAAAGCAGCAGGACAAATCCTCGTAGTAGTAGTAATCTCATCGGTTTGTTGATCCGTGTTTAGTTACTGAAATCGTTTTTAAACAAAGGTCAAGAACCGAACGAGTCGGAAAATCCCGCAAAGCGGGTGATTTTAGTTTCGATACATGAAATAATGATGAAAAGTGAGAAAATGCAGTTTCCAGACGCCAAACGCCCGGTTGTCGAGGGTAGGTTGGAGAGAGCCTTGAGGGATAGAGCTACGGCTGTACTCCAAGAAAAAAACCAGCCGAAGCGGCTGGTTTTTCCATTCACGTTCATCTCATAGATCAGGTTCGGATGGCTCAGAACCCGTACTTCATTTTTCCTGTCGATGGGTACAATGGTTTTGCCCTGCCCACGTCAACGATACAAAAGTAAGGGCCTGAACCAGCGGCACTCTACCCCATACAAGGGGATTTTGTGGCTTAAATCAGGCGTTCTTTGATGGCTTTTTCGATGGCTTCGGCTTTCGAGTGGACTTCGAGCTTCCAGTAGATGTTCTTGATATGCGTCCGAATGGTTTCCTTGTCCACAAACAACTGCTCGGCGATGGTCGTGTAACTCTTGCCCTTCGAGAGCAGTTCGAGGACTTCCGTTTCGCGCGCGGTCAGGGGCGAATTGCGGTTTTTCTGAAACGAAGCCACCACCATCCGGGCGATGTTGGTGCTCATCGGCGCCCCGCCATCCTGAATATCGCGGATGGCTTCCAGCAACCGGCCCGGCTGCATGTTTTTGGTCAGATAACCGCCCGCACCGGCGCATAACGCCTTGAACACCAGCTCATCATTCTCATAAACCGTAACGACAATGATGTTGGTTTTCGGACGAAGTTTTTTAATGCGCGCAATCCCCTCGATCCCGTTCATGCCGGGCAGTTCAATGTCCATCAGCACCACGTCGGGCGCGTCCGACTGGAGGTTTTTGAGGGCATCTTCACAACGATAGTACGTATTGACAATCTTAAAACCGTAGGTACTGTTGATCAGCAATGCAAAGCCGTCCCGAATCAAATTATCATCCTCTACGATACATATTCGTATCGTCTGCGGGCTACGCAAAAGTTGAGTTCCATTCATACGTGTGTTCATTAGAGTTTGCAACAGGAAATAACTATTTATTTAGGCACTAGAATATCGATATTACACCAGCGGGGTAATTAACTCTACGAAAGGAAAGTTGATGAAGTGGTGTCGTTTTTTCACCCAATGTGCGGGATGTCCATCCGGAAGAGAACGCTCGTACCGCCCAGGTTTTCGGAGGTTATATCCACCTTGCCGCCAATTTTTTCAGCCCGGCTGCGGATGTTGTGCAGCCCATTACCCACCGTCGACTTCGGGTTGGCCTGCATGCCCACGCCGTTGTCTTTCCACTGTACCTCAATGCGCCGGTGCATCATCGCGAAATGAATCTGCGCTTCGGTAGCCTGCGAGTGTTTCAGCGTATTACTCATGGCCTCCTTGAACAGGAAGATCAAATGGCGACTCGTTCCCATCGGCAAAACCGCCTTCCGCAGATCGTCTGTAATTCCGATGGCTTCGAACGTAATCCGGCTCCGGTCGAACACATCGTCGCCAAAGTCTTTCAACCGAATGGCGATTTCCAGGAAATTATCGTGTTCGGGATTGATCGCCCAGATAAAATCCTTGGTACCCTGATACAGCCGGTTGCTGTTGTCGCTGATTTTGGTTAGCAACGGCCCGATTTCGGCCCCGTGGCCGTTCAGCTTGCTTTTGATGATCTCGGTTAGCATCGAAATTCGGGTAATCGTGTTCCCGAACTCGTCGTGCAGGTCCTGAGCGGCCATTTTCCGGACGCGCTCGTTTTCGGCCAGCGTCACCCGCTCCAGTTCCAGCAAATGCTGGACTTTCTTCCGAACCCGGTAGTTGTAAACCAGCCAGACCGCCCCGCCGATCACTGTCACCAGCATGGCCAGGAACCACCAGGTTTGCCAGAACGGCGGCAACACCCGGATCGGAATCCGCAGCGTATTCTCGTCGCTCCACAGTCCGTCGCTGTTCGATCCCCGAACTTTCAGCACATAATCGCCGGGTTTGAGGTTGGTAAAGCTGACGTACCGGCGCGTACCGCTATCGATCCAGCCGTCGTGAAACCCTTCGAGCATGTAGGCGTACTGGTTCTTGTGGGAATTGGTGTAATCCAGCGCGGCAAATGAAAACGAAAAAAAGTTTTCGCCCGGCAAAATCTCGATCCGACCGGTTTTGGCCAGCAGGCTGTCCACATTGACCGGTTTTTCAAATTTCTTGAACGACGTCAGCACCGTGCGGGGAACGTGCCGGTTTTTCACCATCCGCGTCGGCAGAAAGCTCACCAGCGAACCAATCCCACCAAAAAACAGTTCGCCATCTTCGGCCCGGTGGTAAGCATGCATGTTGAACTCGTTGATGGTCAGGCCATCGTTGATGTCGTAATTCTCAAACTGGCGTGTTTCCGGATCAAAACACGATAGACCGAGGTTGGTGCTCATCCAGATTCGGCCGCGTTCGTCCTCCAGGGCTCCGTAGACCATTTCGTTTGGCAATCCGTCGCGTTCGGTGTAATGAATGAATTTGAGCTTGCCGTTGGCCCCCTCGACCATCTGGCTGATGCCTTTGTTGCTGCATACCCAAAACCGCTCCTTGCTGTCGCGCAGAAAGCCCAGAACCTGCTCGCCCATCAGACTGTTCGGATCGTCGGGCTGATTGCCATAATGGGTAATTTTACCGGTTGCTGGTTCCAGTTTGTTCAATCCAAAACCGGTTCCGATCCAGATTGCGCCCCGCTGGTCTTCCTGAATGGCATAGACGATAAACGCTCGCAGGCTGGTCGAGTCTTTCGGATCATGCCGATAAACGGATACCTGGCCGGTTTGGGCATCGATCCGGCGCAGGCTCGAATATCCTCCGGCCCATAGGTTACCCCGCCGATCTTCGTACAGGCTCAGGACGCCGTCGCCCTTCTCGCCTTTTTTGAGCGCAATATCACTCCCCAGCCCGGCCAGTCGGCGCACAAAACGGTTGCGTTCGCGGTCGTACCGGTAAAGGCCCTCGGGCGTTCCGACCCAGAGGTTGCCCTGTCGATCTTCCCGCAGGCACTGAATTTTATCGCTGCCGAGCCCATATGGGTCCGTCGGATTGGCCCGAAACCGCTTGACGGCGGAGGTCAGCCGGTCGATCTGAATAAGGCCTTCGTGCGTGCCGATCCAGAGTTTTCCGGTATGGTCGGTCGATACGGCAAACACCAGCCCGGCCGCCGACGACTGCTGCCGGTTGGTCAGAGTGGGCCACTGCCGGAACGAGTTTTTCGACCGGCTGTACAACTGCACGCCCGCATCGTGGGTACCGATCCAGACGATGTCCTCTTTCTCGGCCGGGCCTTCGTAAATCGTATTAATCGAGCTGGTTTTCAGCCCTTTCTTTCCGAACAAATCCTCCTGAATGCTGTCGATGTAGCGAATGTGCTGGTCGCTGTAAATTTTATACCGGGAAATGCCGTTCTGTTGTGTGCCCACCCATAAAATTCCGTATCGGTCGATGTGTAGGGATGTGATCAGGCTGGCACCCACCCGCTGGAAAATCTCCGGGAAGGTTTCGGTTTGTTCGAGTTTCGGATTGATCCGGGCGACTCCACTGGCCGTTCCAACCCAGATCGTACCGTAGGCATCATAGGCCAATGCTTTCACCCACGGATCGGGTAACGGATAGGCGGTTTTGGGGGATCGGATGACCTGAGTCCGTTGCTGCCGAGCCTGGGAAGAACGAAGATCGGGTTTGGGGATAGCCAGCGAAACCAGTCCATTGCCGGTTCCAACCCACAATATACCACCGGGACCCATCAGCAGTGCGTTCACGACTTGGGCCCGCCGGTCGTATTCGTTCTCGATGGCGTAATGAAAAACCTGATACCGGGTCGAATCGGTGAATACCAGCCGTTTAACGCCCCAACTGGTGCCCAGCCACAACGTACCGAAGCGATCCGAGACAATGGCGCTGACCGACGCCAAATTGTACCGGCGTCGGTGCGGTTCGAGCAAACCGCCGTAGCGCCGGAAGCGGCCGGTCACGGGGTTGTATTGATCCAGCCCGTTGACCGTCCCCACCCAGATGTTACCCCGCATATCCTCGTGAAGTGAAATAATCTGATCGTGCGAAAGCGTGGTACTGTCGAACGGATTGTGTTTGTAGTGGGTAATCTGGTAACCATCATACCGGTTCAGACCGTCCTGCGTCCCAAACCAGACGTATCCCCGCTTGTCTTTTAAAATGCAGTAAGCTTCGCTCTGTGACAGGCCGTTATCCACTGAAATCTGGTCCAGAAACTTGAGCGCCAGTCCCCGGGCTTCCATGGAATTTCCCGTCGGCAAATTTTTCGTTGCCTGCGTGAACGCTGTCACCCAATTGATCCAGAGCAGCCCTATGCAAAAAAGTGTCCTCATCCGGCTTGGGGGACATTCTCCCCCTATTTGACAAATTTACATCCTCTCAGCCGCTTAATAAATCACCCATATTGGGGTAAATGTAACGAAGTGCTTTGGTTGTATTTTTGTTAACACTATGTACATTTAGTTTAGGTTAAGAAAGCAGTAAAAGTAGCCTTGCCTCGAACAGGGCTATTTTTATTTTACGCTCCGAATCCTCCGGAGGTTATCGCAGATCACCGCCGTGGCAATGCCCACATTCAGGGATTCGGCCAGGCCGTAGCGGGGAATCGTAATGCGCTGATTGACAAAGCGTTCCACCTCCGCTCCAATCCCATTGGCTTCGTTGCCCATCACCAGGTAGCCCGACGTTCCGAATGCTTGCTGATGAACATCGGTACCGTCCAGAAAAGCCCCATACACCGCCGAATCCCCCAACGCCTTCAGGTAATCGCCCAGGGGTGCATAATACCATTCAACCCGCGTAAACGAGCCTTTGCTGGCCGAGATTACTTTGGGGTTGTATACGTCGGCCGTGGTCGGCGAACAGATCAGTTTTCGAATTCCGTACCAGTCGGCAATGCGAATAATCGTACCCAGATTGCCGGGATCGCGGATGTCGTCCAGCATCAGCACGAATTCATCCGGCCCGGCCGACAAATACCGGTTTTCCCGGGTTTTGGCCACTGCCAGGGCCGCTTCGTTGGTCACCAGCGTCCCGACCCGCTTCAGGTCGTCGGCCGAAACCATTTCCAGCCGTACCCGTTGTTTATCCAGCATCAGGGCATTTTCTGCGTAAAACGACTCCGTGACGAGCAACACGTCAACCGGATGATCCGATGCCAGCAGTTCCAGCACATTGATACTTCCTTCCACCAAAAAGGCCCCATGTTCCTGCCGGTATTTTTTCTGGTGCAACGACTGAATATATTTGCTAAGTGATTTTGAGAGCATGAAGAGAACCAGGATTGACGACCAGGCATCCATTGTTAATACCCAATACGAATTTCGGAGAAAGTTCCGGAATCCGGCACACCTGTACCGCAATTCCTTTTGGGGCCTTTGGCTGCTCGGGCTGCTGGCCGGGTTGTCGGGCTGCGTGAGTTCGGAAAAGTTACAAAAAAATCAATACCTGCTCTACAGCCAGACCGTACGCGGCAACCGCACCATTCCAAGTGCCGACCTCGAAGCCCTGATTCCGCAGCGGCCAAATCGCCGGATTTTGCGCCTACCCATCACGTTTGGGCTGTGGGCCTACCAGTTGGGTTCCAAAACCTACGACAAAGAAGCTGCCCAGCGCGCCCTCGACGCCAAACGCCGGGAATATGACCAGTTTGTTGATCAACCCGACTCCACCAAATCCTACAAAAAGCAACTTCGACGTTTCAACCGCCAGCTCACCCGCCTGCGCCGACAGGTCGACGAAGGCAACTGGATCATGCGGAACCTGGGCGAACCGCCCGTCTATTTTTACGAGGCCGATGCGAAAACGAACGCTGAAAAAATGCAGCGGTATTTGAAAAACAAAGGGTTCCTGGTTGGCAAAGCTTCTTATAGCGTCGATAGCACCACCACGCTGGGCCGCCGGGTTCGGGTCACTTACAACATCACGGAAAACATCCCGTTTTATCTCAATCAGGTCACTTACCAAATTGCCGACTCCCGCGTCGACTCGCTGGTCCGGAAAACGCTGGACCGATCGCTGCTCAAATCCGGCGACCGTTTCGATGCGGACAAAGTTGAAGCCGAACGCATCCGGATTGAGGAGTTACTGCGAAATAACGGTTATTACAGCTTTTCACGGCAATACATCCCGCTTCCGTTTGATGTGCTCGATCTGGATGCGGATTCATCAGTAGCCGACAGCACGCGCCCGAACGCTCACCGGCTGAACATGTGGGTCAAGATTGTTAACCCGCCCGGAAAATCCAGCCACCCGGTTTTTAAAATCGGCGAGGTCGACGTGTTCGTAGCCCGCGGAGAAGACCGGGCCATGCTCGATACGGTCCGGCACAACGGGTTGCAGTATTTGCTGGGGCGGCAGAAGTATGCCATGCGCTTGCTCGACAGCCGGATTTTTCTGCGCCCCGACAGCCTCTACCGGCTCCGGAATTTTCAGGATTCCCAGCGGCAATTGTTCCTGCTGAATCAGTTCCGGTTTGCCAACATAAGTTTCACCGATACGACCGGTAACCGCCTGCGCACCCGCGTCAACCTGATTCCCATCGACAAATACGAGCTAACGACCGAAGGCGGTATTTTTGTGCTGTACCAGGGGCAGGGCTTTCCGGGCCCGTTTGGCAATCTTTCGTTCCGGATTCACAACATTTTCGGAGGCCTGGGCACGTTCGAAACATCTCTAAGGTACGGTCTGGAAGCTACCTCCGGGTATACCGATACCAAAGCCATTGATTTTGCGCAGGAATTTGGGCTGAATACCTCCTTGATCTTTCCGCATATTTTGTTTCCGGGTAAAGTCCGGTTTCTGTTTAACCGGCTTAGCCCGCGAACACAGATCGGTTTAGGCTACAACTACACCTTCCGGCCTGAGTACGGCCGACAGGTGTTGCGGGGAACGGTGTCGTATAACTGGCTGAAAAACAATGTCCATCAATACAATTTATTCATCGCCGATATCAACTACCTGAGAGCCAATATTCGGTCGTTCCGTTACCAGGCCGAACTGGATTCGCTGGCGGCTTCCGGAAGTACGATTCTAAACAGTTTTCGAAACGCTTTTGCCTCCAACATCGGTTTTATTTACACGTACAACACCAACGTGTTGGGCCAAAACCGGCGGGCCAATTTTCTGCGGATCTCGCTCGAATCGGGCGGAACGACCCTGAACTTGTTTAGCCGGGAGCAACTCCGCAGCATTTTCAATACCTCCGATACGACGGGTTTGCAGTACTACAAATACCTGCGTGCCAACGTCGATTTCCGGCATTACATTCCCATCCGACGCAAAACTACGCTGGCGTTCCGGTTGAATACCGGCCTGGTCTATGGCTACGGAGAAAACAAAACCGCCCCCTACGAAAAGCTGTTCTTTGCCGGTGGTAGCAGCAGCATCCGGGCCTGGCTTCCCCGTCGATTGGGACCGGGTTCATCGATTCCTTACTCCCAACCCGACGACAAGCTGGTGCCGGATTTCCGGCCCGGCCGACCCGGTCAGTTTCGGTACGATTTTGAACAGCCCGGCGATGTCCTGATCGAAGCATCGGCGGAGTTACGGACCCATTTGTTTCATCTGGGTGGCGACATCAACGGAGCGTTCTTTGTCGATGCCGGGAACGTCTGGACGCGCCGGGATGCCAGCAATCGTATCGGCGAGAATTTTCTACTCCGGCCATCCAGCAGTGACTACCTTCCCCGCAACTTTCTTCAGCAGATTGCTGTGGGCACCGGCATTGGCCTTCGGATTGATTTCTCTTTCTTCATCATCCGGTTCGACGGCGCGATCAAAGTGTACGACCCGGCCCGGTATTTCATTTACGACCCCGATCCCAATGATCCCAATGCCTACATCATAGAAGGCAAACGTCCCGGTGACTTCATTGATGAACGGTTTTTCCTGCCCAAGTTCCGGCTCGACAAACTCTTTAGGGGTCCTAACCCCCTCGTGATCAACTTCGGAATCGGGTATCCGTTCTAATTTTGCCAGACGAATGATTTTACTACCTGACAAACTGTCATAGTTCCTTAAAATCTTCGTACCTTTGTACTCATTTTTTTCACGAGTAGTACCGGAGAGTATACGGTTTTCAGTATTCGGTTTACGGTTCAAGATGATTCCTGACACGACTTTCTGTAAACCGTATACCAAATACCGTAAACTGAAAACCGTAAACCGAAACCCGGTTTTTAATTGATTTATGGAACGCATTACGGAGACCTTATCCATATTGTCCGAAGCCGATAAAGTGAGCGCGGACGAACCCCGCGTGCTGGAAGAAGAACTGGCCCTTGGCAAAAAACGGCTTTACATCGAAAGCTACGGCTGCCAGATGAATTTTTCAGACAGCGAAATCGTCGCGTCGGTGATGCGCAACGCCGGTTTTGCCACCACCGCGACGGCCGACGACGCCGATGTAATTTTTCTAAATACCTGCGCCATCCGGGACAACGCCGAGCAGAAAGTCCGGAACCGGCTGAAGCAACTCAACACGCTGAAAAAACGCAAACCGGAGTTGCTCGTCGGGATGCTGGGCTGCATGGCCGAGCGGCTGAAAGCCAAACTGCTGGAGGAAGAAAAAATGGTGGACATCGTGGCCGGTCCCGATGCCTACCGCGACATTCCGAAGCTGGTCGAAGAAGCCGAATCGGGGCAGAAGGCCGTCAACGTCTTCCTTTCACGCGAGGAGACATACGCCGACATTTCGCCCATCCGCCTGAATTCCAACGGCGTAACCGCCTTCATTTCCATCATGCGGGGCTGCGATAACATGTGCAGCTTTTGCGTCGTGCCGTTTACGCGGGGCCGTGAACGCAGCCGCGATCCGTACTCCATCGTCCGCGAAGCCCGCGACCTGGCCGAAGCCGGTTACAAAGAGGTGACACTGCTGGGCCAGAACGTCGATTCGTATAAATGGCAGGAGACAGAGGGCACGGAGCAGAGGGCAGAGGGCATGGGGCATGGAGCGGTTTCGTTTGCGCAACTGTTGGAGATGGTCGCGCAGGTGAGTCCGGAGCTGCGGGTACGGTTTTCGACTTCCCACCCGAAAGACATCACCGACGAGGTGCTGTACACGATGGCGAAATACGATAACATCTGCAAATACATTCACCTGCCCGCCCAAAGCGGTAACGACCGGATTCTGAAGCTGATGAACCGGACCTACGACCGGGCCTGGTATATTCAGAAAATTGACCGCATCCGGGCCATTCTGGGCGAAGATTGCGGCATTTCGCACGACATGATTTCGGGTTTCTGCTCCGAAACCGAAGAAGAACACCAAGACACGCTGTCGCTGATGGAATACGTCCGGTACGACTACGGCTACATGTTTGCCTACTCGGAGCGGCCCGGCACGCTGGCGGCCAAGAAGTACGCCGACGATGTGCCGAACGACGTCAAAATCCGGCGACTCAACGAGATCATCGCCCTGCAACGAAACATGTCGCTCGAACGCAACCAGCGGCACATCGGCAAGGTGCAGCGCGTGCTGATCGAAGGGCCGTCCAAACGCTCCGACGACTTCCTGAGTGGCCGGAATGATCAGAATAAAATGGTGGTTTTCCCGAAAGGTGACTACCAGAAAGGCCAGTACGTCAACGTTTTGATAACGGATTGCACCGCAGCCACGTTGCTGGGCGTCACGGTGTAAGGCTTTCCCTTTTCTTCGATTATGGATGTAAAAGAAGTTCAGTCGGTCAAACAGCGGTTTGGCATCATCGGCAACGCCCCCAGCCTGAATTACGCCATTAATGTAGGAATTCAGGTGGCCGCTACTGACCTGACTGTGTTGATCACCGGTGAAAGCGGAAGCGGAAAAGAGTCGTTTTCAAAAATCATTCACAGCCTGAGCAGCCGCAAACACGGCCAGTTTATCGCGATCAACTGCGGGGCTATTCCGGAAGGAACCATTGATTCTGAACTGTTTGGGCACGAAAAAGGCTCGTTTACGGGGGCTGTCGACCAGCGGAAAGGCTATTTCGAAACCACGAATGGAGGCACGATTTTCCTGGACGAGATCGGCGAAATGCCGATGGGCACCCAGGCGCGGCTGCTGCGTGTTCTCGAAAATGGCGAGTTTATCCGGGTCGGTTCGTCGAAGGTACAGAAAACCGATGTACGGGTCGTGGCGGCTACGAACGTCAATTTGCTGGCGGCCGTTGAACAGGGCAAGTTTCGGGAGGATCTGTACTACCGGCTGAACACCGTCCCGATTTTTGTGCCGCCCCTGCGCGAACGCGGGGAAGACATCGAACTGCTATTCCGGAAATTTACGACCGACTTTGCGGAACGCTACCGGATCAAGCCCATCCAGTTGTCAGAGGCTGCCAAACTGCTGCTGCTGCGGTATCCGTTTCCGGGCAACATCCGGCAATTGAAAAACATCGCCGAGCAGATATCCATCCTCGAATCGGAGAGCAATAAGGTGATTGAAGCCGAAACGCTGGCGAAGTACCTGCCCCCGGTTTCGTCGCAGGCACCCCAGGCCCCGATGGTATGGCCGGGCAACCAAACCGACGCCAATGCCATTTCGGAACGCGAATTGCTGTATAAAGTACTGTTCGACATGCGCCGGGATATGAACGACCTCAAGCGGCTTGTGCTGGATGTACTGAAAAATGAAAAGAACGGCCACGAGATTCTGAACAACAACAAGGAACTGTTCGACTCACTCCAGACCGGCGAACTGGCGCCGGAACCGGAAGCCCCGATGACCCGGCTATTGCCCGCCGGAAATCTGATCGAGATGGATGACTATGAACCGGACGACCCCAGTGACGTGACGGTGGAAGATATTACGCACGAAACCGAGGAAGACGATTCGCTCTCGCTGGAGAAGAAAGAGAAAGAAATGATTGTCAAGGCCTTGCGCCGGAATAACAACAAACGAAAATACGCAGCCCAGGCACTCGGCATTTCCGAACGAACGTTATACCGCAAGATCAAACAATACCAAATCGATGAAGAAAATTGAAAGAGTTAAGAATTATGAGTTAAGACGGGGCCGCCCGGCGGTTATGAGTTATCGGTTTAGAATCTGGAGTTTATTCTTAATTCTTAACTCTTCACTCTTACCTCTTTCTTGTGGAAAGTACTCGTTTACGGGGACGACGCTGGACCCGACGATCAAGACAATTACGGTCAATACGTTTACGACCTCGGCGGCTGGCGGACCGGCCAACTTGCCCATTCAGTTTACCGAAAAACTGAAAGAATATTACCAGCGCTACACGGATCTGAAAGTGGTCCCGTCGAACGGCGACATCATCCTGGAGGGGTCGATCAGTGGATACGACGTATTGCCGGTGGCAGCTACGGCTTCCGACCAGGCAGCCCAAAACCGCTTGCAGGTCACGGCGCAGGTGCGGTTTTCGAACACGAAAGACGAAAGCAAGAATTTCGACCAGCCCTTTTCGTTCTACCAGGACTTTCCGGCGAACCAGACCCTCTCGCAGAATGAAAGCCGCTTGTTACCTAAAATTCAGGATCAGCTCGTACTGGACATCTTCAACAAAACAGCCGCCGACTGGTAATTGTGACAAAGTGAAAGGCTAACTCATTTAAATATTAACTGTAAGCGGACGGCGAAACTGGTAACAATTTGTTAAATTTGACCAAAGCGACACGACCCTCCGACCCTTCCTCCAATGAACCGATTGGACAAAGAAACATTTTCCTTTTGGGTAACGCACCCCGAAGAATTATTACCTGCTGATTTAGAACCGCTTCGGGAGGCCATAGCCGCATATCCCTACTGTCAGTCGCTGTATGTGCTGGCCGCCAAAGCCACTTCGATTCATCAGAAAAGCCGGGCCATCGAGCACATCCGGCAGGCAGCGGCCCATGCGCTGAGCCGAAATGCCCTCCGTAAACTGATCGAAAACGAGTTTCAATGGTCGGAAAATCTTCTGAGCCGGTTGAACGAACTTTCGCTGAAACAGGTACCGATTCCGGACGACTACAAAAAGGAAAGCTACGAACTGTTCAAACGGAAGGCGGAGCAGAACGCGCCATTTTTTGCCAATCCGATTTTCGATTTTGCCAAATCCGTCAGCTTCGAAGAAGTAACGGTAGCCGAAACGTCCACGGAAGAGGCCGATGTAAAACCGGCTGCCGTCGATGCCATTTTGCCGATGATCGATGAAGTGATCATTGCGGAAAAAGTATTGCAGACGACCTTCGAAAAGTCCGAACCAGCCACCGAAGACGTTCCGCCCGCGCCCGTTGTCGACCCCGAGCGAAACCGCCAGATCCAGATTATCGACGATTTTATCAAGCGCGAACCGTCCATTCAGCGCCCGCGCCTGAGCCCCACCGAAATCGCCGATCAGGAAGACCTGACGCGCCGGATGCCGGGGAGTTCAAACACGCCCGTGACGGAAGCCTTCGCCAAAATTCTGGCCCGGCAGGGCAAACCCGACCGTGCCATTGACATTTACGTCAAACTAATGTTGAAAAATCCGGAAAAAAAAGCTTATTTTGCGGACAAAATCGCCGACTTGAAGCGGCTTCAGGATCAGTAACGTATCCTCTTTCGAACAAACACGCTTATTAAAATATCCGCAAGGACGAATTAAAAAATGCTGACGGCAATCATCGTATTAATTTGCATCTGTACCATTCTGCTGGTTCTGGCAGTGCTGATTCAAAACTCAAAAGGGGGTGGTCTGGCCGGTGAATTTGGCGGACTGGGTTCCAACCAGCTCATGGGGGTCAAAAAAACCACCGACCTGCTCGAGCAGGTAACGTGGGGACTGGCGATTGCCATCATGGTGCTGACGCTCTCGACCTACATCGTTATTGACCGCAATCCGGTTGGTGCCACGATCAACAGCGCCAACGTTGACGCGGCTGCTACCAAATCTACCCCGGGTGCAGGCTTGCAGGCTCCGGCCCAGCAGCAACCGGCCGCTCCGGCGACCGCGCCCCAGAGTGGCACAGCGCCTAAATAAATAACTCTAAGTAAACAGTAATTTGCCTGAAAATCAGACCTGTATGGAATCAAAACCCGTACAGGTCTTTTTTTAGCCATCTTTTTCGGTTCTGAAAGTATTAACCCACTACCTGGATTCGTTGTAAAGGCAGGTTTTGCATTCTGAATCTTCGCCCAGCCTGATGAGAAAAAGTACCGCTGCTCCGCTAGCCGTTTTGTGTTGTTTGTTTGCTGCTTCCTGCCACCGCCCCTATGCACGATACCAGCCCATACCGCTCGAATCCTTTCATTCTACCCGAAAAGCGAAACCGGTCGTTCCGGTCAGCGACTCAACGGCAACGGCTCCGGAAGACTGGGCCAGTTGGGTAGTACCCAAATCAGGACCCATCATAACCGAAACGTACGCATCTGCAGCTACCGTTCCTCCTCTTCGGTCACCGCAGCAGCGCGTTGGTCAGGCAGCAACCGCAACGCGGGTTCACCAGCCCATTCGGGAAACGGAAGCACAGTCATTCCCGCAGCCCCGGCCCAAGCCGAAAGCGAAAAACAACGAGAAGAAAACCTTGCGGGAAATTTTGGGGCTGAAACCGCGCAAGAAGCTCAACTGGTGGCAACGCATTCCGTGGCAATTGAAAGCGTCGATTCCGGTGATCGGCGTCGCCCTGGTTTTTGCCATTCTCGGAATCAATGTCCTGGCAATTATCTTCGGTATTCTCGGTGCCTTCCTCCTCATCCGGGGCCTCAAGCGCAGCTTCAAAGTCCGCCGACCGTTATTTTAAGTACCCACGGACTTTAGTCCGTGTGAGTTCATATCAACTTCTGGACTTGGAAGCTCACACGGACTAAAGTCCGTGGGTACATTAATCCACCTGCGTCGGCAGTCGGTATCGCTCTCCGGTTTTGCGGTGGAAGCGGTACATGACAGACAGTACCACATTGTTTTTACTACCGAGCCGCACCGGTGCCTGGTCGTATTGATTGACCAAACCAGCCTGTAGAATCCAGTGACGATCAAGCTGATAGCCTAGCCCGCCGTAAAACCGGTTTCGTTCCAGGTTCGGAGACTTTACGTTCAGAAATAACTCGTCATAGATAGAAACAAAGACGGTTTTGGATTTGATCGTCGTTTCGTTCAGCGGAATCATCAGGTTCAGCCGGTAGCGAATCCGGTTGCGAAACCGGCCCTGAATCGCAATGTTTTCCGGCGTTGACTCCCCAAACCAGCGTTGTTCGACCCGGTAGCGGTGCTCGAATTTGAGCCGGTCGACGTTCTGGCTCATCGTAATTTGCTCCCAAAGCCGGGTTTCGAGGGTCTGCGGCCCGTCGGCCAAGTCCCGGAAATTGTATGTATGATACCGACCGGTGGCAATCATGGCCGAAAAAGCCGGGCCGAGGTCGTAGCTCACTCCTCCTTTGATTTCGTAGTAATTTCCCTGATCGAAAAACGCGTTGGCACGAGCCTGCCCCTCCAGAAAACCGCCCCAGCCTTTCTCGCGGGCCGGTAGCTGAACCGTGCCGATAAACCAGGTTCCCAGCCGTTGTTGCTGACCGAATGAAAAATGGTGTAGCAGAACCAAAAAGAAAAATCCCGCAAATCGTAGGTATGCTTTAGGTATAGATAATCTTTCGGCGATTTGCGGGCAAATAAGTAAAGACATGGGTCAACAGGGGGCTTGGTATCGCACATTTAGATGCAAACATACAAAACCACTTTCACCAAAAGCCGACCCTGGTTCCTAAAATTAATTGATAAACCGGAATGTAAACGGGTATTTGTAGTATTCGCCATTGTTGGCTTTCACTCCGGCGATGATCGACAACACCAGGCCGATCAATCCCAGCACAATCAGAATCGGCACACCGATGAACAGGAAAAACAACAGGAATGAGATGCAGTATCCAATCGTCATCGTGATCTGAAAATTTACGGCTTCTTTTCCGTGGTAATCCACATAGGCCGATTTATCTTTCTGAATCTGCCAGATCACCACCGGCCCGATGATGTTACCAAACGGAATGATAAAACCGGCCAGCGCGCTTAGATGGGCCAGCATGGCCCACATGCGTTCATCGGACGGACTGAGGGACGTCACCGGAGGGGGAACCGGGTTGTTGTACGGTTGATTTTCCATGGTCGTAATGGTTTAGTGAAAGCCAAATACGTGGAAAGAAAGGATTTTTGCAATCTTTATCAAAAAAACAGCCTGTCACGGTCATGGACACCCTTCTTACCGCTATCCGGCAACTTCAATTCGTCCCCGAACCGCTGGAAACCGCATTGCGGCAAACGCTTCGTCGGCACGAATTAGCCCGACGGCACTGGTTATTGCAACCCGGTCAGATCAGTGAGCGGATTTTTTTTATTGAGAAAGGAATCGCACGCGGCTATTACCTGAAAGAAGACCGGGAAGTAACCTCCTGGTTCATGAAAGAAGCGGATTTTATTATTTCGATTGTCAGCTTCTACACCCGCCAACCCGCTCAGGAATACATTGAACTACTGGAAGACAGTGTGTTGTGGTCAATTACGTATGACCAGCTACAGCACTTATATGACTCCTTCCCCGAGTTTAACAAAGTGGGTCGATTGCTGACGGAGCGGTATTATGTTCAGAGTGAACAACGGGCGCAGAACCTTCGGATGCAGACAGCCCGCGAACGTTACGCGCAATTGCTGGCCGATTTTCCGGACATTTTCCGTCGGGTACCGCTCAAATACATTGCTTCCCACCTGGGCTTGTCACCGGAAACCGTCAGCCGGTTGCGGGCTGATCTGGCTTAGTCGACCGAACTTGATAATTGTCAATTTTTTCCCGGGGAGTAGTCGGTTACTTTGGCCTGTTCACCAAACCCCGCTACGGCCATGTTACCGGTTATTTTCATCACCTTCGCTTTTTGCTTTCTGCTCGAACGGCTTTTTCCCGGCTGGAAACTGCCCCCCGTTCCGACCTGGACCATCCGCGTCCTGGCGGTCAATTTTATTCAGTTGGTCGTAGTTCTGCTGGCCGGTTTTACGTGGGAACGCTGGTTGTCAAGCCATTCGGTTTTTTCGCTGTCCGACCACCTCAACCCGATTTTGGGCGGCATCATCGCCTATTTCATCGCCACGTTTGTGTTCTACTGGTGGCACCGCTGGCGGCATACGGTTGATTTTCTCTGGACGCACTTTCACCAGATTCACCACAGTCCGCAACGGATCGAAGTGATTACGTCGTTTTACAAACATCCGCTGGAAATGACGGTCAACTCCCTCATCGGCAGTTTGCTGGTGTACACGCTGCTGGGCCTAAGTCCGGAAGCCGGTGGCATCTATACGCTTTGCACGGCCCTGGGTGAGTTTTTTTACCATACCAATGTCAAAACGCCCCGCTGGGTGGGGTATGTTTTCCAGCGTCCGGAGATGCACAGGATTCACCACGAATACAACAAACACACCAACAATTACGGCGATATTGTCTGGTGGGACATGCTGTTCGGAACCTATCAGAACCCGAAGGAGTTCACTTCATCGTGTGGTTTTGATAACGAAAAGGAACAACAGCTCGGTGAAATGCTGCGCTTCCGGGATGTGCATAAACCGCACTAACTCCATTTGATCCGGAACATGAAACCCACAATCACCCTCGAATACTGCCCAAAATGCGGCTGGCTGATGCG
Organism: Larkinella sp. VNQ87; assembly: GCF_049445795.1. Taxonomy (NCBI): domain Bacteria; kingdom Pseudomonadati; phylum Bacteroidota; class Cytophagia; order Cytophagales; family Spirosomataceae; genus Larkinella; species Larkinella sp. VNQ87. The sequence goes on from NZ_JBMSDT010000001.1 coordinate 439,567, forward strand.
TTCGGCCTGGATGGCACAGGAGCTTCTGACCACCTTTACCGACGACCTGCACGGCGTTTTGCTGCATCCATCTGAAGTCAGTGGCCGGTTTTCGATTTTTGTCGATGGGCAGAAAATCTTCGACCGCAAGGAAACCGGCCGATTTCCTGATATCAAGGAATTGAAGCAATCGATCCGGGATGTGGTCAATCCTGAGAAGTCGCTGGGGCATTCGGATAAACTACCCCCAACCCCCTAAAGGGCGCTTTTCATCCTCAAAAGCGCCCTTTAGGGGGTTGGGGGTATGCACTTCTATCCCAGTTCCACAACCCAGTCGTCCTGTACCACCAGCGTGCCTTCTTTCAGCACGACCTGCTTGACGGTTCCGGCTTTGGGTGCGGCCACGATGCTTTCCATCTTCATGGCTTCGATCACGAACAACGGCTGGTTTTTGGTGATGGTATCGCCCGGTTTGACCAGAATTTTCGTCAGACGGCCCTGCAACGGAGAACCTACATCGCCTTCCTTGCTGACCTTGGCATTGGCCTGCAAGTCGACCTTCAGCGATTTGTCGCGCACCTGCACCTGACGGCTCTGTCCGTTCAGCTCAAACGTTACTGTCCGCATGCCGTGGCCGTCGGGTTCCGACACGAACAGCAGCCGGACCAGAATGTTCTTACCTTCGTCGATCTCGATCAGGATTTCCTCGTTTTCTTTCAACCCGTACAGGAAAGCCGGCGTCGGGATGATGCTTACATCACCGTGCTGTTGCACGGCATTGTAATATTCCTCGTAGACCTTCGGATACATCTGGTACGAGAGATAATCCACGAAACCTTCGTTCTGCGGAAACTTCTCTTCAAACTTCCTGAAATCTTCCTCGAAATCAATCGGTTTCAGCTTTTCGTTCGGCCGACCGGTCAGTGGCTCCTCCCCTTTCAGCACCACTTCCTGCAATTCTTTCGGAAAACCGCCGTAGGGCTGGCCCAACTCGCCTTTGAAGAACCCTTTCACCGATTCGGGGAACGACAGTGAGGGTCCTTTCGCGATCACATCTTCCGGCGTCAGGTTGTTCGAGGTCATGAACAGGGCCATATCGCCAACCACTTTCGACGAAGGCGTCACTTTCACGATATCGCCAAACATCTGGTTGACAAGGCGGTAATTCTTCTTCAGCGTTTCGAATTTGTCGCCCAGACCCAGCGCGATAGCCTGCGGTTTCAGGTTGGAATACTGCCCGCCCGGAATTTCATTTTCGTATACTTCGGCACTCCCAGCCTTCATGCCCGACTCGAACGGAGCGTACCACTCCCGCACGTCTTCCCAATAGTTAGAATAGGCATTCAGGGATGACAAATCAATGGCACTCTCGCGCTCGTGCCCCTTCAACATCGCTACCACAGAGTTGAAATTCGGTTGCGAGGTCAGGCCCGACAGCGCGCCCAGTGCACAATCGATGATGTCGACCCCCGCATCAACGGCTTTCAGGTACGTAGACGCCTGAATCGAGGACGTATCGTGCGTGTGCAGGTGAATCGGGATGCTCACGGCTTTTTTCAGTTCGCGCACCAGCACCTCGGCCGCCAGCGGTTTCAGCAAACCGGCCATGTCCTTGATCGCCAGTAGGTGAGCGCCCTCGTCTTCCAGTTGACGGGCCATATCGAGGTAATACTGGAGTGTGTATTTTTTCTGGTTGGGGTCCAGCATGTCGCCGGTATAACAGATGGCGGCTTCGGCCAGCGCGTTGGTCCGTTCGCGCACGGCCCGGATGCTCACCTTCATGGCTTCTACCCAGTTCAGCGAGTCGAAAATCCGGAATACATCGATGCCCGATTCCCAGGATTTTTCGACAAATTTCTCGATCAAATTATCCGGATACGCCGAGTAGCCGACCGCATTGGAACCCCGAAACAGCATTTGCAACAGCATATTCGGCATGGCTTCCCGAAATTTTTGCAGGCGCGTCCACGGACTTTCGTGCAAAAACCGCATGGCTACGTCGAAGGTTGCGCCCCCCCAGACTTCCATCGAAAACAGTTCGGGATGGCTTTTGGCAAAACCTTCGGCCACGGCCAGCAAATCCCGCGTCCGAACGCGTGTTGCCAGCAATGACTGATGCCCGTCACGGAATGTCGTATCGGTGTATAAGACCGGTTTCTGATCGCGCACCCACTCCACGAATTTTTCCCGCCCAAGTTCATTCAGCCGGTCTTTGTTGCCTTTCGGGCATTCGCCAAACTTGTCGTAAACCGGAATCACGGGCGTCCGGAATTTATCGTTAGCGCCTGGCTTTACCTTTACTTCCGGGTTGCCGTTGACGATCACATCGGCCAGGAAATTCAACGCCCGCGTCGAGCGATCTTTCGGTTTTCGGAGGTCGAACAGTTCGGGGTGGTTTTCGATGAACGACACCCGCGCTTCGCCCTGCTGGAAAATCGGGTGATCGATCACGTTGAGGAGGAACGGGATGTTGGTTTTCACCCCGCGAATCCGGAACTCGACCAGCGCCCGCTTCAAACGCTGGGTAGCGCCTTTGAGCGTCCGACCCCGCGCCGACACCTTCACGATCATCGAGTCGAAATACGGCGAAATCTTCACGCCCGCGTACGAACTGCCTTCGTCGAGCCGAATGCCAAAACCGGCGGCATTGCGGTAAGCGATGATGGTACCGAAGTCGGGCCGGAACCCGTTGGCCGGGTCCTCGGTCGTTACGCGGCACTGGATGGCGTAGCCGTTCAGTGGAATTTCATCCTGGTGGTTGATGTAAATCCCGTTGTCCGACAACTTGTACCCCATCGCAATCAGAATCTGCGTCCGCACCAGGTCGACGCCCGTTACTTCTTCCGTGATGGTATGTTCCACCTGAATCCGGGGATTGACCTCAATGAAGTAAATATTCTCGTTGCGGTCAACCAGAAACTCGACCGTACCGGCATTGGAGTAATTGGCCTGCCGACCGATTTTCAGGGCGTATTCGTAAAGCTTGTTTTTGGTTTCCTGACGCAGCCCGAACGACGGAGCCACTTCGACAACTTTCTGAAAACGACGCTGTACCGAGCAATCCCGTTCGTAGAGGTGAACAATATTACCGTGGGTGTCGCCCAGCAACTGGATTTCGATGTGCTTGGGGTCGACTACGAATTTTTCCAGGAAAATGGTATCGTCGCCGAACGCATTTTTCGCTTCATTGCGGGCTTCGTTGAACGACTTCTGGAATTCTTCTTCCTGCCGGACGACTCGCATCCCGCGCCCACCCCCACCGGCAGCCGCTTTGATCATAACCGGAAAGCCGATCCGCCGGGCCTCCGAAATAGCCACTTCATAGTCTGACAAATCAACCCGACTGTCGGGAATCATCGGCACATCGGCCAGCGTAGCCAGGTTCTTCGCCCGGACCTTATCGCCCAGCGCATCCATGGCTTCCGGCGTCGGTCCCACGAAAATGATGTTTTCATCCCGGCATCGGCGCGCCAGGGTTACATTTTCCGATAAAAAACCGTAGCCGGGATGAATCGCATCGATCTTTTTCCGTTTGGCGAGTTGGATGATGCCTTCAATGTCCAGGTAGGGTTTCAGCGGTTCGTCGTCACGACCAATCTGGTACGCTTCATCGGCCTTGTAGCGGTGTAGCGAATAGCGGTCTTCGTAGGTGTAAATAGAGACGGTGGTGATTCCCAACTCGGTGGCCGCCCGCATGATACGGATGGCGATCTCACCCCGGTTGGCGACGAGCAGGCGTTTAATCGGGCGAATGTAATCTTTCATATTTCCCAAGAGCAGCAGGATGGGGTTACGAAACAGGTGAACAATGCAGCAATTTTACCGAAAAGTTTGTAAAAATCAGGTTTTACCCAATGTTCATTGGAAAAGACTGGTTTTTCGCGGAATATTGCAGCATTGCTTACTAGTTTGCAAATGCTCTTCTGGTTTACCAGGATCGTCTGGAGGGGTTGGCGTAGCGAATGAGCCAATAAAATACCGTGTGACCGCTCTCCCATAGAAGCAGAAGAACGGTCACCAACAGGAGTTTCCCCAAACGACAGATGGGCCTGCTTGTCACGGTATTGGAAAGTTAAACGGACCAGGAAAGGCACCTGTACGGTTTTTGCACAAGCCTTTTTATCCGCAAAAGTTCATCGTTGCTGTTTACTGTTCTCCGAAAATTGGAATTAGTTTGTGTCAATTGCGGGCTGGTAGTGCAACACGATGATTCCGCAGGCAAACGTCTTTGAGTCAACCAGTTTGAGGTTCGTACGCTGGCTGAAAACCGGAAGCCCCGCGCCAATGGCCGTCGGGTTGACAAACAGGTAATAGTCGTCGATCAAGTTGTGCTGAATCAGCGAACCGACAAACTGCGAACCGCCGTAGGCAATCATGTCTTGCCCGGTTTCCTGCTTCAGTTGATGGACGGTTTCGACCAGATCGCCGTTCGCCAGCGTCGCATTTTTCCCGCTGATCTGATCAAGCGTTTTCGAGAAAACAACTTTGGCCGTGTCATTAAACTTGTGCGCGGCCCAGTCGGCCGTTTCCGGATCGGCAGCCCGGGCGGCCCAGGTTTCGATGAAGCCGGATGCCAGGTTGCGCCCCAGCAGAATCAGGTCAACGGGTTCCGTCAGGGCATTCACGAAGTTGCCCAGTTCGTCGTCCCAGTTGAAGGCCATCCAATCCATCTCGTGGTTAGGTCCGGCCATGTAGCCATCGATCGATACCTGAACCTGCAATTTTAGTTTTCTCATGATTAGTATTTGTTTTGATTGTGTCCGAAAAAAACGGCTGTTTGACGAACTTCCTTCCGGTGACAAAGGTAAAAAACCGCTTCCGGACTGATGGGGCGCGATTCCGACAAGCTACGGGGGCAAGTGCGACAATTAACAAAAGAGAAAGAAGCCAGCGGTTTTCCGGGAAACCGCCGACCGAAAACCGCCTAGACCTGCACGAGTTTCCAGCGCCCGCGCCGGAACACCAGCACGGCGATCACGGCCAGCAACGACTCACTGAACGCCACCGACCAGAAGACGCCCTCCGGCCCCCAGCCGAGCGAATTCGCCAGCAAATACGCCAGCGGAATTTCAACCAGCCAGAAGCAAACTACGTTGATGAGCGTCGGTGTCCGGGTATCCCCCGCTCCGTTCAGCGCCTGGCTGATGACCATGCCGTAGGCAAAGAAGACGTAGCCCAGGCAGAAAATCCGAAGGCATTGCACAGCGATTGCCACCACGTCCGGATCGCGGTTGAAAAAACCGACAATCTCATGCGCACTGAGGAAAAACAGCACGCCCACGCCCAGCAGAAACAGCATGTTGCAGAAAGCCGCCCGCCAGGCCGAGGTTTCGGCCCGCCCGGGCTGTCCGGCTCCAAGGTTCTGCCCGACCAGCGTAGCGGCTGCATTGGCCATCCCCCAAGACGGCATAATCGTGAAGATCATGATCCGGATCGCAATCGTATACCCGGCCACGACATCACTGCCGAACGTCGACAGTATACGTGTCAGGAACACCCAACTCGCCGAACCAACCAGAAACTGCGCCGTTCCACCGGCGGCAATGCCGAGCAGGTTGCGAATGATGGCGGTGTCGGGCCGGAAATCTGTCGTCTGCACCTGCACCGCACGGTCGTTCTTCATCAGGTTCACCAATTGATACAGCGCCCCCGCCGAACGACCGAGTGTGGTGGCAACGGCCGAGCCCATCACCCCCATTTCAGGAATTGGCCCCCAGCCGAAAATGAAGATCGGACACATTATGATATTGAGACCGTTGGCTAACCAAAGTGACCGCATGGCAATGGAGGCTTCGCCCGCACCCCGCAGACAACCGCTCAGCGTATAGAGCAGCACGATAGCGGGTGAACTGGCAAAAATTAGCCGGGTAAACCCCGAACCGTTCGCAATCAGGTGCGCATCACCGCCCATCAGCCGCAGGATGTCTTCGGCAAAAACCGCTCCCGGAATCCCGATCAGCAGGGCGATGGCCACCGACACCAGAATCACCTGCGCCACCGATTTCCCGGCCTCACGGGGGTTGCCCTCGCCTACCCGGCGCGACACCAGGGCCGTAGCGGCCGTACTCAACCCGATGGCGACCGAGTAAACAATCGTCAAAACCGACTCCGTCAGGCCGACCGTCGCGACGGCTTCGGTGCTGATTTTAGCCACAAAAAAAACGTCGACAATAGCAAACAGCGATTCCATGACCATTTCGAGCACCATCGGAACCGACAACATGAAGATGGCCCGGTTGATACTACCGGACGTATAATTACTTTCTGTACCGCGCAAAGCGTCCAGTAACAGGCGAAAAAACTTCGTCATGGGAAATTAAAGAAGAAGACAGGCGATAAAATCGCCGAATAAAACAGCTTAAAACAGAATGGAGCGAACCGTTGGCCCGTTAGGCGAGACGGCAGCGGAAGAAGCGGAAGGGGCCCATCAGACGGGCAGCGGTGTTCATCGGCGCGTTAGCTTTGAGACGGCAAAAGTACGGAAAGATTCGAAGCCACCAAGAAACTTTGAGGGAACGGCAACTTTTTTTTACGATTTATCTGTTATCTTTGCAGTCCCTTAAGACGCGTACGCCCATGATTTTATTCGCCGTTTTCGGCCCCTTCCGCTTCCGCTAAAAACCGTTTTTGCATCTGACGGTTGTATTCCTTATTCTCATTTGTAACTTAAGGTCGTTGAATCAGCAATGAACCGGACGGCAGGCGCTTTTTTCCGTGCGCCGACGCGGTATCGTGGCTCGTTTGGCTCCTTACCTAATTCCATTCCATTATGATTGAAACGCACAAACAGCCCGAAACCGCCGTCCTGGTCGCTTTGGTGACGCAAAAACAGTCGGCCGAAAAAACGCAGGAATACCTGGAAGAGCTGGCTTTTCTGGCCGAAACATCGGGCGTCATTACCGTTAAATCCTTCGTTCAGAAACTCGAACGGCCCGACATCCGCACGTACGTGGGCAAGGGCAAACTGGAAGAAATTCATACGTTTTTGATCGACAACCCGGTCGACACCGTCATTTTTGACGACGACCTGACGCCTTCGCAGGTTCGGAACCTGGAATCGGCCCTGCCCAACATCAAGGTGCTGGACCGCAGCCTGCTGATTCTGAACATCTTCTCGATGCGGGCGCAAACCGCCCAGGCCAAACTCCAGGTCGAACTGGCGCAGTATCAGTACATGTATCCGCGGCTGACCCGGATGTGGACGCACTTGAGCCGGATGAAAGCCGGGGTTGGGACGCGGGGGCCGGGGGAAAAAGAACTTGAAACCGACCGCCGGATTGTGAAAGACCGGATTGCGTTCCTGAAAGAAAAGCTGGAAAAGATTGATAAACAGAGCGCGACCCGCCGGAAAGAACGCGACCGGCTCGTGCGTGTGGCGCTGGTTGGTTACACGAACGTGGGTAAATCGACGCTGATGCGGACGATGGCCAAAGCCGACGTGTTTGCCGAAAACAAGCTGTTTGCAACGGTCGATTCGACGGTCCGGAAAGTCGTGCTCGGCAACATTCCGTTTCTGCTGACGGACACCGTCGGTTTTATCCGGAAGCTGCCCACGACGCTGATCGAAGCCTTCAAATCGACGCTGGACGAGGTTCGGGATGCCGACATTCTGCTGCACGTCGTGGACGTGTCGCACCCGTCGTTTGAAGAGCACATTGGTGTGGTCAGCGATATTTTGTCGGAAATCGGCGTGGGTGGGGAAGCCGGCGAAAAACCGACCATCCTGGTGTTCAACAAGATCGACCAGTTTGAGCCCCGCGACGAGTGGATGCACCCGGAAGATGATTTTGACGACGATCTGCCGGTGGCGATCCGGAAGCAAACCGCGCTAGATTACCTGAAAAAGACGTATTTAACGCAAAAAGCCGAGCACGTCGTGTTTATCTCGGCCGAAACGCGCGAAAACGTCGACGAACTTCGGGAGTTGCTCTATAAGATGGTGAAGGAGAAGCACTACAGCATCTATCCGAACTGGCTGGAGGTGCCGCTGGCCGACTGGGCCGCCGACACCGACGATACGGGCGATTTTGGTAAATAACAGATTTCTAAGCATTTTTGCGGAAAATACCGCTTCAGACCGGCAAGGAGCTTTTACGCTTGCCGGTTTTTTCTGGTCTCGTAGTTCAACGGATAGAATAGAAGTTTCCTAAACTTTTGATCTGGGTTCGATTCCCGGCGAGACCACTTCTTCAAAAACATAATCTCCTGTAAAACAACACATTATAATAACTAAAAATGACTAGGTAGAGCATAAGTCCTACTTTCTTCAAGTTACATTTTAGCTGCCTACGAGTATACTCCAGCAAGTTGTCATTTAACATGTTGCGACTAACTGCAAACCGTGAACCTCCAAGACGATCGCTTAACCCAAGAATGGTGGACGTTGGCACTACTACCCTTCACTGTACCACGCATGCGAAATTAAACCCTTGAAACGGCCATTCCGGTTAAATACTCTTGTAAACATCTGTTTCAATGCTTACTGCGCTCATACGTTATATCCAAGAACGGTCGTCCAGTCCCCTTTCCGAGGCCGATATCAGCTTGCTTGAGGAAGCATTTATCCCTAAAAAATTAAGAAAACGACAATTTCTGTTACAGGAAGGCGAAGTCTGCAAATACATTGCCTTCATCGTGAAAGGAGCTACCCGCCAATACACAGTAGACGAAAAAGGGCATGAGCATGTACTTAATTTATGCATCGAAAACTGGTGGACGTCTGACCGCGAGAGCTTCCATAAAGAGATACCGTCTATTTACAATATCGATGCCTGGGAAGAAACCGAATTACTGTTGCTGCCAAAGGCCAATGGTTATTACGAGCTTGTCAATGCCATTCCTGCCTTCACCCAAATGCGCATAAAGCTTGACGATAATCAATACATAGCTACTCAGAAACGCTTGAATATTTCCAAAAACCACACGGCTGATTACCGCTATAAGGAATTGATTAAATTATATCCTGAATTCCTGCAGCGGTTTCCTCAACATCTTATAGCGTCGTACTTAGGTGTTACCAAAGAAACACTGAGCCGCATTCGACATCAATCGACAAAAAAATAGCCTTACTGATCATTGATTGCCCCATTACTGGCTCAACTGCTCATCACGGAAGAACATCGATTCCAGCTCCGTTAAATTGGCAATGTAGCCAGGGATATCAAAAAGACGTTTATTGAGCGTCCATAAACACAAACAGATGTGCTACCTTTTCATTTTCTAATACAAAAAAATCCATACCGGTTAATACATTCGGCTGTGGGCCTGTTCGAATAGCCCAGTAGAGCCGGGCTCCGTGTTGCGTACTTTCCAGGGGCTTTGTTACCGTAAACGTGAAATTGGCATCATCCGCAAACAGCTTGTCGATAAAGTCAGATACGGCACTAGTGCCGGTAAGGATAAAATCCTTATCATACATGATTATGCCGTCGGCATAGATGGTTTGTATCAGGGCATCACGCGTTGTACGATCTTTTTCATTCCAGACACCGGTATGTACTTGCTGGAGATTTGTCATTGACTGTGCATCCATAGGTAGGCTGGTTTGTTTTCGGTTTGGCTCTCTAGATCCATCGGTGACCGGTTTTTGATGGAACGTTTAGATCTTCAGGGCTGCTTTGATCACCGCTGCTGCCTGCAGTAAAGCTGTTTGCACTGCCGGAACGTTAGCAATGGGGTTTAGCAGACCGTAATCGTGAATCAGGCCGTTATACCGGGTGTGGGTTACCGGTACCCCCGCTTCATTCAGCTTGCGGGCGTAGGCTTCCCCCTCGTCCCGTAATACATCATTTTCGGCGGTTTGTATCAGCGTGGTTGGCAAGCCTTTCAGTTCATCCAGGGTAGCCTGTAAGGGCGAAGCATAAATCTCGTTTCGCATCCTGGCGTCAGGCAGGTAGTTATCCCAAAACCACTTCATCATGTTTTTGGTGAGGAACCGGTCGTTAGCGAACAGGTTGTACGAGTCGGTATCAAAATCAGCATTTGTTACGGGCCATAATAGTGCCTGTAATTTGAGCCTGGGACCGTTATTGTTCTTAGCCATCAAGGCCATAACCGCCGACATGTTACCGCCAACGCTATTGCCGACAACCGCCATATTGCTGCCATCCACTCCTATTTCGCGCCCATTATCGGCTACCCATTGCAGGGTTGCATAGATTTCGTTGATGGCCGTTGGGTATTGGGCTTCGGGCGAAGGGGTGTAATCGGGGAAGACGGCCACGGCACCACTGTTCACCACCAGATCACGCACAATTCGGCGGTGCGTGGGATAGTCGCCCAGTACCCAGCCGCCACCGTGGATGAAAAGGAACACCGGTGCTCCATCCTGGGTTTGCTCGGGCTTTACGATGTGAATATTTACCTGATAGCCGTTTTGAGAAATTGTTTTTTCGGTTTCTGTGATGCCGGAATAGTCAACCTCAACCGATTGCTGAGCACCCGTCAGAACCTGCCGGGCATCGGCGGGGCTGAGTGCTTCCACGGGCTTGCCATCGCCTGAATTCAGCGCCTGTAAAAAAGTTCTGATCTCCGAATAGATCTGGGGGTCATGCTCGACTTTATAGGGACGTTCCTGTGCCGTACTGCTCATTGGGTTGGGTATAAACGTTACATTATAAACTAATACATCCTGCGTGTTCCAGAAGCAACACGACAAATCTAGCGTTCCAGAAAGGTGGAGGCATTGAGGTATGATAAAAAACACCGTTGATGTGTATCAACGAATGAGGGCAGCGGAGCCCCTGGCTTGCGAAGGCAAAACTAGGGGCAGTCGCGCTACCTGAAGTTAGTCATCTGACCTGGTAGCTAAGTGCGCCGGATGGGCATTGATTAATCTGGTCGACAAGCTGTTGAGTGGTGGCACTTTCGGGCTTAATCCACGGCGCTTCTTTGGGGTGATAGACATTCGGCAACAGCCGTACACAATTGCCCGAGTGGATGCATTTTCCGGCCTGCCAGATGATTGTAATGTCGCCGTTGCTATATTCTTTCGTCATGTTGGTTACTGGTTTTGAAAAGAAACTCTCTTCGGCGTACGCCAATACGGTTTCGATTTCCTTTTTTGTTAAAAGAGCACGTCCTGATAATCAGGTGTCTTCTCAAATACCGCCCGGGCAAAGGGACAGAGGGGCAATATTTTTAGTTGTTTTTCGCGGGCAAAAGCGACAGCGGCATGAACCAGTTGTTTGCCAATACTCTGACCTTTCAGAGCTTCGCTCACGCCGGTATGGTCAATAATTATTCGCTTTTCGCCCGACCATACGTAGGTAATTTCGGCTTCTGTTTTACCAGCTACAGCTACGTAAAACTTCCCCTTTTCGCCATTGTCTTTATGCTGAATAGCCATGTATAGCTCGTGTACGTCTGTGTGTTGCAAGGGACCGTAGATTGCTTCCAGCGCAATCCGTTGTTTACCGTTTTACCCGGATGAGTTCAATCCCGGACAATGCCCCGCCGATATCCTGAAGGGGACCACCCTGCCGGAAGGTACCAATGTCAATTGGCTCAAAACCCATTGCTCTGGTGATATCGGCTATTTCTTTTTTTGCATCGGCATCATCACCACTCATGATAATAACCGAATGGCCGATGCTGGTTGGCGATGGCTGGGCGAGGGTCGCAGCCGGAAGGGTATTAAACGCTTTGACGACCCGCTGCGCAGGAAACAGGCCTGCTACGTACTCACCCGTTGGTTTGCCCGCCGTGTCGGCCAGTCGGAAAGGGCTGACGGAGACAATATTGTTGGAGGCATCGACAATGATCTTCCCGCTATACTTCTGGACTTCCCTGGCCACATCCGGTATCTGTGCCCAGGGAACGGCAATAAATAAAACGTCGGACTGGGCAATGGTTTGATTAAAGTCAGCGGCCGTCAACGATCCACCGATGGAAGCCACCAGATCTGCCAATGACGCTGGCCCCCGGCTGTTGGTGATCAACACCGGGTAGGTTGTTTTGGCCAGATGCGTAGCCAGTCCATGGCCAATATGTCCTGAACCGATGATGCCGATGGTGTAACTCATGCTCGTTCTGTTTAAAATTAATAGGTCAGTTTCCGGGCTTCGGGGGTGGTAGCGATGTGTTTCATCTTTCCGTTTCTGTACTGATTGTATAAATCGGCAATCTCTGCCTGCGTGTCGGCAATGAAAGGCCCATAGGAAACAATAGTTTCATGGGTTGGCCTGGCCGCATACAGCACGAAGCGTGCCCCGTTTTCGCCGGCCTGCATCGTCAGGTTACTATCATCTTCAGTGTCGGATACATCCAGCCAGGCCACCTGATCGTGGTTTACATCTTTCCCCGCAATTTGGACCGTGCCGCTGATGACATACAAAAAGGCATTGAAACGGGCCGGAAACTGAACGCTGATGTCAGCGCCTGCTTCCATATCAAACTCAGCAGCAATGAGGGGGGTATAATTCTTCACAGGGGAGTGAATACCGGCCAGCGAACCGCTGTACAGCCGCATAGTAACACCCTCTTTGTGCAAAACCGGCACATGTTCGGCGGGCAATATCTGAATGCGGGGGGGAACCCAGCGATCCTGCCGGGGGAGATTCAGCCACATCTGAAACAAACGCCCTTTGGTGGGGCCATCTATTGTTTCGGTGTGAACGGTGCCGCTACCGGCCGTCATGAGCTGGAAGTCGCCCTTTTTCATGGACTCCAGCCGCTCTTTTATTTCCCCATCGATCAGGAGAGATACGGTTTCAAAACCTGCATGAGGATGAGGCCCACCAGCGGGTTCATCGTCTTTTTTGTCCAGCATATCGTCCATTAAAAAAATGAACGGATCTGTTTTGGCAAAGCCGCCTGTTAAAACAGAACGGGCCACATGCCCAGCGCCCAGAAACCCCTGCTCATTGCGCGGTGTATACAGGCTGGAGACGGTCCTTTGTATCATAACGGTTGCTCTTTTTATTCAAAAGCAAACTTACCAATACTCGACCGGCAAGCCAATGAGGTATGATAATTAAACCTGTTGATGTAGATCAATGGTGAATCAACTCAGACCACAAGACTGGTAAGATTATAGGGAATGTTGCTGAAAAATGAACGTACCCAGCCCATCCTTTTCGGCGAGAAAGTCCAACGCTTCAACCAGCGGCCTGGGCGATCCAGACCGTAATCCCGCCCTCCCTCTACGATTCGGAATCCGGGCGAATCAACTGAATGTTCACAGAATCAATTTATGCTTGACGTACGGTAAATTCTCACGCTATTTGTTTTTTGAAACTGACGGGTGATTTATCTTTCGTCGGGGAGACCCGTTTTCCATCCAGTTTCCGGCAGCGGTCCGAAGGTCTCTCCTCTACCTTCTTTCATGAACACATCGATCAATCCTTCCCATAATGATTTACTCGTTGAAAACGAACAGCTTCGATTCGCCCTGGAAGCAGCTGGCATCGGCACCTGGGATTATAATTTGGTAACCGGCCTGGTTCAATGGTCGGGTATCTGTAAAAAACTCTTTGGCCTGCCGCCCGATGCCGACGTAACGGCGGCTATCCTGCTGGCCCAGGTTCACCCCGACGACCGCGAGCGGGTGGCGCTGGCAAACGCACAGGCCCTGGACCCGGCCAACACCCAGGAACATAACATTATTTTTCGTACCCTCAACGAAGCCGATGTACCCTGCTGGGTTCAGGCCAGAGGCAAAACCATACGAGACGAACAGGGCCAGATGATTCGCTTCAGTGGTATTGTCCAGGAAATTACCCAATCCGTGCTGGCTCAGCAGGTGTTGAGCCAAAGCGAAGAACGCTACCGGTACTTGTCCGCCCAGTTGGATGAACAAGTCCGCAAGCGCACCCAGGAACTCGAGGTATCGGTACGGGACTTGAAGCGCTCGAATGACAACCTGCAACAGTTCGCTTATGTGGCCAGCCATGACCTTCAGGAACCCCTGCGCAAGATTCAATCGTTCAGCGGCATTCTCCAGCAACAATTCGGGTCTCAGTTGAACGAGGCAGGGAAAGATATATTGGTCAGAATGGCGACGGCCGGTGAACGGATGTCGACACTCATTCGGGACTTATTGGCTTATTCCCGGATTGCAACCCGGCAACAGCTATTTGGTCTTCTCTCCCTGGAACAGGTTATCACAAAAGTGCTCAACACGCTTGATTGGGCCATTGAACAGCGCAAAGCGGAGATTGAAGTCGATTCATTACCGGTTATTAAAGGCGATGAAACGCAACTGGGGCAGTTGTTCCAGAACCTGATTTCGAACGCCTTGAAATTTACCCCGGAAGGGCAAACACCCCGGATCAGCATTTCGTGTTCCGATTGCGCGGTCGATGAGTTACCACCATACGTCCACCCCACCAGCAGTGCAGAACGGTTTTACGTAATCAGCGTCAGTGACCAGGGTGTGGGCTTCGACACTAAATACTTAGACCGCATTTTTCAGGTATTTCAGCGGTTACACGGCCGAAGTGACTATCCGGGTACGGGCGTTGGTCTGGCGATCTGTCAGCGGGTTGTGGAAAATCATGGCGGAGCCATTACGGCGGTTAGCCAACCGGGACAGGGCGCTACCTTTCAGGTGTACTTGCCAGCCTAGTCAGGGCGGCCATTGCCAATGTTGGGGTGGACGTTGAAAGCAACGTCCGAAAAACAGGCATTGCTTTCTCTTTTCCGGAGAATCAACAGGTGGTTGACAGAAAACCGCTACGCCCAAGCAGGCGGTTTCGGCCTGGATCGGGCCAGGGTGGGTGCGACTACGAATTAACGGTTTGAGAGGAATACGTGAACGTGACGCAACATCCTATACGCACAACGATACGAATATTGAATGTATACGTCATCTCCCCTTCGGCAACGCTTGTTTGATCACTTCTTATTCAAAATCTGCTCCCATTCGATTTGTATCTTTAGCAGGTACTCCGACATGGAATGGCCATCAAGTGTTTCCACTGGTATAATCGTTTCCGTGCCATTAGGCTCCCGAATGGCAGCATACAATACGGAATTTCCTGACTTAATAAAGTTATTGAGCACATCCAGGCACCCTTCGAGTTGATGGGAATAAAAGACCAAAGGGCGAATCTCGCCATCGGGTTGTAGTACTGAAAACACAAGCAGCATAAAGTAGTAGGTTAATGAGAGACTTAAACCGACGACTTCAACTACAGGGGCGGAAAAGAGACTCAATTTGAATGAAACAGAACCAGGTAAGCAGAACAATCCGGATGCATCAATCCGGCCAATTGGCAAACAAGGGCGTATACAGATCTCCTGAGAAAATTATACCAATCGGCCATTTTCAGGCACAACCAATGAAAGAAACAGAAGATAAACCCGAACCAGCCGACCGTCTCGCCAGGAGAACACAAGCAATTTCACTAGAGGAGACAGCCAACGACATGGTGGTTAGTACATATACAAATATACCCCTATAAAATAGGTTATTTATTGATTATGAATTAATTAACCGAAGATTAATGCGTATTAAAAACCGCTTAATGGCTACTTGTAGCCAGCCGGAATTCTACTGGTAGAAAGTGATTTTCTGCTGTCCGTCAATTTATTCCGGCACATACGTACACAGAGCACCGTTAGCTTTATTTACCATATTCGAAGCAGGCGGTTTTTGCTTGTTTATGGGTTCTCGGCGTTGAAAAGCGTCTTTTCGGGCCATAAAAGAGAAATACAAGCAGCCTTGCAGCACGAATGGCAAGCTCAATTTAACTTTGGATGCCAATTATCCCGCTTTGTTGCAGTTACTGCCTTTGTTATGCTGAATAACTATCACTTACTGCTTCAAAATATCAGTGAGGCTTTTTTCGTACTCGATACCAATGGTCAAATCAGCGACTCGAATCCGGCAGCCTCTGCGCTTACCGGGTACACTGCCGCTGAATTACAGAACCAATCGCTCGCCCTCCTTTATCCCAATCACCAGGATGTGATCAGAATGGAGCACGAACTGAATCAGGCCCGTACAAAGGGGAAACTGATTACCGAAGGATGGAAAGTAACTAAAGATTCCACCCCGTTCTGGGCCGAAATGACCTTGGCTCCCGTGTATGATCACCAGGATCAGTTCGTGGGGTATAGCTGTCTCATGCGGGATTTTTCCGAAAAAAAGCAGCTAATCCTTGAATTAAAGGAAAGGGAGGAGCGGTACCGGCTCATGGTTGAAGGAGTCAAGGATTATGCTATTTTTCTGCTGGACTCCGGGGGACACATTGTTACCTGGAACCAGGGAGCCAAGCGAATCAAAGGGTATTCAACGTCCGAGATTCTAGGTAAACACTTTTCTACGTTCTATACCCGGGAGGATCTGGAAAGCCAGAAACCGGCCAACGAATTGAAAATTGCCATCGAAACCGGCAAGTATGAAGAAGAAGGCTGGCGTGTCAAAAAGGATGGTTCTGTTTTTTGGGCTAACGTGGTCATAACCACCCTGTACAACGATCAAAACGAACTCATTGGGTTTTCCAAAGTAACCCGGGATTTAACCGAACGAAGGGAGGTTGCCGAAAAGCTCAGGCAGAGCGAAGAACAATACCGTTCGCTGGTCGAGCAGATACTTGACTACGGCATATTCATGCTCGATGAGCATGGACGAATCATTAGCTGGAATGAAGGGGCCAGACGGATTAATGGGTATTTGACTGAGGAGATTCTCAACAAACATTTTTCGATCTTTTATCCCAAAGAAGATCTGCTTAACGGTAAACCGGCCTACGAACTCAAAGTAGCCCGGGAAGTCGGCAAGTATGAGGAGGAAGGCTGGCGAATCCGCAAAGACGGTAGCCTGTTCTGGGCTCACATCCTGATTACAGCGGTTTATAATTCCACCCAAACACTCATTGGCTTCTCAAAGGTAACCCGCGACCTGACCGAACGAAAGAATACCGAAAAGGCTTTGCGGGAAAGTTATGAACAGCAACGTCTGCTGATGCAGGAATTGCAGTCGATCAACGAGGAACTGGCGGCAACCAATGAAGAGCTGGCCGCGACCAACGAAGAACTGGGCGAATCCAATCGGCTGCTGGTCGAATCCAACCAAAGCCTGCAACAGTTCGCTTTTGTAGCCAGCCATGACTTGCAGGAGCCCCTGCGGAAGATTCAGCAATTCGGGGATTTACTCAAAAGTCAGTATCTGGCCAAACCCGAGGAAGGAATTGAGCTGCTCGGGCGCATGCAGGCCGCTGCCAGTCGTATGTCGATTCTGATTCGGGACTTGCTCGCCTATTCACGCTTATCCACGCGGCAGCAGGCCACAAACCCTGTTTCCCTGACTCAGGTTGTCAGGGCGGTTTTGACGGATCTTGAGCTGGTGATTCAGGAAACCGGGGCACGGATTGAGATAGAACCCTTACCCGTGGTGCTGGGCGATGCCTCCCAATTAGGGCAATTGTTTCAAAACCTGATTAGCAATGCGCTCAAGTTTCGCCGATTGAATCAATCCCCGGAAAATCAGCCAGCAGCCGTCATTCCTCAAATCTGCATCAACGCCCAGGTCGTTGCCAGTACCGACCTTCCGGCTTCTATAAAACCGCCCAGCGCGGCAGAAACCTTCCATCAAATCAAGGTGACCGATAACGGCATCGGTTTTGACGAAAAATACCTGAATCGCATTTTTCAGGTCTTTCAACGGCTGCACGGGCGCAGTGAGTATGCCGGAACGGGTATTGGACTCGCCATTTGCCAGAAAGTGGTAACCAATCACGGGGGTGCAATCACCGCCAGTAGTAAAATAGGTCATGGTTCGACGTTCAGTGTCTACTTACCCGTGGCAGAGCGCCATCTCCATCAAAGCAAGATAGCGCGGGCAGGATCGTAAACTGATAGTCAGTCGAATCCGGTGACATCGCAGACAGTAGAATGGGACAGAACCAGGAAAGGAACACCCAACTACCACAACCGGTTTTCCTTCTTTTCCGGCTGCTACTCCGTGCCCAACCAGCCTGAGTCGTGTGAAATGCGCCTGTGAATTCTGGTCTGTTAATCCCTTTTTAATCCCCATTAAACTCTAGTTAATGTGTTGACAATTAAATACATAACGCACTCCAAACCGCTATTTTTGTCAACACATTCAAGCTCAATCCATGTATAAGCAATCCCATTTCAGTAAAGATCTCGCCGAGTGGGCGGTTCTGGTGTTCATTGCTACGCTGGGCCTTTTTTGTATTATCTCCATCTTTTAATTGCAGCTCGGTAGTCTGCCATTGCGAGTTGCTCAAGAGCGAAGACAAAACCGTGGCTTAATTATTCTTCCGTGTCTTTTTGATCGGTTTGCCGTACTTTTTCATCATCTCTTTCGCGTGGTTCCGACGCACATTGACTTTCTGGTTTTTCTCGGCTTTTTCGTGAAAAGCCCCGCCGAACGTCTCGCTTTCGTAAATCTTGACGACGGCATTTTTCATATTGATCTTCGGCTTTTCGTCCTCGAGCAGTTCGTCCGAAATTTCGAGCCCCTTTGGCAACGGCACCATCGGAATCGCGTAATTCATCAATTGCTCGATGGCTGCCTGCTGTTCTTTCTGGTGTTCGGTGATGAACGCGATGGCAATTCCGTCCCTGTCGGCGCGGCCGGTTCGGCCAATCCGGTGGATGTAGCTCTCGGGTACTTCCGGCAAATCGAAGTTGATCACGTGCGACACCCCGGCCAAATCGAGTCCCCGGGCGATGATGTCGGTGGCAATCAGAAGCCGGTACTGACCGCTTTCAAACTGCCGGACGGCATTGAACCGGTGGTTTTGCTCCTTGTTGGAATGAATCACGCCCACCTGCTCGGGAAACTCTTTCACGAGTTCGTCAAAAAGCCGGTTGGCTAGTTCTTTGGTAGAAACAAAAATCAGTACTCGGTTCATATCCGCATGTTCGAACAACAGCGCCTGGAGCAGGTTGATTTTGGTGTAAAAATTGGGCACCGCGTAGGCCGACTGCCGGATATTCTCCAGCGGGGTGCCGACCGGCGCGGCTTCGATCCGGACCGGATTGTTGAAGTACGATGAAAGCAGGGCTTCCACTTCCTCGGTCATCGTTGCCGAAAACAGCAGGTTCTGGCGTTTGGCCGGTAACAAATCCAAAATGGTTTCCAGTTGCGAGCGAAAACCGAGGTTCAGCATTTCGTCCACCTCGTCGATCACCAATCGCTTGATGTTTTTGGTTTTCAGCAACCCCTTGATCGACAGATCGATCAGCCGTCCCGGCGTCGACACCAGCACGTCCATGCCTTTCTCGACCTCGGCAAGCTGCGGTTTGATGTTGACGCCCCCGTACAGACCCACCACCGTCAGCGTCATGTACCGGGTCAACTGCTGAACGGCTTCCACCACCTGCACCACCAGCTCACGGGTCGGGACAATGATGAGCAGTTGCGGCAGCCGGTCTTTGGCAAACTGAAACTGTCGTAGACTTGGCAACAGGTAGGCAAAGGTTTTCCCGGTGCCGGTCTGGGCAATGCCGCACACATCCCGTCCCGACATGACTACTGAAAACGCGGCCCGCTGGATGGGCGTCGGCGTCGTATAACCCAGGTCGGCCAGGGCGTTCAGCAGGGGCTTATTTAAATTTAATTCGTCAAATGTCATAGTCGTATCTGGCACACCAACTGCATTTTTTACGCAATATGCTTCGGTCCCTTATGAAAGAACAAAATTACGAAAACCGCGTTCGGTATTACCCGGCCCACCCCTATGTATTTTATCCGACCGTTTTTTCGCTGCCTGGCCTGGCGATAAACCCTGTTTTATTTTTTATCTAATTCCAAAAAAGTCCTATTTTTGCTTTGTACTTGCGGAATCAGTTCCCCAGTATCCATCTCTACCGCCAGCGTCCTTCGGGGGCTTCCTTACGATAGTAGTAAAAAAGGCCATCTTCCGGCTTTTATTCAGCAATTAGCTTATTTCGAATGAACCCAACCTTTACACCCTCCTGGGGTATGTCCTACATACCCTTTCGAACGTTCTTGCTTTCCTTCCTGTTTGCCGTTCTGACAACGGGGCTGCTCACGTCCGCGCAGGCTCAGGACAGCAAGTTGAAAGTGACCGGCAAAGCCCTCGACGCCCAAACCAATGCGCCCCTCATTTACGCCAGCGTCCGGCTCTTCAAACAGGCCGACAGTTCGTTCGTAACCGGTGCGATTACGACCGAAACCGGTGAGTTTTCGGTGGACGCTCCCTCCGGCTCGTATTACGCTCTGCTTGAATTCATCGGCTACAAACCGCTCAAAAAACCGGGTATCCGACTGACCCGCGAAACGTCTCCGCTGAATCTCGGCCCGATCAAGCTCACGGCTTCGGCCAGTACGCTGGAGGAAGTGGTGGTGCAGGGCGAAAAAAGTACGATGGAATTTTCGCTTGACAAACGGATTTTCAACGTCGGCAAAGACCTCGCCAACGCGGGCGGAACGGCCGTCGACATTCTGAGCAACGTCCCGTCGGTGGCCGTCGATGTCGAGGGCAATGTGAGTCTGCGGGGCAGCAGCAGCGTCCGGATTCTGATCGACGGAAAACCGTCGGGGCTCGTCAGTTTTAAGGGCGGCAGCGGGTTGCAGCAACTACAGGGCAGCGCCATCGAGCGCATTGAGGTGATTACCAACCCCTCGGCCCGCTACGAAGCCGAAGGCATGGGCGGGGTGATCAACATTGTTCTGAAAAAAGAACGGAAGGAAGGTTTCAATGGCTCGTTTGATGTCATTGCGGGCCACCCGACCAATTACGGTTTGGCCGCCAACATCAACTACCGCAAAAAGAACCTGAACTTTTTTGTCAACTACACGGCTTCCTACCGCAACACGCCCGGCCGGAGCGAGCAGTACCAGGAGGTCTACCGGAATGATTCGACATTCCTGACGCAGCAGAATTCGACCAGCAAACTCCGGGGGCAGAACAACAACGCCCGGGCCGGGATCGATTATTTTTTCAACGAAAAGAACGTACTGACGGGTTCCTACACCTGGCGCATCAGCAAGGGGAAACGGTTTACCGACATCCGGTACCGCGATTACCTGTTTAATCTCACCAACCCGCAGAGCATCACGTACCGCACCCAGGACGAAACCGAAACCGAGCCCAACTCGGAATACGCCATCACCTACAAACGTTCGTTCAAGCGCCAGGGCCACGAGCTGACCGCCGATGTCCGTTACCTCGACAACTGGGAACAATCCGACCAGTATTTCGGCCAGCGAACCGTCCAGCCGGATGGAAAACCGTCGGGGATTCCCAGCAGCCTGCAACGGTCGGTCAACGACGAAACCGAGAAGCAGTTTCTGGTCCAGATCGATTACATCCAGCCCTTTGCCAAAGACGGGAAATTTGAAGCCGGTTTGCGGAGCAGTTCGCGCGATATGACCAACAACTACTGGGTTCGGGAACAAACGCCCGACGGTGGCTGGGTTCCGCTGCCGGGCCTGACCAACGACTTTTTGTACGAAGAAAACATCAACGCACTCTACGGAATTATCGGTAACAAAACCGGCAAGCTGTCGTACCAGGCCGGGCTGCGGGCTGAGTGGACCGACGTAACGACCACCCTGAAACAAACCAACGAGGTCAATCCACGCAGCTACGCCAACCTGTTCCCGAGCGTACACGTTACCTACGATTTGCCGCGCCAGAACGCCCTCCAGGTCAGCTACAGCCGCCGGGTGCGTCGCCCGACCTACAATGACCTGAGTCCGTTCTCAACGTTTAGCGATAATCGGAACTTCTGGAGCGGCAATCCGGATCTGAACCCGGAATTTACCGATGCCTTCGAAGTGGGTCACATCAAGTATTTTGCAAAAGGCTCCATCGGTTCCTCGCTGTATTATCGGTACACAACCGGAAAAATAATCCGTATCCGGCGGGTCGACGAAAACGGTTTTGCCAACACGCGCCCCGAAAACCTGGCCACCGAAGATTCCTATGGCGCGGAATTCACCACCTCGTATTCGTTTGTTAAATGGTGGAAACTGGACGGTAGTTTCAACTTCTTCCGGGCCATTACAAACGGCAACAACCTGGACTCCGATTTTCAGAGTGACACGTATAGTTGGTTTGTGCGGGCCAACAATCGCCTGACCCTTTGGAACAGTGCTGACATGCAGTTGCGGGCCAACTACGAAGCGCCCCAGCAAACCCCGCAGGGTCGACGCAAAGCCATTGCCACGCTGGATTTTGCCGTCAGCAAAGACATCATGAAGAACAAGGCCACCCTGACGCTCAACGTCATTGACGTGTTCAACTCCCGCCGGTTCCGCTCCATCACCGAAGGACCCAATTTCTTTACCGAAAACAACTCCCAGGGGCGGCTACGGCAAATCAACCTCACGTTCAATTACCGCCTGCGGCAGGCCAAGAAAAAGGCCAAAGACGTAGGCGAAGGCGAGTTCTGAGTCGACCCCGTTTTCCTGCAAAAAGCCACGGGTTGGGGCCGTGGCTTTTTGCTGTTCCCCGCGAAAAACCGCCACTTATTTCTTCAAACCGCCCCGTTGTCAATTCAGGCTACCGGGTCACGCGTAACGCTGCCATCTTTGCGACACGATCAGGGACGGTTTTTGAGCCGCTTGTATCGAACCTGAAGTTGTCTATCTCCAACCCCAACGCACTTTTACATGGCAAACGCAACGGCCTCTATGCCTTCCACCGGCCCCTACCGCGACCCGTCGATCAATCGGTTGTACGAACTGTTGTTTGGCGACCGGCCCGATCTCTACCAGAAGCTGATGCACGGTTCGCAGGGCTATCCGTGGGAAAGTCTGCTTTCCGAAACCGCTCCGGTTGCTGATTTACAGCAAATTGCCACCGATGACGAGTTGGAAACGCGGGCAAAGCTCCTGGCCTGTTTTCGGCTGCGGGCCGGTGGTCACCCCGTTCCGAAGCGCGAGTTGCTGGCGGTCGTCATTGAAGTTGGGTTGGATAAAGGGCTCGATGTGCTGGCTTCCTACCAGGACGGCACGGCCCGGTACATCAATCAGAGTGAAAAAATAGCCATCTGGGAAACCACCGACAGCCGCTCTAACCTTCTGACAAGCAATCTGTTCCGGGACAGCATCGCCATTGTGTCGAAAATTGGTCCGTGGGCCGGTCCGCGTCGCCCCTTCCCCACCCGGGGCAACCTCCGGATTTCCTTTCTGCTATCTGATGGTTTGTACTTCGGAGAAGGCCCGATGAATGCGCTGTTTAACGACCCGCTGGCCGCTCCGGCACTGAACGCAGCCGTGCAGTTGATGCAGTACATTACGGATCGGGTGCTAAAAACGCAGTAAGAGAAATCGCATTGTAACGGTTTTGCCAATGACTTCCGGAGGTGGCGAACCCGTTATTCGGAAAACCGTAAACTGAATACCGAAAACTGTAAACCGCAAACCTACCCCTCCAACTGATCCCGCGTCTCAACCAGGAACCGGCGGATTTCCTGTAAGCGGCTGACCATCTGTTTGATTTCATTCTGGCGTGAGGAGCGCGATTTGAGGTGCTGGCGGGCGCCTTCGAGGGTCAGTTTTTTTTCCTCGACCAATTCCAGAATTTCGTGCAGGTGTTCGATGTCGTCTTTGGTATAAATCCGGTCACCTGCCCGGTTTTTCCGGGGCTTGAGCGTCGGGAATTCCTTTTCGTAAAACCGCAGTTTCGAAATATTCACCCCGAGCATGTCGGCCACTTCCCGAATGCCGTAATACCGTTTGGTTAACTCCTCCATGGTTGCCGATCACGCCGGTGCGCGAATTAGTGCGTGAGCAAATTGAATCTTAACGGCGAAAATAGCTTAAATTTGCAAAAACTTTGGACGATAGCCCGACGATTTGCCCGACGACCGGCGCATTCGACGGCCGCCGTCAACCGCCCAGCATCATGACCTCAAGTGAAATTCGCCAGCATTTTTTAGATTTCTTTCGCCAAAAAGACCACCTGATTGTGCCCTCAGCCCCGTTGGTTGCCAAAAACGACCCGACGCTGATGTTCAACAACTCGGGCATGGCCCAATTCAAAGATTTTTTTCTGGGCAACGGCACACCGCCCGCCCGGCGCGTGGCCGACACCCAGAAATGCCTGCGCGTGTCGGGCAAGCACAACGACCTGGAAGATGTCGGTTTCGACACCTACCACCACACGATGTTCGAGATGCTCGGCAACTGGTCGTTCGGCGATTATTTCAAGAAAGAAGCCATTAGCTGGGCCTGGGAACTGCTGACGGAGGTGTATAAACTCCCGAAAGACCGGCTGTATGTGTCGGTGTTTCAGGGCGATGAGAAAGACGGCGTTCCGTTCGACCAGGAAGCCTGGGATTTGTGGAAACCAATTGTGGGTGAAAACCGCATCATTCTCGGCAACAAAAAAGATAACTTCTGGGAAATGGGCGACACGGGGCCATGCGGTCCGTGCTCCGAAATCCACGTCGATCTGCGCCCTCAAGCGGAAGTCGATCAAAAACCGGGTAAAGAACTCGTCAACGCCGATCACCCGCAGGTGGTCGAGATCTGGAACCTGGTGTTCATGCAGTTTAACCGCAAGGCCGACGGTTCGCTGGAACCGCTGCCCGCCCGGCACGTCGACACCGGCATGGGCTTCGAGCGGCTCTGCATGGCGATTCAAAGCAAACTTTCCAACTACGATACCGACGTGTTTACCAACACGATCCGGGTCATCGAAGAACTATCGGGCATCACCTACACCGGTTCGCAACGCGAGTACCCGGACGTTGCCATGCGCGTGATTGCCGACCACATCCGGGCGGTTTCGTTCGCCATTGCCGACGGCCTGATTCCGTCGAACGCGCGGGCGGGCTACGTCATCCGCCGGATTCTGCGCCGGGCCGTTCGCTACGGGTATTCGTACCTCGGTTTTACCGAACCGTTCCTGACGAAACTGGTCCCGACGCTGGCGCTGCAATTTGCCGACGTCTTCCCCGAACTAAACGCCCAGCGTGATTTTGTGGCTACTGTCATTCGGGAGGAAGAAGCGGCTTTCTTACGGACGCTGGAAAACGGCCTGAAACTGCTGGACAAAATCACCGCCGAACTAACCGAAAAAAGCCAGAAAACCATCGATGGCGAGACGGTTTTTGAACTGAACGACACCTTCGGTTTTCCGGTCGATTTAACGGCTCTGATTGCTCGGGAAAATGGCTTTTCAATCGATGAAGCCGGTTTTCAGAAAGCGCTGCAAGCGCAAAAAGCCCGCTCGCGGAAAGATGCCTCTTCTTCCACCGGCGACTGGACCGAACTGCATGATATTGACGGTGTGGAGTTCCTGGGCTACGACCAGACGCAGGCCGAAGCCCGGATTGCCAAATACCGGAAAGTGCAGAACAAGCAAGGCACCCAATACCAGATTGTGCTCGACCGGACGCCCTTCTACGCTGAATCGGGGGGCCAGATTGGCGATACGGGCAGTCTGGAATTACAGGTTGGCGACGAAAAAGTCCTGATTCGAATTGCCGACACGAAGAAAGAAAACGACCTGATTATCCATATTTCCAACGACAAGGATCTGGAAACGGTGCTGGATAACCACTCGGCGGTGTTGGCGAAAGTCGATGCCGACCGGCGCACCGCCATTTCTGACAACCACTCAGCGACCCACCTGCTGCACGCGGCTTTGCGGGATGTGCTGGGCACGCACGTGGCCCAAAAAGGGTCATACGTTGGGCCGGATGCGCTGCGGTTCGACTTCTCGCATTTTGCCAAAGTAACCGACGACGAACTGACGGAAGTGGAGCGAATTGTCAATCAAAAAATCCGGGAGAACATTCCGCTGGACGAAAAACGCAACGTGCCGATCGAGGAAGCCAAAAAGCTGGGCGCGATGGCGTTGTTCGGCGAAAAATACGGCGACTTCGTGCGCGTGATTACCTTCGACCCCAGCTACTCCGTCGAGCTTTGCGGGGGTACGCACGTTCCGGCGACGGGGCAGATTGGTCTGTTCAAGTTTACCTCCGAAGGCTCGGTTTCGACCGGCGTCCGGCGGATTGAAGCCGTGACGGCCGAAAAAGCGCTCGCCCTGCTGAACGAACAGCAAGCCACGCTCGATCAGTTGAAGGAACTGCTGAAAGCGCCGAAGGATGTCGTGAAAGCCGTTCAGGCGTTGCTGGACGAGCGCAGCCAGTTGCAGAAAAAAATCGATGCGCTGGAAGCCGAGAAATTGCAGCAGGTCAAGGCGGATTTGCTGACGAAAGTACACGCCAGCAACGGCCACTACGTGATTGTGGAACGCGTCGACGTGCCCTCGGCCGATGCCCTAAAGCAACTGGCCTATGACCTGAAAGCGAAACTCGACAACCTGGCGGTGGTGCTGGGGTCCGACATTGGCGGAAAACCGCAACTGGCCGTGATGCTCCCGGACGAGCTGATCAAAGATAAAAATCTCCACGCCGGGAACCTCGTTAAGGAACTGGCGAAGGAAATCCGGGGCGGTGGCGGTGGACAACCGTTCTTTGCCACGGCGGGCGGCTCCGACGCCACCGGCCTCGACCGCGCCCTGGCGAAAGGGAGGGAGCTGTTGAAATAAAAAAGAATGTAAACGGGGCCGCCCGCGCGGTGATGAACGCTAAATGATAAAGTAGTTCGAAAACCGGCACTTTATCATTTAGCGTTCATCATTTATTATTTAGCATTCTTTCGACTCACTCCTTCTCCTCCGAATGCTCGGAGCCGAAGACCGAGCCCAGGTACGAGTGCTGCCAGTCTTCCACCTGTTCGGGCGACTTGAGTTCTTCGATTTCAGTTACCCGGTGTTTCAGGTGCGGATATTGGGCATCCAGATCTTCTTCGATCAGTCGGGAAACGGGTTCGTGATCCAGCTTCATCGGGATCGTGGTGGGGGTTTCGACGCCCTGGTCGTCGGTCCCGACGGCCCGGACAATATACATTCGTTCCATAGCTTGTTTCGTTTTTTGAAAGATAACTAGCCAGCGGAGCAAAAGTTGTCGGCCGGTTTTAAATAGAGCGATTTAGGAAACGGTAAATCCTCCAATCAAGATATTGCTATCTTTACGTACCCACGGACTTTAGTCCGTGTTTTTGTTTTAATTCCATCTTATGGGTCTTATCAACTCACACGGACTAAAGTCCGTGGGTACTATATGCGTCTCTATACACACTCACTGCTGCCCATCCTGCTGGTTACCTTGCTGATGGGCGAATTTTCACCGACGGAAACACAACTGCTGGTGACAAAACCGGTCGCCGAACCGACGATTCCCTCCGCGCCGATCTGTGGTTCCATGCACGTCGGCGGTATTCCGGAATCGCTGCTGACGCAAACCGTGGCCCTGCGGCCGAATGTCGGACAATACCCCACGCCCACCTCCACCCAAAATCCGAAGGCACAGGCCTATTTCGAACAGGGCATGGCCTATCTGCACGGCTACGCGCTGGTGGAATCCGCTCGTTCGTTTCACGAAGCGCTCAAACAGGATTCGACGCTGGCCATGGCGTACGTCGGCCTGAGTCGCGTTTTTCTGCAACTGGAAGACAACAAAGCCGCCCTGAAAGCCGCCGAAAAAGCGAAATCGCTGTCGAAGTATGCGTCCGATCGCGAAAAAGCGCACGTGGAATTGCGGTTTGCACAGTTGAAGGCTGTCGATTCGCTGAGCAACCAGAAGTTGTTGAACGACTACCGCAACAAAGTGTACGGCATCGTCCGGCGGTTTCCGACCGACCCGGAATTGTGGCTATTGTCCGGCAACTCGTACGAGAAATTTGCCACGGGCCGAGGGCAAGGCTCCACCACGGCCAGCATCGCCATTTACGAAAAAGTCCTTCAGATGCATCCGAATCATCCGGCGGCTCACCATTATTTGATTCACGCGTATGAGGGCATGACGGATTACAAACAAGCCCTGGAACACGGCAAAGCCTACGCCCGGCTGGCCCCGAATCTGGCCCACGCGCTCCACATGTACGCCCACGACCTGATGAAAACCGGGAACGTCGACGAGGCCATTGCGGAAATGAAACAGACCGACGCCATCGAGCGGGGCTTGTATGCCAACGAAAACTACGAGTCGATGTACGATTGGCACCACATTCACAACATCTCGCTGCTGGCCCTTTCTTACCAATACCAGGGCCGGATTCGGGAAGCGGAAGAACTGGTAAAAGAACGGTTTAATACTAAGCGACCAATCAACCTGGAGCGCACGTTTTACAACAAAATGGGCTATCCGACGCTGTTGATTTCACAAAACCGGGATACCGAAGCGGTACCCATCGCCCAGGAAATGACGAAGGGCCAAACGCCCGGCGAACGCGTGATCGGGCACTATTTGTTAGGAATGATCGCGCTGCGAAAACAGCAACTTGAAGCCGCCCGGGCGTCGCTGAAAGCCGCCAAAACCGAACTGGTGGTTGCCAAAGAAGAAGCGCAGACCGACTGGCTGAATGCCTGGCTGGACCCGCATCCAAAGTTTTTGTCGGCCCTGATTGCGCTCCACGACCCCGCCGTTCGGGAAAAAGGGATGGCCGACATCCGCAAGTTTCAGGCCAGCGCCCGCGACCAGACCGGCCCCGACCCCTGGATCGAAGCCCTGTTCCAACTGGAAACCATCGCGCAGGTGGCTTACCAACTGAAGCTGAACAACTTTGCCGAGGAAGCCACCAAGGTCCTGGCCGAACACGACCCGTACTACCCCGGCACCCACTTCGCCCTCGCCCGGCTGGCCGACTTAAAAGGCGACAAAGCCACCGCCGAGCGTGAACGCCAACTTGCCCGGCAAGGCTGGGCGAAGGCCGACCCGTTTTTTTTAGCCCAGAATTTTCCTAAAAAATAAGTAGGAACTTCTATCTTGCGGGTTATGAACGCCTACCGTCCCGGCCTGCACATTTTATCGACCTTTGAAGCCCCGCTCCCGGCCCTGACCGACGTGGAGCGTTGCCGCAGCGGTTTTAATCGGTTGATTCAGGAATTGGGCCTGGCAAAGGTCGGCGAGGTGTACCATGCCTTTCCGAACGGTGGTTACACAGCGGTGGTCTGCCTGACCGAATCGCACGTCTCCATTCACACCTGGCCCGAAAGCGGTTTGGCCACGTTCGACGTTTTTTTGTCTAATTTTCAACACGATAACACGCCCAAAGTCCGACGGTTTTATGCCGAATCTTTACGTATTTTTGAGGCTACGGCAGTTTTGAATGAACAGGAAATTTCCCGTTGATCATTAGCTAAACCCATGCCCACCGACCCTGCCATTCCTGAAACTTCGTTCAATTGCCCCCACTGCCAGGCCCCGATTCCGGGGTATGACCTAGCGGAAAGCATTTACTTTGCCTGTCCGCAATGTGTGACTTATTTCCGGTATGGCGACACCGGTCCGATGGAAATCATCACGGCTTATCCCCCTCTCCCAACAGCGCCGGCTTTGTCGATCGGGTCCGAAGGTTACCTTGACGGCCAATGGGTGCGGGTGACGGGCATTATGCGGAAACGGGAAATTCAGTACGACGAACCCTGGCTCGAATATGTGCTGATGACGAAAGACGCGGCACACCAGATGCTGTCGGAGTACAAAGGCCACTGGATGGTTATTCGGCCGCTGGAAGGTGATTTTCGGGAAGATAAAAATCAGCGAATTATTCACGAAAACCGGGAATACGCCTTGTTCAACCGCTATAACGGCATGATTCTGAATGTCGTAGGCGAGTTTTACTGGAATGTTCTGGAGGATCAACACCTGACGGTTTCGGAGTACATTCATCCGCCTTACCTGTTGAGCCGGGAAGCAACCAGCCAGAAAACCGAGTGGTACAAAGCGGAATACAAAACACCCCAGGAAATTGCGAAAGCCTTCGGCTTGGGCGAAACGGCGCTTCCGCAACCGCTGGGCGTAGGTGCGATACAACCTTCCAAAACGGCTGCCCGACGCAAATCCGCAGGCTGGCTGGCAACCCGGCTGGCGCTGGCCGTGGTAGTGCTGCAAGTGGTGTTTTTTATCCTGAAACCGCAAAAGACGGTTTTCAGCCAGTCGTTTTACTGGGATTCGGATTCGACCCAACAAAGCCGGTCGGAGCCACTGGTGTCGCGGTCGTTCGTCCTCGACGGCCCGGCGGCTGTCGGCGTGAACCTGAAAGTGGATGTCGACAACAACTGGCTCGAATTACCGGTCAGTTTGATTCATGAACAATCCGGTCAAACCTACGAATTCACGCGGATTGTGGAGTATTACCACGGCTACGAAGACGGAGAAAGCTGGTCGGAGGGCGCGCAGGAAGACGAAGCCGTGCTGTCGCGCATCCCGGCCGGGAACTACCACCTGAATTTTTATCCGTCGTCGGAAGGTAAAAACCGGGTCAACTTTGAGGTGAAGGTCGTTCAAAATCCGATCCTGTATTCCAACTTTTTTTTGTTGCTTTTTCTGATTGCGCTCTACCCCATCATTCTGTTCATTCAGGACAAATCCTTTGAACACAAACGCTGGGAACAAAGTGATTACGGGCCGTGATAGGTACGCGAAATAAACGGATGCAACGGAATTTAACAGATAAATCTGTTTTAATCTGTTCAATCCGTTGCATCCGTGTTCCTATCCAAAACATTCAATCAAAAAATGCGCGAACATTTCACGAAAGCTAAATTCTTCGCCCTGGCGGGCGGTTTGCTGCTGGCCGGTTTTGTCTGGACCGGGATGTCCGGTTCGCGGCTGCTGGGCGACGACCTCGAAAGCGTCGATAAGCTCGAAAACTACAAGAAAGGCTCGGGTGGCCGGTCATACGGTCGCCATAACCGGTTTTACCACAAATAACTCGTTTCACGCATGGATTTGTCTACCCTCAAGTACATCGTTCCGTCCGTCGTTTACTCGCTGGTCGGCATTCTGATTCTGGTGGTCTGTTTCGTGATCATCGAAAAACTGGCCCCCGAAAACCTTTGGAAAAAGATCGTCGACGAGCAAAACGTGGCGCTGGCAATCCTGGCGGCTGCGTTCATGATTGCGGTTGCCATCATCATCAGCTCGGCCATCCATGAGTAACCCGCCCGACCGGCACCGGCATTTGCTGCTGCTGTTGTCGGTTTTTGTGATTGCCACCTGCGGACTCATCTACGAACTGGTCGCCGGAACGCTGGCGAGTTACCTGCTGGGCGATTCGGTGACGCAGTTTTCGACCATCATCGGTGTCTATCTGTTCTCGATGGGCATTGGCTCGTGGTTGTCCAAATACCTGGATGGCAATTTGTTACAATGGTTTATCCGGATTGAAATTCTGGTCGGCATCGTCGGCGGTGGCAGCGCGCCCCTGCTGTTTGTATTGTTTGAGTATGCGGCTTCGTTCCGGTTGATTCTTTATACCCTCGTCAGCCTGACCGGGGTGCTGGTAGGGCTGGAAATCCCGCTGCTGATGCGGATTCTGGAAAATCAGCTGACGTTCAAAGATCTGGTTTCCAGAGTGTTTACCTTCGATTACATCGGGGCGCTACTGGCGTCGCTGATCTTTCCGCTGGTGCTGGTCCCCTACCTTGGGCTGATCCGCACCTCGCTGTTTTTCGGCCTGCTCAATACCGGCGTCGCCTGGTTTCTGCTGTACCAGTTTTCCGACACCAAACCGTATCGGCGCTCGCTTACGACGGCCATCGTTCTCGCGTCGCTGGCCTTGCTGGTTGGTTTTGTTTATGCCGAACGAATCATGAGTTACACCGAAAACCTGACGTTTCAGGACAAGGTGATTTACAGCAAAAGCACTTCCTACCAGCGTATTGTGCTGACGACTAGCAACCGCGAACTCCGGCTTTTCCTGAACGGCAACCTCCAGTTTAGCTCCGCCGACGAATACCGCTACCACGAAGCCCTCGTGCATCCGGCCTTGCAGGCGCTTCCGCAAGCGAGCCGGGTGCTGGTACTGGGCGGGGGCGATGGGCTGGCCGTGCGCGAAATCCTGAAATACCCGCAGATTCAGACAGTAACGCTGGTCGATCTGGACCCCGGCATGACGACGCTTTTTCGGGAAAATGACCTCCTGCTGAAGTTGAATGAACGATCGTTGCTGTCGCCGAAAGTACAGGTCATCAACGCAGATGCGTACAATTTTGTCCGGCAGGATTCGGCGCGTTACGACCTGATTGTGATCGACTTCCCTGACCCCTCGAATTATTCCATCGGCAAATTGTACAGCACGGCGTTTTACCAGGAACTGCACCGACTGCTGAAACCAGCGGGGCTGGCCGTCGTGCAATCGACTTCGCCCTACATCGCCCGGCAATCGTTCTGGTGCATCCGCAACACGCTGGCGGCTTCCGGTTTTCACACCATTCCGTACCACGCCTACGTGCCGTCGTTCGGCGAGTGGGGCTTCGTGCTGGCCCTGCGCAACCAGCACTGGCGGGGCGATGGGCCGTTGCCCAACGGTCTGCGGTTTATCAATTCCCGAACGATTCACGACATGCTGCACTTTCCGCCCGACATGGCCGAGGTGCCTACCGAGATCAACAAACTCAACAACCAGGTGCTGGTGCATTATTTTGAAGATGACTGGACGCCCTACGCCCACTGACCGGCCGGATTCGCCGGACCGGCGACGGTTTCTCGAACAGGCCGCCGGTTTTTCAGCCTCGGCCCTGCTGGCTGGATCGGTCAGTCTGAGCAGTTGCCAGTCGGCGGCTTCGATCGCGCACATTCAGGGCGGCATAGTGGGGGCCAATCACCGGGTCGGCCACTTGCTTCGGAATCCCGAACAGCTTCCCCCACCAACCGAAACGCTGGAAACCGGGGTGTTGATCGTCGGGGGTGGCGTGGCGGGTTTGTCGGCCCGGCGCTGGCTCTGGCAAAACGGGATCAAGGATGTGTTGCTGGTCGAGATGGACGGGCAAGTGGGCGGGAATGCGGCCAGTGGTCACAATACGGTTTCGGCTTATCCGTGGGGGGCTCACTACCTGCCCATTCCTGATTTACGCAACCGCGAACTGCTTGATTTTTTGAAAGAATCGGACGCCATCACCGGTTCTGACGCCAACGGACTACCGGTGTACAACGAGTATTTTCTTTGCCATGATCCCGAAGAACGGCTGTTCATCAAAGGCCATTGGCAGGAAGGGTTGGTGCCTCAAGTGGGCGTTCCGGAAGACGAAAAAAGGCAAATTGCCCGGTTTTTTGACCTGATCGAAATGCTAAAAAAAGCCAAAGGACGCGATGGCCGGGATGCATTTGCCATTCCGCTCGACCAGTCTTCTACCGATGCGCAATTCCGGCAGTGGGACGCCATTTCGTTCGAGCAATTTCTGAACGAACGAAAGGTTACCTCGCCCTACCTCCGCTGGTATTTGGAATATGGGTGCAAAGACGATTACGGCAGCACCCTGGCCACGACCTCGGCCTGGGCCGGACTGCATTATTTTGCCGCCCGTAAAGGCGTCGCGGCCAATGCCGACCCCAATTCGGTGCTGACCTGGCCGAACGGGAACAGTTTTCTGGCGCAACAACTGGCGAAACAGGCCCAGTCGCCGATCCGATCTAATTGTCTGGTTTTTAACCTTCAGGAAAACAAAACCGGTGTTCGGGCGCTGGTGTACAATGTTTCGCAGCAAAAAACCGTGGCGATTCAGGCCCGGAAAGTGTTGTTGGCAACGCCCCAGTTTATCACGCAGCGGCTTGTTTCCTGCAACCCGGCCAACACCGCTTTTCAGTACGCGCCTTGGCTGGTGGCAAATCTGACCGTCAGCGGACTGCCGCAGGGCCGGGGTATGTCGCTTTGCTGGGACAATGTGATTTTCGGGGGCGCATCGGTCGGGTACGTCACGGCTACCCACCAGCTTCTGCACGCCCGCGACCCGAAAGTAATTACGGTCTATTGGCCGCTGGTGCAGGAACCACCCGAAGCCGCCCGCCGGAAAGCGTACCAAACCACCTACGACGACTGGCTCCGGCTCATTCTGGCCGAACTTGAAACAGCGCATCCGGGCGTGACGGCCTACGTATCGCAGGTCGATTGCTGGGTGTGGGGCCACGGCATGATTGCGCCGACCCCCGGTTTTATCAGCGGAGAAGCCCGCCGAAAAGCCGCCCAGCCGATCAACAACAAGCTCTTTTTCGCCCATTCCGACCTGAGTGGCATCTCGATTTTTGAGGAAGCATTTTACCAGGGCATTCGGGCGGCCAACGAAATTTTAGGACAATCCGCAGCGGTTTGACAATCTACCGGCCTGGCTGGTCGTTGCAGTTTGGAGTCTTCCCTTTTCTATGAAAACATTCCTACTGGTTGCCTTCTTCTTTTTAGCCTTTTCCAAAGCCTCACCCGCCCAGTCGGTGAAACACAAACCCATCAGCCGGGCCGACTTCCTGCGCTTGATGCAAACCGTGGCCGACGGCCTGAACGAAAACAACGGCCGGAAAGCCGCTGACTGTTTTGCCCTCGACGCCATTTACTCCGAACCGCCCAACAAGCAGATCTACCGGGGTCGCGACCGGATTTTTGAATTTTTCGGGGGCTTCAAAGGTCGCCCGAAAGTGGCGCAGATGGTCTGGCACCATTTGGCGTTCGATGAGCAGACGCAGATTGGCTCCGGCGAGTTTTCGCTCACTTACGACAAAACCGTCCACGGCATGGTGAGCGTCCGCATCCGCGACGGCCTGATCGGCAACTGGCGGGAATACTTCTACCAGTCGGCCCTCGACTGGAACGGATTTGTGTTGCAGAATCCTTTTTGAAAACCGGAATGCAGGAAGTCAACTGGCGAAAAACGGTCAAACACTACTTCTCAGCCGGTTTTGGTCTCTGGCGAAACACCAGCCGCAGCATCCGGACGTTCGGCTGTTGCGTATCCCTTACGTAGTCCAGGATAACAAGTTGATCAAATTTCTCGTGCACAAACCGACCATCGTCCAGTTTTTTGTAACCGGATTCCAGCATTCGGTTTTCCAGTGTATCAGGCACCCAGGGTTTTTGTAGCATGGGAATGCTGATGACCTGGTTACACCGGTTCTGGTTGGCCTGCGGAAAGCTCAGTGCGTGCGAAAAAAACAAGTCTACCCGGTTGGGACTGGTTTCCGATACGCTGTACGAAAGCGTCGTCATATCCCCCATCGGCGACGTCTGTTCCGTGTACACAATCCGCCTTTTATCCAGTTGGGATCTCACTTCATTGATGGCTCTACCCAGAAACTGATCCTGGGCCGCGCTTTGATAAACCGGGATAATTAGAAAAGCCAGTATCGTCAGCCAGTTTTGCATAACGTTTCAAAAGATGACGCCAAGTTAATGAATGATCGTCAATTTGACGTATAGACACGTCGATCCGTCCTCTAAAAATTCACATTCAGTTTTTTTATTTCGTCAGAAATTTCTACATTTGTAGAATAAACTCTATTTTTGTAGAAAATGAAACTAACCGAAGCCGAAGAAACCCTGATGCATTACCTCTGGCAAGCGGGCAACGCCTTCATGCGGGATTTGCTGAACGCCTACCCGGAACCCAAACCCGCTACCACTACGGTTGCAACTTTACTCAAACGCATGGCCGACAAAGGCTTTGTGGGGTATCGGGAGTATGGCAACTCGCGGGAGTATTATCCGCTTGTGAGCAAAGAAGATTATTTCTCCCGTCAGGTTAACGGATTGATCAAGAACTTTTTCAACAACTCAGCTTCGCAATTTGCCTCCTTTTTTACCACTCAATCCGATTTGTCGGCCAACGAGTTGGAAACACTGCGCGACCTCATCGACGATGAACTTAAAAAGAAGAAATCATGATACTGTATCTGCTGCAATCGGGAATCTGTTTGCTGGTTCTTTTTGGGGCCTATAAACTCGTCCTGGAGAATGAAAAGATGCACCGCTTCAACCGGTTTTACCTGTTAGCCAGCATCCTTTTCTCGTTTCTTACTCCGCTGGTTCCGGTTGATTTATTTCCTAAATCGATGTTGGTTCCAGCTCTTAAAAGTGTTCCGGAAATTCCGCTTCAGTCATTTAAACCGGCCAGTTCCGAGCTTATTGAACACGAACAACCAGGAATAACCATTCCGGTTTTTAGCATACTATACGGTTTAATCACCGGCTTCCTTTTACTGCGCTTTA
The DNA here is from genome assembly GCF_049445795.1 of Larkinella sp. VNQ87. Taxonomy (NCBI): domain Bacteria; kingdom Pseudomonadati; phylum Bacteroidota; class Cytophagia; order Cytophagales; family Spirosomataceae; genus Larkinella; species Larkinella sp. VNQ87. The sequence continues at coordinate 475,484 of NZ_JBMSDT010000001.1, forward strand.
TCCGAAATGTTTGGTTCTTATGTGCTTCGATAAAATCAAACGAAAAGCGACCATTTGAAGGAGCGACACTCGTTCTAAAGCGTTCTATTACTGCTCCGTATACGTTTTTACGCTACATCTTTATCAACAAAGAACTTTATGACCAAAACCAGATCGAACCGGAGCTACTCACACACGAACTGACACACGTTCAGCAACGGCATTCACTCGATGTGATTGGTATCGAATTTCTGCTGGTTTTTGTCTGGTTCAATCCCGTACTGTATTGGCTAAAAACCGCCATTAAACTCAATCATGAGTTCCTGGCCGACGATGCCGTAAATAGCCGCTATCGGCAAATCACCGCCTATCAGCGGCTGATCCTCAGCAAAGTAACCAAACAGCCTACTCAAAACTTAAGCAGTTTATTGACCTTTCAAACGACCAAACGACGATTTCTCATGATGACGAAACAAACTTCTTTCACAAAAGCAGTAATCCTCCAATTCAGTATGCTGCTAGTCGTTTCCACCCTATTGGGTCTATCAAGCATTGACACCTCGGCCCAGGACGCCAAACCGGCATCACCTGCCCCGAAAAAAACCGACCCGGTGGTGCCTGATTTATCACTAGAAGAACGCTATAAAAACATCCAGGTTATAGGCTGGGTTAACAAAGAAATGAGGGGTAAAAAGTATTCAGAATTGACGCCAGAAGAGAAAAAACACGTCATAGAGCTGCCACCTGAACCCCGAAAATCGCCGACTGATGCACAATTTAACGACTGGAAAAACCCGGACAAATTTGGCATCTGGTTGGACGGAAAACGCATCAAAAACGAGGAGTTAAATAAATATAAACCCTCTGATATCGTCTCATTCTGGGGTAGTTATGTCCATAAAAATGCCCGACGGTTTGGGAAACATCACTATCAGTTTGAACTGATGACCGAAAAATATTATTCCGCTTATTTAAAAATACCAATCCTGGTTTTTGACGAAGAAGTAAAGAGAGAGGTTAAGAAATGATCCGGATAGAAAAGGTAGGGCTGGCAAATCGACGGCCTGCCCTGCCTTTTTTAGTATTGAAGCAAATTACGGCTTCGTTACCCTTCCCACCGGCCGCGTATTCGTTCCCTCCCGGTTTTGCAACTCGTCGCCCAGGTCCGTGCGGGCTTCTTCGGCCAGTTTTTCGAGTCGGGCCACGACGTCGGGATTTTGTTCACGCACGTCGTACCGCTCACCCGGATCGCGCCGGAGATCGTAGAGGGCCAGCGGAAACCGGTGGCTTTCGGTGCTGGGTCCCGGCTGACCACCCTTGCCCGGCAGAAAGCCTTCGTAGGTGCGGCCCGGATGCGCAAAAACGAGCTTCCAGTCCCCCTGCCGCACAGCTTCCAGGCTGTTTTTGCGGTAGTAATAATAGAAACGATCGCGGGGCGTGACGGTTTCATCGCCTTTCAACAGCGCCACCATATCGACGCCGTCGATGGCTTTTTTCGGCAAGCGCGCTCCGCAGAGTTTCGTGACGGTCGGCAGAATTTCCAGCGTCGTCAACAGTTTGTTGCAAACCCGGCCCGCCGGAACCACGCCCGGCCAGCGAACGATACACGGCACCCGGTGACCACCTTCGTACGACGTTCCTTTGCCTTCCCGAAAACCGCCCGCCGATCCCGCATGATCGCCGTAATTGAGCCAGGGACCGTTGTCGCTCGTGAAGATGACGAGCGTGTTTTTGTCAAGCCCCTGCTTTTTCAGTTCCTGCAGGATCTGCCCCACCGACCAGTCGAGTTCCTGCATCACATCGCCCAGCAAACCGGCCCCGCTTTTGCCCCGAAACCGGCTCGAAGCCGCCAACGGAACGTGTGGGAGCGGATGCGGTACGTACAGGAAAAACGGGGCTTTTTTATGTTTCCGAATGAAGTTGACGGCTCGTTCGGTAATGGAAGGCGTCAGTTCGGCGGCATCCTCCAGCGTTTTGACTTCCCGGCTTGGCGTGTCGCCTTCGATCAGGTGCAGGGGCGGGTAATGGGCGTTTTTCTGGTTGGGATGCAGCGGCCACATGTCGTGCGAATACGGTACGCCGTAGTACTGATCAAAACCTTGCTGCAACGGCAGAAACTCCTTCCGGCTGCCCAGATGCCACTTCCCGAAAATACCGGTCGCGTAGCCTTTTTCCTTCAACAACTCGGCAATCGTTTCCTCCTCGGGATTCAGTCCCACCACCGATTCGGGCCCAAACGCCCCGGCAATCCCCAGCCGATTCGGGTAGCAACCCGTCAGCAAAGCCGCCCGCGAGGCACTGCAAACCGCCTGGGCGGCCAGAAAACTCGTAAACCGGGTTCCTTCGGCGGCCATGCGGTCGAGGTTGGGCGTGGTGTAACCCAAGGCTCCATAACACGACAGATCGCCGTAACCAAGGTCGTCAATAAAAAACAGGACCACATTGGGCGTTTGCGCAGCCGGTTTGCGCACCCAGCCACCAAAGGCCATCCAGACGCCGAGCAGTGAGAAAACCGTAAGCCCCTGCACAAAACCGGTTCGGGTAAAAATCTTCATGGTAAGTTGGGTTAAAGCAACTGATTCAATTCCACCATTTTGGCCCGCCGGGTCAGCAGGTGAATCAGCACCCAGACGGTCAGGTAGGTGAATCCGCAAATGGTGAACAACACATTGTAACCACCCGCTAAGTTACCGGCCGATTTATAGGAATCCAGCAGAGATCCTACCAAAATTGGAAAAAAGATGCCCCCCACTGCCCCCGCCATGCCCCCAATCCCCACCACGGAGCTGACGACCTGCTTCGGGAATAAATCGGAAGCGATCGTAAAGACATTCGTCGCCCAGGCCTGGTGCACAGCCACCGCCAGGCTGATCAGCGCCACTACCATCCAAATATTAGTAGCAAACTGGGCCAGAATAATGGAAACTTCAAGAATGGCGAAGACGAACAGGACGGTTTTCCGGGCTTTCAGGGTGGGCCACCCCCGTTTGATAAGCAGGGAGGACAGGTACCCGCCCCCGATGCTGCCGACGGTGGTTGCGGTGTAAATGATCATCAATTCCGGACTGATTTTCTTCAGATCCAGTTGATACCGCGACGAAAAATAGGAGGGTAACCAGAACAGGAAAAACCAGAAAATGGGGTCGATAAAGGCTTTACCCACCACAAACGCCCAGGTCTGCGGCAATGTAAACAGCCGGAACCAGTTGATCGAAAACCGCTCGGTTTCGGGTTCCTCCTGCCCGCTGGTAATGAGGTTTCGTTCCTGGTCGGTCAGGCGTTTTTGCCGGGCTGGAATGTCGTATAGAATGAGCCAGAAAACAAGCCAGACGAAGCCCAGCGCGCCCGTGATCCAGAAGACTTCCTGCCAGCCGTAGTGCGTCAGAATCCACGGTACCAGCACCAGCGCCACCACCACCCCAACGCTCGTTCCGGCGTTGAAAATACCGGTAGCCAGCGCCCGCTCTTTCTTTGGGAACCACTCAGCCACGGTTTTGACGGCCGCCGGGAAGTTGCCCGCTTCGCCCAGACCCAGCGCCAGCCGGGCCAGCCCGAAACCGACCGCGCTCCGGGCAACGGCGTGCAACATCCCGGCTACGCTCCAGAATACGATGGTGAGAGTGTACCCGAGTTTGGTGCCGGTTTTGTCGATCAGCCAGCCTGAAACCGCCAGCCCGATGGCGTAGGCCGCCGTAAAGGCCATCACGATTCGGGCATAATCCGTCTCGGTCCAGTCGAATTCCTTTTCAAGGATGGGTTTCAATAAGCCGATAATCTGGCGGTCGAGGTAGTTGATGGTCGTGGCGATAAATACCAGCACGACGATCAGCCAACGGTAGTTTCTGATTTTCAAAGTCAAAACGGGTTAGGTACTACAAAAAAAATGTAACCAACTGGCTACAGCCGCTCTTTAAAAGTTGTAAAATGCGCCCTCAAACCAGTCCAGTCCCGGTGAGCAATCAATTCTTTGTCAAATAGTTGTCCACCAATACCCAATCCGTCGGCCCCGGCTTTCCGGAAATCGCTCATGTTGTCGAGGCTCACTCCGCCGGTGGGCAGTAGTTTGATCTGGTTCAGCGGAGCTTTCACTTCCTTGATATACCCCGGCCCGAGCGTAGCCGCCGGGAATAATTTCACCATCGGCGCGCCCAGCGACCAGGCTTTGTAGATTTCGGAGGGGGTAAAAGCGCCCGGAAAAACCGGTATTCCGCGTTCTACGCAGCGTTGAATGACGGTTTCATTGAGGATCGGCGTCACGATAAACTGCGCCCCAGCCGCCAGCGCCCGGTCCAGGTCGGCTTCGGTGCAAACGGTTCCGGCCCCAATGTTCAGCCCTTCCAGCGCGTGGTCGATGGCATACCGGATCAGGTCTTCGGCCCCGGGCGTATTGAGGGTAATTTCAATCGTCGTCAATCCGGCTTCCCGGTAGATGGGCAAAATCCGGATAACTGCCTCCGCCGTCAGGTTTCGAACAATCCCGACAATTGGCGTTTCCTGAAACAAGTCCCACGAAAACCCCATGATTATACGTTTAATTTTTGATTCTGATACAGAATAACTTGCCCCACCATAGCCGCTTTATCGATTAGTTCGGCAGGAATAACAACCGTACGAGCAGACAGCGCCAGGTCTTCAATGGCCAGTTGGTAAAAGGCGAATAAATTAGTACCACTGCACAACACCAACTGCCAGCTTTGCTGCTGCACCAACGGTTTTAGCTCAGCCCCGATCAGCAAACCGCTCAGGTAAAACGCATTCTGCTCTTTTGTCAGTTTCTCGAACAACTGATTTGTCCGGACGGTAAATAGCCGGTTTAAGAGTGAAGCTTCCGAATCTTTTAAGCCGAACCGAAATGCCGCTAAATTTTTGTCTGAAAAATCACCTAAACTACTGACGTTAAGGGAGTCTTTCAGGATACTGTACGAAGCCATGACACTGAAAATTTCACCCGTCATATACGTTTCAAAATTCTGCAATTGCCCCTGCTGCACGTACATGTGTTTCGAGTGGGTGCCGGGGAAAATAAAAAGGGCATCGCTGGGTCGGCGACCCTCGGAGTCGAGCAAAGCGGCCAGACCAATCAACTGAGTTTCTTCACCCCGCATCACATCTTCGGCACTTTTTACGCCGGAGATCAGCATCAGCTCGTGGGGGAACGCTTCGATAGGGTCAAAATGCCGGACGCTGGCCTGGCTTCCATCCATCGCAAAGGGTAAACCGGCGTACGGAATTTCTTCCATCCCGATCGAAGATGAAGCCATGCCCGAAACCGCTACCGGAATTCGTTCCAGATTACGTGAAATGTTGTCGGCTAATGCGTCAATTTGTTGTTTAAGTTGTTGACGGAAATAAAAATTTCTTTGAACCCCTCCTGTCTCGGCTTGTTTTTTCCAGGCAGAATATGTATCGGCAACGCCCTGCCCGGAAATTATTTCTCCAATCAACTTATACGATGACACATCGATTAGTCGTAATCGAAACGAAGAGGTTCCCCAATCACAGCACAATAAAGACTTGATCATTCAGTGGTTAGTTAGGCATTTTTCCATGACTTCGCCATTCATTATTCGCTATTCGTTATTCGCTATTCATTATTCATTATTCGATATTCGTTATTTCTTTAAATCATAATTCAATATCGAATAGCGAATATTGAATAGCGAATAACGAAAATAGGAACGAGAAGATGAATAAGCTACCAATCCACCACCGAGCCATCGAGCGTATTGTACGTCTCCGGATTTTTCCAGTCGTGGCCAATTTTATCTTTGAGTTGGGCTTCGTCCAGTTCAATGCCCAGCCCAGGCCCACTGGGAATCAAAACCGTACCATCTTTTTCCAGTTTGAACGGTTTTTTTAGGTAGCCTTCCCCCAGTGAAACCTGCTCCTGTACCAGAAAATTGGGTACACTGGCGGCTAGGTGTAGCCCCACAGCCAGCGAGATCGGCCCCATCGGATTGTGGGGTGCGATCGGGACGTAGTAGGCTTCGGCCATGCCCGCAATGATCCGGCCTTCCGTAATGCCGCCCGCGTGGCACAAATCCGGCTGGATGATGCTGGCGGCCCGTTTCTCCAGAATTTCCCGGAAGCCCCATTTCGTAAAAATCCGCTCTCCGGTTGCAATTGGCAGGTGCGTCCCGCGGGCAATATCGACCAGGACATCCACATTCTGCGCCTGCACCGGTTCTTCGACAAACATCGGTTTATACGGTTCCAGCTCTTTGATCAATAGCTTGGAGGTTTGCGGTGAAATGGCCCCGTGAAAGTCGATGGCAATGTCCATCTCGCTTCCACCCGCTTCCCGCAGCGACGCAAAGTTATCAACGGCGTACTGAATGAACTTCGGATTTTCGACAATCTGGGCCGGATTTTTCTTCGCGACCCCGGTTTTAATCACCGTATACCCTTCGGCCTTCCGCTTTTTGATCTCCTCGGCATTGCTGGCCCGGCCGTAAATCCGGACGCGATCGCGGGTCGGGCCGCCCAGCAGTTCATAAACCGGCACATTCAGCAGCTTGCCTTTGATGTCCCACAAAGCGTGGTCGATACCGCTCAGGGCACTCGTCAGAATCGGGCCTCCCCGGTAGAAGGCGTGCCGGTAGATGGCCTGCCAGTGGTGTACCACCTGCCGGGGATCTTTGCCGATCAGGTAGGGTTCGACTTCCTTGATGGCCGTCTGAATGGTGAGCGCCCGCCCTTCGAGCAGGGGTTCGCCCAGACCGACGACGCCCACATCGGTGTGTATTTTCAGAAAAATCCAGCGCGGTTTGACCAGGAAGGTTTCGAGTTTGGTGATTTTCACCTTGCCGTAGTCGCGGAATTGACCGGGATTGTGGGCATAGGAAGATTCGGGCAAAGCCGTCATGGCGGTGCCGACCACGCCCAAAACCGATTGGATGGCCGTGCGTCTTGAAAAACGTTTCATTGGTTAAGGGTTTAAAAGGGTTGTTACACAGGGATAATCAGAGTACATCAGAGGTACGCAGAGATTTCTCTGATAAACTCTGATGTACTCTGATTAACCCTGTGTAATAGCTTTCATTTCTTATCCCACCAAACGCGGGTACTCAGCGTGTTCGGCCCCTGGCGGGTGATGGCTTCGTTTACATTCTGCTGGTTGACAATCGTTTCGCTATCCGGATACGGCATCCGGCGAATGAAATCCTCCGTAATTTCGGAAGCAGGATACGGATTTTTGGATAAAGTCGGAAAACCGCTCCGGCGGAAATTGGCAAAAAGTTCGGGGCCATTCAGGAACGAAGCCACCCAGTACTGCGTGTTAATTTGCTCCAGTGCTTTTGCGGTTTCAAACGGATGCGCCGTCAGGTAGGCCTGGATAGCGGCTTCAGGAATGGCAGCAGCCGGATCGTAAGCGGCCATCTGCTCCAGATTAGCCCGGACACCTTTCACAAAATAATCCGCAGCATTGCCCGTGATCCAACCCCGTTGAGCCGCTTCGGCCAGCAGCAACTGCGTCTGTGCCTGGGTGACGTGAAATTCCGGCGCATCGAGCTTCAGCACGGTTTTCAGATTGACCTGCGAAAAATCCCACAGGCTGGCCACCCCATTCTGCGCCAAAACCGCCGGAGCCGAGATCGTCACGTTGTCATACCCCATCGGCATGCCCACCTGTACTTTTGGATCGGTCGATGCCCGGGCGTCGACCTGCTCGGGACCGCCTTTGGCCCCCACGTAGCGCACCGCAATGGAACCTAAACGGGGATCGTTATTGCTTTTGAGGTAGTTCACAAACGGCGCGGCCAGGTAGAAATTCGTCTTTTCGCGGGCCTGCAAGTGGTTGGCAATCCAGTTGTTATACAAGGCCGTATGCCGCATCACCGCATTGTCGTCGTTGGATTGCATAACCCCTCCGGCCACGGCTTTCGTGACATAGTTTCGGGCGGTGGTCGGGTCCACTTTGGTCAGGCGCATGGCCGCCCGCAGCATCAGGGAGTAACCAAACCGCTTCCATTTGGTGATATTACCCCCATACAGGATATCGGTTGTTTCGATGGTTTTCGTGGCATCCAGACCCGCCGAAGCTTCGTCCAACTCCTTCAAAATATCCATATAGATAGATTGCTGGGTATCGTATTTCGGCGAGGTGATTTCGCTGATATAGCCTTTTGCCGCTTCGGTATACGGAATATCGCCGTAGGTATCGGTCAGGATCATAAACGAATAAGCTTTCCAGATCCGGGCCATGTGGTAAAGATTTGTGCGGTTAGGATCGTCTTTGGTCTTTTCCACCACATCGACAACCTGCTTCAATACGTTCCGGTAAAAATTCTGCCAGACTAGTGGAGTATTGCTCACGTTGTTCTGGTTGTAATTTGCTCCGGCCAGCGAACTGCCGTAAGGCGTGATGATCTGCTGAACGATTCCAAATTCGTAACATAACATTTGCAATGTCCCGAAACCGTCGAGGTAGTTGGCGTCGATAATCGCTTTGTTCATCACAAACGACGGCGCCAGGGTGGTCGGATCGACCTTATTGGTATTGATTTCATCGAACTGATCGTCACAGCCCGAAAGCAGAGTAACGGCTGTCAGCAAGCCAAGCAGGTAAGTTAGTTTCGTTTTCATACGATTGTAGCGGTTTAAAACCAGTGGCTTAGAACTTGATATTCAGGTTAAAACCCATGCTCCGGGTGGGCGGCAAACTCGGCCAGAAATCCAGACCGGTCGCGTTGTCCGATGCGTTGTTGACCATCTCGGGATCCATGTTTTCGGTCCATTTTTTCAACACCGCCACGTTGTTGGCCACCGCATTCAGCCGCAGTCCCTTGATGAAGAATTTCTGGGGCAGCAACTTCGTGAAATCGTAGCCCAGCGTAATCTGCCGCAGCTTCCAGAATCCGGCGTTGTAGATAAAATCCTCGTAAATCCCGAGCACGTTCGGCGTTTCATAAAACGGCTGAATCGGCGAACGGGTGGTGTTGATTTCGCCGTCCGGGTTGACGCCCTCCCCAACGACATACCCCTGCTCCCGCCCTACCAGTGTCTTTTTGTGCAAACCGTGCCGCAGGTAGTTCATGTTTTGCCCGCCGATCATCTTGTGGCCCAGTTTGAAATCGATCAGGGTCGACAGCGTAATGCCCTTGTAGGTGAAGGTGTTCGTAATCCCGCCAAAGTATTTCGGCAGGGCGTTTCCGACGTTCACCGGGGTGTTATTGCGCAGGGGTCGCCCGCTGCCTTTGTCGAACACCTGCCGTCCCTGGGCATCGCGGAGGTAATTGAACGTAAACAATTGCCCGATCGGCTTGCCGACCACCTGCCGGAGCGTACTGCCCCCCGAACCGCCGACCGTAATCATGGTATCGGCCGCCGACAGGCCCAGCGTCAGCACTTCGGAAGTGTTGTAGGCCAGGTTGGCACTCACATCCCACTGAAAAGCCGACGTCTGGATCGGTGTTCCCGTCAGCAGCAGTTCCACCCCTTTGTTCATGCTCTTGCCGACGTTGATCAGCTTGTTGGTGTACGACGAGGCATCCGACACCTGGGTGGCCAGAATCTGGTCCTGGGTTATTTTGCGGTAATACGTGAAATCCAGCCCCAGCCGGTTGTTGAAGAACTTCAGTTCAATCCCGGCTTCGGCTTCCGACACCCGCAGCGGGCGCAGGTTGCGGTTAGGCACCGACGTGGCATTGATCCCTCCCACCGGCACCAGTTGCCCCGACGGGGTTGGGAAGTTGTTGTTGTTGACGGCATAAAACAGCGCGTTCGAATACGGACTGACGTTGTCGTCGCCCACTTCGGCATAAGCCGCCCGGAGCTTCCCGAACGTCAGCCAGGTCGGCAGGTTGGAGAAGGCCTGGGAAAACACGAAACTCCCGGTGACGGACGGATACAGAATGCTGCGGTTTTCGGGCGAAAGAGTAGAAAACCAGTCGTTTCGGGCCGTTGCGTTCAGAAACAGAAATTCTTTATAGGAAATCGTAGCGGCCGCGTAGAGCGAATTGATTTTCCGTTCCGATAGACTGTACAGCGGGTTTTTCACGCGCCCGTTCATCACCGTGTACAGGCCCGGCTGCACGAAATCCTGCACGGTTACACTGTTGTAATCCATCCGCACAAACCGCTGGTTACCCCCCAGCGTGACATCGACACCAATGTTGCCAAAGGTCTTGTTCCCACCCAGAATAAAATCATAATTTCGCTCGACAAACTTCCGTACATCCTGCGTATACGAGCCGTTGACATAACCGGCCGGCGCTTTGGCAATCGGCGCGTAGCCGTTCGGGATGTTGTAATCCTGGTTCCGGGTGTAGAGGTCCTGCGCCAGCCGGGCCTGTAAATACAGCCAGTTCGTAAACTGGTATTTCAGGGCTACGTTGCCAAACAGCCGGTCGCGCTTGATGTTTTCGAAGTGGTAATTGACGGAGTAGTACGGGTTGTTCCGAACCAGAAACCGTGAGAAGACGAATTCGTCGCCGTTGGGCAGCACCTGGTGTTCTTTGAGGGCTTCAAGCGGCATGGAGTTCGCCAGCGTCATGATCACCGTGGGCGTGGCAAAATCCTGGGTGTTGAGCTGCGTCGGGTTGCGGTTGTATTCGTTGGAGTAATTGATGTTTCCGGTAGCCACCAGGTTTTTATTGATGTTCTGCGAAAAACCGAGGTTGATGGTTTTGCGGTTAAAGTCCGAGTTCGGCGTGATGGCTTTGTTGTCGGTATTGGCGAATGAAAGACTAAAACCGCCGTTTTCCCCGTTGTTGGAAACCGTCAGCGTGTTGGTAAAATTCTGGCCGACGTTGTAAAACTTCCGAATCCGGTTGTAGACGGGCTCGTACGGATACACATCGCCGTCGAACAGCACCTGCGTCATGCCCGGCTGGAATTTTTCCCCGAAACTCCAAACTCCCGAAGTAGGGTACGGCGTCGTAGGCCGAATCCCACCTTCGCCCTGACCGTACTCATACTGAAAATCCGTAAAATCCAGGGGTGTATCGGTCGTGAAGTTGGCATTGTATTCGACTCCGAAGCCTTTGCCCGCGCCCCGGCTTTTGGTTGTAATCATCACCACGCCGTCTTTGGCCCTCGACCCGTAGAGCGCTGCCGCCGTGGCTCCTTTCAAAACCGTCATCGTTTCAATATCATCGGGGTTGATGCTGGAAAGGCCGTCGCCCCCGTCCGAGTTGTTGGCCGACCGGTTGCCGAAGTTCCCGCCAATGGCGTAGTTCGAGTTATCGACCGGCACCCCGTTGATCACGATCAGCGGGTTATTCTGCCCACTAAACGACGACTGGCCCCGAATCCGGATTTTGGAGCTGCCGCCCGGTCCGGTCGACATCGTCGAAATGTTCACCCCCGCCATTTTGCCCTGCAAACTCGTCATCAGATTCGGACTGCGGTTGGTCGAAATCTGGTCAGCATTGACGGTGGCCGTAGCATACCCCAGCGTTTTAGCCTCCCGTTTGATCCCAAGCGCCGTCACGACCACCTCGTTCAGGCTTTTGGTGTCTTCCGCCAACTGAACATTGATCACCGACCGGCCATTGACCGGAATGGTCTGGCTGACGTAGCTGATGTACGAAAACACCAGCGAGCCATTGGCCGGAGCGTTGACGGCGTAATTCCCATCGGCATCCGCAACGGTTCCCTGCGTCGTACCATTCACGAGCACGTTGACCCCCGGCAGCGGTTTCCCGTCAGAACCAGTCACTTTACCGGTTATCCGGTTGTTCTGGGCGAGGGCGTTACCCTGCCACAAAACGAGCAGCACCAAACATGTTAGAGCGTTTTTCATGGGTTTAGGAATGGGATAAAGGGTGAAAGAATGATGAGTTAAGAGTTAAGAATTAAGAGTTAAAATGCTCCGCAGCGTTATTCGTCAGCCAATCGCCGAGTGTCACCGGTGAAAATGCGATGGAGAAAACGTAATACTAAAAAGCTTCATAGAATGCGTCAGCCAACTCTTCACCGCCGGGCGGCCCCGTCTTAACTCTTAATTCTTAACTTCATAGTCTACCAATTATGAATCGAGCCATCCGGGGCTTTCAGGATGGGGTGCGGGAATTTGGTGTTGGAGGTGATTTCCATGACAAACGTCGCCTTTTTCGGATCGAACTTGACGCCAAGGCCGGGGTCCGGATTGAGGTAGAGTTTGCCGTTTTGAAACCGCACAAAATCGTCGTTGAAGTAGGGCGGTCGTTCGGGTTCGCCCCCGCCGAGTTCCATCAGCGCCCGGGCCGGGCTGCTCGAACCCAGGACATGCACCAGCGTGGCCGTGGCCAGTGGTCCCGTGAAATGCGGGATCATGCCCACATAATGGGTTTCGCACATCGACGCCAATTTCTTGAACTCGGAAATTCCGCCGGTATTCGGGAGCGTAAACCGGGTGTAGTCGATCAGGTGTTGCTCGATGAAGTTGTTGCTATCCCAGCGGTCGCCGAACTGTTCGCCCACGGCAATGGGCACGTTGGTCATCTGGCGGACGGTTTTGTACACATCCGGGTTTTCGGACCGCACGATGTCCTCGACAAAATAAGGCTCCAGCGATTCGAGCGCCTTGCAGATCTTGATGCCTTCCGTCGTATCGAAACGGGTGTGCAGGTCGATGGCCCACTTACCCCCTCCGCCCACGGCCGCATCGATGCGTTTGCAAAGCTCGATGGTTTTCTTGGCGTTTTCGTAAAAGTCAAACGGCTGGTCACCGTTGCCGCCGGTGGGGCCAATTCGGTACGAACGCAACCCGGCTTTGATGCAGTCCTGCGCCCGCTCCTCCTCGGTTTTAGCCTTCGACGCCCGGAAGCCGGTGGCGTAACACTCCACGTAATCGCGGGTGGCTCCCCCCAGCAATTCGTAGACCGGAACCCCGAGCGCCTTGCCCTTGATGTCCCAAAGCGCCATATCGAGCGCCCCCTGCGCGTGCAGTTTCTCGCGACCGGGCGGGTAAAACATGCCCCGGTACAGATTCTGCCAGATGTGCTCGATCCGGAAGGGGTTTTCCCCGATCATCATCTGGGCACACTGCTCGATCATGTCTTTGGAACCTCCTTCACCAATGCCAATAATGCCGCCATCGGTTTCGATCTCGACAATGCCCCGGGCCTGATTGAACAGCGGTTTGTTGTAGCCGGGAGCCGCATAATACCGGATTTTGGTAATCTTCAGCTTGGGGACAGCCGCTTCCGTTCGAAAAGGCAGTCCGGCGATCAAAGCGCCGGACCCAACCAGGGTTGATTTCAGAAAATTTCTTCTCTGCATAAACGTACAAGGAAAGTAAGGGTAGGAAAACAATTGTTTAAACGATTAAGCAATGGTTTAAATTTAGGAATGCTCAAGAAGACGTGTGTTTCGGCCGGGAAGAATCTCTCACCATCAACACGGCTTTCATCTGAATTTGTCGGGTTTCGGCATATGGCTCTTTTAATCGATGGATCAGGATTTCGACGGCGGTTTTGCCCAGTTCTTCCATCGGCTGGTGAACATAGGTGATCGGGCAATAATACAGATCGAAGGCTTCGGCCTGGCCAAAGCTGACAATCGCCAGGTCATCCGGCACTCTGATTCCCAATGAATTGATGTATTTCAATCCCGCAATCGCCAGTCGGTACGTCGCAAAAATCAGAGCATCGACGGCAAACTCCGCACCCAGCATCTGATCGATTCCGGTTTTGATCTCCTGCTCAACAGCTGTAAATTCAACTTCTTTGAGCCACTCCGGTTGAAACGGGATCTGGTTTGTTTCCAGAGCCTCCCGGTACCCCCGGATACGCTCCTGCATGTGAAACAGCGCGGATTTGTACGCTACCAGTCCGATGTGCCGGTAGCCCTGTTGCACCAAATGTGTTCCGGCATCAAAAGCCGCTTTGTAACTATCCAGCGAGACGAAATCGGTCGGCAGGTTCGGAAAATGCCGGTCCAGCAAAACGACTGCCACGTGTTTGTCCAGCAAATACTGAATCTGCTCTTCCGAGTTTTCCGACGATACAATGATAAAGCCGTCGACCTGCCGGTTTAACAGTACATTGATCAGATCCCAGGATTTCTCCGCCTTTTCGTCCGAACTCCCGATGATGACCGTATACCCGTATTTTTTGGCCTCATCTTCGACAATCCGGGCAATGTTGGCGAAAAACGGATTCGATATATCGGCAATGATCAGGCCGATGGTCTGCGTTTTCCCACTTCGCAAGCTCTTCGCCAGGTAATTGGGCTCGTAGTTTAGCTCCCGGGCAATCTGTTTGATTTTTTGCGCAATTTCGTGCCCTACCCGACTCTCTTTTTCCTTCCCATTCAAGACGTAGGAAACCAGGGCGGTCGATACCTGCGCTTTTTCGGCAATGTCTTTCAGGGAAACTTTCTTCTTGTTCATACACGGCGAGTGGGCGAATCAAATGTATGTTTAATCGTTTAAACAATCAATAAAATAGTATATTTTTTTTATTTAATTTTGTTTTTCGTATTAGACCACTCAACTGAGGCTTTTGGCCCTCACGCCCGTTTAGACTCTACAGCATATTCAATTCCATCATCGTTCAAGGAGAATAGCGAAATATCGGTTGTTGAACGATTCGAAATTAAGGTGTAATTCCTTTCGGCCTGCCACTAAATTAAGGTTATCTTTCGATGCGATTTCCTAACCCATTACTCTATGACTGACCAAGACATGCCGTCTGACGACGGTTTTTTGAACGATCCTCCCGAAGACCGCCGGTTTTTTCTGAAACAGTCGCTGGCACTGGCCGGGTTGACGTTGAGTCCGGTTTCCTTTCACTACCCTGCCAAACCGGCTGATCCGGAGCCGCTATCAAGCCCTCAAAAAACCGTCCGGCTGAGCCTGACCATCAACGGAACCAAACGTCGGTTAGCCGTCGATCCGCGCACGACGCTGCTCGACCTGCTCCGCGAACAGCTCGGCCTGACGGGCACCAAAAAAGGATGCGATTTCGGCCAGTGTGGAGCCTGCACGATTCACCTCGACGGTCAGCGGGTACTGGCCTGTCTGAGCCTGGCCGTCATGCAAAACGGCCGTACGATCACCACCATCGAGGGACTAACCCAGAGCGTTACTGAATCATCCGCCCGGTTACATCCGATGCAGGAAGCGTTCATACGGCACGACGGTTTTCAATGCGGCTATTGTACGCCCGGTCAGGTAATGTCGGCAATCTGCTGTATTCGCGAAGGGCAGGCTGGTTCGGAAAAAGAGATTCAGGAGTACATGAGCGGAAACCTCTGCCGGTGCGGAGCCTATCCGAACATTGTGAAAGCCATTCTGGACGTTAAAAACAGCGGTCAGCCGGTATGAAACCGTTTCTTTACCTACGCCCAACCCGGATCAAGGAAACCGTCGAAGCCCTGGCCGCCCATCCGAATGCCCAGCTCATTGCCGGAGGCACCAACCTGCTCGACCTCATGAAACGGGGCCTTGTCAGTCCGGATAAACTGATCGACATTAATGGGTTACCCCTCCGAAAAATTGAGTTGCAAGGCGATTTTCTCCGCCTGGGTGCGCTGGCCCGCAACAGCGCCGTTGCGCAGCACAAAGGGGTCCGGATGCACCATCCGCTGCTGATTCAGGCCCTGAATGCGGGCGCATCGGGCCAGTTGCGGAACATGGCCACGGTCGGTGGCAACCTGCTCCAGCGAACGCGCTGCCCATATTTTTACGATTCGGCGTTCCCCTGCAATAAACGACAGCCCCAAACGGGTTGCGGGGCGCTGGAAGGCATTAACCGGCAGCACGCTATTTTTGGCATTTCCCAACAAAATGCCTCCTGCGTTGCCGTCCACCCCAGCGATCTGTGCGTGGCCCTGGCGGCTCTGGATGCCACGGTTCGGGTGGTAGGACCAACCGGGGAACGGCGCATTCCGATCGGCGATTTTCACCGCTTGCCGGGCGACCGACCAGATCGGGACACGACCCTCGAACCAGCCGAACTGGTCACGGCGGTGGAGATTCCAGTTTCTCCGTACACAAAGCATGTGCATTACCTGAAAGTCCGCGACCGGGCGTCGTATGCTTTCGCACTGGTGTCGGTAGCGGCTGCGCTGGACCTGGAGCAAAACCGCATCAAAACCGCCCGGCTGGCGTTGGGTGGTGTGGCGCACAAACCCTGGCGATTGCCCGAAGCGGAACAACTCCTGGCGGGACAACCGGTTTCCGAAGCGGTTTTTCGCCGGGCCGCCGACGCAGCCATGCAGGACGCCAAAGCACTGGAGCACAATGCTTTCAAATTAAAAATGACGCCGAACGCCATCGTTGAAGCCTTAAAACAAGCCGCCGGTAAGTCATGAAACGGGAAAACAAACCATACAGCAGGCCATTTGCAGAACCCGACCCTTCGCTCGACCGCGTCGATGGGCACCTGAAAGTAACCGGTGCGGCTCCCTATTCGGCCGAATACCGGTTCGAAAACCTAACTCATGCGGTTTTGATCAACAGCACCATCGCCAGAGGGCGAATTACCGCGATTGAGGCAAAACCGGCCGAAGCAGCGCCCGGTGTGCTGGCCGTCATCAGCCATCTGAATTCGCCGGGCGTTCCCGGCTACGGAACCCCGAAGAAACCCGCTGAGCGGGCTCCCGTCGGAACCGCGTTTCGAGTCTTTTTTGATGAACTGGTCTATTTCAGTGGACAGCCGGTGGCGCTGGTCGTTGCCGAATCGGTCGAACAGGCCCACTATGCCGCTTCGCTGGTCCGGATCACCTATGAAGCGGAACCGCACCAGACCGATTTTGAGGCCAACCAATCGAGGGCGGTGTTACCCGGTGGTGTTCAGCGGAATGCGGCCTCCCCCTTCCGCGACTACCACCGGGGCAGTTCCGACGCGCTCCAGACCGCCGAGGTGCGTTTGGAAGCCAGCTACACCATCCCGACCCAACACCACCAGCCCCTCGAACCCCACGCCATCCTGGCGGTTTGGGAAGCCGACGACAAACTAACGGTTTACGATAAAAATCAGGGCGTTAAGTCGGCGCAGGGCAATCTGGCGCAGGCGTTTAAACTGCCCCGCGAAAAGGTTCGGGTGCAGGCACCGTTCATTGGCGGAGCGTTTGGCTCAGGCATCCGGGTCTGGCCCCACACGGTGGCGGCAGCGCTGGCGGCTAAACTCCTGAAACGACCTGTCAAGCTGGTTTTGGGCCGCGACCAGATGTTCACCTCCGTCGGCTACCGGCCCTACACGGTTCAGAAGTTTGCACTCGGGGCGTCAAAGGATGGAAAGTTGATCGCGATGAACCACGAAGGCATCGGCCAGACTTCCCGCTACGAAGACCACCTCGAACGGACCATTCTGGCGACTAGAGCGATGTATGCCTGCCCGAACGTATCGACCCGCTACCGCTTACTTCCGCTGGATGTCAATACGCCAACCTGGATGCGCGGCCCCGGCGATGCGACGGGCATGTTTGCGCTGGAGTCAGCCCTGGATGAACTGGCGTTTTCGCTCCACCTCGATCCGCTGGAATTCCGGTTGCGAAATTACGCCGAGACCGATCCTGAACGAAACCTGCCCTGGTCGGCAAAGTCGCTGAAGGAATGCTATCGGATGGGGGCTGAAGCATTCGGCTGGCAAAACCGCCCCCTAAAACCGGGTACCATTCAGAAAGATGGTCAGTTGGTGGGGTACGGAATGGCATCGAGCCTGTACGGTTTTCACCGGCACCCTTCGAAAGCCCGGGCGGTTTTGCAGGCCGACGGCTCGGTGGTGGTCCAGAGTGCGACGATGGACATTGGCCCCGGAACCGGCACCGCCATGACCCGGATTATCGCCAAAATCCTGGGCGTTAGTCCGCAGAAAATCCGGTTTGACCTCGGCGACTCGGCCCTGCCCGACGCGCCCGGACAAAACGGCTCGGCTACCATCACCAGCGTCGGCTCGGCCGTTCACGTAGCCTGTGAAGCCCTGAAAAAGAAACTGATAGCACTGGCATCCTCGCTCCCGAGTTCGCCCCTGGCCCACATTCCGTCCGAGGCTGTGTCCGCCCGAAACGGCCGGATTTTCCTGACCGCCAACCCTTCCGCGAGCCTGGCCTACACCGACATTCTGGCTCATCACAACCTGACCGAAGTTGACGTAACGGAAGAATCCAAACCGGGGCCGGAGCGAGACCAGTATTCGATGTATTCGTTTGGCTGTCATTTTGTGGAGGTCCACGTCAGTCCGGTGACGGGCGAGGTGCGCGTCAAACGGGTGGTAACCTGCGCCGATGTGGGCAAAATCATCAATGAAAAAACCGCCCGCAGTCAGTCCATCGGCGGTATTGTGGGTGGCATCGGCATGGCGCTGATGGAAGCCTCGGTGATGGATCACCGGTATGGTCGGTATGTTACCAGCGATTTCGCCAGCTACCACATTCCGGTGCAGGCCGATATGCCGCAGATCGAGGTGTTTTACATTGACCAGCCGGATGTGTACGCCAATCCGATTGGGGCCAAAGGCCTGGGCGAAATTGCCATTGTGGGCGTTGCGGCCGCTATTGCCAACGCGGTTTTTCACGCCACCGGCAAACGGATTCGCGACCTGCCGATCACACCGGATAAAGTACTGTAGCCTGACCCCGTCGTGTCGGAATTGACGCGACGGGGTGGAATGACGTGATGATCACCGGCGATTGGTGTAACCGATCCCCATGCTATTAGCGCGGTAGGAAGCCTCGGTGCCCAGAAAATCGAGAACGACCGATGTTTTGTATTCCAGATCGCCCCAGCCATCGGCCACGAGCAACTTCTCGCCCGTCGGTTTGTAGACCGCCGAAATTTCATAGCGCCCGATGGGAATATCCCGCAGGAAGCTATCGTAGCGCCTTTTTGCTTTAAGTGTCAGCGTTTTACCAGCCGATCCGTCGATCAGCGGACCAACGGGCTTGAAGGTAAACTCAATATTCTCGTCATCATTGAGTCCTTCGGCGTTCGGATCGCGGAGCAGTTCGGCGGTTCCGCCGTAGTACAGGTCCAGGCTCAAATCCGGAATGTGCCCGGTCAGCTTCCACTGAAAGTTGCGGACCGGTTTCTCATCTTCCGAAAAACTGTCCGGATTCTCCGGGTCGAGCAGAATTTTATACACGCGGTCGTTGTACGATTTCAGGATAAAGCCTTTGGCAACCCACTGCCCGGCTCCGGCCACCAGGGCCATTTTGTAGCTGCCGTCGGAACCGCTCGTTACTTCAGCCCCCCGGCCGACCAACACCGTATTATCGATGTAGACCGTGGCGCGGGGCAGTGGTCTGCCCTGCGGATCGGTTACTTTCCCGATCAGAAAACCGGCTTTTCCCGCAACCGGAGCCGTGGGGTCGGGCATCGGGTCGGCCGACTCTTTTTTGCAGGCAGCCAGGGTCGTTAATCCCAGCACGGCGATTCCCACCAACGTGTGGAGTGTTGTTCTTCGTTTCATTTGAGGATGTGTTTGTTGTTTACGTCCTCAAAACTAGTCTATTCGCGACCTGCCCTTCAACCGCATTCGGAATCGCCAGTACCAAGCGATGGATGAATTGCGCAAAGAAGCGGCTGATTTGCTGCGTCTCCGGTTACATGCGTTGGTTGCCTGCCCCAGAAACTATTTCAGCGGCAGGTATTGAAGCATTCAACCTTCTGAGCGCCCTCAAGCGATGATTTTCAACTCAACCAACCGCTCCCGCAACTGCTCCGGGCTCTGAAAGTGAATCGATTGAATCCCAAGTGCTTCGGCGGCTTTCACATTCCGCAGGTTATCATCGATGAACAGGGCTTCTTCCGGTTTGACCGAATACCGGTTCAGCAGCGTTTGGTAAAACGACGGAAACGGCTTGCGGTCTCGCTCGGTGCCCGACACCACAATGCCATCGAACCAGGAAAGAAAATCGAAGCGTTCCTGGGCAATCGGGAACGTCTCGGCCGACCAGTTGGTGAGCGCATAAAGTTTGTAAAACCCACCTTCTTTCAGTTGCCGCAGGATCTCGACAGTTCCCGGAATTTCGCCCTTCAGCATTTCCGGCCAGCGATCGTAGTACAACCGAATGTTGGCTTCGTGTTCGGGAAACTGGCTGACAAGCAGTTCCGTAGCTTCCTTCAAACTGCGACCCGCGTCTTGTTCCTCGTTCCAGGCGGGGGAGCAGATGTTTTCCAGAAAATGGCGCATCTCTTCTTCCTGAAACACGCTCTGGTAAAGATAATTCGGGTTCCAGTCGATCAAAACGGCCCCCAAGTCAAAAATGATGGTGGTAATCATGCGGTTGTATCAATCAAGATGACATAGGTCATAACAGGCCACAAGAAGCTAAAAAATCAGATACCGCGCTCAGCGAAACCGGCCATTTCGCACAACTAGTCACTTTTTGATCGAAAAAAATTTTTGCAACATTGTTGCATTTATTTAAAATCCCCTACTTTTGTACCCACGATTGACAACAAAATAGGTTTCGTTATGGCAACCTCCTACAGCAAGGCCGATTACATCGGTATTACCGGTTCTGTTCTTTGCATCATTCACTGTCTGATTACGCCCGTGCTGCTGATATCCACGACACTGCTCTCCGACCGAACGGTCCGCGTCGGCTTTCTGAGTCTGGACTATGTATTCATTCTGGTCAATATCGTGGCGGTTTTCTTCGCGTCCCGCCAGGCGAGCCAACCGCTGATCCGCCTGGGACTCTGGAGCTTTTTGGCCCTCTTCGCCGGAGCGCTGTTGCTCGAAGACCTGAACGAAACCTTTGAATATCTGGCCTACGGGGCCTCCGCCGGCTTGATTGTTATGCATTTTCTCAACCTGCGTTCGCACCGGCATACGGCGCATTGACAAAAGGACCCAGGCTGCTGGTGGCTCCTTCAACGATCCATTTCCGGTTTGGGAATAAGCCAAAAGCATACCGGTTTTTTAGGCAAATTTTTGCAACAGCGTTGCACATGAATTATCTTTCCGACTGCATCCATCCGTTTCAAAAATCTTTGTTATATGAAAACGTCCCTGCTGATTGGAGCCTTTGCCTGCTGCCTGACCGCCTGTTCATCGTCCGAAAAAAAAGACCCGTTGCTGGAAGAAGCCGCCCAATACCACAACGAAGCCACGCAAATCCAGGCCGTCGTGGAGCCCAAAATAGAGCAGCTCGATTCGCTCCGGAATGTGCTCGCGAAAAACCCCAAACCGGCCGCAGCCGCAACGGTGGCTACCCTCGACAGCCTGAAAAAAGCGTTTGAGGAATGGGAGGAAAACCTGGTGGAAGTGCCCGGCATGCCGCATGAGCACCACCACGACCACGGCAGTCACGAACACCATCACCATACGGATGCGACGCTGAAAGACCTTCCTGCCGAGCAAATGCGCAACCTGCAAAAAGAAACCCGCGACAACATCCTGCAGCTTCAGGAACGCACCAACGCCCTGCTTCAGCAGACTAAAAATTTACAATAACTTACTTTATCCAGTGAATTCATCCACACCTCCTTTTGACGTTATCATCGTCGGCGGCAGTTACGCCGGGCTGAGTGCCGCCCTGCTGCTAGGCCGCGCCCTGTACCGGGTTCTGGTCCTGGACAATGGGCAACCCGCCAATCGGCAGACGCCCCACTCCCACAGCTTCCTGACCCGCGACGGCGAAACGCCCGCTCAGCTATCGGCCATCGCCCGCGAACAGGCCCTGGCCTACCCGACCGTGCAGTGGCGGGAAGCCACCGTAATAACTGCAAAGGCCGAAGGCGCTGGTTTTCAGGTCGGCACGCAGACAGGCGAAACGTTCAACGCCCGGCGGCTTCTGCTGGCAACCGGTTTGCGGGACATTCTGCCTCCCATTCCCGGTTTTGCCGACTGCTGGGGCATTTCGGTGCTGCATTGCCCGTATTGCCACGGCTACGAAGTCAGGGGCGAAACGGTGGGCATACTGGCCAATGGCGAGGGCGGTTTTGAGTTTGTGAAACGAATTCACCACTGGAACCCGGCCGTGAGCCTGTTTACCAACGGCCCATCCACGCTGACCGAGGAGCAAACGGCCAAACTGCGTCAGCACAGTATTCGCATCATCGAAACGCCCATTGCGGCCATTCAACACCAATCCGGCCAGCTTCAGGCTGTGCAACTGGCCGACGACACCACCGTTCCGCTCGTGGCCCTGTACGCCCATTCCGAACTCCGGCAGTCCAACGATCTGGCCGAACAACTGGGTTGCAAACTGGATGACCTGGGCTTTGTTGTAGTCGATGCAATGGGGAAAACCACCGTGCCGGGGGTGTTTGCCGCTGGCGATGCACACACCATGCTGCGGCAGGTCGTCGTAGCCGCCAGCAACGGCCTGAAAGCCGCAGCCATGATCAGCAAGGAGTTGATCGACGAGGAGTTTTAATTTCCATCAAAAACCGGGTGCCATTTGCAGAAACAGCACCCGGTTTTTACTTTTCCCTTTCTCAATCCAGCAGTTTCACCTGCTTCGCTTTGGTCGGTAGCCATACCTGCATGGGGCTTTTACCCCGGTTGGCCCAGACGTAATACGGAATGGCCGTTATTTTCTTTTTCTCCGTGACCACACTCGCTCCGTCCGCCGACGGCCCCACGACCGGCACTTCGGCCTGAACGGCCACCACCGGCTCCGTGCTGACCTGGTAGGATTCGGTCGAAAACCGGGTTTGCTCGGGCACCAGCAGGTTCCAGGCCTGGCCGTTGTTGTCAACTCCCTCCACGCAGTAGACCAGCGGGCCACGTTGAATGGCTACCCGGTCGTTGGCGGCAACCAACTCTTTTTTCGCCACCACCCGCTTTACTTCCATCGGCAGGTTCAGCTCGATCACATCGCCTTTTTGCCAGGTCCGGTCGATGACGACGTAGCCGTTTTCTTCGCGATAATTGACCGGTATTCCGTTCAGACTGACCGAAACGGCGGTTTTGCTGTCGTCCAGAAACCGGTACAAATCGCCGGGCACCGGCACGTTGCTGACCCAGCCCGGAATCCGCAAATGCAGGGCGTAAGGCACTTTTTTCGCCGGATTGACCGTCAGCCGAACGCGGCCTTCCCAGGGATAGTTTGTCTCTAGTTGAACAGGCACCTCGGTTTTGCCGATTTTGAGCTTCGTGTTGCTGCCGATGTACAAATTCACCCAAAGGCCCGCATCGTTTTTTCCGTAAATGTAATCGCCAATCGACGCCACCAACCGCGCGATGTTCGACGGGCAGCAGGCCGTGCCGAACCACTCGCTCCGGGCATTGTTGCCACTCGACGCCAGCGGGTTGCCGTAGAAAAACCGGTCACCACTCAGGCTCAGGCCGTCGAGCGCGCCGTTGTACAGACTCCGTTCGAGCACGTCGATGTATTTGGCTTCGCCGGTCAGCAGGTTCATCCGCTGATTCCAGAACACCATGCCCACCGACGCGCAGGTTTCGCAATAGGCGGTTTCGTTGGGCAGGTCGTAATCCAGCGTAAAACCCTCGTTCTTCCCCGACGAGCCGATGCCGCCCGTGATGTACATATTGCGGTACACCACATCTTCCCAGACGGTTTTCATAGCGTTCATGTACCCCGCATCCTGCGTCGTGGCCGCCACATCGGCGGCTCCGGTGTAGAGGTACATTGCCCGCACGGCATGGCCGGTAATCTCTTTCTGCTGTTTTACGGGTTCGCTGTCCTGGCAATAGGCCGGATTTTTCCACTGATCCCAGATGACGCCCTTGCCAAAACCGCGCCCGCGCTGGTCCAGAAACCAGTCAGCCAGCTTCAGGTAGCGGTCGTTATTAGTCTGGTGATAAAGTTTCATCAGGGCCAGTTCGATCTCCTGGTGCCCGCTGACCCAGGGGCGGTTGGCCTGCCGGAACGTCGCGTCGATGTGGTCGGCAAACCGGATGGCTACGTCGAGCAGCTTCCGTTTGCCGGTGGTGTTGTAATAGGCCACGGCGGCTTCGATCAGGTGACCGGCGCAGTAATCCTCGTGCTTTTCCATGTCGGTCCAGCGCTTGTCGAGGCCCGTCAGCGTGTAGTAGGTATTGAGATAACCGTCGGCTTGTTGCGCAGCCGCGATCTTGTCGATCCACTCGTCGGCTTTCTTTTCCAGTTCGGCATCCGGGCGGTTTTTCAGCGAATAGGCGATGGCTTCCAAGGCTTTGTACACATCGCTGTCGTCGTAGTAAATGCCTTCGTGTTTCTCGTGCTGCCCGCGCTGCACTTTCTCGAAATTCCGAATCCGGCCCGATTTGTCTTCGGTTTGCACGATGCAGGCCCGCAGCGTGGCCGTGGCAACTTTGTCGAGCTTCGGACGCCAGAAATGATCGGTAATATCGACCTGCGAAAAGCGAACCGGCTCAAACCGGCGAACGGGCACCTGGGCCGGAGCGGTCCCGAGCATTGTTCCGGCAAGCGCAGCCGTCAGAAAAGCAACTCGAAAAAGCATGGTGTCAAAATGGGTTTAGAAAGAGACCAAAATAACGGGAAATTTACGGGGTTTGCCAACGTTGGTCAGGCGGTTTTGCAGTCAAAAGCGGTTTTTCGTTAGGGCAACTTACGCTCAAACCGTAACTTGTCCGGAATTTCGATTCCTTTCAAACAACAACGAATGAACGATTCTTTGCCCCCCTTTTCGCTTTCCGATTCGCCGGATGCGTACCGACTGGCAGGCATCACGCTTTCGACGCTGACCGAAACGCACCTGGCCCGGCACGGAGTCGCGTCGTTTTTCCCCAGCCGTAGCGTGCACGACATTCAGCCGCTGGAACTGACCATCGATCAGGGGCTTTTTTCGGCCGCCACCCGGGACATGATCTTTCCAACGGTGGTGGTTTATCAGACAGCCGACGATCTCTTTTTGACCTGTTCGTGTGCCGCGCCCAAAAACCGCCTGTGCGAGCACCAGGCCCTGGTGCTTTCGAGCCTGCTCCGACGCCGGGAACTCCGGGCGTTTTTCGATCCGGCCCTGCGGCACGACCTCATCAAACCCGTCGCCCGCGAGTACGGGCTGGAAAACGAACCGGACCCGGATGCGTTTTTTGATGTTATCTACGAACATAAGTCGCTGACTATAAAACCAAAACGCCCCGAATTGCTTCGATTTACGGACACGGACCGCGAAACGCTGGTAGCAAACCTGCTGGCCCAACCGCCACGCCCCGAACCGGGCGGCAGCGCCCACGATCCGTTCCGGAAATGGCTGCTGGTGTTTACCAAACCGCGTTATTCCGAGCAGTTTTGCCTGGAACTTTGGGAGGCTCCGCTTTCGCAAACCGGCACGTTGAAAAACCCGCTGACGCCGGTTTATCCGCTCGACCAGCTCAGCCGCGTCGACCCACTGAAAGAGTTGAAATTCTATTCGGCCCTGGCCCGGTTTCAGCATTCGCACCGGAGCAAAAAAGAAGACGCGGACCTCGACAGCCTGCGGCTGGTGGTCGACAATCCGGCCGGGCTGGACGTTTTTTACCACGACCCGACGGTTTCGGAAAACCTGACGGTGCAGTCCCTCCAGCCGATTCACCTCAAACGTCTACAAGCCCCGCTGCATCTGACGGTTGTGCGCGTCGACTCATTTTACGAACTGACGGGCTGGCTGACCATCAACGGTTTCGCCCACGAGTTACACACGCTTTCGCTGAAGTACGATTACTTTCTGGTGCTGAACAACACCTTTTACCTCATCGACGCGCCCGAGCCGTTGCGGGTGATCCGGTTTTTCAGCGGGCGACCCAACCGGCTGCTGATTCACGCATCGAAGTTTGAGGAATTCCGACTGGCGGTGTTGAGTCCGCTGGAAAACCGCATTCGGGTGCAATATGCCGACCTGCCCCCGGCCACGCCCGAGCAACTCGCCGAAAATAGTTTTACAGAAGACTATAAGCGGCTGATTTACCTCGAAGATTCGCAGGATTACGTCAACCTGACGCCGGTGTTGACCTACGGCCGGGTGGAGGTGCCGGTACTGTCCGAAAAGGAAATTTATTCGGTCGACAGCAAGGGCAAACCGTTCCGGGTCGAACGTGACACCCGGGCCGAAGAACAGTTTCTGCGGGCCATTGTCAGCCAACACCCTGACTTTCAGGAACAGCTTGAAAATCCGTATGTTTACCTTCATCAGAAACGGCTGAATTTTTATTTGTTCAAAAAACAGTTGCTGGACGAAAACTGGTTTCTGATGGCCTTCGAAGCCTGGCGCGAGCAGGGCATTGAGGTGCTGGGGTTCAACGCCTTACAGGGTAACCGGCTGAATGCGCATCCGGCGAAGGTGTCGGTGATGGTCAACAGCGGCCTCGACTGGTTCGAAACCGATCTGGGCGTGTCGTTCGGCAAAAACCGGGTGTCGCTCAAACACCTGCAACAGGCCGTCAAAAACCGCAGCCGGTTTGTCACGCTCGACGATGGCACGATGGGGCTGTTGCCCGCCGAGTGGCTCGACCGGTTTTCGGCTTATTTTCAGGCGGGTGAGATCGTCGACGACCGGATTCACACGCCGAAGATCCGGTTTTCGAGCCTGCCGACGCTGTACAACGACAGCCAGCTCAGCACCGAAACCCGGGAGCAACTGACCGCGCTGACCACCCGGTTTGTCCATTTCAACGCCATGCCGCCGGTTTCGATTCCGGACACCTTGCGGGCCAGACTGCGGGATTACCAGAAAGCGGGCGTTAACTGGTTGAATTTTCTGGATGAACTCGGTTTCGGCGGGTGCCTGGCCGACGATATGGGCCTGGGCAAAACCCTCCAGATCATTGCCTTTTTGCTGATTCAGCAAGCGAAAAACCGCCCCGGTGCCACGCTGATCGTGGTCCCGACTTCACTGCTCTTCAACTGGCAGGCCGAACTGACCAACTTTGCGCCATCGCTTACCGTTCACACCTTTTACGGCGCCAACCGGGTTTCCAACCGGGTTTCCAGCGGAACCACCAAAAAACCGGATTTCGACCCGTACGACGTGGTGCTGACTTCCTACGGCACGGTGGTTTCGAGTGTCAATTTCCTGAAAAAATACCAGTTCAATTACGTCATCCTGGACGAATCACAGGCCATCAAGAACCCCGAATCGCAGCGGTACCGGGCCGTCCGGCAATTGCCGTCGCGCAACAGACTGGTACTGACCGGCACGCCGATTGAAAATCACACCTTCGATCTGTACGGGCAGTTGTCGTTTGCCTGTCCGGGGTTGCTGGGCGATTACCACCACTTCAAAGCGCACTACTCCACGCCCATCGACAAGTTTGACGACCGGCAACGTGCCCGCGAACTTCAGCAGAAAATCAGTCCGTTTATTCTGCGCCGGACAAAGACCCAGGTGGCTCCCGAACTGCCCGAAAAAACCGAGATGCTGCTGTTTTGCGAAATGGGACCGGAACAACGGAAGGTGTACAACGCCTACGAGCAGGAGTTCCGGCAGTTTCTGCTCACGACGAAGGAGGGCGACATTCCCCGGCTGCGGCTGCACGTCTTGCAGGGCCTGACCAAACTCCGCCAGATTTGCGATGCCCCGGTTTTGCTCAACGACGCCGAAGACTACGGCGACGCGTCGGCCAAAATTGACGTATTGATCGAGCAGATCGAAACCAAATCACCCCAGCACAAAATCCTGGTATTCTCGCAGTTCGTCTCCATGCTTGAATTGATCCGCAAACGACTGGATGTCAGCCGGATTTCGTACGAATACCTGACCGGCCAGACCACCGACCGAGCCACCCGGATCAACCGGTTTCAGGCCGACGACGCCGTGCGGGTGTTTCTGATCAGCCTCAAAGCGGGCGGCACGGGCCTCAACCTGACCCGCGCCGACTACGTCTACCTGGTCGATCCGTGGTGGAATCCGGCGGTCGAGAACCAGGCCATCGACCGGGTGTACCGGATCGGCCAGCAAAAGAACGTGGTGGCCGTTCGGCTGATTTGCCCCGATACGATTGAAGAGAAAATGCTTCAGTTGCAGGAAACGAAAAAAGAGCGGGCCGATCAGTTGGTCAAAACCGATGCCGCCCTGCTGAAGACGCTCAACCGAAGCGATTTGCTGAACCTGCTACAAAACCGGAAGTAAACACCTGAAAGTCTGCTCATTAAACCATCAACCGATCAATAAATAGGTTGATAATTGTTGGGTTATTTCCAGCAACTTAGGGCCGGATTCTTCTAATCTCCTCTGTGACCATGCTCACCTTTAACCGAAAAAAATTCTTCGATGCCTACCGCACCCGGTTTGGCAAACTGACGCAGCCGCTAGTCGATGCGCTCGATTTTCTGATTGACCAGATTGAACAGGACGAACGGTTTTCGGCAACCGAAAAAGACCGGCGGCAACTGGCCTACTGCCTGGCGACCTTCAAGTGGGAAACCGCCCACACAATGGAGCCCATTGACGAATTCGGGACGACGGAACGGTTTAACCGACTTTACGGCCCCGAAACCAAAGTGGGTAAAATGCTGGGCAATACCCAGCCCGGCGACGGCGCGCGGTTCAAAGGCCGAGGCTATGTACAGTTGACGGGCCGCAGCAATTACCGGCGCGCCGGAGCCTTTACGAACGTCGACCTGATCGAAAATCCCGACCTGGCAAAACGACCGGAACTGGCCTACCGGATCGCGGTTCAGGGCATGAAAGAAGGCTGGTTTACGGGCAAAAAGCTCGACCAGTTTATCAAAAAGAATCAACCCCCTGAATACGAGAAAGCCCGCGCCATCATCAACGGCACCGACAAAGCACAGACCATTGCCGACATGGCCCGCCGGTTCGATGAGGTGCTGTTGTCGGCCCTGACGCTTCCGGTGGCTCTGGCGCGCAGTAACCGGGCAGGCGTTGCCCGTCCAAAAACAGCGGCTTCTACGCGAGCCCAAAAACCGGCTCGTACGGCCCGAATAACGGCGAAACGCAAGGAGAAATCAGAAACGGAAGCCTGATTTTTGGGGTAGTCTTGTTAAGTTTGGGGCCAAAATTGGATTCCTGATGCCCCACTCGCCCTTACTTTCTTTTCAGAATGCCAGTGTTCGTCGGCCGACCGGACCGGTTCTTCACCACCTCGACTGGTCGCTCCGGCCCGGCGAACACTGGGCCATTCTGGGCCCGACGGGTTCGGGTAAAAGCTCGTTGCTGGATGCGCTGAGCGGGCGGTTGCCGGTCGCGAGCGGCATGTACGAGCATCCGGTTGGCGCACTGCGGGAGGTCGTGGAGCGGGTGGCTAATGATTACCAGTTCGACCGGCATGTGGCTTCGGCCGCTCAATTTTACCAGCAACGGTTTAACGCCGATGCCGCCGAGGAAGCGCCCACGGTTTGGGAGGTCTTGCAACACCAGGTAAAACCGACCGGCACCGTCGATGAACATTCCGTCAGCTTACCCCCACCGGCTTACCCGGAGGACTGGCTGGCGGAAGTAGCTGACTGGGTGCAGATTACACCCCTGCTCGACCGGCGGCTGACTTCGCTGTCCAACGGCGAAACCCGCCGGACGCTGCTGGCCCGCTCGCTGCTGCGCCGACCCCGGATTCTGCTGCTCGACAATCCGTTCGGTGGTCTGGATACCCAAAGTCGCGAGCGGTTGCACGGCATTCTGAACCGCATTGCCGCCGAAGGCACCACGCTCGTGCTGGTGACGACGCCCCGCGAGATTCCGGCCGGCATCACCCATGTGCTCGAACTAGCCGAAGGACAAATCGCCTGGCAAGGCCCCAAAGACCTACTGCCTTCCCTGCCCGAAACCGCTCCGGAGACCCTGACCGACCCGGGCCTGCTCCCCCGCTGGCTGAACACCGCACCGACCCGGTTTGCGTACGCGATCCGGATGCGGAATGTGTCGGTGCGTTACGGTGAAAAAACCGTATTAAGTGACATCAACTGGGAAGTACGCCGGGGCGAAAAATGGGCGGTTTTAGGCCCGAACGGCTCCGGAAAATCCACGCTGCTCAGTTTGATTACCGCCGATAACCCGCAGAGCTACCGCAATGATTATGAACTATTTGACCGAAAGCGCGGCACGGGCGAAAGCATCTGGGACATCAAACGCAACCTCGGCTTTGTATCGCCTGAACTGCATCTCTACTTTCCCCGTGAGCAGGCGGTCTGGAAGGTCATCGCTTCGGGCCTGTTCGACACGGCCGGTTTGTTCCGGAAACCGACATCGGAGCAGCAGGAGCAAGTAGATTTTGTGCTCGATCTGCTGCGCATCCGGCACCTGCGCGAGAAGCGGCTAGCCCAGCTCTCGACCGGCGAACAACGCTGGGTGCTGCTGGCTCGCGCCCTCGTGAAAAACCCGCCCCTACTCGTGCTCGACGAACCGTGCCAGAACCTCGACCCGCCCCACATCGCCCGGTTTCGGGATCTGGTGGATGAACTTTGTCAGTCGCCCGACCGCACGCTGTTGTACGTTTCACACTATGCCGAGGAGATTCCGCGCTGCGTCAACCGGGTGCTGAGGCTGGATTTGGGGAAAGGAACGGTGGGGAGGATGGAAGGATAAAGATGAATGATAAATCAAAACTGTAGAACGCCAAATGTAAAAGTGGCCGATTGGCAGAGCTTACACTTTTACATTTGGCGCTCTACAGTTAATATTTTACATTTTTCACTGATTCGGCATAGCCCGGACAAAAAACTCACCCGTAATGGGTGGGCCGGACTTGGTGCAATTGGCATCGTAATCGATGAGATTCCCCGAAATCGTCCCCTTTACAAATTTGCCCGGTTCGTACCGCTCGAAGACGACCTGCCCGTTGGCAATCATATCTTCACCATCACAGTTGTCGTGCCCGGAATCATACTGTTTGCCCCCGTTGAACTCGAAGTTGACCCGGCATTTGCCCGGCTCCGAATCGTAGTAAAACCGCAAGGCGCTGCCTTCTTTCCCGTTGCTAAAGTTAATGCTGAACATTTCCGTCCCGTTCCCACCGACAATGGCCGAGTACTCCGGTTCCTCGTCGTTCAGGTAGACGCCCAGGTTATAGATTCGCTCCTGCCCCAGGAAGTTGATCTTGATGTAACCGGGGCCAATAAAAAACTCCCGCACCAGAATCAGTTTAACCGGACTATTCCCGAACGTCAGCTCCACGGAAATCGTCACCGGGTTCTGTTTGGGCATCGAACGCGGGGCAGTGTAAGTTGCCTTGTAGGGCTGGGGAGTCAGGGTTCCGTCGCCGATCAGTGACCATTTTGTGCCGGAATTAGGGGCGGTTTTGGTGATCAGCGGTTCTTCAGCCGTTCCGGTCAGGGCGGCTATCTGGACAATCTCCAGTGTAACCGTTTCCCCGTAGTTCAGGAAACCGAAGTTGTTTCCGCCTTCGGTAACCAGGTAAAACTCCTCGAACAGGCTCCAGTCGCTAAAGTGCGGCATTGGTACCGATACCTCCCGCTTTCTGATATCCACCTGTTTTCCGGGCACGGCATACCAGATTTTATTCGTGCGCTGGTAGGCAACCCCCAGGGACGACGGAGCGCTGTCGCTAACGTCGGCATCCGTATACTGAAACGTCAACACCGCCGGTTTGCTGAACTGGAGCCCGTCGGGCAAAAACCGGTAAGCCGTACCAACGCCGTGGGGGGTATGGTTGCTGATGGGCTGAATGGAAATGGCCGTGGCTTTATCCACCGCCCCGGCCGGTATGGTGAGCTGCACGCGCCCGTCGGCTGTCGCCAGGCTCCCCCCTTCCGGCCCGATGAGTTTGCTGACAACAGCTCCCTGCGGTTGCCCGACTTCCGTAACATCGCCCGTCGGGTTGGGCTGCTCCGTTCCCGGTTTTTCAGGATCGGGCTCATTCTGATTGGGTTGACAGGCACTCAGGCTGACCAGGACTACCCAGCCGGCCAGCAGGTAAACGATTCCTTTTAACATGGTTCTTTTTAAGAAATAGGGATGTATTTGTTGTTCTGACACGGGCTTTCGCCGGAACAAAAGTGCCATCCTGTCTTAAAAGAACCGATGAAAAATCGACTGATTTGTGAAAACTAAAAACCGGATTGTAAAATTGCTGTACTGAGCTGAAAACCGTATCCGACGTTTTAGTTCTTCATCCTGGCCATTGCCACGGCAATTTTGGAATCTGCCGTGCCGTAATACAGAAACCAGCGCCCTTTGTACGGAACCAGCCCTTCGATGAAGCAAACATGATTGACCTGACCGACGATCTCATACGGTTGATCCGGTTTTAGGAAATAGGTTTCCGAACGGTCGAGGAGTTTGGTGGGTTCGTTCGCATCAAACAGCAGTTGTCCGGCCGCGTAGGTCCCGTCGGGCAAATCCCGGTCACCGTTCTTGTCGTGGTTCATGCCGTTGTAGAGCAGCACAATCCCGTTCTCGGTCAGCAACGCGGGCGGACCGGGCTCGAGCAGCCGCGAATCGTGCTTGCCGTTCCGCCGTTCGGCCACCGGAAAAAGCTTGCCGTTCGGGGTTTCCACGGGTGTCCAATGAATCAAATCCGGAGACGAAGCGCAATACAACTGCGGCTGATCACCCCAATACATCCAGTACTTATCCCCGATTTTTTGGGCTACCAACCGACTCCCCACACGTTTGCACACAATCGAACCGGATTTTGACCACTCGTTGCGGTATTTCAGGTCATCGAACGCCAAACCCTGTTTTTTCCAGGAAATCAGGTTTTTCGACGTGGCCACGCAAAGCCGGGCTTTATCACCGTCGTAGGACGTATAGGTCATCACATACACCCCGTTCGGACTTTCGACAATCCGGGGATCTTCGCAACCACCCTCCCATTCGTAAACCTTCATCGG
This sequence comes from Larkinella sp. VNQ87, assembly GCF_049445795.1. Lineage (NCBI taxonomy): Bacteria > Pseudomonadati > Bacteroidota > Cytophagia > Cytophagales > Spirosomataceae > Larkinella > Larkinella sp. VNQ87. Next base: position 508,037 of record NZ_JBMSDT010000001.1, read on the forward strand.
ATCGTTGTCCGGATAAAAAACCGGCTTCGGACGGCGTTTGAAGTGAATACCGTCGCTACTGGTCGCCAGGCCCAGCCGCGAGGTTCCGGCGTGTTTGCCTACCGTGTCTTCGGCCCGGTAAATCAGGTGTATCTTTCCTTTTCGAACAACCACCGCCGGGTTGAAGACATCTTTCTCTTCCCAGCGCACGGTTTCGCCCCGGATCGGGCAGGCGAACGTCGTCGTATTCTGGGCCGTCAGAACCGGATTGGCAGCATTTTGCTTGACAAACTCACCCAGCATCCAGGGTTTGTAAGGCGACTGGGCCTGTGCAACCAGGCCGCACAGGCCGATGACTAAAGACAAAAAACGGGTACGCAGCATCATGTGATTCAGGAATTGATTGCAGGGTTTAGCGGTATGAATCCGAATTAAGTCGTTTCAGCCCTCAATATGCACAATTCAGTCGGTAAAAAATTGGCGAACTGATCACCGGCTGCGAATTTTGGATCATAAACAACAAACAAACTGATGAAATCTTTCCTGTATTTGACTGCCCTTCTGACGGCATTTGTTGCCGGTTTATCGGGTTGCAACCGCGAAGACGTTGGCCCGCTTCAAGAAGGTGAAAAAGCTTTTCTGATTGCTAATTTTGACCGTCTCGAAGTCCACAGCGGCATGGATGTAACCGTCACCCAGGGCAGTGGCATTAAAATTATGGCCAAAGGCGACCAGCGTAACCTGGATGATCTGGAAGTCGAAAACCGCAACGGCACGCTCTATATTAACTACCGGAACTTCAAAAACCGGAAGTATGCGACCGCCTTCACCATCAGCATGCCAACACTCCGGGGCGTCAAGTATACGGGCGGAGTCCATGGTACGGTGCAGGGCTTTGCTGATTTAGCCAATCTGGACGTTGATTTGTCTGGTGGCTCGCACGGGAACTTCGAAGTGATTGCCAAACGCACCGACATTGTTGCTTCCGGCGGCTCTAAAGTCACCTTTACCGAACCCAAAGTCACAACGGGCGGAGATGATTCCATTCTCAGCCTGATCGACCAGGTAACACTGGATGTATCCGGCGGTTCTAAAGTCATGGCCTTCGAGTATCCGGCCCATCGGGTCACAGCGAAAGCATCGGGCGGCAGCCAGGCCGAAGTGAATGCGACCGAATCGCTGACGGCCGAAGCCAGTGGGGGCAGCAAAGTCCGCTACCGGGGCAATCCAGCCAACCTCAACCAGAATACGAGCGGGGGCGGCAAGGTCGAACGCGACTAACCCTGACAGCGCCGGCCCGGCGCTGTCAGGGATTTCATGGCGTCAAGATTCGTCGCGCCACAGTCGCCGTTCGATGGGAAACGGTTCCTGCTTCACCACCCGGACTCCGGCACTTCCAGGGTGAACAGAACCAGTTTCGGCAACTTCTCGTACCTCACCAGGGGCTGATGCACCAGCGATTCTACCAACGCCAGTGCCGGTGAAGAAGTTGAATATAACAGCGGAAAGCCTTTTGGATTCCAGCGTCCACCAAACAGCCGCGCCCCTTCGGTAGCCAGCGGATCAGTAGCGTAGTTAGCTTTCACCGTTCGGTAAACCCTCAGCATGTCCTACCCGACTATGCCGTGTTCGATTCGGCCCAGCACGTCGTTCACCAACCCAAAACCGGTTGCCGTGTCGAGCAACTGAATCGGCGACTGGCTGTTCAACTCGCGGATGGGCGACCGCAACCACTCAGCAAGGGTTTCAGCATCCTCGTCAAAAACATCCAGTTCGTGCCGCAGCAGGTTGGTTAGCAGCAGTAGCCGTTCCGAAGCATCACGGGACATCCGCTCGTTGGGCTTAAGCCGGTGCAGGTTACGATCTGACATATTCAGAATGCGGGCCATTTCCTTGTCGGTTAAGCCAGCCAGGTCGGCTACCTGATCGGCTTCAAACCGTAGCACGCCTTGTCGCGACTTATTGATCACATCGTAAGGTGCATAAATCGTCGTTTGCGGTGGAAAGGTTGAATTAGTCATAATCGTGCATTTTGTCGGTACTACAACCGCAATATGGCACACATCGTTCCTTGATGCAAGTACTGTATGCAAAGCTGACTTATCAACAGAACAGGCTAAACCTTGACAGGGCCTGCAGCCGCTGTCAGGGTTTAGCCCTGTCAGGGTTTTTGTGTGTTAAATGGCATAACCGGCCAAATTTCCCTACCTTTGCGCTTCAATTCAATCCGGAGAACCTACGAATGATTTCAGTACAAAACGTCTCGCTCCGATACGGCAAGCGGGTGCTCTTTGACGACGTCAATATAAAATTTACACCTGGCAACTGTTATGGCGTCATCGGCGCCAACGGCGCCGGGAAATCAACGTTCCTGAAAATTTTGTCCGGCGAAATCGAACCGCAGACGGGCGCTGTCACGATTACTCCGGGCGAACGGCTTTCGGTCCTGAAACAGAACCAGTTCGCTTACGACGAATTCCCGGTTTTGCAAACCGTGATCATGGGTAACGAGCGGCTGTATGCCATCACGCAGGAAAAAGATGCCCTGTACGCCAAAGCCGACTTCTCGGATGCCGACGGCGAGCGGGCGGCCGAACTTGAAGCTGAATTCGCGGAAATGAACGGCTGGGATGCCGAATCCGACGCAGCCTCGTTGCTGAGCGGTTTGGGCATCAAGGAAGACCTGCACTATAGCCTGATGGCCGACCTGAATGGCTCCGAAAAAGTGCGGGTTTTGCTGGCCCAGGCACTGTTTGGCAACCCTGACATTCTGCTGCTCGACGAACCGACCAACAACCTCGACGTGGAATCGAGCATCTGGCTGGAAAACTTTCTGGCCAATTTTCAGAATACCGTCATCGTTGTGTCGCACGACCGGCATTTTCTGGACCAGGTCTGCACAAACATTGTCGACATCGACTTTTCGAAGGTCAAGCTGTTTACCGGTAACTATACTTTCTGGTACGAATCGAGCCAACTGGCGCTGAAACAACGGCAGGATCAGAACAAACGGACCGAAGACAAACGGAAGGAACTGGAAGAATTCATCCGGCGGTTTTCCGCCAATGCGTCTAAATCGAAGCAGGCCACCAGCCGCGCCAAACTGCTCGAAAAACTGACCATCGACGACATTGCGCCTTCGTCGCGGAAATACCCGTACGTCAACTTCAAACCGGAGCGCGAACCAGGCGACCAGATTCTGACCGTCGAAGGATTGAGCTACACCAGCGAAGAAGGTGTCAAACTGTTTGACAACCTGTCGTTTTCGATGCAGAAAGGCGACAAAATTTTCTTCTTCAGCCGCGACGGCCTGGCCGTGACGGCTCTGTTTGATATTCTGGCGGGCGAACGCAAAGCCGACAAAGGCGAGTTCAAATGGGGCGTAACGATCACGCCCTCTTACTTCCCGAACGACACGGGCCGCGACAAATACTTCCAGACCGACCTCAACCTGGTCGACTGGCTGCGGCAGTATTCGGCGGAAAAAGACGAGAGTTTCATCCGCGGTTTTCTGGGCCGGATGCTGTTTTCGGGCGAAGAATCCCTGAAAAAAGCAACGGTTTTGTCCGGAGGTGAAAAGGTGCGGTGTATGCTGTCGAAAATGATGCTGTCGAGTGCTAACCTGCTTGTATTGGACGAACCGACCAACCACCTCGACCTTGAATCCATCACGGCCCTAAACAACGGTCTGATTGATTTCAAAGGACCGGTTTTATTTACCTCGCACGATCACCAGTTTGCGCAAACCATCGCCAACCGCGTCATCGAACTAGCGCCGAAAGGACACCTCGACAAGCTGATGACCTATGACGAATACCTTGTTGATGAGAAAGTTAAAGCGCAGCGGGACGCGTTGTACAAGTAATCAACTCCTCTTTTCATGAGCCTGCTCGCCAGCGTGAGCAGGCTCATTTTTTTGCGTTTTTGGGTAGACCTGTCCCGGAGCAGGCTTATGGTATCGCGTACCAATCCCTTACCGACTCCCTCCATGAAGCCTACCCTGAAACCGGTTTTTATCGCCCTATTGGCCTGTACCACGGCTCTGGCCCAGACCGATCACCTTGGCGCAAAAGTTACCCTACCAGACCACCCACGGCTCCTGCTGCTGAAAGGCGAAGAAGACGCCATTAAACGTACCATCGCAGCCGACCCGGCCTGGGCCAAACTGCACGGCGCGATTCTGGCCGAGTGCGACGCGCTGATTGATGTGCCACCCATCCAGCGGATTCAGATCGGTCGGCGATTGCTCGACAAATCCCGCGAAGGGCTGCGCCGGTTATTTTTTCTGTCGTACGGCTGGCGCATGACCCGGCAGGAAAACTACCTCCGGCGCGCGGAAAACGAATTGCTGGCCATTGCCGGTTTCAGCGACTGGAACCCGACTCATTTTCTGGATGTGGGCGAAATGACGATGGCCGTGGCCCTGGGGTACGACTGGCTCTACGACGGTTTGCCCGAATCGTCGCGGACCACCATCAAAAATGCCATTCTGAAAAATGGCATTGAACCCTCTCTGAACCCCAAATTCAATAACTGGCTGAAAGTCACCAACAACTGGAACCAGGTCTGTAACGCCGGAATGGTTTATGGTGCGCTGGCCTTGTTCGAAGACAAGCCGGAACTGGCCAAAAGCATCATCAACCGGGCCATCGAAACGGTCGTCCGGCCTATGACCGAATACAGCCCGGACGGCGCTTATCCCGAAGGCTACGGCTACTGGGGCTACGGCACCAGCTTCAACGTCATGTTGATCAGCGCACTCGAAAAGGCATTTGGCACCGATTTTGGCCTGGCCTCCCAACCCGGTTTTCTGAAAACGGCGGGCTACCTCCGACACATGACGGGGCCATCTGGCAACGCCTTCAACTATTCCGACGCCGGACTGGGCGGAGGTTTGCAACCCGCCATGTTTTGGTTTGCCACCCGCCAGAAAGATCCTTCCTTGCTTTGGGTTGAGCGAAACCACCTGCTGCACGACGCCAGCAAGTTTGTCAAAAACCGGCTCCTGCCAGCCACGATGCTCTGGAGCAACGGAGTGAAACTCAGCGCGATCGCGGAGCCCAACAACCTGATGTGGACCGGCCAGGGCAAAACGCCGGTCGCCCTGATGCGGTCCTCCTGGACTGACCCGGCGGCTGTTTACCTCGGCCTGAAAGCCGGAACCCCGTCCGCCAGCCACGCCCACATGGATGTCGGGTCGTTTGTGATGGAAGCCGACGGCGTTCGTTGGGCGATGGATTTCGGGATGCAGGAATACGAATCGCTGGAATCGAAAGGCGTCGACTTGTGGAACATGAAGCAGGATTCTCAACGCTGGCAGGTTTTTCGGTACAACAATTTTGTTCACAACACGCTGACGGTCAATAACGAATTGCAGAAAGTCACCGGCAAAGCCCCCATTACCGCATCGTCAGACCAAATGGCCTTCATGCACGCCGTCACGGACTTGACAGACCTCTATTCGGAATCCTTGCAGAAAGCCACGCGGGGCGTTGCGCTGGTGGATAAAGCCTACGTTGTGGTGCGTGATGAACTCGAAACCCGCCCCGCCGAAACGACGATTCGCTGGACCATGCTGACCCCGGCGGACGTAAAATTGCTCGGCAACAACAAAGCCGAACTGACCAAAGACGGCAAAAAGCTGGTACTGGAGGTACGCGAACCGGCGAATGCGGTGCTGAAAACCTGGTCGACCGAACCCACGCACGAGTACGATGCCCCCAACCCCGGTACCCTCCGCGTCGGATTCGAGGTAACGGTTCCGGCTAGTTCGAAAACCGCCCTGACGGTTTTACTAGTCCCCGCCAAAGCGGAAAAAACCGCCCGCAAAACCGTCGAGCCGCTGGCCCGGTGGCCGAAGTGAAGGACGGTTTTCGGTAGTCGATATGCAGTATTCGATATTCGGTGTTCGTTATTCATTATTCGTTATTGGTCCCTCTTTCCGCTGAAGACTATAATAGGCTAGCGACAACGGAACACCGAATATCGAATATCGAACACTGAATAACGAATACCGTCTCCCGATCCTCTTCTAAGCAAATTTTAAGCAGATATTCAGGAAGGCTTAAGAAACACAATGCAGTTTTGGGTTGGTAAACTACCCAAAACGCTATGACACTTCCGGTTTATTTTCAACGATCGCTCCAGACGCGGCCCTTGCGGCATGCACGGTTTTATAACGAACTCGGCCAGTCGGATCGAAAACCGCCCCGGCCCGAGCGCCCGGATTGGCTGGTGGTATTCACCTTTGTGATGATCGCCCTGACGTTGCTGTTCAGTTAGTGGTTCCCCGGTGCCGACAAGACAACACCTCACGGCTGTACGCCTTTCCGACGGGCCTCCAGCAAAATCTCCCGGCCGAAGCGCGAATTCTGCCAGGTTGGCGACAGGCTCTGGTACATTTCGAGGTAATCGGCTTGGGTCAGGTAATCCCCCAGGGTACACAAAGTGGGTAAAACCGCCCCCACCGCCGAGGTCCGGTGGCGTCGCACGTACGTTTTCAACAACTCAATCCGGGCGGTGGTCAGCTCGTTTATCAGCTTCCTGAGCACGTTCGCGTTGGCGGTATCCTCTTTACTGACCAGCGACTCGTAGACTTGTTTGATTCGGAAACGTTGATAACCAATCCGCAGGTCTTCCCGGCTCCATTCCTTCCAAAGCCGGTCGATGTCCGAGCCGGTTACCACGATGCTGTCGTAAACCGGTTCACGTCCCTCTATTGTCAATGTCCGGTTATCGAGCAAAATATCCGCCAGTTTCGTGCTGCTTCTGCCCTTCCCGGCGTATAAATACGTATGGGCGGCTTCGGTCAAGGTTCCGGCCAGCACAAACCGCCCCTGCCGCACCACCGCCGAATCGATGATCTTTCGTTGACCACCGTCGATCAGGTACATCCTGGTTTCGTCCGACAACCCCCGAATGTGACCCTCAACCCGGTAACCCAAAGGCGGCTGAGCAGAACATTTGATCAACAGGAAGTAGAGCAATACGAGTAGCAGAAGTTGAAGAAGTTTCATCGGCAGCGCAGGATTAGGTTCTAAACGACTAGACGAAACCGGAGGGCTTTCATTACAAACCGATGCTATTCTTTTAGGGCAACGCTCCCCGGACATATACCTTTTTCATGACCCTGTGCGAGCCTGTCCCGACTTGTCTATTTGGCCTCAAACACAAAACTCCGGCAATCACCGGAGCCTGTGCTCAACCAACCTATGATGAAAAACACGTGTTCTTCTTAACTATAGAGTCAAATAATTCATGGAAATCACCTATTTTCCTGAATTATTTTTTCTTAAATACTAAAAAATGGTTCAATCGGGCCAGTGATCCGGAAAAATAACCGAATTCAGGCGCTAAGAAAATCGCGGAACCAGTGCCCCGATGCTTTGATAATGCGTTGCTGGGTTGGATAATCGACATACACCAGTCCGAAACGGGGCCGGTAGCCTTCGGCCCATTCGAAGTTGTCCATCAGCGACCAGGCGAAATAGCCACTGACCCGAAAGCCCTCCCGCTTGGCCCGCAGCACCTGCTGAAGATACTGTTGGTAATAATTGACCCGCTGCGGATCGTGGACCCTGCCGTCTTGGAGCCGGTCCGGAAAAGCCGCCCCGTTTTCGGTAATTACAATGTCCCGAACCTTTTCATACTGTGAAAATTGACGGATTACGCGGTAGAGGCCTTCGGGGTATACTTCCCAGTCCATCGCCGTAATCTCAGCCACCCGGCGTTGGCGGGGTTTCACCTCCCGCGCCCAGACGTAGGGCGTAAACCAGTCGTGCCGAACCACCAGCCGGAAGTAATTTTGCAGTCCGATAAAATCGAAGTCGAACGTTGCCCGTTGCAGGTCGCCCAATTTGGCGTATTTTGTCAGGATTTGTTTGAGCAGGGGCGCTTCCTGCACCGGGTAGCCGAGCCCCAGACTCGGTTCGATAAATAGCCGGTTTCCCAGCGCATCAATGCGCGCGGCTGCCCGAACATCGCGGGGTGCGGGCGTATGCGGGTCGATGGGAGCACAGAACAAAGTGGTACCAATCCGGGCGTTGGGCACATTCCGGCGCACAATCCGCCCCCCTTCTCCCTGGCAAATAGCGACATGGTGAACCGCCGGTAAAAAATTCCAGGGGCCGCGCCGACCGGGCGCGTGAATCCCGGCAAAGTACCCGCCCGCCGTAAACACCAGTGGCTCGTTCATCACCATCCAGTGCTTTACTTTGTGGCCAAACGCCTTCGTGCAGCAGTCGACAAACTCCGAAAACCAGCGAATAACGGCCCGGTTGGTCCAGCCGCCCTTGGCTTCGAGTGCCTGGGGCAAGTCCCAGTGATAGAGCGTCACCCAGGGTTCGATGCCCAGCCGAAGGCAGGTGTCAATCAGTTGGTCGTAAAAAGCCAGCCCCGCTTCGTTGATCCGCCCGGTGCCCTCCGGAAAAATTCGCGACCAGGAAATGGAAAACCGAAAGGCCCGAAACCCCATCTCTCTTAGTACCTGCAAATCCGATTCGTAGCGGTGGTAAAAATCGCAGGCGATGTCGCCGTTTTCACGTGCCCGGCTCCAGGCCGGTCCGTGGGTGAACGTATCCCAAATTGACGGTCCGCGTCCGTCGGTCTGGTGCGCGCCTTCAATTTGGTAGGCTGCCGTGGCCGCTCCCCAGACGAAGTCGGGCCCAAAATCCGCACGGGAAAAAGAAGGTGGTGTTGGTCGCAAACGCTGAATACAGACAAATGAGCGGCAAGGTAAGCGGTTTCCGACCGTATCCGAAAGCAGTCTTTGTTAAGAATGTGTTAAGAAAAAGCAGGAAATCGCCTGAATCTGAGCAATTTGTTAACCAGGCAGTAAAATTCGTATCACATTCGGAGAGTAGTTTCGAGGATTAAAATTAATCCATTTGCCCATGCGTATTCTGTTTTTGGTACAGGGAGAAGGCCGCGGGCACCTGACCCAGGCCCTTGCCTTTGCTCAACTGGTTACAACCGCAGGGCATGAGGTGGTCGGCGCACTGGTGGGCGTTACCCAAAACCGTCCGGCACCGGCTTTTTTCACCGGGCAGTTTCCCGCGCCGGTGACGCCCCTGTTAAGCCCCGGGCTCGTGTACCATACGCAAACCCATGCGCTCCAACCCTCGAAAACCGCCTGGCAGGCGCTGCTCAACGGGCGAACCTACCGCCAGAGCATCCGCCAGATCCGGGACGCCATTGCTACCCTCAAACCCGATCTGGTCGTTAATTTTTATGAACTCCTGGGTGGCCTGACCTACGGCCTGCACCGCCCCGCCGTGCCCATGATCTGTGTGGCCCACCAGTACCTGGCTTTTCATCCGCAGTTCCGGTTTCCGGCGGGTAAATTGCTCGACCGGTTTTTGTTCAAAATGACCTCGCGGTTGACGGCCTGGGGTGCCCGCGAACTGCTGGCTCTCTCGTTCGATCAGCAGCCCGACGTACCGGGCAGCCGTCTTCGCATTGTTCCACCCCTGCTGCGCCGGGAAGCCATCGAACGCCAGCCCGAAACGGGTGATTTTCTGTTGGCTTACACGACCAATTCAGGGCTGGTTGCGCAGTTGCTGAAAGCCCACCAGCAACACCCCGACATTCCGATGCGGTGTTTTCACGGACAAGCCAAGGCACCGGAAGAACGCATAGATGCCACCCTGACCTACCACGCCATCGACGGCCAGCGGTTTCTGGACGCCATGCAGACCTGCCGGGCCGTGGTCACGACGGCCGGTTTTGAATCGGTCTGTGAAGCCTTTTACCTCGGAAAACCGGTTTTGATGATTCCGCAGCCGAACCATTACGAACAGGCCTGTAACGCCCTGGACGGAGAACGGGTCGGGGCCGGAGTAGCTGCTGATACGTTCGATTTGAACCGGTTGCTTGACTTCATGCCCCGGTATGACGCCCACGCCAGCGAACAATTCCGGGGCTGGTACGCACGCGGTTATTACTTATTTCTGGCAGCTATCCACCGGGCGGTCAACTCCGACAAACCGCAGCAACCTTCCCGTCAACGCTTCAAAGCCCTTTCCACGACGGGCAATTAAACTCCATATCCCCTCCCCGTTTTCGCCTTTTGGCCGACTCTGCTCATCCCCACCCAAGCAGATCGTTTTCGGTTGGGCAGGCATTCATCCGTATTTTTAATAAATTGATAACCCAACCGCCGACAAACCATAAGGTCCGGTGGTTTAATTTTCCGGCTTGATTGACAACCCTCCCATGATTATGCATACAACGCCATTACTCCGTGGAATGCTGTCCGGCGCGCTGGTGCTGGGCTCAGTGCTGGCCCAGGCCCAGACAACCGCCCAGGGCTTTGTTTATGAAGACCAGAACCAGAACGGGAAAAAAGACCGCCGGGAAATCGGGCTTGCCAACGTCCCGGTTTCGAATGGTCGTGACGTGGTCCTGACCGATGCGAAGGGCCGGTATGAATTACCCGTCGGAGCGGATAACATCCTGTTCGTGATCAAACCGATGGGGTACAAACTGCCGGTCAATTCGCAGAATCTGCCCCAGTTTTATTACCGGCATAAACCGCAGGGATCGCCCGCGCTGAAATTTCCGGGCGTTGCGCCGACGGGGCCGTTGCCGAAATCGGTTGATTTTGCCCTGACCAAACAGGATGAACCGGATCAATACCAGATTCTGGTGTTCGGCGATCCGCAGGTGTACACCACCGAACAGGTGGGCTTCTTCGACAAGGGCGTGGTGTCCGAATTGCTGGGAAAAACCGGCAATTTCCGGTTTGGCATCAGTCTGGGCGATCTGGTCGGCGACAATCCGCCCCTCTTCCCCGATTACAACGCCGTTATCAAAAAGCTGAACCTGCCGTGGTTTCAGGTGATGGGGAATCACGACATGAACTACGACGTGAAAGCCGATAGTTTGTCGGACGAAAGCTTCGAAGCCATGTATGGTCCGAATACCTACGCTTTCACGCACGGTAAAGTCCATTTCATCGTGCTGGACGACATCCTGTATCCTGACCCGCGCGACCAGTCGGGTTACCAGGGCGGTTTGCGCCCCGATCAGTTGGATTTTATCGAAAACGACCTCAAGCACGTTCCGAAAGACCACCTCGTTGTGCTGTGTCACCACATTCCGCTGTTCACCGAAGGGCCCAGTGAAACCTTCCGCCGGGCCGACCGCGAGCGGCTGTTTGCCGCCTTGAAAGACTTCCCGCACACACTGTCGCTGTCGGCCCACACGCACATTCAGCAGCACTTTTTTCACGGGAAAGAAGACGGTTTTGAACGCGATACGCCCCACCACGAATACAACGTCGGCACGACTTCCGGCGACTGGTATTCGGGCGAGAACAATGCTCAGGGTGTGCCGGTTTCGACCATGCGCGACGGAACACCGAAGGGCTACCTGTTCCTGACCTTCAACGGCAACCAGTATTCGTTCGATTACCGGATTGCGGGCCAGCCTGAAACCTATAAAATTGGCTTATATGCCCCCAAGGCCATCGCCAAAGGGCAGATGGGTCGGAATGACCTGTATGCCAACTTCTTTCAGGGCAGCCAGCACGATTCGTTGCAATACCGCATCGGTCAGGGAGCCTGGAAGCCAATGGCGCAGGTCGCCGAAGCCGACCCCGCCATGCTGGGCGTTCGGTTCCGGTACGATTCCGCCGACCAGCCGTTGAGCGGTACCAAGCCGTCCGCACCGGTGTTGTCGACTCACTTGTGGAGGGCCAAACTCGGCGGTGATCTGCCCGTTGGCCAACATACCATCGAGGTACGTGCCAAGGACGCTTACGGCCGGACGTTTACCGAAAAAACCACCTTCCGGGTTGTGGAACCGTCAACGGGTTCGGGCAGGTAAAAGCGTGCCCGCTCGTTTCCGTAACAGAATGATAACACCCGGTTTTTGATTTTGGTGGTTTTTCCGTATTGGTTTGCCGGTTCTTTGTCAACCATACCTTACGTCAAACCAATTCTGTATGAAAGCCCAAAAGAAAGCGCTGGCCGAAAGCATTGCTCAATCCGTTGAAACGAAGCTGGCCGAAGGGGGGAATGCGTCCAAAAAGCTGAAAAAACTGGTCCAGCAGTCGTCCGAAAAGTTGGCGGCCAAGCTGATCAAAGTGACCACCAAAGAAGAAAAAAAGCAGCCGAAGGCTGAAAAAACCGAAAAGAAATAGGCTAAACGGCCCGGATGCTACGGCACTCGGGCCGTTTCTTTTCAGGCATAAACCTCTGCCGGTACTCACCTTTGCTACTTACCGGTTATTTTCATTTATCTTTTTGAATATCATCGGCGCTATGGCCCTATCCAGCGCTTCCATATCGACTAGTTTTAGTGATTTTACCATCTTTAGCGTAGTGGTTTTGTACTTCTGAAAATGTGGCGTTTTTAAATGATGCTCGTAAGCGGATTGGCTGGCATACATTTCCAAAATCCGCACCGATGCCGGATTTTCTTTTTGGTACATCGGAAAGATGGCAATTACCCCAGGCTCCAATTTTACGGAGGCAGCCGCTTCTTCTGTCAGGATAGTTTTGTATTCTTCCAGGTAAACCGGTTCTATTTCAATTTCCGAAATACGCACCATCGTTTTTGGTTGCTGGGCTGAAGCGGTTTGGTAACTCACCCCCATCGACACTAGCATTAAAAACGTAAAAAGTATCCGAAGTGCTTGGGTTTTAAAACCGGTGCCGTGCTTGTTCATGTTGATTCGGGATAGCGTTGTTGCTGTTAGGTTGGCGGTACGTTCAAGTCAGGTAAGTCGGTGAGCGAAGAAGACTTCCAGACCGCTTTCTCCTACTATTGATCAAGAAACCCGAAAGTACTTTAACCAATTCAGATTTTCGCATAGACTCTTCGACTCATTTCGTACAACGGACCTAAACTTAGCAAATCGTTCACATTCGCTTCACGCTGGGGTTATTTAGGTAACCGAACTTTAGACAACCATTTGCCTGTTTCGTGACTCACTCTTTGCGTATTCTTCTTTTACGGCGACTCAACCAGAGCTTCTGGCTGTTGTTGCTGATGGGTCTGACCACCTGGGGTGCCTGGCGGTTTTGCATTCTGCTGGCTCCGTCGGTGACCCGTCCCCTTGTACCGGCACACCAGGAGTTACATACCCTTCATTCTCAGCACCTGGAGTCGCTTGATTCGTCGGTCACGGCGTTGCGGCTGGCCGTCATAACTGGTCAGCCGGAAGCGGTTTTGCTGGAGATGCACGAGCAAATCCGTCAACTTGCTCAGGAAGTTACCCTTCTTTCGGTCTCAGAGCCTCGTCGGAAAACTGCGTTACAAACGCCTTTGCTCGACCAATGCCTGGCTTTTAAACGGTTGTTGATCCTAAACGCTCCGGCCCCGGCCCTCTCCCAACACCTGGCCACGCTTCAGTCGCAGGTGCGCTATCAGCAATTTCTGCTGACCCTGGCGCCGTCAAATTGATACCTGTTTTCGGAAACTCGTTGCCTTTTTGTTAATTCTTCTTCCGGCGAATTCTTCCACCCTTCATAGTTCCGTAAAACTGAAATAACGCGCCAACGGGTTATTTGTACCCAAATTCACGCACTTAGCTTTTTACCTATGAACATTTCTCCCGGCCTTTCGGCTGCCGCCCTGGCGGTATTGCTCGCGGGTTGTTCCGTACAGGATCACCAACCACCCCAGGACTCGACTGTCCAGCTTAAATCGTATTCCGTTAACCCTTCGCTCGTCAAGAGTCTGCCCGGTTTCGAAGCGGTCGGTATTTACCCGCTCATCAGCAGCGACGACAAACTGGAGCAATCGCCCGATTTCATTTTTGGTGCGCAACCCGACGGTGCGGACTTGCTGAAAAACCCAAACGGCGACGGTTTCGTCCTCATCAACAACCACGAAATTCATCAATCGGTATCGCGGGTTTATCTCGACAAAACCTTCAAACCCGTCAAAGGAGAGTACATTGTCGATTACGAAGGAGGCCAGTGGCGGCTGTGCTCGGCGACGATGGCAACGCCCGAAGAACACGGTTTCGGCCCGGTTTTCCTGACCGCCGGTGAAAGTGGTGCCGAATCGATGGTTCACGCGATCGACCCGCTCGGTCCGGCCGACAAAAAGAATAAAAACCGCGTCCTGCCTGCGCTCGGGAAAGCCAGCATGGAAAACGCCGTGCCACTGCCGAAAGAGGCCTTCCCCGGTAAAACCGTGATTGTCATCGGCGAAGACGATTCGAACGGTCAGGTGCTGGTATACGTGTCCAATTCGGTCGGTGATCTGCAAAACGGCAAACTCTACTTCCTACGCCGGGTGAATCAGGACCCCGTTGAGACCAACATGGTGCCGGGTCAGTTGTATGACATTGAGTTTGTGGAAGTAGACAATCCGGCGGCTTCGACGGGAGCGCAGATTGCCGCCCAGTCGGTGGAGAAAAAAGCCGTGCAGTTTGCCCGCGTCGAAGACATCGACTATCGCAAAGGGGGCGGTGGTGAGCGGGGCCGTGAGTTTTATTTTACGGCAACGGGCGTGAGCCAGGCCGACAAAAAAACGCCGGTAACGGGCAAAACCATGTGGGGCCGGGTCTATCGCGTGAACCTCCAGGAAGGCAACCCATTGCGGGGAACGCTGCAAATCATTGCCGACGGTGGCGTCGATCCGGGCAACAACATCGTCAACCCCGACAACCTGTGTGTGACGGAAAACTTCGTGTACATCCAGGAAGACGGCGATTCTTTCTACCTCGACAACAAACACGACGGTCGGGTGTGGCAGTATTCAAGAGCCACCAAAGAGCTGAAACCGATGCTTGAAATGAATCACCGCCGGAACGAACCGACGTTCAACAGCAAATACAACACTGTCAATAGCCAACTGCTCAGCTCATGGGAATACGGTGCGATGTATGATATTTCAAAGCAAACCGGTGTTCCGAACACGTTTCTGCTGAATTTGCACCCGCACACCTGGCAAAGCGATGCCTACGCGAACCCGGATGGTAGCGGCAAAAGCACCAACAAAGAAGGTGGCCAGGTGGTCATTCTGCGCGGGGTAGCGAAATAAGCCTTCCTCTTCATTCAGCCCGCCCGTCCAACGATGGGCGGGTTCACTTTTTTCAGGATTGGTATGAAAAAAACAATCAGTTTGTTTGCCGCAACGGTTCTGGTCAGCATTGGGCTGTTCGGCTGGATTGACCGGTCTGGTCAGGCAGCACAGTCGCCTAAAAAACGGGTGTACCGGCAATTTTTGACTGATCTTGATTCGCTGGAAAACCACCTGATTCACCGGTTTTTGCCAATGGCGCAAACGTCGGCTTCGGTCGACAGCCTACGCCGGACGTTCCTCGACAGTCGACGACGGTTTAAAAAACTGGAGCATTTCACGGAATATTACCTGCCCGGTAGTTCCCGCCTGATCAACGGAACACCGCTGGACGAAGTAGAAGTAGAGGAAACAAAGGCGTTCGAGCCGGGTGGTTATCAAGTCATTGAAGAATTGCTGTTCGCCGAAGACACCGGGCTGGATCGAACGGAACTGGTGCGACAGCTTCAGAATTTGCGAAATCAGTTTGTGCGGGTTCGGACCGTCTGGGAAGCTACTGCACTGACTGATGCGCACGTTTTCGATGCGTTGCGGCTTCAGGTGTTCCGCATCATCTCGCTCGGCATCGCCGGTTTTGATACGCCTTTGTGCCGGACCGCCCTGCCCGAAGCGGCCATCTCTCTTGCCAGCCTGCGCACGTATTTGTCGTTTTATGCCGAACATGACGGATTTGAAGCCCTCCATCAACGGTTTCAGGAAGCCGAAATGTACCTGACGAAGCACCCGGATTTCGACACCTTCGACCGGGCTCATTTCATCCTGACCCTCGCCAATACGCTCTCTACGGACCTGCTGGCTTACCAGAAAACCGCCGGGATTCAGCCGTTTACGGAAGTTCGGGCGTTGCGCGCCGATGCGGCCACGCTGTTCGAGCCCAACGCGTTCAACCCGGATTTCTGGGCGCCCCATGCCGGGATGCGGACGAATCCGGCCAAGGTGCTTCTGGGCGAAAAACTGTTTGCCGACCCGATTCTGTCGGCCGACAATACCCGCTCCTGCGCCAGTTGCCACCAACCCGACAAGGCATTTACCGACGGCTTGCCAAAAAACACCACCCTGAGCGGAAACCGCCTGGTGTCCCGCAACACGCCGACGCTGATTAATGCAGCTTTGCAAAACAGTCAGTTTTATGACATGCGCTCCCAAACGCTTGAAAACCAATCGCTCGACGTGGTGCACAATGTAGACGAAATGCGGGGTTCGCTGGAAGAAGCTGCCCGGAAATTGCAGCAGCGACCGGAGTACATTAGCCGTTTCAAGCAAGCGTTTCCGGATTCCAAAGGCACGATTCGACCGGTGGATATACAGAATGCGCTATCAGCCTATGAACGCTCGCTGGTCCGGCTGAATGCCCGCTTCGACCGGTATATGCGGGGCGAAAAAACCGCCCTGAGTGTGGAAGAAGTGGCCGGGTTTAACCTGTTCATGGGCAAGGCCAAATGCGGCATCTGCCACTTCATGCCGCTCTTCAACGGCACCATTCCACCCGGTTTTACCAAAACCGAATCCGAAATCATCGGCGTCCCGGTTCGTCCGAACGCGAAGCAACTGGACCCCGACCCGGGCCGGTATGCGCTGACAAAGCTACCTTCACTCAAAAATGCCTTCAAAACGCCCACGGTGCGGAACATCGAACGAACCGCCCCCTACATGCACAACGGCGCTTTCGAGACGCTCGACGAGGTGATCGACTTCTACGACAAGGGCGGAGCGGCCGGGCTGGGCATTGAACTGGAAAATCAGACGCTGCCCGCCGACCGGCTGAACTTGACTAAAAGCGAAAAAGCCGCCCTGAAGGCCTTTTTGACAGCATTGACGGACGCGCCGGAAGAAGGATAAAGGGGCGCGAATTTGTCGGAATGCACAAAAAACACGGCCCGGCAAGATGCCGGGCCGTGTCCCTTTCAATCTAGATCGTAGAAACAGCGACTGCCGGAAGCCATCAGCCTGTCTGGATTACCCAATGAACATGAGAAGGCAAAAGGATAGCGGCAAGGCCCCGTTCGGTCGCACCGACACCGGAATGTGACTCTCGTTGAGCGGGGTCTTACTTGCCACATCAAAGATAATTCAAATCCTGGTGTCAGTGGGTTATCAAATTGTGAAGGTTTTGGCCCTTAGTTCAGGCTGATCGCCCGGTATTCGGCGGCTACCGGCGTGCTGGTTTGGACTTTCACGGTTTTGACTTCGGTCCGAAAACCGTCGGAAATTTCCACTTTGTAAATACCGTCTTCCAGGTTGTTCAGGTCAAACCGGATGGTTGACATTTCATTGTCTTTGCCCAGTTTCAACGCCGAGAGTGTCTGACCGGCTTCGTTCAGCAACCGGACGTTGACCTTGCTGTCTTTCACTTTGCTGATGTTTACAGTCACTTTCAGGGTATTAATGACTGGGTAAACCGCCGATTGGAACGACGATTTGGCTTCGGTGACTTCCTTATTACCATCGGCATACGTAGCGGTAGCAGTGGCTAATGTCAGAGCGAGGAAAGCGGAGGCAAATACGGTTTTCATTGTTATCTGTTGTTTAGTTGCGTTAGAGTTCTTTGTTGTTTACTGCCTTTCGGGCCGTTTGATGATTCAAAGGTAGCGCAAACATAAGGTACCTTGCTATACATAGTACTTTAGCGGCAAAAATACCGGGATGAGTGGTAATTAGCTGGGATGAGTTATCAGGCAGAGGCATTCTATTTCGGGCAAAAACCGGTTTACCCCGAACCAACACGTGCGACCTTCCTGGTAGGAAAACCACACGCAACAGAGGTAATAGCCCTAAACCGCCTTCAGACGGTCTGCGAAAACAGATTTTTGACGGGTTGCGTCTGGTTGAGCCGCCAATCGAATACCATGCAGATGTTGCGCAGAAAGGGATAGCCCTGGGGCAAGACACGCAAACCGCTTTCGTCATAGGTAATCAGGCCATCGGCGCAAAGGGCGTCCAGCCGGGGTTCGATTCCTTCCCACTCAGCTTCCGACCAGTCGGCCAGGTTCCAGCGGGTTTCGAACCGGCACATGATGTTCAGAATCTGCTGGCGGATGAACCCATCGCGCTCAATCAGCAAATGGCCGCGCAGCACCGGCAGTTGCCCCGCCCGGACGTGGTTGGTGTAGGCGTCAATGTCTTTTTCATTCTGGGCAAAAGCCGTCCAGGCATCGCCGATGGCCGAAACGCCCAGGCCAATCAGCACGTCGGTCTGCGTGGTGGTGTAGCCCATGAAATTCCGGTGCAGCGTCCCGGTTTGCATGGCCTGATACAGCGAATCGTGCGGCAGGGCAAAATGATCCATCCCGATTTCGGCGTACCCATTGGCTTCCAGCAAGGCCCGCCCGGTTTCGTACAAGATCCGTTTTTGTTCGCCCGATGGTAAATCGTCATCCCGAAAACCCCGCTGGCCGTTGCCCTTGAGCCAGGGCACGTGGGCGTAGGAGTAAAATGAAATCCGGTCAGGACGCAGTTCGAGCGTTTTCGCCACGTTTTGCCGAATGGAGTCAATCTGCTGAAACGGCAGGCCGAACACCAAATCGTGGCTGATGGAGGTATAGCCAATTTCGCGCGCCCAGCGGGTCACCTGTCGCACGTTTTCGAAGGGCTGAATCCGGTGAATGGCCCGCTGCACCGCCGGATCGTAATCCTGCACCCCGAAACTCACGCGCCGAAAACCGTAGTCGTACAAAACGTGCAGGTGCTCGCGGGTCGTGTTGTTCGGGTGACCTTCCCAGCCGTATTCAAACCCGGCTTCCGGCCGGATGGCCGACGCAAACAAGCCTGCCAGCA
The DNA here is from genome assembly GCF_049445795.1 of Larkinella sp. VNQ87. Lineage (NCBI taxonomy): Bacteria > Pseudomonadati > Bacteroidota > Cytophagia > Cytophagales > Spirosomataceae > Larkinella > Larkinella sp. VNQ87. The sequence goes on from NZ_JBMSDT010000001.1 coordinate 526,826, forward strand.
GTTGTTGCAGACTGTCGGGGCTGAAAAAGCTGGGTGTTCCGCCCCCAAGGTGTAGCTCCGTAATCCGGGGTTTTTCGGGCAGCAGGTCGCAATACAGATTCCATTCGGCCAAAACCGTCTCGATGTAGGGCTGCTCGACCGCGTGGTTTTTCGTGATCCGCTTGTTGCAGCCGCAGAACGTGCAGAGGCTTTCGCAATACGGTAGGTGAATGTACAGGCTAATGCCGCTTTTCTGGTTGCTAACGGAAAAGGCGGTTTGTAACCGTTCGATCCATGCGGTTTCGCTAAACGAATCGGCTTCCCAAAACGGAACGGTTGGGTACGAGGTGTAGCGCGGGCCGGGAACGTTGTATTTGCGGATCAGATCGTTTGTCATGATTGGCTGATGGGAACACGGCCGGGCCACATTCCTATTTTTCTCCAAAATTGGCCCCAAAACCGCCGACCGACTTTAAGAAAGGTCAGCCCAACGCCTGATTCTTCTCATGCAAACCGCGTTGATAAACCCCGAATTTTGGTAAAATTTTCGGACTATGACGACGACCCCGGTTACGAGTCTCACCTGTTACCACTGCGGCAATGCGTGCGACGACGATTCGATCCACCTCGACGAGAAAAGGTTTTGCTGCGAAGGCTGCAAAACCGTCTACCAGGTGCTGAACGACAACCAGTTGTGTCAGTATTACGATATCACGGCCACGCCCGGCCAGTCGCCCCGCGTGCCCCGACTGGAGTTTCTCGACCATCCTGATATCATCGCCCAACTCATTGAGTTTACCGACGGTACGCAGTCGAACGTGACGTTTTACGTACCGGCCATTCACTGTAGTTCGTGCCTGTATTTGCTCGAACACCTGTACCGGCTGCATCCGGCCATTCAGCGGTCGCGGGTCGATTTTCTAAAAAAGCACGTCCATGTGACGTTCCGGCAGGCCGATCTGTCGCTGCGCCAACTGGCCGAACTGCTCACCTCGCTGGGTTACGAACCACTCATCAGCCTGAACGATGTGGTGCAGGAGCAGCAAAAACCGTCGTACAAACCGACCTTATACAAGCTGGCCGTGGCTGGTTTTTGCGCCGGAAATATTATGCTGTTCAGCTTTCCCGAATACCTCGGGCTGGACGATCCGACCTTCCGGCGGCTGTTCAGCTACCTCAACTGGACGCTGGCAACGCCGGTGGTGTTCTATTCGGGCTGGGAATACTTCGAATCGGTCTGGGCGGCCCTGCGCCGGAAGATGATCAACATCGATCTGCCGATTCTGGTCGGGGTGCTGACGGCCTATTTCCGGGGCATTTACGAGGTACTGACCCAAACCGGCGCCGGGTATTTCGACTCGGTTTCGGGCCTGATTTTCTTTCTGTTGATCGGAAAATGGTTTCAGAAACGGACCTACGATTTCCTGTCGTTCGAACGGGACTACAAATCGTACTTCCCGCTGGCGGTTACCCTCCTGATCAAAAACCGGGAAAGCTCGGTGCCGGTGGCTTCGTTGAAAAAGGGCGATCACATCCGCATCCGGAACGGCGAACTGATTCCGGCCGACGGGATTCTGTACAGCGGTGAAGCGACGATCGACTATAGTTTTGTAACCGGCGAATCCGAACCGGAGCAAAAAGCGCCGGGCTCGCTACTCTACGCCGGGGGCAAACAGGTGGGCGCTACCATCGAACTGGAGGTTGTGCGGGAAGTATTGCAAAGCTACCTGACCCAACTCTGGAACAACGATGCGTTTCGGAAAAACAAGCCCAGCCGGATTCGTACGTTTGCCGACGCTGTCGGGAAATATTTCACGATCAGTGTGTTGACGCTGGCGGTTGGCGTCGGAGCCTATTGGTACCTGAACGATCCGTCCAAAGCCGTCAATGCATTCACGGCCATTCTAATCGTGGCCTGTCCGTGCGTGCTGTCGCTGTCGTATCCGTTCGCGCTCGGAAATGGGATGCGGATATTGGGCAAACTGAAATTTTACCTGAAAAACGCCGACGTGATCGAGCAAATGGCTGCCTGTGATGCAATCGTCTTCGACAAAACCGGCACACTTACGTCCAGCCACCTGGCGGCTACCGACGAATCCGGACCGGCCATTGAGTACATCGGCAAACCGCTGCATGAAACCGGGCGTTCGCTGGTGGCTTCGCTGGTGCGGCATTCGGCCCACCCGCTCAGTCGCAAACTGACCGCTTATTTAAAAGATGAGATGGTATTTCCGGTCCGAAACCTGGCGGAAGTGCCAGGAAACGGCATCAAGGGCCTCGTCGACGGCCAGGTTCCGGTGCGGGTTGGGTCGCGCTCGTTTGTCAATCCATTTTCAGGAGACGTTGAAGAAGCCGAAGGCTCCACGGTTCACGTCAGCATCGACAATGCCTACCAGGGCTATTTCCGGTTCCGGAACCACTACCGCCCCGGCATCCAGACCATGCTCTCGGCCTTGCGTTCCGACTATAGCCTGTACCTGCTTTCCGGCGACAACGATGCCTCCCGGCCCGAATTGCAGCATTGGTTTACCGACAAAAACCGGATGGTATTCGACTGCAGCCCGCAGCAAAAGCTGGATTTTATCCGGTCGTTGCAGCAGGAAGGCCGCAAGGTGCTGATGGTTGGCGACGGCCTGAACGATGCCGGAGCGCTGAAACAGGCCGATGTGGGCATTGCCGTCACCGACGACACCATCCAGTTTGCGCCCGCCAGCGACGGGATTCTGGAAGCCAGCGCCTTGTCCACCCTCCCCGACTTTCTGGCCTACAGCCGGTTTGGGATGCGCCTGATCCGCTTCAGCTTCGGTATTTCGTTGATTTACAACTGCATTGGTCTTTCGTTCGCCATTGCCGGAAACCTGTCACCGGTGGTTGCCGCCATTCTGATGCCGGTCAGTTCGGCGACGATGGTGCTCATTGCCACGCTCGGGATGCGTTGGCGGGGCGGGAAATTACAACTTGCCTGATTACTCGTAGACATCCGAACGGTGCCCGATGCGAACCACCAGCACCAGCAGTTCTGAATCGTTGATGGTGTAGATGACCCGATAATCCCCAACCCGGATACGATACAAATCTTCTTTACTTTCCAGCTTCTTCACCCCGGGAGGCCGGGGTTGGCTGGCTAACTCACTGATCTGGCGAACAAGCCGGGCCTGAGTCACTTTGTCGAACTTTTTAAGCTGGCGGCTGGCTGACGTTGTAAACTCAATACGGTACATACTCGAAAGCCCTGGCCCCTATCGGCCAGGCTTGCTTTTATAGACCTAATTCTTTTTTCAGATCGTTCAACGAGATCGTGGGTTCGTTAGCAGCTAACACCTTTTCGGCTTCCCGAACATCCCGCTCATCCTCAAGCCTTTCCAGCAATTCCAGGTCTTCAATCGAAATAATGGCCGCTACTTTCTTTCCCCGTCGGGTCAAAACAACCGGTTCTTTTCCAAAAGCAGCTTGGTTCACCAAATCGGCAAATTGATTCCGGGCTTCGGCCGTTGACAATATTTTCATTTTAGCACAGTTAAGTAAGGCTTTTCTATAAAGGATAAAGGTACGGTTTTGTACGAATTGATCGAAATGTACATTACGTACAATTTGTAACAAAAAAAGGGACGCATTGGTCCCTTTTTTGCATGATCCGTTCAGTTGATTCACATATACTCCAAATCCCGGCCCAACCGTAACTTCAGGACGCCCAGTTTGTTCAGCAGCAGGATCAGCGGGTAAGCCGGGTCAAACTCGTGCCAGCGAAAACCGCCGAAGTTGGGCCGACCGCCAAATTTGTGGTGGTTGTTGTGGTAGGCTTCGCCCATCATCAGGAAATCGAACGGCAGCAGGTTTTTGGCCGTATCGTTCACTTCAAAATTAGTGTAACCATACTTGTGTGAATACCAGTTGATGATCGCGCCGTGAACCGGCCCCATCAGGTAGTGAATCGGCAGCAGCAGGAACATCCACCAGGCCGTCGCAAAATAGATGTAAAATAAGGTGTAGGCCGTTCCCCAGGCCAGCCGGACTGCCCAGCGGTCGCCAAACCACTCCATCCATTGCCAATTGGGCACGCCTTTTTTGAACTTGGCCGGAATGTCGTCGCGGTTATGCACGATGTTGTTGTAGAACGCTTTGGTCTTCCACATCATGTCGAAAATGCCGTTCGAGTAATCGGGCGAGTGCGGGTCTTTCTCGGTGTCGGCGTAGGCGTGGTGCAACCGGTGCATGATACCGTAAGCGCGGGGGCTCAAAAACGAAGATCCCTGCGAAATAAAGGTCAATACGTAGAATACCTTTTCCCAGCCTTTACTCATCGTAAACATCTGGTGGGCGGCATAGCGGTGGAGAAAGAACGTCTGCATCAGTACGGACAGGTACCAATGAGTCAGAAAGAAAATAAGAATGGGCATACGGTGCTAAACGAGCCTTTGTGGCTCGTCGGGAGGAAAAGTGAGCGATAAAACCAATCCGGTGATTTGCCGGTTTAACGCCCGTAAAGGTGCCGGCTCACCGGCGGTTTTTCCATGAGATTGGTCAGGAAGATTATTGATCCCGCTCAGTGAGCTTGACCCTGAAAAGTGGACATTGAAATGGTGGAAAATAAGTCCGCGACAAGCTTTATGAGTTGGGCTTTTTCTTCTTCCAGCGGCCCCAAAGCGTCCCGGATAAAAAACAAAACCCGCTAACTCTTTGAAAGTTAGCGGGTTGAAAAATTAATTAGTGAACCCGAAGGGATTCGAACCCCTATCTTCAGAACCGGAATCTGAAATTCTATCCATTGAACTACGGGTCCAGAACGAACGCGCGGTGTCGTTTCGGGTTGCAAATATAGGGAATCTTGCTCCGTTTTCACAAATCCGTTTTTTTTCTTTTTTCAATTTTCTTCCCCTTCCCCTGCCCTATGCCCTACGCCCCATGCCTTTCCCCCTCATTCACAGCAACTTCATGGTGTCGTAATCGCCCACGGCCTGGAGGTATAAAAAATGAATCAGCAGCCCGTTGATGTTGTTGATGAGCTTGTGCGCTTCCGGTAGGGTTGTCACGGCCGTCGTGATCCGCTCAAATTCGGAGGCCACGCCCATGTTTTTGTGGTGAAACGCCATGATCTCCTCGCGCGGCAGTTCCCGTTCGAGGTAGTAATAGTGCATGGCTTCGTCGCTCGTGCCCGTACTCGGAAAACAGAGCCGGTTCATGAGCCGGGTCAGTTCGTCGGGCCGGACGGTCAGGCCGATCTCCTCCCCCACCTCGCGGGCGGCCACCTCCGCCGGATCGTCCGATGCATCGACCATACCCGCCGGGTGCTCGTAGGTGTGCGAGCCGTCGCAAATCCGGCGTTGGCGCACCAGCACCACGTATTTTTCCTTCGTCTCCCGGTCGATCAGGCACACCAGCACCGACACGGCGTGGCCTTTCAGGAACAGCGCGGGCGGTATTTTATCGCCCTCGGGCGTGTCGGCGTCCACTTCGAGCATGGCAAACAACACTTCGCCGTTGTGGCGTCGGCGGATATAAAACTCATCGACTTTGTGAATAATCAGCCCGTTGGTTTCGGCCTGTTGCCGCCAGAACCGGTATTTGGGCGCGTCGGCCAGCGATTCTTTTTTCGTTTCGTGTTTCATTCTTCGAGGTTGTTTCCTGCCTGGCCGACCGAATTTGGTACGGTTTTGGCCCTGCAAGTAACAAACCCTTTTTTAAAAACCCGTCTGCAATTACGACCCCTGATGAAACAAAACCGGGTTGTTTTTGCAAAAACTGGTTGAAAACAGAAGCCCAAAGTCGGAAACCTGTATATTTGCCATTCGCCATAGCTTGTAGTTTCCTGATTCAATGACGTATTGTTTAGGTATCAAAGTAGCCGCCGGCCTAGTCGCCATTGCCGACACCCGACTGACCTCCGGCTCCGAAGTTTCGTCCAATCGCAAGATTTCGGTTCACGAACTGGAAAACCACTCTCTGTTCATCATGACCTCCGGCCTGCGCTCCGTACGCGACAAAGCCATTACCTATTTTCGGGAAGTGATTGGCGAGAAAGACCGTTCGTTCAACAAGTTATACAAAGCCGTCAATGCATTTGGCGAACAGGTCAGGCGGGTGGCCCGGGAAGACAAGCTGGCGCTGGAAGCTTCAGCGCTTAACTTCAACCTGAACGCCATCGTGGGTGGGCAACTCGAAGACGACGAAGAACACAAGCTGTATATGCTCTATCCGGAAGGCAACTGGGTCGAAGTCGATCAGGGCTCTCCGTTTAAAATCATCGGTAATTCGGGCTACGGAAAACCCCTGCTGTACCGTAACCTGACCTATGAATCGTCGCTTCAGGAAGCATTAAAGATGGGTTTTCTGGCCTTCGACGCCACGCGGGTCAGCGCCAACGACGTCGACTACCCGCTCGATGTGGTCGTCTACGCCAAAGATAGCTTTCACCTGATCGAACACCGGCTCCAGAAAGAAGACATGGAAGGGGTTTCACACCAGTGGAGTGCGTTACTGAATAATTCGGTCCGGAAACTTCCGACGGACTGGATGGACCCTATTTTCAACCGAATCAGTTAAGGAAGAGCGCCTATTGCCTAAACTTCTCCGCAGATCCATGAAACTTCGGGTTACGCATGAACTCCGGTACGACTACTCCGCGGCCGTTGCGCTGGAACCGCATACGCTGTATTTGTACCCCAGAATTTACCCCCATCAACGGTTGGCCGACTATCAATTGCTCATCGACCCCTTACCCGGCAAACTCGTCATGAATGTCGACATTGAGGGTAATGTTCAGCAGTTGATCTACTTCAGCAACCTGACCGATTCGCTGGTCGTGCGGGCCGATATGGAAGTGGAATCGGATCTGTATAACGCCTACGACTTTGTGCTGTTCCCGTTTGAAACCCAGCGGATTCCGTTCCAGTATTCCGATGCCGACCGGAAGCTGCTCGAACCGTACCTCGAACGGTCGGGTGTGACGACGCTGGTAGAGCAATACGCCCGGCAGATTGCCTCGGAAGCCAAGTGGCAAACCGTGCCGTTTCTGTCGCACCTCTGCACGACGATTCGCAACAATTTTGCCTACGAAACCCGCGACCTCGGACCGGCCACCTCGGCCGAAATGACCCTGATTTCGCGCAACGGTTCCTGCCGCGATTATGCCGTGCTGTACATTGCCGCCTGCCGCAGCATCGGTCTGGCGGCCCGGTTTGTGAGTGGGTATTTGTACGGCAATCCGCAGCAGGAACACGAGTTGCATGCCTGGGCGGAGGTCTACCTGCCGGGGGCAGGCTGGCGCGGTTTCGACCCCACAGAGGGTTCGGTGGTCATCAACCACCACGTCTCGCTGGCGGCTTCGTTCTTCCACGACCGACTGCCTCCGCTGTCCGGGATTTTCCGCGGACAGGCCCGCTCAAATATGACCGCCAGGGTGTCGATTACCGGTATCGAATAAATTAACCGGTCGATTGAAAAAACCCGCTATATTTGCTCGTAATAGCTGAATTGACTGGCTGCAATGGTTTGATGGCATCAGGGCTGAAGCGCAATGCGGTTTGCCGCTAAACATCTTCGTGTTTACATTAGCTATGCTTTCAACCAGTTAACAGCTCAACCATTTGACAATCAGCCCATTCTGCACTTTAATCTTATTCTTTCAACGTGGCATTAATTAAGTCGATTTCCGGAATACGTGGAACAATTGGTGGGCGAAGTGGTGATGGGCTTACGCCTTTGGATGTCGTAAAATTTACGGCCGCTTACGGTTATTGGGTCCGGCAACGGCACCCGGAAAACCGAACGGTAGTGATCGGGCGCGACGGCCGGCTGTCGGGCGAAATGGTGTCCAAACTGGTTTCGGCCACCCTTCAGGGCCTGGGATTAAACGTGGTTGACTTGGGCTTATCGACCACGCCGACGGTCGAGCTGGCCGTGACGGGCGAAAAAGCCGCTGGCGGTATCATCCTGACGGCCAGCCACAACCCGATCCAGTGGAACGCCCTGAAACTGCTGAATGAGGACGGCGAATTTATTTCGGAAAAAGACGGCGCGGAAGTCCTCGCCATTGCCGAGTCAGAAGCGATTGATTTTGCGGAAGTCCGGAAGCTGGGCAGTTACCGCACCGATGATACCTGGCTCCAAAAACACATTGACGCCATTCTGGCACTGCCGCTGGTTGACCGGGAGGTCATTGCCGCCCGGAAATTCCGGATCGTGGTGGATGCGGTTAATTCCACTGGCGGAATCGTAGTGCCGATGCTGCTGGAAGCCCTGGGCGTCGAAACCGTTCAGAAACTGCATTGTGAACCGACGGGCCAGTTTGCCCACAACCCGGAACCACTGCCCGAAAACCTGCGCGACATTATTCACGAAATTGAGAAAAACGAATACGACCTCGGCATCGTGGTTGACCCGGATGTCGACCGGCTGGCGCTAATCTGCGAAGACGGGTCCCCGTTCGGCGAAGAATATACGCTGGTGGCGGTGGCTGATTACGTCTTGAAAAACCGGCCGGCCGAATCAGGCCCCGGTAACACGGTTTCGAACCTCTCCTCGACGGTGGCACTGCGCGATGTGACCCAGAAGTACGGCGGGAAGCACTCGGCTTCGGCGGTTGGGGAAGTCAACGTGGTGGCGCTGATGAAGGAAGTGGGCGCGGCCATCGGGGGCGAGGGCAACGGCGGAATCATCTATCCGGACCTGCACCTGGGCCGCGATGCCCTCGTCGGCATTGCGCTGTTCCTGACGCACCTGGCAAAATTCGGCAAATCAGCCTCCATCCTGCGCCGAACCTACCCGAATTATTACATTTCCAAAAACAAAATTGAGTTGACGCCCACCATCGACGTGGATGCGGTTTTGGAGCAAATCAAGACAAAATACGCCAAGAATCCGATCAATACCATCGACGGCGTCAAGATCGAATTTGACAAGGAATGGGTACACCTGCGGAAATCGAACACCGAGCCCATCATCCGGATTTATTCTGAGTCCGACACGCTTTCGACCGCCGACTACCTGGCGAACAAAATCATTTCCGACATCAAGGAGGTCATTTCGGCCAAGCGGTAATTCCAGCCAGCCGCCCCTAATCCACACGCGGGTTGGGGGTAGTTGCCGAATTTCGTACCTTTGTGGTGTTTTACACGACATCACATGCGCGCTTACTTCGACAATGCGGCCACCACCCGGCTCGACCCGGACGTGCTGGAAGCCATGCTCCCCCTCATGACCGAGGACTTCGGCAACCCTTCATCCATTCACGCCCACGGCCGGAAAGTGCGAACCGCCATCGAAAAGGCCCGGAAAACCGTCGCGTCGCTGCTCCACACCTCACCCGCCGAAATCTTTTTTACTTCCGGCGGCACCGAAGCCGACAATACCGCCATCCGGAGTTCCATCGAAACCTACGGACTGACGCACGCCATCACGTCTCCGCTCGAACACCACGCGGTGTTGCACACGCTGGAACACCTGGCGAAAAAAAATGTGATCAAACTGAGTCTGGTGGAAGTCGATGAAGATGGCCGCATCAATCTGGCGCACCTGGAAGAACTGCTGCACGCGCATCCCGACACGCTGGTGTCGCTGATGCATGGCAACAACGAAATCGGCAACCTGCTCGATCTGAACGCCGTCGGCCAGCTTTGTCAGGAGTACCAGGCGGTTTTTCATTCCGATACCGTGCAGACAATGGGTCATTTCCGCCATAATCTTCAGCACCTTCCGGTTGATTTCATCGTTGGGGCCGCCCATAAATTCCACGGACCGAAGGGCGTCGGTTTTCTGTACGTCAACGCGAACACCAAATCCGGTCGCGGACCGATTCATCCGTTCGTTCACGGCGGTTCGCAGGAGCGCAACATGCGGGGCGGCACCGAGAACGTCTACGGCATCGTCGGCCTGGCAAAAGCGCTGGAAATTGCCTACGCCCAGATGGAAAACCACCGCCAGCACATCGAAAGCCTGAAAAGCCGGATGATCGAACAACTGCGCGAACGGTTGGAAGGCGTGTCATTCAACGGGCTGTCGGCCGATCTTTCCGCTAGTTTGTACACGGTTTTGAACGTCAGCCTGCCCGCTTCGGATCTGAGTGACATGCTGCTGTTCAACCTCGACATTGCCGGGATTTCGGCTTCGGGCGGCAGCGCCTGCACCAGTGGCTCCAACCTCGGCTCGCATGTCCTGTCGGCCCTGCCTAATAACGATCCAGATCGGGGTGCTATCCGTTTTTCGTTCAGCAAGTACAACACCGCCGACGAAGTGGATTACGCCGTCAATACCCTGGTCGAACTTTACCAACGCGAGCAGGAAGTCGTCAAATAAGCTCAGCCATAGGTCAAGCCCCTGTCAGGAGTTGAGCTGATAAGATTGCTTTTTTGCAACCTTCCTGATAGCAGGCTGGTTACTACCTTCGTTACACCAACTCAAGGTAACCACTATGGTATCCCGTACTTGCCTGATTACCGGTGCCAACTCCGGCATCGGAAGAATAACCGCCCTCGAATTAGCTAAAAAAGGTTTCAATATCATCATGCTGTGCCGGAGTCTGGAAAAGGCCCGGCCCGTTCGGCAGGAAATCAAACAGGTCAGCAAAACCGGGCACGTCGATCTGGTCTGGTGCGATCTGGCCAGCCAGTCGTCGGTGATTCAGGCCGCCCGCGAGGTCAACGACCGCTACGACCGGCTCGATGTGCTGGTCAACAACGCCGGTTTGTACATCGATACCGAACAGTACTCGCCCGAAGGCATCGAACTGACGTTTGCGACCAACCACCTCGGCCCTTTTTTATTGACAAATCTCCTGCTGAACCTACTCCGGAAAGGTCATCAGCCCCGTATCGTGACGGTTTCATCGGAAGCCCACCGCTGGGACCGGGGATTCATTTTTGACGAACTCGCCAAACCGCGTAGCTACGATGGAATGAAAGCCTACGGAGCTTCTAAGCTGGCAAATATTCTGTTCGCCAGGGAACTGGCTGACCGGCTGGCGGGCGAAGGTATCACCTCGAACAGCCTGCATCCGGGTGTTGTGAAAACCAACTTTGCGCAAAGTGCCAAAACGCTTCAGGGCCTAATTTTCGGCCTGATGCGCCCTTTTTTCATCAGTCCGGAAAAGGGCGCTGAAACAACTATTTATTTGGCTGCGTCGCCGGAAATTGAAAACGTGACCGGTTTGTATTTTGCCAAAAACCGTCCGAAAACACCCAGCGCAGCCGCCCAGAGCCAGTACAATGCCACCCAACTCTGGGCGCTGAGCGAGGAACTGACGCAGGTGAAAAAACACTTGGCGACAGTTTAAACCGGTCGGGCGTGCAACAAAGCCTGTTCCAGATCGGCAATCAGGTCGTCGGCATGTTCCAGGCCCACCGAAATCCGCAGCAGGTTCTGGGGCGTGGTCGTGTTGGGCCCTTCTACCGAAGCCCGGTGCTCAATCAGGCTCTCGACCCCACCTAGGCTGGTAGCCCGCGTAAAAAGCCGGACGTGTGCCGCCACGGCCATAGCCGCTTCGGCTCCGTCTTTAATCTGTACCGACAACATAGCCCCGGCCATCGTCATCTGTTGTTGCGCAATGGCGTAGCCCGGATGCGATTCCAAGCCCGGATAATGGACAGCTTCCACCGCCGGATGCCGGTCCAGAAATTCGGCCAGTTGCAACGCCGTAGCCGACTGCGCCCGCACGCGGGTCGTAAGCGTTCGCAGGCCGCGCAGCAGCATCCAGCAATCAAACGGGGCGGCAATGGCTCCGCCGAGTGTCTGAAACCGCCGAACCCGCTGGTAGAGTTCGCCGTCTTCCCTGAAAACCAGCGCCCCGCTCAGCACGTCGCTATGGCCGCCGATGTACTTAGTCGTTGAGTGCATGACCACATCGCAGCCGAGGTCGAGTGGGCGTTGCAACACGGATGTCGCCCAGGTGTTATCGCAGGCACACCACGCCCCGGCCTGGTGCGCCAGATCGGCAATGGCCTGAATATCGGCGATTTTCAGCAGCGGATTCGACGGTGTTTCGATCCAGATCAATCGGGTATTTTCGTGGATGGAAATCCGGACATCGTCCAGATTGGTCATATCGGCGCGGGTGTAGGTCAGTCCCCACGGATGAAACAGTTCTTCGAGTAGCGCCGGAGTGCCGTGGTAGGCATCTTCACCGATGATAACATGATCGCCGGGGCGCAGGCCCAGCAGCAGCGTCATCGTGGCGGCCTGCCCGGAGCTGAACGCCAGCCCAGCAAAACCGCCTTCCAGCGTTGCCAGAGCCGCTTCCAGCGCGTCGCGGTTGGGGTTGCTGGCCCGTCCGTAAATGTGTCCGTGCGGAAAGGAACCATCAGCTTCCCGTTCAAAAGTGGTTGTCAGGTAAATCGGCGGCACAACGGCTCCGGCGTTGGCATCGGCCATCCGGCTTTGGTAGATGGCAAGTGTTTCGGGATGCATACGATTATAGTTTACACGCGAAAATAGTGTTAGTTTAGGTTTATGATTTACAGTTTACGGTTTATAGTTTACGGTATACTCTTTTCGGCAAACGGTTTTCGGTTGGTGAAGGCCTAAAGCTGTAAGCTAGATAACTGAATACGGTAAACCCAAAACTGAAAACTGTTTACTGAAAACCGTAAACCTGTAAGAACATGATCAAAGCAGAAGGCATGCTCCGGGATGGAGCGTTGACCGATAAAACGATTATCGTCACCGGGGGTGGCACGGGACTGGGTAAGTCGATGGCCCGGTATTTTCTTCAACTGGGTGCCAACATTGTCATTTGCAGCCGAAAGCGGCCGGTTTTGGAAGCGACGGCGGCCGAACTGATGGCCGAAACCGGCGGACAGGTGTTGCCACTGGCCTGCGATGTCCGGAATCCGCTGGAAATCGAGCATGTCATCACACAAACCATTGAGCGGTTTGGCCGGATCGACGGGCTACTCAACAACTCGGCGGGCAACTTCATCAGCCCCACCGAGCGGTTATCGTACAAAGCCTTCGACGTGGTAGTCGATATTGTCCTGCGCGGAACGTACTACTTCACGCTGGCTGTGGGGAAATACTGGATCGAAAACCAGATTCCGGGGACGGTGCTGAACATCTCAACGACCTACGCCAGCACGGGTTCGGGCTACGTAGTTCCGTCGGCGGTGGCGAAGGGCGGGGCACTGATCCTGGTCAAATCGCTGGCAGCGGAGTGGGCCAAATACGGGATTCGCCTGAATGCCATCGCCCCGGGGCCATTTCCGACCAAGGGAGCCTGGGAACGGCTTTTTCCCGAACCGCTCGTGCAGATGATGGACCCCACCAGCCGCATTCCGCTCAAACGCGTCGGCGACCACCAGGAACTCGCCAACCTGGCGGCTTATCTGCTGTCGGATTATTCGGCCTACCTGACCGGCGAGTGCATTACCCTCGACGGCGGGGAAGTGCTGTCGGCGGGCGAATTCAATCACCTCGAAACCGTTACGCCCGAGCAGTGGGACGAAATCGGAAAAGCCATCAAACAGGCCAACCGACCTGGGAAGGAATAAACAGCCGTCCGCACGGCTTCCTTTCACCACAGAATTTTAAAGCTCTGGCAAATCCCGTATCTTTGGACTGTGATTACAATGATTGTTATGATCACAATGATCAGTGATTTAAAAAGAATCATCATTGTTTTTAAATCCAATCAATCATTTCAATCCCTAGAATCCGAGTTCAGAATCTATGTACAAAACCACCGAAATAACCTCCGCCGAGATTGCGTCTGACAACCCCGTTCACCAGCGGCTGCTGTTTCCGTACGTCGAAGCGGCTCAGCTTGTGCACGGCAAGGTACTCGAAATCGGCTGTGGCTGGGGACGGGGCCTGCAACTGCTGACGCAGGCGGCTGATCACTATACCGGAATCGACAAAAACGATGCTTTGATTCAGTCGCTGCGGCAGGAATACCCACAATCGACTTTCATTCAGGCGAATATTCCGCCCCTGAGCGGGCTGGCCGATAACACGTTTGACTACATCGTTACGTTTCAGGTCATCGAACACATTGAAAATGACGATCTGTTCGTCAAAGAAGCGTTTCGGGTGTTGAAACCGGGTGGAACGTTGCTGCTGACGACCGTGAACCGGCTTTTTTCCCTGACCCGCAATCCGTGGCATGTCCGGGAATACACAGCCGAGGAATTGAAAAAACTCATCTTGCGGTATTTTCCCGCTGTACAAACGCGGGGCATTCACGGCAATGGAAAAGTAATGGACTACTACGAGCGGAATAAAAAATCGGTGGAAAAGATTACGCGCTACGATGTGTTCGATCTGCAACACCGCCTGCCCCGCTGGATGCTCCAGATTCCGTACGATTTGTTGAACCGTCTGAACCGAAACAAGTTATTGGAAGCAGACAGTCTGGCGGCCGAAATCCAATACACGGATTACCAATTGACGAATATCCCCGCCGGAAGTCTGGATTTCTTTTATCTGGCTAAGAAATAAGTTTACCCACACCCCCCTGAAGGGGGCTAAAAATGGCAGAGCTAAGCTTCCTTCAGGGGGTTGCGGGTAAATCGAAGAAATAAAGCGTTGGCATTGATGGGATTGCCGGCTTTGTTCGTTCTAGTGAAGAATAGCTTTTGATCAGTATGCGACTAGTCATTCTCTTTTTTTGTACCATGCTGCTCGGTGCCTGTGCATCGGGAAAACGGAATAAACCGACAGAAACCGCCACCAACCGCGTCGAGCGTCCGACCGAACGCGAACGCGTGGCCGAGCGCCCGGCCAGCCGTCCCCAAACGGCCTCCGCGCAGCCCGCTCAGCAATCCACTCCGTCTACCTGGAAAGTGGTTTCGACGAAAGGGTTCTTTCTGGGCAAAGATTCGTCAACGATCCGGGTTTATATGAACGTCATGGTTCGAAAAGGCGACCAGAAGGCGACCATCGAAGACTTTACGTCCCAGTTCATGTATAATTACGTGATCTACCCGGACTACAACAGCCGCGAACGGCTGGGCTACGGCAATGTGCCGCTCACAGGCGAGTCGGTCATCCGCGACGCGTCGCCCGAATCCGGCGATGTGTTGATAGTTTTCTTCGATATCAAAAAACCGGAGAAAGCCGTCAACGGCGTCATGCTCAACGAGATCACGGAGATTAGCACCGGCCGGAAAGTACTGAACGACCTGCCGATTCGGTTCAAAACCGCCAAGTTGGGTGACCGGTTTGCCCTTTTCAACCCGAAAACCAGCCTACCCCAATTGCACCACTTTGTCAATGCCGGGGATACCGTCGTGATCCGGGATGTGAACGGCACCGTGACCAAATCGCTGCACCTGTACCGGTATCGTCACGATTTTGATCCGGCCCAGTCACCGATGAACACCACGCCCCGCCCGGCCTCAAAGACGCTGGACATTGACACAACCCTGAGCGTGACGACCAATCAGCCATTCTCACTGCCAGAAGAAGGTCTGTATTATTTCCTGGAAGATACCGCCGACACCTACGGCATCGGTCTGGTGGTGGCCGACAAGCGTTTCCCGAAACTGACGCGGCCCGAAAAACTGGTCAAGCCGGTTTTGTACGTTAGCACCAATACCGAAATCAACGGCCTAAATTCGGCCCCGGATTTTAAAAAAGCCCTCGACCGCTATTGGCTGACGCTGATGGGCGGGGATCAGAATCTGGCACGAGGGGCCATTCGGGCGTACTATGGCCGGGTTGAGGAAGCCAACCGGCTCTTCACGACCTACAAGGAAGGCTGGAAAACCGACAAAGGCATGATTTACATCGTGTTAGGTCCACCCGACCGCGTCCAGCGCAGCCGCGACCGCGAGGTCTGGGTGTATAACCAGCGCGCCAACGTGTCGGAAATCAATTTTACATTCAATCGAAAACCGAATCAATTTGTCGAGGATCACTACGAACTGGTGCGATATGTGGAGTATCAACCCGTCTGGTATCCCGTCGTCGAAGCATGGAGAACCGGCGCAATTCGCGAGTAAATCCGTATCATCAGCATAAGCCCAAACAATATTCCAGCGAGGAAATGGTGTTTGGCATCCAGTCTGTCACCGAAATGTTGCGTTCGGGCAAGGATATTGACCGGCTTTACCTGGTCAAAGAGGGCAGCTTTCCCGAAATTCAGCAACTGGCGTTCGAACGGCGCGTGACCATTCAGCGGGTTCCGGCCGAAAAACTCGACCGGATCACGCGGAAAAACCACCAGGGCGCGATTTGCTTCGTCTCGGCCATTCATTACGCCAAGCTCTCCAACGTGATTGCGGGCGTTTACGAGCAGGGCCAGGTGCCGCTGCTACTGGTGCTCGACCGCATTACGGATGTCCGCAATTTCGGGGCCATTGCCCGAACAGCCGAATGTGCTGGGGTTCAGGGCATTGTGATTCCGGCCCGGGGTGCGGCCCTGATCAACGCCGACGCCATGAAAACCTCGTCGGGCGCGCTGAGCCATTTGCCGGTTTGTCGCGAAGTTCATCTAGAAGAAACCGTAAAATACCTAAAAGACTCGGGTATCAAGGTCATCGCCGTTACCGAGAAAACCGACAATTACCTCTACGATGTCGATATGTCCGGCCCAACGGCCCTGATCATGGGCTCGGAAGACGACGGGATTTCGGAAGAACTCCTCCGCCTGGCCGACCACCACGCCCGGATTCCGCTGGTGGGTCAGGTCGAATCGCTGAACGTTTCGGTGGCGACGGGTGTGATCCTGTACGAAGCCGTCCGCCAGCGGATTTTCAGCGAACCACCGGTGGATGAGGGGTTTTAATATAAGTCTCATCCGAACTACTATCTTTTGCGACAAACACCATTCGCCCAATCAAAAAGATTTAGGTCGAATAAATAAACCGCTTGCTTTACTATTTGTTTAATGTGCTTTTTCATAATTTGCAAATCGCAAATTATGAAAAAGCACAACGGAATGCGCCCGCAGGACGTAATGATCTTGCTCAAGGTAGCTGCGCATGCTAAGGAAATCCACGATTATAAAGTATCGGATGGGCAGATTATAACAGGCAGTGAGAATAGCCAATTAGCCATTTCCAGATTTAAACCTTTATCGTTCTTTAATCCACTTCCTAAAAAAGTCATTGCATCTGAACTCGGCATTAGCCCAGCCGAAGTAACCGAGTCGTTAGCCCGCTCGTCATACGCAGGACTATATGCCCCGGCGAATCAAACGGTAAAATCATTAGCCTTGCTGGATTTTCTGCAATACGGCTTGAAATACGTCTTTCCCCAACAACCCGGCCCCATAGCCCGGGGAATTCCAACGGCGCATTCTGCCAAACCGCTTTCTTCCTTAATCTCTTCTAAAGAAGTCTACGTATGGCCTTATGCAAACGGCACGGCCAGAGGGCAGGCTATCGAACCCCTCTATCCGAGCGTAGCCATCGCCATCCAAAACGACGAACGGCTGTACGAGTTACTCGCCTTAACCGATGCGATCCGGATCGGAAGAGCCCGCGAAGTCAACCTGGCAATAGAAGAATTGAAAAAAAGAATATTGGTTAACTAATGGCACAAGACGTTAACGTAACCCACTTATGCCGCGTTGCTGACGCCCTGGCTACCTTGGAAGAAAAGTTTGTCTTTGTAGGCGGAGCCACGGTCCAACTCTATGCCACTGATCTGGCGGCAGCAGAAGCCAGACCAACACAAGACATCGATGTGGTTGTAGCATTGGTGAATTACAACGATCCCGCCAAATTAGAAGTGAAGATTCTGCAACTCGGTTTTTTGAATGATATAATGTCCGATGTTATTTGCAGATATATTTATCAGGGCATTACAGTTGATATTATGCCAACAGAATCCTCCGTATTGGGGTTTACAAACAAATGGTATTCAGAAGGCTTAGCCCATACCGTTGACTATCAGATTGGGAAAGCGTATAGCATTCCCATCCTTTCTGCACCCTATTTTCTTGCTACCAAACTGGAAGATTTCAAATCTCAGCGACATGGCGCTGACCTGCGAGGAAATAGCGATTTTGAGGACATCGTTTATTTGTTCGACAACCGGGTTGAGCTTGCAGATGAGATAAAAGCCAGCCCGGTCTCGGTTCGTTCGTATTTAGTCAATGAGATACAACAGTTGTTACAACATCCAAACCGACATGAATGTATTTCGGTTCACCTGGAGTATGCCACAGCCAGCCCACGAACTGATCGAATCATAAAAATCTGGCATGAGATCATAAATACCGATGCCCTTTAATAACAAACGCGTCCCGACTTTTGGCCGGGACGCGTCATTGTTAAAGCAGTAAACGATTATGCCTTTTTCTTGGCAGCCGGTTTTTTAGCGCCACCTTTTGCACCGCCGTCCAGGGAGTTGATCCACTTGGCGATTTTCAGGGCTTCGTCTTTCGGTACGTTTTTCAGCGCAGCCATCGGCGGATAACCCGGCCAATGCTCCGGTTTGGGGTCGTAGATCAGTTCAACAATCTGCGCATCCGTATATTTTTTCTTCGCAACCTCTTTGTAAGGAGGGCCTACCAGACGCGTATCCGGATTGTGGCAAGCCAGACAGGCATTCTTTTGCAGCAACCCCTTGATATCGTCAGGTATTACAGTTTGAGCGTTACTGTCGAAGGAGATTGCGGCCAATACCCCTGCAATGAGCATTCCGAACGTTTTTTTCATGTAAATGCGATTAAAAGCTAATGAGTTAAGATTAAATGGTAATCCGACCAGCAAAGTTATATGCCGACACTGTATGCGCCAACATCCGACCGGTTTTTCAGCTTAGACCGCAGCCATCGGCCAACGTTTAACGCGCTTGCCAAAAAAACTGAATTTTATGCCTAGATAACCTGCCGACCCCGGATGCGGTTTCCGACGGAAGCAAAAATATAGCCTACCCGCCAGAAATTTACATCCTTACCTCGAAATTGCGGAAAAAAGTCATTCCCTAACCACCCCACTCATGGCAACCCTCGACCGCTTCTCCGGCCACGCCGATCTCTACGCCAAATACCGGATCGATTACCCGCCCGAACTTTACGCCTACCTGCTCGCGCGGGTGCCCAACCGCCGGAAAGCCTGGGATTGCGCCACCGGCAACGGGCAGGTCGCCGGGGTGCTGGCAACGCCTTTTGAGCAGGTCGAAGCCACGGACATCAGCGCGCAGCAACTCGAAAACGCCGTGCAGCAACCCAACATCCGCTACACGGTTTGCCCGGCCGAACAAACGCCCTTTGCCGACGAGTCCTTTGACTTGATCACGGTTGCGCAGGCCTTGCACTGGTTCGACGCCGAAGCGTTTCATCGGGAAGTCTGGCGCGTCGCCAAACCGGGGGCCGTAGTGGCCGAATGGGGCTACGCAGGCGCTCAGATCAATCCGACCATCGACCCGGATTTTCTGCATTTTTACGAAGAAATCATCGGCCCGTATTGGGATGAAAACCGCCGACACGTCGAGGACCATTACGCCCGGATTCCGTTCCCGTTCGAGGCCGTCGAGCAGCACGAATTTACCATCTACCGCCACTGGACATTAGATCGTTTTCTGAATTACATCCGAACCTGGTCGAGCGTGCAGAAGTACCTCCGCCAGCACGGCGCCGACCCGGTTTTGAGCCTCGCCGAAGACCTCGAACCGCTCTGGGGTCCCGCCGAGCGCGAAGTCCGCTTCCCCGTCTTTCTCCGTTCCGGAATTAAGAGTTATGAGTTATGAGTTGGCTCCGCCACTTTACAGGAAACGGCGGAGCCAACTCATAACTCTTAATTCTTCCAAAGAACGCGGAGGACGCGAGAGCGGACGCCGATAAGCTGGAAGAACTCCAGCCAGTGGAGTTGTTGGGCCCCCAGGTGGTCGGTGGGGGATTTGACTTCGATGAATTCGTAGTCGCCCTGTTCGTTCCAGACGAGCAAATCCGGAAAACCGCGCGTATTTTCACGCAGATTCCGCGAGATTTCGAGCAAAATCAGGCTTAATTGCTTCGGTTCGAGCACCTCAACCATTTGCCGATTCAGGTTTAGCAGCTCTTCGTTCCAGTCTACGAGCACGTTGGTGATGCCGTATTTTTCGATAAAAACCGTCTCAATGTGGCGCTTCCAGTCGTCGCGGGTTTTCAGATCAGCCAGGCGCTTTTTCAACTGTTCTTCCCGCTTTACGTAGAAATCCGGCAGGTAAAAATCCGACGGTGCCCGTTGCAGCGGATGGTGAATGGCCTGCACGTTGGCGTCGTAGATAATATCCCAGAACACCAGCCCGAACAACCCGCGCCAGGGGTAATTTTCGGTGAAAGCCGCTTCCCAGCCGGTTTCGAAGAAGTGGTTCATGACGCCCGCTTCGACGTGGTGCCGGTAAATCGCGGGAATATCGACACTTTCGGCGTCGGACAAAAACCGGGTGGTGGCCTTCCGGCTGCGTTTTTTTTCGCCTGCGCTCAAAATTTTCTCCCGAAAGTCGTTGGCAAAATACCGCTCCTCGGCGTTCTGCGGGTTCAGCGCGATTTCATCGCAGAGGGCCAACGCTTCTTCCGCCAGACCCGATTTGAACAACAGCCGCACCCGCCGTTCGCGGGCCGGAACGCGGTCGGTCAGGCCATAAACCTGCATGGCCTGTTCAGGCAGTTTCTGCCGTTCGAGGTAACCGCCAACGTGCGTAACAAGTTTGGCGTAGCCCGGCATCGCAATTTCGCTCAGGGTCGGTTTGGCTTCGTCCCAGTTCATAAACCAGTTGAAAACGTCTTCCGGGGGCGTCACCGAATCCCGCAGTTCGCGAAACTCCTCGTTGGTCAGCGAAATCAACAGCTTGTCTTCCACCTCCTTGCGGGTCGAAAACCGGGCCGTCAGCTTCGACTCGTCGTAGCGTTCGAAGGTCACCATGCCAAGGTCCCGGATCACAAACTCGGTCATGTCGCCCGAGCGGTTGCCGAAAAACAGGTACTTCAGCATCATCACTTCCGCATCGAAGTTCGGCTTCACGACGGTTTCGTACTTCGTCAGGCTTTCGACAATTTTCGAAAATGCCAGTTCGTGCAGCGCATACCGTACGATATTTTCTTTTTTGGCTTTGCCCAGTGGTTTGAGTTCTTCCGGTTCCAGCGGCAGCAGTTCCAGCAATTCGGGCTTGGTAAACGTGTTCAGGACCTCCTCACCGAGCAGTTCGTGGTGCGGGTTGAGCCGTTCGATAAACCCGTTGATCAGGAGTTCGCCCACAGCCGCCGGAAGGTCGTCAATCTCTTTGTATTGCAGTTTCTGAATCCGGAAGAAAGTCCCCCGCCGGTTGCTGAACCGCACGTACATGCACTGCGCGTCCTCGGTCAGCGCGTTGAACCGGCGGATGAATTCCTTTTCCGCATCGTTCAGTAGATGCCCGTACATTCGCTGGACGAAACCGATCAGGTATCGAAAATAGTCAAGGTAGTATTTAGGAGGCAGTTCGATCTGCTGGGGTCTGTTTGCCATATTTTTCAATCCATTTACCCATCTTTGCCGTTATAAGGATAACACCATTTTTTCATAATATGTCCCCGGAACGGGTATTGCAGGAACTGGCAGATCGCGGTCTGCTCGACGAGAAACAACGAACGGTAATTCAGTCGGTTGAGTCCCAAAAACCGTTTTCGGTCCATTGGGAATTACGATCCGTTCTGTACGTTGGCATTCTGCTGTTCACAACCGGGGCGGGCTGGCTGATTTACAAATACATTGACCGAATTGGGCATAATCTGCTCATTATGGCCCTTTCGGTGCTTTGCGCGGGCTGTTTTGCCTTTGCGGTCCGGTTTCGCGGCCCTTTTTCCTACGCCCGCAGCCACAGCCGTTCGCCCTTCGGCGATTATGCGCTGCTGCTCGGCTGCCTGCTTTTCCTGACGCTGGAAGGATACTTACAATACCAATATACGATTTTCGGCACCCGCTACGGTCTGGTAACCTTTTTGCCCGCCCTTCTGTTTCTGGCTCTGGCCTACGGTTTTGATCACCGGGGTGTATTAGCGATGGGCCTGACGGCCCTGATCTCATGGATTGGCGTGACGGTTCGGCCACTGGAGTTTTACTTCAAAGGTAACCTGAAAGACATGACGGTGCTGCTCTCGGCCCTTGCCCTGAGCCTGGGGCTGATGGTCGGGGCGCTGGTGCTGGACCGGCAACGTATCAAACAACACTTTACCGTTACGACGCTGAGCATCGCGGGCAACCTGCTGCTGGTCGCGCTGCTCGCCGGCCTGTTCAACTTCGTGGAATACCATCTGTGGTTTACCCTCGCCCTGGCTGGTACCTGCGTTGCCTTCGACTGGTATGCCCGGCAGAATCATTCGTTTCTATTTCTGCTTATGAGCACGCTTTACGGCTACATTGGCGTCACGTACCTGGTGTTTCACTACCTACACCTGCGCGACGAAGCAACCTATCTTTACTGGATCATAACCGGCATCGGCATCACGATTTATCTTTCCAACAGCCGTTCCATCTGACAACGAACCTCCGAACGCTCTTTCACTCTTTCGCTCTTTGTCCATGAAAGCCTATAACGAAACCTGGGTTCGCAACAAACAAATCCTGGAGTACACGGCAAGCTGGCGTCGGCAGGGTCTGCTGGATGAAGCCACCGAACAGCGGATACAGGCCAGGTTTCCGGTCGGTTTTCGGCCCTCAAACGGTTTTATCGAAGTCGGTTTGTTTGTCTTCTCCATCGTTGCCATCAGCGGAAGTTATTTCTTACTGACAACCTTGTTCGCAAAGTTGTTCGACAACGACATTCTCTACAGCCTCTTTAACATCGCTTTCGGACTGGGGATCGGGCTGTTAGTCGGTTATCTAATCAAAAGTCGGCACTACTACCGCTCCGGCGTCGACAATGCGATGGTTGTGGCGGCAGTGGCGTTAGTGTGTGGCGGGTTTGTCGGGCTTTTTCCGGATCAGTTGCCGCTTTGGCAATACTGTTTTCTGCTATTACCTCTTGTGTTATTGAGCGTCTGGTATTACAGCGATTTGCTGCTGACAATGGCGGCTTTTGCTACCATAACAATTGGCATGTTCGATTTGATGCTTGCGTTTTCCTTCGGTAAGCAACTCCTGCCATTTGTGCTCTTGATGGTTTCCGTGGGTATGTATGTGTTAGCCCGGCTATACGAAAACCGAGATCAACTTGTCTACTGGCGGGATAATTTTATCTTGCTGGAATGGCTGTCGCTGAGCCTGCTGCTGATCAGTTGCAATTATTTTGCAGTCCGGCAATTCAATTACTGGACGCTGGATCTGCGCCCGGCCGAAGCGCCCGAAATCGCGTGGGCAGGTTTGTTCTGGTTTCTCACGATCACGACTCCAATAGCCTTACTCTATTTCGGCCTTCGGCAAAAAGAGCGGCCTTTATTGATTATGGGAGTCGTTGGCTGGGGGTTGGCGCTGGCCACCTGGCGGTATTACCATCCACAGTTTTCGCTGGAACTTTACCTCATTATCAATGGTATTTTGCTGATAGTGACGGCTATTCTTCTGATCCGGTATTTGCGCGTTCCCCGGTACGGCTTTACCGACCGGCCGGATGAAGAGTCCCCCAAAGATTTTCTGCCGAATGCCGAACTCCTGTCGACCATTCACACCACGTCCGGGCACCTGACACCCAAAGATGATCTGCGGTTTGGCGGGGGCGACTTCGGCGGGGGCGGCAGCGGGGAGCGGTATTAATCTTGGAAAGATTCGTCTACATTTGTACATAATGCAATGTAAATCATGAAGATAAGCATCGATATTCAGGATGACCTGCTACGGCAGGCGATGGAACTCAGCCAAGCGAAAACAAAAAAAGAAGCCATTGAGCAGGCATTGGATATCTATGTTAAGATGTTAAGGCGAAAAGATCTTCTGAACTTACGGGGAAAAGTAGCTTGGGAAGGGGATCTGGATCAAATGCGGCAACATTAATGGAGCCAATTCTAGCTTCCTACGCTTTGTATTATGATATGGCTGTTTTGCATAATGATTTCCGGTTTTTATCTAATTTCGACTTCCTCTTTTAAAATTCACCGGAGCAGCGCTCCGGCGTACTTATATTCCGATTTTCATTTAACTTCATCTTCTTCCAAACTACGAACCATAAAATTGTAACAATACCGCATAATTTATTACTAATTCAATAAGCTACGGAGAGGGCTGTTGCGTTTGGGTAAAAACTCCTAAGTTCGGGCGGATTTTGCCAACCAACAGGAAACCTGTCGTATGAAAACCTTAGACGCCTACAATTTTTCCGGTAAACGTGCCCTGATCCGGGTCGATTTCAATGTTCCGCTGAACAATAAATTTGAGATTACGGACGACACACGGATGAAAGCCACCTTGCCGACAATCAATAAAATTCTGAAAGACGGCGGTTCATGCGTGCTGATGTCGCACCTGGGACGGCCCAAAGGCGGTCCGGAAGATAAATTCTCGCTGAAACACCTCGTTGGTCCGCTGTCGATCATGCTCGGCGTTTCGGTAAAATTTGCCGACGACTGCATTGGTGACTCCGCAAAGGAGCAGGCCGATGCCCTGAAACCGGGTGAAGTGTTGCTGCTGGAAAACCTGCGGTTTTACAAAGAGGAAGAAAAAGGCGATGTGGCGTTTGCCGAAAAACTGTCGAAACTCGGCGATGTCTGGGTAAATGACGCCTTCGGAACCGCCCACCGCGCCCACGCATCCACGGCGGTGATTGCTCAGTTTTTTACGGATAAAGTCTGCGGGTATGTCATGCAGGCCGAACTGGATAACGCCCAGCGCGTGCTGGAAAACGCCGACCGTCCGTTTACGGCGATCATGGGTGGAGCCAAGATTTCGGACAAAATCCTGATCATCGAGAAGTTGCTCGACAAAGTCGATAACCTGATCATTGGGGGCGGCATGGCCTACACGTTCTCTAAAGCGCAGGGGGGCAACATTGGCAAATCGCTGCTCGAAGCCGACAAGCAGGGGCTGGCGCTCGAATTGCTCGAAAAAGCGAAAGCAAAGGGTGTAAATGTGTACCTGCCCGTCGACAACGTGATTGCCGACGACTTCTCGAACGACGCCAACCGCCAGGTGGTGGCAACCGGCCAGATTCCCGACGAATGGGAAGGATTGGACATTGGTCCGGATACGGTTAAACAGTTTGCCGACGTGGTGGCAGCTTCAAAAACCATCCTCTGGAACGGTCCGATGGGTGTCTTTGAATTCCCGAATTTTGCCACAGGTACCAACGCCATTGCCGATGCAGTGGTAAAAGCAACGGAAGACAACGGCGCTTTCTCGCTGATCGGTGGTGGAGACTCGGCTTCGGCCGTCAACAACGCCGGGTATGGCGACCGCGTGAGCTATGTCTCAACGGGTGGTGGTGCCCTGCTCGAATACATGGAAGGCAAAACTCTACCGGGAGTAGCCGCTTTAGATGCCTAAATGATAATTGATTAAAAAAAAATTATCATTCCGATAATCATAAAAAAGGCCATGCAAACGGGCCTTTTTTTATGATTATTAAATTATTACGGGCCGATAGTTACAATTTTATCAATTGACAAAAACTTGTTTTACCAAATGATATTTTGAATTTGGCTGTCATTACACTATTTTTAAAACACGAAAAAGCCACTCCTCAACGTGGGAATGGCTTTCTGCTTTCTTAACCTAAACTAATTATCTTTTAAAGTAACGGCGGATCGGTGAAAAACTGTCCGCCGTTTGCTTTATTTAACGTTTATTTAATTATTTCCGCCCCCGGCCCGGTTCCGCTCGCTCTCGGTGCTGGTGCTGCGCTGACGGGCCGCCTTCACATTCTGATTGCCAAAGCGATACGTAAACGTCAGACGGGCAACCCGGCTTTCCCAACGCGACTTGATCCGGAAATCAATGTCCTGATACTTCGCATATCCTGAAAACCGGTTGAGCCACAAGGGGTCATTCACATTCAGTTTCAGCGATGCCTTTTTATTCATGAACGATTTCTGCACCCCGAAGCCAAAAGCCCCCATCGGTTGCGCCGTGTAAAAACCGTATACGCTTTTTGAGTTATACCATCCGAATACCTCAGCCGTAAAGCCTTTGGGCAGGACGAAGTTTTGTGAAGTGTATACATTAAAGGCAACAAAGTCGACATTATACTGTGCTCCGAGGTACGGAGAATCGAATTTATTGTAATTGACGTTGATGTTGTTCTGCATGTTCCACCATTTCGTCACCGTTACGGGGAAGCTCATCGTCAAACTCACGTTGTCCTGCGTCGCCAAGTTGTCGGTCGTCACGTAGGTGATGTTCTCTTCCGGAATTTGGCCCGGCACTTCGTTCACGATCACGTCGGTCGTGCGGCTGTAGCTTAGCGAGGTCGAGAATTTCCCTTTATACACGTGCGTCACCTGCACCGAATTGGTAAACTGCGGTTTCAGGTAGGGGTTACCCTGCTGGTACGTATACGGGTCGAGGTAAAACCGGAATGGGTTCAGGTTCTGGTAGTTTGGCCGATCGATCCGGCGGCTGAGCGACACATTCAGGACGTTGTTGGTATCCAGTTGACGTGACACGAACAGCGTCGGGAACAGGTTTGTGTAATTCCGGTCGACCACCTTGTTGAGCGTCACCGAGTTACCACGTGAGAACGTGTTCTCCAGCCGCAAACCGGCCTGAATGCTGGTTTTCTTGTTAAGCTTCCCGGCGTAGTTCACGTACGCAGCGTTGATGTTTTCGGTATATTTGAACTGGTTACTCTGGTTGGCATTCTCCACCCAGCGACCGTCGATAAAATCTTCGTAGACCAGGTTGTTGCCCGATTTCACCGAACTGCTTTTTACCCCGGCTTCCAGCTTCGCGCCTTTCTTCAACGGATGCACATAGTCAGATTTGAACGCCCAGATGTCGATGGTCGACGGCATATCGTTCCGCACCAGAGCCGCCGGCTGCACAATGCTGTCGTTGGCGTTCCGGTACGTCGTGTTCAGGTTGTTGTACGAATCGCCGTTGAAGCGCGAGTAGTCGAGGTCGGCGGTTAGTTCGCGGCCTTTTCCGTCAAAATCGTACTTGTAATTTACGTTCCCTGTCACGTTCGACCATTTGTTTTTCACCGAGACATCGGTCGTCGGTTTCAGCGTGATCTGCCCCGACGCGTCGCGAATGATGGTGTTGTTGATCCCGTTTGGTTGCCGCCAGTCGTTGATAAAACCGGTGGCCAGCACGCCGATGGTGCTTTTCTTGTTGATGAAGTAGTCGACACCGGTCCGGAACGTATGCCCATCGAACCGATTGGCGCGTTTGGATTCCTGGTCGAAGTAAGTAACCGTCCCGTTGAAGGGAATCACCCGGTTCAGTTCATTTTCCTGAAACCGGCGGTTATGAAAATAACTGTAGTTGCCAAACGCATTGATTTTGCCGACGCGGTGATTTAGATTCAGGCTCGCGTTCGCCTTCTCGTAGCGTCCGTAGCCCACCCCGGCAATGGCCGTTCCGTTGGTTCCGAAGTTCTTGTTTTTCTTCATCCGGATGTTGATGATTCCAACGTTTCCGGCGGCATCGTACTTCGAAGACGGATTAGTGATGATCTCGATTTTCTCGATGTTATCACTCGGTGTATTTTTCAGCAGGTTGGCAACCTCCTGGCCCGACAAGTACGTCTGTTTCCCGTCAATCATCACAATAACGCCGGATTTTCCCTTTAATTGTACGTTATCGTTTTGCCGGTCGATCGTTACGCCCGGGGCTTTTTCGAGCACTTCCAGCGCGGTATTTCCACTCGACACAATGCTGTTTTCGACGTTCACCACCGTCCGGTCGATTTCCTGTTCGATAAACGGTTTTTTAGCCACCACCTTCACCTCGTTGAGACTTTTGGCTTCCTCGACCATCGTCAGCGTCTTGACCTGAACTTCCGCGTTCGCGGCATCGATCGTGAACGGTTCGGAATATACTTTCTTAAAACCAACCAGGGAGGTTGCGACCCGATAACCGCCTTCGGCCACGTTATCAAAATCATACTGGCCTTTGTCGTTGGTCACAACGCCTTTTACCAGCGTTGAATCTTTGGCTTTCAGGAGCAAAATAGTAACAAACTCGGAGGGTTTCTGCGCTTGGTCGATGACGACACCCCGAACTTTGCCTTTGAGGGAAGTTTGGGCAATTGCCGTAGACATAACCAGCCATGCACACACGATGGTGATAAATGTTTTCATAAGCTATTAGTAGGTTGTTGTTTACTGCGAATGATTCAAAAGTTGTTGTTTACTGTTCGGCTCCTTAAGAGTACATGGCAAAGTTAAGTAGTATGCATTACATAGAACCTGATCTTACATAGATGGCAAATTTGCCGGGATGACTGGTAGGGCTGGGAAAATTACCGCGTGGTTTCAGATCAATAGATGCAAAGATGAGCCGGGAAGTTGCCTGGTTCAAAAGAAAATGTAGCAGAAGGAATAATTCGGGGACAAATGGCCGAAAATGAATTCAAAACCGTTTCCGGCATGCCCTGAAAAACCGGCATTAAGGGTAAAGCCTACCGAATCGTATTTTCCAGGACAACAACGGAAGGCCCGGTTGTCATCCATTTTTTACCGAGCCCGGTGGTATCGCCTTGGGGAATAAAATAAACAAACGAACCCAACACAAGGTCACAATCGCCATCCGCATCCATGTCGCCAGCATCCATTACGACCCATCTCCCCTTCGGAGCTTCGGGAAACGAATAATCGTCGAAGGTCAGATTTCCCTTATTTCTGAGATAAATAAAGCTTTCTTCCGGGTAGCGAAGATAGTCCGGAAAGAACGAGATAGCCGCAATGTCCAGATCGCCATCCAGATCATAATCGCGCACCATCGCCTTATACGCGCCATTCAACGGATAAAAATAGGCTTGTTTAAAGTTGGATTTGCCATCGTTGAGAAAAATATAAATCCCGTGGTATTTCTTCAGGATCGGTGATTTGTCGGCATTGTCGCCACTGACATAGACGATATCATCAAAACCGTCTTTGTTCCAATCCGCCAGTTCCATATGCTGGGAGCCATTGAGCGGCAGAAAGGTTAGCAATCGTTTTTCCTGAAACAGACCCGATCCCTGGTTTTCGTACAAAAAAACACCCTCGTCGCCCTGAGCCATGAGCACATAAATATCCGGTAATCCATCTTGGTTGGCGTCTTTGATAATGGCCGTGATCGCACCGGGTTTCTGCCGTAAAATCCGCCGGTCATACCCCCCTCTGCCGTTATTTTTGTACCAGGCCAGTTGCCCGGTTTGATTACCAAACTCACAGGCTACGACATCTTCGGCCCCGTCTTTGTCTAAATCTCCGAAAGCCATAAAAACGGGTCGCCGTAAAGCCGGGATCGCAATATTGCCCAGTTTGTAGCCTGGCCCCGATTCATTTTTTACCCAGCGCAGCAGGGCTCCATCGGGGGCATCATTCGGAAATATCCCTTTTCCAACCGTTGTGATGTAGAGATCATTTGCTTTTTCATCAAATTGAATGGGCGTTGCTCCCAATCCCAGGCTATAATTCTCGGTAAGGTCGGGGGTAAGAAATGTTAGAATATTGCGCGCGCCTTTGCCATCATTAAAGACGATGCCTCGGTTATCGGGTAGAATTTTGACGAGGGTCGTCAGCGCAGGCCGGTGCGAAAAGGCAGCTTCTTTGTACTTGAAATGCGGTAGCCCGATCCGAATGGTGTGGTTGCGAACGGGCGACAGGATCGTGTCCGGTGCGTTCTGAAGGTAATACTCCTCGATTTTACGCCAATCCTCTTTTGCCAAAACCGGCTTTTCCGGATAGATTCCAGCGTTCCGGACCAACGTGCCGCTCACGCCGGGATCAAACAAACTATCGGGCCTTGATCCCCCGCTATAAATTCCCAGGCGATGTCCCATGGCCGGAAGCACATCCTTCCAATTCGTTTTTGCCAGCAATTCGGGGCTCACAAACGCATGGCAACTGCCACAATGCGCCATCGCCAATTCCTTTCCCGAGAGTCCCGAAACCAGTATGTCTTCCGATTCCGTTTTATCATGTTGTTTTTTAGCCGTGCAGGAGCCGAGTAGAAGGAGTAAACTACAAAACAGGAACAGTGGTCGCATATACAAAATAACCGAATTCGGGCGATTGGCAACCAGGCCTGGTTGCTACTTTTTTTTCATTCCCTAAATCAAGGCTTTGCGTGGGTTATAAACGGAGCGGTTTTGGCAGAATCTGCCCGACTGCACGGGGTCAGCACGTTTTTTTTATCGGAATTAGACCATAACCGTTAATTTGCGGTTCTTCGTTTTCAAACGGGCCAACATTCGTTTTTTAAAATGTGTTTCCCTACCGGGCACTCTTGCTAAAAACCGTTGCCCGCCAGGGAACCGAAACCCTGACTAAACAGAACAACCGCATTCTATGAAGCTTATAAAAGTTGCCGCCGGTGTTGTCAACCAGATCCCGATGGCCTGGGAACACAACCGCCGGAACCTCATCGATGCCATTGAAGAAGCCAAACGCCAGCAAGTCAGCATTTTGTGTTTACCCGAATTGTGTATCACCGGTTACGGCTGCGAGGATATGTTCTTCTCGCACGAGCTGATCGAACAGGCCAAACAGAGTCTGCTGGAACTGGTGCCGCACACCGCCGACATCATCGTCGCCGTCAGTCTGCCGCTGCGGCTGGCCAATAACCGCACCTACGACACGGCCTGTCTGATTGCCAACAAACGGATTCTGGGGTTTGTCTGCAAACAGGTGCTCGCTAACAACGGAATTCACTACGAAACCCGCTGGTTTCAGCCCTGGACGGCCGGGGTGCGCGACGAAATCCAGATCGGTGAGTTTACGTACCCGGTCGGCGATCTGCTGTTCGATGTATCAGGGGTAAAAATCGGTTTTGAAATTTGCGAGGATGCCTGGATTGCCAGCCGGCCGGGCCGCCACCTCTACGAGCGGGGTGTCGATATCATCCTCAATCCGAGCGCCAGCCATTTCGCCTTTTTCAAGTCCCACGTCCGCGAACGGTTTGTGATCGACGGATCACGGGCGTTCGGGGTGAGCTATATTTACTGCAACCTGCTGGGCAACGAGTCGGGGCGGGCCATTTTCGACGGCGATGCCATGATTGCCTCCAACGGCCAGTTGCTGGTGTCGGGGCCGCGTTTCAGCTACGCCGACCACCTGATTATCACCGCCGTCATTGATGTCGACGACACGCGGTTGAGCCAGGTCCAGAACAAAGTCAACCTCGCCGGGCTCTTTCCGAACCTGCGTGTACCGGCTCAGTTTGATTTTCCGCCGGTAAAACCGGTCGTGCAGAAGGCCGAACTGGAATACTGGGAGCGCGGGGATCATCTGAAGGAAGAAGAGTTTGCGCGGGCCGTGGCGCTGGCGCTGTTCGATTACCTGCGGAAAAGTCGCTCGCACGGTTTTGTGTTGTCGCTGAGCGGAGGAGCCGATTCGTCGGCCATTGCGGCCCTGGTGTCGCTCATGATTCGGATGGCCGACGAAAGCATTGGCCTGGACGCCTTCAAGAAGAAATTGAGTTACATCAAGGCTATTCAGAGTCTGAAAACCGTCGAAGAAATTTGTAGCGCGTTGCTGACGACGATTTATCAGGGAACCGAAAACAGTTCGAAAGATACCTACGAGTCGGCCGAATCGCTGGCGAAGTCCATTGGCGCGACGTTTTACAACATCAACATCAACGGCCTGGTCGAGACGTATACCAAGCTGATCGAGGAGCAGTTGGGTCGACAGCTTAGCTGGGACACTGATGACGTCGCGCTGCAAAACATCCAGGCGCGGGTGCGGGCTCCGAGCGCGTGGCTGCTGGCCAACATTCAGAATGCGCTGCTGCTCTCGACCTCCAACCGCTCGGAAGCGTCGGTGGGCTATGCGACGATGGACGGCGACACGGCGGGCAGCATCTCCCCCATCGCCGGAATCGACAAGCACTACCTGCGGGGATGGCTGCGCTGGCTCGAAACCGTGGGCGTCGGCGGCACCATCAAAGTCGAGGGCTTACAGAAAGTAAACAACCTGCAACCGACCGCCGAACTCCGCCCGCTCGACAAGAAGCAAACCGACGAGGAAGACCTGATGCCGTACGACGTGCTGAACGCCATCGAAAAATTCGGTATTCGGGACAAGCTGTCGCCGAAGGAAGTCATGCAGCAGGTCGAGGTGGCGTTTGAAGGGCAATACGACCGCCAGCAGTTGTACGTTTCGGTCGACCGGTTTTTCCGGCTCTGGAGCCGCAACCAGTGGAAACGCGAACGGTATGCACCCTCGTTCCACCTCGACGACGAGAACGTAGACCCCAAAACCTGGTGCCGTTTCCCGATTCTGAGCAGCGGTTTCGAGAAAGAACTCGCCGAGTTGAAGGCCTACGTCGACGGCAACGACGGCCGGGGCCGGAAAGGGAAGATTGGGTTTTAAATGTATATTTGAGAAAATAAAATAGCCATGAACAACATAAACTGGCGGGATTATATCACCACTGACCCGACCACCATGGTCGGCAAGCCGATCATCAAGGGCACCCGCATCACGGTGGAATTGATTGTCGAAAAACTTGCCTATGGCGAGCCCATTGATGAAATCCTGATTGATTACCCTCATTTAACGCGCGAAGCGATTTTCGCCTGTTTGCATTATGCTGCAGACGCCGTTCGTAACGACATCATTTTTGATCTGGCAGCATGATTACCATTTTGGCAGATGAAAACGTTGAAAGCCGGATAGTTAATTTGTTGCGCGAAAATGGGTATCAGGTTCAGTACATTTCTGAATCGAATCAGGGCATTTCTGACAGTCAGGTTTTGGATCAGGCTGTTAGAGCCATCCATTTATTACTGACAGCGGATAAGGATTTTGGCGAACTACACTATCGGTACGGGCAAGTTCACCATGGTGTTTTGTTTTATCGCTTGTCAAAAATGACAACACTCGAAAAGGCCCAGATCATTCTAGAAGCGATACAGGCGAATCAGAATGATCTGGTGGATGCCTTTACGGTTTTGACCAATAATAAAATTCGGATTCGCCGACCTTAAGTACCCCCGGACTTTAGTCCGGGTGAGCTAGTACCAACTACTGGAGTTAGAATTACCTACCCGGACTAAAGTCCGGGGGTA
Organism: Larkinella sp. VNQ87; assembly: GCF_049445795.1. NCBI lineage: Bacteria > Pseudomonadati > Bacteroidota > Cytophagia > Cytophagales > Spirosomataceae > Larkinella > Larkinella sp. VNQ87. The sequence goes on from NZ_JBMSDT010000001.1 coordinate 559,787, forward strand.
CGGTTTTCAAACTAATTCCCCTACCCGGCTGAACGCACCGGCGTATTCACTAACGAAGTCGGCGTACGACCGGGGTTCCCGGCCCAGCAGTTGGGTGAGCACGGCAAGATCTTCGTCGGACGCCCGCAGCCCCTGTTTCTGGAAAAACCGGTACATCTCGACCCAGTCATCCACCAGCCAGCCCGGCAACCACTGTTTGACCTGTGCCGACCAGCTTTCCAGATCATTTCCGGCGTAGCGAACCTCGTAACCCAGTTGTTCGCTCAGAATGCGGGCCGTATCGTCGGCTGTCAGGATGTCCGGCCCGGCCAGCGGGATGCGTTGGCCGTCAAACTCATCGGTCAGCAACACCCGAACGGTGGCTTCGGCAATGTCCCGCACATCGATCCGGCTCAGGCCCACACCGCCAAATGGCTGCGTATACAGGCCGTGGTTGACAATTCCGTCTTTAAACCAGAAGTCATTCTGATAGAAGTTATTCGGACAAATAAACGTGTAATTCAGCCCCGACCAGAGGACGGCTTTTTCAATGGAAATTTTCGTGCGAAAATGCGGAATATGAAAGCCCTCGTATACATTATGAACACTCTGGTACACGATCTTCCGCACTCCCGCCCGGCGGGCAGCGGCCACGGCGTAGGTTCCCTGGGCCACTTCGGTATGGCTCTGGCGGTTTAGCAGAAAGACTTGATCGATGCCCTCGAAGGCCGGTGGCAACGTAGCCGGTTGGTCCATGTTGCCGACCACGGTTTCGACGCCCTCCGGCACCAAAGCGGCTTTTTCGGCCGAAGTAACCAACACCCGAACCGATTGCTGCTGACGCAGCAATTCCTGAACTACCTGACTTCCGACGGTACCCGTACCGCCCAGCACTAATGTTTTCATGTGTCGTTTGTATTTGCTGTTGATGGATCAAAAATGGCAGGTGTGAGCAGCAAACCTAGTGGCGAATCCGTTGAAACGGAAAAATGCCGCGTTGAAGTGGTAGGCATACCGGCTCCGGCGTACCTTTGCGCCATGAAATTTTTGCTTCCCGGTTTGCTTTTTGCCGCGCTCTGGGCTTCGGCTTCGGCCGCCACCAAATTCGGCGTTCTCTCCGCCGATCCGCTTATTCTGGCTACTGTACGCTTTTTGATTGCCGGTCCGCTGATGTTGCTCGTCGCCCACGGTTTCCAGCGACACGGGCTACCGAATCGCACCGAGTTCGGTCGTCTGACGGTTTTTGCCCTGCTGAACACCACCCTTTACCTCGGCGCTTTTGTGCTGGCGCTCAAGCATGTAGCGGCTGGAATTGGTAGCCTCTCCACGGCGACCAACCCATTGTTTATCACCTTGTTGTCGGCCTTGTGGCTTCGGCGACCGGTGCGCTGGTACGAAGTGGCCGGGATCGGGATCGGCATGGGCGGGGTGTTGCTGGCGACCTATCCGCTGCTGCAAAACAGCTACGCAACCATACCGGGGCTGTTGATTCTGCTGGGTGGCATGGTGTCGGTATCAGCGGCTACAGTGTATTATGCCCGGTTTTCGTGGCAATTGCCCACGCTCGTTATCAATGGCTGGCAGGTGTTGATTGGGGGCCTCTTGTTGCTCCCCTTCACGCTGGTTTTCGCTGATTTTAACCAGTCGAAGTACGACGCCCGGTTTTGGGGCTCAGTCTTCTGGCTGATCATCCCGGTTTCGGTCGCGGCCCTGCAACTGTGGTTTTACCTGGTCCGGCAGGATGCGGTGCAGGCGTCGCTCTGGCTGTTTCTTTGCCCGATTTTCGGTTTTGCCTACTCCTCCCTCCTGCTCGACGAACCGCTGACGATTCACACCTTTCTTGGCACGGCGATGGTGCTGGCGGGCTTGTACCTGGGCCAGCGCGATAAGTTTAGAAGCCCGCAAAACCGTCGTTAAAAGTGGCCACCCAGGCCCGTTTTTCGCTCTGGTTTTATTCGATTACCCCAGGTATTCATTTTTATTCATAATCCATTGAAAAACAGCAATATACATACATAAAATAATCCTTAAAACCGGAACATCAGCCGACCTTTTTTTGTTCTATTTACATGAACACGAACACAGGAAATACGATGAACCAAGAAGGGAAATTAGTGCCGTTTACGCCCGGTCAACCGGCGGACGAAACCTGGCGGAAATCGATCCCGGCGCAGGTCTTTCTGAACCACTTTTTCGCGATCGATTTTCACATCCAGCGGCAGGACGACCTGTTCGATCTGACCCGGTTTCCGCTGTTTCAGGATTTTGAACCCCGGCTGACCGACGAACAGATCAAGTCGCTGGAAAAACTGCTCCTCAATAGCTGGAGCGCCGAGTACGCCCTTCGGATTACGCCGGTCGTCAATGATAATCAGTACCTGCAAAGTTCGCTGCACTGGACGTTCCCGCAGGCGTATTACAGCGTTCTGTTCAGCGTCCGGGCGTTCCTGCACACGATGGGCGAACCGGTCAGTAACGAAGAAATTATCCGCCGTCGCATCGGCAACATGGTGGTGCGTGGTTATTACCCGGCTTCGGTTGGTTTTTATGCCTCCGGTCCGCTGAACAACTACCGGACCATGCGGCTGCCGATGGCGAAGCTGGATATTGCCAAACCGGATCTGACGCTGCCTTCCCGTGAGTCGGCGGCCCAGATCGAGATTGCGCAGTTTTTGAAAACCTCCCGTGATCAACGCATCAAGGCATTGCGGCAGGCCATCCAGAACAACCCGAAAACCGCCCTGCGCAGTGTAAAAACCGGCAAAATTTTGCAGAAATTCGGGGTGGAACAATACAAGCAATTGGGCAAGCAAATCGGTTACACAACGTATTTCGATGCCCTGAGCCGACTCCGGATTTCGTCGACCAACCGCGAGATTGAACGGTTTGTCGAGTCAGAAATCGATGTGCGATTATTCCACGAGAGCCTGGTCAACATCGTGTCTCACATCAATGCGGTGCACGAAGCTTACATTGCCAAAGCGCTCGGGATACAGAGCTACAACCAGTTGATTGCCAAACTGCCTTCGTATTTACAGGAAGGTTTTCTGCGCGAACGGCTGCAAACCGTGATCGAACCGATGCTACAGGGCGATCAGCAGGCGTTCCGGGTTGCGGCTTAATACAGTCCGAACCAGTTTATACTAAAAGCCCCGGCGTTTCCGTCGGGGCTTTTCTTTTAATTACGCTCCAGGTACTGGCGACACAGGGCCAGGTAGTGTTCCACCGGGGGCGTGTCGGCATCGGTTTCTTTCGCCAGTTCGTCCCAGCCACGCACCTGCAAGATGCCCCGGAAATACGGATTGGTTTCAAACGCAGCGGCTTCCTGGGACGTCATCGGCCCGCCCTGAAATTCCAGCGTTTTCAGGCTGGCTTCCGACAGTTTGTTGAAATACGCCGGATTTTTGTAGGTCAGATACCGCTTGGCGTTGACGTGGTGTTCGATCAATTGGGCCACTTTCTCCGAAAAACCGCGTTCACGCAGCCAGTCGGCCCCCAGCTTCTCGTGATCGACTCGACCGTAATCATCCATGTGATCCTCGGCAACGTCCGACGGCAGCAAGTGCCCGATGTCGTGCAGAAAAGCCGCAATCACGGTTTCCTCATCCGCCCCGGCCCGCTCGGCCAGCGCCCCTGACTGCAACATATGCTCCAGTTGCGAAACCGGTTCGCCGTAATAATCCTCCGAACCGTGCTTCTCAAAGAGTTCGGTAATTTCCGCAATCGCCTGATCGGTCGTCATCGTTTTTTCAATGAGTGAATGAGTGAATTGTGAATGAGTGAATAGCGCTGCCTATTTCTATTTCTTGCGAAGCTATTCACTCATTCACAATTCGCTCATTCGCAATTTATTATTTGTCCCACCACACCGGGGTGTTGAGGTCGTTGGTTCCCTGGGTTTTGATGGCGGCTTCGACCGACGCTTTGTTCAGGGAAAGTTCGGAGCTGGGGTACGGGAAGCGCACCGGCACCCGGTTTTGGTTCAGGTTCGACGGGCCTGGCGTGATCGTCGGGATGCCCGTCCGGCGCCAGTCAAACCAGGCTTCGAGCCCGTTGTAAAATAACGCAATCCATTTCTGAGTTCCAATCAGTTCGAGGGCTTTTGCGTCCGTAAAGGCCGCATTCGGCTGCGTTAGGTACCCCGCCGGAACGTCCAGCGCGTAGTAGTTGAACGAGGCCGTAATGCCTTTCTCGTAATAGCTTTTGGCATCACCCGTGATGAATTTCTTCTGCGCGGCTTCGGCCAGGATAAACTGTAATTCGGCGTAGGTCATGAGGATACCTTTGGCGATGTTCAGGTTGGCGTCAGTCGGGGTTCCAAAACCGTCGATGTAGTAGTTGGAACCGATCCGCGAAACGTTTTGCGCCCCGCCGTTGTAGGTCAGCGCCGAGTTATCGTCCAGACCGTTCGGAACACCCACGTACGCCGGTTTACCAGCGGCCACCGAAGCCACCGTCGGGCGGGCAAAAATGGTCAGACGCGGATCGTTCAGTTGGGTCAGCCGGTCGCCCAGCGTTTTGCTCAACCGGAATTCATCGAACGAGCCAACCCGTGAGGTATACAGCGGAAACTGATTCGGCACCGTGGGCAGATACCGCAGCGTCGCATGGTCGGCGTTGGAGGTAAAAACCGGGTAGGTCGTCGGATTGCCGACGATGGCCTGCATATCGGCTTTCACATCCTTCTTGTTCGAAATCCGCATCAGGTACCGCAACCGCAGCGAGTTGGCGGTTTTCTTCCACTTCGACACATCGCCCCCAAACAGAATGTCGCCGTTGATGGCTCCGTTCTCGGGAGCCAGCAGACCGTTGGCATCCGCCAGGTCTTTCAGAATGGCCGTGTAAATCGACTCCTGCGAATCGTACTTAGGGAAATAAGTAGCCTCTTTCCCTTTGGTAGCTTCCGTGAACGGCACATCGCCGTACGCATCCGTGATCAGCGATGTCACCCAGGCCCGCATCACCAGCGCAACCCCCTGGTAGTTCTTCTGGACCGGGTTGGCGCTCGAAGCAATGGTGTACATGTTCTGGATTTCGCGCAGCACGGAATAGCCCGTGTTCCAGATACCGTTTTGTTCTCCCCACAGATAGCGGTCTTCGTTCACAAACTGAATTTTGGCCGTGTATTGCATCACAGTGTTGCCGATTCCCCAGGCCGTTCCCATGTTTTCATTGATCGGACTTCGGATGATATTCGGCAGGAGCAAATCGGGCGTTACCGTATTCGGCACGTTGGGGTTGGTGTTGACTTCCTCAAAGTTGTTGTCGCAGGACGTGCCGACTGCCATCAGCAGCGTCAGACAGGCGATCAACCGGATGTATGTTTTTTTCATAGAAGTAGATAGCGGTTTTTAGTTTATTGTTTAGAGTTTATAGCTAACAAGCTTCTGACTAACAGCTTATTACCTTACCCAACTATAAACTTTAAACAATATACTTTAAACTTGATTAGAGATTAAACGACAGGTTGACACCGTAGCTCCGAGCCGATGGGATTGCCACCGATTCTGCCCCCGGGATAACGGTTCCGCCCGACACCGAAGCGGTTTCCGGATCGATGTGCGGCACTTTGGTCCACAGGAACAGATTCCGGCCCACCAGCGACAGCATTACGTTACGGAAGGGCAGTTTCTGACCCAGCAGCCGGTTCGGAATCGTGTAGCCCAGTTTTACCTCCCGCAATTTGGTGAAGGAAGCATCGAAGATCGCCCCTTCCAGCACCCGGCGACCGAGCGTGAACGCCGTATGCCACTCGCGGGCCGAAATCCGGCGCTGGTTCGGCGAAAATTGCCCTTCCCCGGTTTTATTTACGCCCGGCACCACGTAGTACGTTCCTTCCGGTGCATTCCGAAACTCCCGGTCCACCGAGTTATCATAGTAGCCATTTTCACGTCCTTGCAGCGTTTCGACCAACTGACCCGCTTCCCGACCGACCACGTAAGTATGCGAGTACACTTCTCCCCCTTTTCGAATGTCGAACAGGAAGCTCAGGTTGAAGCCTTTGTAGGTGACAGAGTTGTTGATACCGGCCAGCCAGTCGGGGTTGTAATTGCCCAATTTTTGCAACGTCGTCGTCGAGATGGGACGTCCGTCGGTGGTGGTCACCAACTGACCCACATATTGCCCCGTCGGGTCGTAGTACTGGCTGTTCGGATCGCTGCTCACGCGTTCGTAGGCATAGCCGTACATATCGCCCATCCGCTCGTTGACGCGGGCCTGCACGGAGAAATAGCGGCTTGCCAGTTCGTAGGTTGTCACTCCGCTCGCCAATTCGAGCACCTTGCTGCGGTTGCGCGAAAAGTTGACGTTCATGTCCCACCGCAGACCGATGTTGTCCAGCCGAACCGGCGTCAGGTTCAGCATAACTTCAATCCCCTGGTTCTGAATCCGTCCGGCGTTCTGCACAATCTGGCTGTACCCGGTAGTGCCCGAAAGCGGCAGGAAGATAATCTGGTTGCGGCTGATCGTATTGTAATAAGTAAAATCGAGGCCGATGCGGTTTTTCAGGAAACGCAGGTCAACACCGTATTCCTGCGAACTGCTGATTTCGGGTTTCAGGCTCAGGTTCGGAATCCGCGTCGATTCGCTGAAAGTCGGCGTCGTGCCCCAGGGCGTTCCGGGGTTGAACGGCTGCGAGAACTGATATGGCTCCGTGTCGTTCCCGACCTGCGCATACCCGGCCCGAAGTTTGGCAAACGATACCCACGAGGGCATCTTCACCCAATCGCTCACGACAGCGCTGAGTGTTCCCGACCAGTAGAAATACGAATTGTCGGCGGCTCCTACCACGCCCTGCGGCAGTGTCAGCGTGCTCGACCAGTCGTTCCGGCCGGTCAGTTCGAGCGTCAGTTTGTCCTGGTACGTCAATTGACCGGAGGCAAACAAGCTGTTGATCCGTCGTTCGGAGGTGTTTTGCGAATATTCCAGCGGCACCCGCGTGTTGTTTAGACTGAATACTCCCGGCACCGTCAACTGGGGGGCAAAGTTGTCGACGTAATCGTAGGTATTCAGGCGCTGGTTGCCCCCGGCGGTTCCGCTGAGTGTAAAGTTTTCATTAAGTTTTTTATCCACCAGAAACAACAGGTCGGTATTCCGCTCCAGCGTTTTGACGGTTTCCCGCCGATACGAACCATACGGATACCGCTGCGTACTGAACGCCCGACGCCGAACACGTAACTCGTCCTGGTAATCGACCTGGCTCCGCCCCTGCACCGACAGCCAGTCCGTCAGTTGATAGGAAAGCGTAATGTTACCAATCACCCGGTTGATGTCCTGGCCATTGGTATTTTCGTACATATTGAAGTACGGGTTGTCGTGGTAATTATAGTTGAAATTGAACTGCTGAATGCCTTCCAAGCCCGGTTGCCAGTAGTTCCGCATCGACGCCATATCGATATGGCGGCCCCACCAGCAATTGAGCAAATACATGATGTTTTCCGTTCCATAACTGAGGTTCGGGCGGTTGTCGCTGTGGTTACGAATGTAGCTTACGTTCGTGCGCGCCGTCAGGCGGTCGGTCAGTTTATAACCCGCGTTGACGTTGAACGTGTTCCGGGTCAGGTCGGTGTTCGGCACATACCCTTTCTGCGACAGATTAGTATAGGACAACCGAAAATCCCCTTTGTCATTGCTACCCGTTACCGCGACGTTATTGGTCAGAATTCGGCCAGTTTCGAAGAAATCCCGGATGTTGTCCGGGTGCGCGACAAACGGCGTCGGCGTGGCCACACCGGGTCCGCCGGGCACTTTCGTATCCCCGGCGCGATAGCCTTTGTCGGTGGGAGAATCGTGCTGCACCAGCAAGCGGCCATCCATTTTCGGGCCCCAGCTTTCGTCTACGCCATCGCGTACCCCCCCACCGGAACCGTCTTTGAACGTAAACTCGCCGTTCAGCCCCTGGCCGTAGACATTTTGGTAATCCGGTAACCGCAGCACGGATTCAAACGTCAGGTTCGAATTGACGCTCACGCCAATGCCTTTCGTGCCTTTCCCGCTTTTAGTCGTGATGACCACCACCCCGTTGGCCGCCCGTGATCCGTAGAGGGCCGTGGCACTGGCACCTTTCAGCACCGTCATGGTTTCAACATCATCCGGGTTAACAAAACCGGCTCCGTTGCCATAGTCGGCATCCTGGTTGTTGCGGCCCGATGAACCGACGAAATTGTTGTTGATCGGCAACCCGTCGATCACAAAAAGTGGCTGGTTCGCGTTGATATTCAGCGACTTTTCACCCCGAATCGTGATCCGAGACGAGCCGCCGATCCCCGACGGGCTGTTGACCACCGTGACGCCCGCAATCTTCCCGGCCAGTTGGCTCACCAGGTTGGTTTCGCGAGCTTGTGTCAGCGCAGAATTGTCGATTTTCTGGGTCACGTACCCCAGGTTACGCTGCTGTTTGGAAATCCCGAGTGCCGTAACAACGACTTCGTTGAGACTTTGGGCCGACGCAGACAGCGTTACATTAATAGTCGTCTGATTACCCACCGTTACTTCCTTCGGCTCAAAACCGATGAATGAATAAATCAATACTGCCGACTGGTTGGGCACCGTCAGCGAGTAGGTACCATCGTTCCGGGTTGTGGTACCCGTTGTCGTTCCTTTTACCACAATGGAAACCCCTGGCAAAGGCAGGTTCTCTTCGGAAGAAATGACTTTCCCGGTAATCGTTTGGGCCAGCAGGGGCACCGAGAACAACAGAATGGCCAGCGTCAGCACAATCTGGCGACAGTCGAACCTCCAAAAAGCAACGGGAGGAAGTAGTTTTTTAATCATAGTGTAGTTAGGGATGCTCCGCCGGGCGGAGGTGATTGATGGATACGGGGCATTACTGTCCTTGAAAAGCGGCAAAGGTATCGGGCGCTTGTTGCGTGATTATTAAGGAATTATGAACTTTATAATACACGAAACATAAATAGCATAAGATATCGAATAAATCAATTATTGCCACACAAAATACCTGCTTAATACTATTAACCCAGAATAAAATACCATATCAACACCAAAATATATACTATTTATTCCATTTAGTAACTTTCTATGAAGAATTGGTTCCAAACCGGCTTCTGCCCCTTAGTAGAAACAGGTTTTGAAAAAAGAAACGACAGCCGAAGTCCGGCTGTCGTTGCAAAAAGGCAGGGGGCAGGATTCTTACCCAACGGTTCCAGGCCGGGTTGATCCGCGCACGATCAGGCGCGTGGGCAGCACTACCAGTTCGGGTTCCGGGCGCTCGTCTTCAGCCGTCAGTTGATTCAGCAACAAGCGGGCAGCCTGCTGCCCGATCTCGTCCACCGGCTGCGCCACGGTCGTCAGACCGGGTTCGACCAGGGCCGAAACCGGATCGTCGCTGAAGCCCACGATGGCAATATCGTCCGGCACCCGAAGGCCCCGGTTTTTGATGACTTTCAGGGCTTCGATGGCCGTCGGGTCGTTGATGGCAAAAAGGGCATCGGGCGGCTGGGGCAGGTTTAACAGGTGATTGACGTAAATGTTTGCCTTGTCGAGCGTCAGATCGTAGGAAATGATCAGCGCCGGATCAATCTGTATTTCGTAATGGGTCAGAGCGTCCCGGTAGCCATTCAGCCGGTAGCGACTGTTCATTAGCGAGTCGGGCCCGGCCAGGTGGGCGATCCGTCGCCGACCGGTTTTGATCAGGTGTTCGACCGCCCGGTAGGCCCCTTCGTAATCGTCGACAGCCACTTTCGACACCTCCAGTTCATCGACCACCCGGTTGAAAAGCACCACCGGAATCCCTTTCCGCTCGAAGATTTTAAAGTGATCGAAATTCCGGGTTTCTTTCGTGTGCGACACCAGAATCCCGTCTACCCGACTGGCTAACAGCAATTTGGTGTTTGCAACCTCCGTTTCGTAGGATTCATTGGCGTGGCAGATCACTACGTTATAACCAGCTTCGGCCAATACCTGCTGCGCCCCTATGATCACCTTGGGGAAAAACGGACTCAGAAACTCCGGCACCATGATTCCGATGGTTTGCGTCCGGTTGGTGAGTAACGAGATCGCCAGTTGATTCCGTTGGTAATCCAGTTGCCCAGCCAGTTCCAGGACGCGATCACGAGTTTTAGCTTTTACATTCGGGTGGCCCGTCAACGCCCGCGAAACCGTCGACTTCGACAGGTTCAGGGTTCTGGCAATATCGACAATTGTCGTTTGATGACTTTTCATAAATATAACTTTTCCTGCAAATCACTTCTCACATCTTAAAAAACAACCTAACGCTTCCGATAAATAAGGTGATTTTTTGGGAACATTCCCAATAATTTGGGAATGTTCCCAAAAAAATAAGCCAACTTTTTCTTTGCATAATCAATATATCTCAGTAATATCAAATAAAATAATCAAAAAAGCTAGTTTATACTGGCATTTGCCGACTAGCAACACAAATTGTGCGGCATAAGCGGTTTTTGGCAAACGACGTGCGGCCCTTCTCACCAAATTGTACTTTTTCTTATTACCCTCTAACTTCAAGGACTATGTCCAGATTTACGTATGGTATCTTCTAAACCCGTTCAAGCAGCCAAGAGCCTGTTGTGGCTTCTCCTGCTGGCCTTCTCTCTACCCTCCTATTCGCAAACTAATCGGGGACTGACCGTACGCGGCCAGGTGACCTCCGGTACGGAAGCCCTGCCGGGTGTCAATGTCATCATTAAAGGTTCGCAGCAAGGCACCACGACCGATGCTGAAGGCCGGTATAGCCTGAACGTACCGGACGGCAACGCCACCCTGACGTTTTCGTACATTGGGTACACCTCACAGGAAGTGAGAGTCGGCAACCGCAGCACGATTGATGTTTCGCTTCAGTCCGATGATCGCTCGCTGAACGAGGTCGTCGTGGTTGGTTACGGGACCCAGCGCAAGGTGGAAACCACGGGAGCCATTGCTTCGGTCAAAGCCGCCGATCTGGTTCAGACGCCCGTTGCCAACGTCGCGCAGGGGCTTCAGGCCCGGGTGGCCGGGGTGCAGGTCAATCAGAATACCGGCGCACCGGGCGGCAATATCAGCGTCCGGATTCGGGGTACGAACTCGATCAACGGCAATTCCGAACCGCTGTATGTGGTTGACGGTATTCAGATCTCCAATGGCGGAGGCATCAACGACGTTAGCCCGCTGTCGACGATCAACCCGAACGACATCGAGTCTGTCGAAATCCTGAAAGATGCGTCGGCTTCAGCCATTTACGGGTCGCGGGCGGCCAACGGCGTCGTGCTGATTACGACCAAGCGGGGCCGGACCGGTGCGACGCGCGTCACATTCGACAGTTATTATGGTACGCAACGGGCCGCCAAAAAGCTGGACGTGCTGAATGCCGCCGAATTTGCCCAACTGGAAAACGAGGTTTTCAAAAACAACGCCTACCCGAATCCGTCGTCGCTGGGCCAAGGCGTCAACTGGCAGGATGTCATTTTCCGGGATGCACCGATTCAGAATCACCAGCTTTCGGTCAACGGCGGTACGGAAAAAACGCAACTGGCGCTGTCGGCCAACTACTTCAACCAGGACGGCATTATCATCAATTCCAACTTCAAGCGGTACTCGTTTCGCGTCAACGTCGATCATAAAATCAGCGACCGGGTTAAAGTTGGCACCAGTATTCTGGGGAGTTACGCCGTTAACGCGGGCGTCACGACCGGGTCGCAAACCGTCGGCGACGGGGCCGTCGTAACGGGTTCCATTCTGGGGGCAGCCATTGGCGCTCCGCCGACGCTGCAACCGTACCGCGCCGATGGCACGCTGTTTCCGTTCGCCGAGCAGGGCAACGGGCAATACCGGGAAGTGGTCAACCCGCTGAACTTCTCGTCCATTCTCAACCGGACTGACATCCGCCGAACGCTCGCCAATTTCTACGGTGATGTCAACATCCTGAAAGGGTTGACCTACCGGGCTTCGTTCAACGTTGATTTGCAAAGCAGCCTCCGGGATCAGTATTCACCCCGTTCCATTGTCGCCAGAAACGACCTGAATGATAACTCCGGTTCGGGTTCCAAAACCAACGCCAACAACCTGGCGCTGCTGCACGAAAGTATTCTCACGTACAGCCAGACCTTTGCCCAGCACCATTCGTTCAAAGCGACGGCGGTTTTTGGCACCCAGGTCGAGACCTTCAATTCCAACTCCATCAGTGCCAACGGTTTTCCGAACGACGCCACGCAGAACGAAGCGCTGCAACTGGCCCTCAACCGGACCGTCAGCAGCAGCCGAAGCCGCCAACGGCTGGATTCGTACCTGGCCCGGGTGAATTACGGGTATAAAGACAAATACTTCCTGGACCTGACGGCCCGGGTCGATGGATCGAGCAAGTTCGGTGCGAACCACAAATACGGTTTGTTCCCGGCTATTTCGGCCGGCTGGCGGATCATCGAGGAGCCGTTTGCCAAAAATCTTTCCTGGCTCTCGGACCTGAAATTGCGGGGAAGCTACGGAATCACCGGAAACGCCGGTGGCCTGAACCCATACCAGTCGCTGGCAACCGTGTCGGCTTCGGGCAGCGATTACAACCTCAACAATGCGTATGTAACCGGTATCAACCCGTCGGGAATTGCCAACCCCGACCTGCGCTGGGAACGTTCGGCCCAGACCGATATTGGGCTGGACGTGGGCTTGCTCAACAACCGCATCAGCGTCATTGTCGATGTCTACCAGAAAACCACCAAAGATTTGCTGTACGTCAAAGCCCTGCCGCTGAGTTCAGGCTACAGCACCATTACCGGCAACTTTGCGTCGCTCGAAAACAAAGGGATCGAGTTTGCCGTCAATGGGCGCGTACTGGATGGTCCCGTGAAATGGAATGTGTCGGCGAACATCACGGCCAACCGCAACAAAGTCCTCGACCTCGACGGTGGCACCACCCGGGAGCGGTTTGTCACTACCTACTCGTTGTTAAGCGTGGGCCAGCCGCTGGGTGTTTTCAAAACCTATGTGTTCGACGGCGTCAACCAGACCGGCGAGACGATTCTGCCCGGCTACGACGGCCGTTTGGGCGGTCATAAAGTCAAAGACCTCAATGGCGACGGCACCATCTCGGCCCTCGATCAGACCATTACCGGCGACCCGAACCCCAATTTCATCTACGGCTTTTCGACCAACGTCTCCTACAAAGGCTTCGACTTCAGCGCCTTCCTGTCGGGTTCGCAGGGCAACGACATCTACAACGCCAGCCGCCTGTCGTTTGAGATGCCGCTGGGCCAGCGGAACCTCTTCAAAGGCGTAGTCAACCGCTGGACGCCCACCAATCCGAACAATCAATATGTGAGCCCGGCGCAGGGAGGACGGTTGCCGATCACGAATTACGTCATGGAGGACGGTTCGTACCTGCGTTGCAAAAACCTGACCCTCGGCTACACGCTGCCCCGCATCAAGGGGATTCAGCAAATTCGGGTTTACGCCAGCGCCAACAACCTGTTTACGATCACGAACTACAGCGGTTTTGATCCGGAAGTAAACACCTACGCCGGTTCCAACACGCAAATCGGGATCGATAATCTGGTGTATCCACAGGCCCGGTCGTTCCTGGGTGGTTTGCAAGTGACATTTTAAATCATCTGAACTGGGATTACGTAGATTAAAACGGTCCGCCGTAGCGGGATTATCGGACCGCCGACGCGGCCACGATAGCTCCCGCAATCATCATTTTATATCCTTTTAATCCTTTAATCCGTGTAATCCCAGTTCAAGAACCTTTCAACATGAAAAAGATACTCATTCCTATATTCGCCGTTTTTGGCCTGACAGCCTGCGAACTCGACGAAACGATTTACTCGTCTATTTATACCGAAGCCTTTTACAAAACCGCTGCCGACGCCGAAAAAGGGCTGATTGCGGCTTACGACCCGGTTGCCGATCTGTACAGCGGTCCGGCCATGACGCTGGTGCCGGATTTCAGCGACGACCAGACCTACCCGCGCGGGGTGGTGGGCCGCAACACGCTGACGCTGTTCTCGTACGACGTGAATTACACCGTGCAGAAAAGCAACGGCCGGACCAACGAATCGCCCCAGCAAATCTGGGCATCGGGCTACGACGGCATCGAGAAAGCCAACTGGGTGATTGCCAAGGTGCCGGACGCCGTGATGGATGAAACCCGGAAAAAACAGATCCTCGGTGAAGCGTATTTTTTGCGGGCCTTCTACCACTGGGCGCTGACCAAAAACTTCGGCGACGTGCCGATCAAGACCACTCCCAGCTATTCGGAAGCCGACGCTATTGTAGGCAAAAGCACGAAAGCCGACGTTTACAAACAGATTTACAGCGACCTCGATCAGGCTTTTGCCGCCGGACTCCCCTCCTACCCCGCCGTTGACAAAGGGCGTCCGTCGAAGGAAGTTGTGAACGCGCTCTATGCCAAAGCTGCCCTGTACAACGAAGACTGGGCCAAAGCCCTCGAAAAAGCCCAGGCCGTAATCACGTCCGGCAAGTATTCCCTGATGCCCGAAGTGCGCGACGTCTACCGCTACGACCGGGAAGATGCCGCCCGCATCGAAAACATGTGGGCCTACGAAGTGGACCCGATTTCGCCGGGTCGGTCGCACCAATTGGTGGGCCTTTGCGGCCCCGCCGGTAGCGCCGGACCCGAATACGGCCGGACTACGTTCGGGTCCATGTTTGCCTACATGTCGTTTTACAAATCGTTCAACCCGGTCGACAAACGCCGGTTGCTGCTGGATACCAACTACGTCGACAAAGCGGGCAAAATTGTGCCACAGCGCAGCATCACCCCGATCACGACGGAGGGCGTGCTGATCAAAAAATACCAGGACCCGAACTCGACCCAGGGGCTGATTCCGAACATTCCCATCCTGCGGTTGGCCGATCTATACCTGATTGCAGCCGAAGCCGAAGCCCGGCTGAACGGCGCAACCCCAGCGGCTTACGGGTATATCAACACGGTTCGGAAGCGGGCGGGCTTACCGGATTTGGCCACGGGTTTGTCGAAAGACGCCTTCATCGATGCCGTCATTCAGGAGCGGGCCTGGGAGTTCTTTGCCGAGGGCGACCGCTGGTATGACCTGACCCGGACGGGCAAATTCCTGACGGTGATTCCGAAAGCCGTCAACTCGGTGTATCCGACCCGCAACGTAACGGCCAAAAACAAGTATTTCCCGATTCCGCAGGATGAGCTGAACGCCAATCCGAAGCTGGAACAAAACCCGGACTGGAAGTAACCCCGTACCCCCGGACTTTAGTCCGGGTGAGTTAGAATGTCCAGAAGTTGATATTAACTCACCCGGACTAAAGTCCGGGGGTACGATACGACCCTAACTATGAAAAAAATAGGCGGTTTGCTTTTTGGACTATTGATCATTCTGACCAAACCGGTTTTGGCCAGAACCGGTTTCCCGGTTGGATCAAAAACCGTTGGCGAGCAACCAGCCAAAATCCGTGAGTTTACCATCACCGAAAACGACACGACTTCCTACACCCTGAAACTGGCGTTGAACACCTCGGACGAACCGCAATATTTTTTCCGAAACGTGTTCACGCCGGTTTGCCTGACGGGCGAATGCAAACCCGTGTACATCAACTTTTACTGGGATTTGCTGGGCAATTATACGCACTTCGATTTCCCGCCCGGTGAAGTCCTGACCAAGATGGATCACCGGGAATTCAAGCCGGAAGATTATGCGAAATTGCAGGATATTCTGAGCAACCAAAGCTCGTTACTGAAAGACGTCGCCATGGAAGATCTGGTCGGGAAAGGCACCGAAAACCTGGCCGATTCGGTCGATGCGAAAGCCGGAGCAACCCTAAAAACCGTCAAAAACGAGGTGATCGACGGGGCCGTGTATACCTGCTACACCCTCTGGCACCTGGCCCACGGAACGGTCGTCGACGAAATGCTGAAGATCACCGAAACCTATCGAACCGATGCGCTGCTGCACCGGTTTCTGAGCAGCAACAACCACCATTACCAGTATTGGGCCATGGAACGAATCATGGACACGAAGGGAAATGTGATGAACCCGTTTGCCAACGACCTGATGCAGATCATGCGAAGTAAAAACGTCTTTACGGCCCGGTACGCGTTGCAAAAAGTAAACAATGGTTTTTTTGCGGAAACCAACCGCCAAAACTGGCTCTGGGCGACGTACCAACAGGCCGCTTATCCGCTGCAAATTGCTATTCTGAAGAAACTGGCGACCATCCCGTTCCGGCCTCCGCTGGCCGAAAAAACCGCGCAGGCCCTCGGCAACGCCAATCCGGAACAATTCAAACTCATGCTGAATGCACTGGCCGCTCAGCCCAACTTACCCGACAAAACCGTTCAGCTTTTAGCTAATCATCTGAGTCATTCGAATGCGGACTATACCGCTGAAATCCACAAGGTTCTGACGCGCCTGCAACCCAAAAACCCGGTTGTTCGCAGCAAAATGAAGCACTACCAAACAAGCCGATCACCAACTCCCAACTAATCATGAACACTTTTCTCCGAACCCTTTTAGGCCTGCTGGTTTCCTGGCAACTGCTCGCGCAGGACCACGTCTTTGTCGAAACCGAATCGTTTGACGACAAAGGCGGCTGGGTCGTCGATCAACAGTCATTTGTGGTCATCGGTTCCTCCTACCTGATGGCTCACGGATTGGGTCGGCCGGTCAAGGACGCCAGTACGACGGTTCGTTTTCCGAAAAAAGGCAACTACCAGGTTTGGGTCCGCACGAAGGATTGGGCACCGTTTCCGAAAGGACCGGGCAAGTTTCGGGTAATGCTGGATGGGCAACCCCTAAAACCGGTTTTTGGGGAAAGCGGGTCGGACGCCTGGAAATGGTACAGCGGGGGCGAAATTGACGTCAAAACCGATCAGATGAAACTGGTCCTGCACGATTTGACCGGTTTTAATGGCCGCTGCGACGCCATTCTGTTTACCAATGCCCCGAAGTTCACCCCGCCTGACAAACCCGAAGCGCTGACGGCGTTTCGCAACAAACTGCTGAATCTGGATGGCAAACCGGCCGAAGCCGGGCACTTCGACCTCGTGGTCGTCGGGGGCGGTATTGCCGGAACCTGCGCGGCCATTTCGGCCTCGCGGATGGGCCTGAAAGTGGCCCTGATTCAGGACCGGCCGGTGTTGGGCGGCAACAACAGTTCGGAAGTTCGGGTCCATTTGCGGGGCGATGTCGATAAAAACCACTACCCGAAACTGGGCCGGATTGTGCGGGAAATGGACAACGGCGACCCCGGCAACGGCCACCCCGACGGGCAGGAATACGGTGATGCGCGCAAAACCGCCATCGTCAACGCCGAACGAAACATCAGTCTGTTCCTGAACACGCACGTGTACAAAGCCGAGAAAAACGGTGAATCGGTGACCGCAGTCGTGGGGCGCGACATTGCCACCAACAAAGAGGTCCGGTTTACGGGTACATACTTTGCCGATTGCACGGGCGACGGCACGCTGGGCCATCTGGTGGGGGCCGACTACCGGTTTGGGCGCGAAAGCAAGGCCGAAACCGGCGAGTCGCTGGCGGCCGAAAAAGCCGATAACTTTACGCTGGGCACCTCCAACCTCTGGGCGTCGCTCGAACGCGACACGGTTTCGACGTTCCCCGAAACGCCCTGGGCCATTCAGTTTTCCGACGAATACCACATCGACGAAGCCCGTGCCGACTGGCAGTGGGAAACCGGTTTTGGCAATTTCAATACGATCACCGACGCTGAGAAAATCCGCGACCATAACCTGCGGGCGGTTTTCGGCAACTGGTCGTACCTGAAAAACAACAAAAAGGCTAAATACGGTAAGCACCAACTGGCATGGGTCGCTTACATTGGTGGCAAACGCGAATCCCGGCGGCTGATGGGCGACTATGTCCTGAACCAGATGGATATACAGGAAGGCAAGCAATACCCGGATGGCACCGTAACGGCCACCTGGACGATCGACCTGCACTTTCCGGATGCCAAAAACAGCAAATATTTCGAAGGGCAGGAGTTTTTTGCCGGAACCAAACACATCAAAGTGGCTCCGTACACCATTCCCTACCGCTGTCTGTATTCCAAAAACATCACCAACCTGTTCATGGCCGGACGAAACATCAGCACAACGCACGTCGCCTTCGGCAGCACCCGCGTCATGCGGACCTGCGGCATGATGGGCGAAGTGGTCGGTTTTGCGGCTTACGTAGCCAAAAAACACAACACCAGTCCGCGCGGGGTTTACCAAGAACACCTGCCGGAATTCATGGCAATCATCAAAGACGAACCCGCCACGGCGGCTAAACCGTAATCCATCGAAGTTTTCAGTATACGGTTTTCGGTTTACAGTTTTCGGTGGTCGTTATTCGATATTCGGTGTTCGTTATTCATTATTGTGATGAAGTATCTTTTTAATAACGAACACTGAATATTGAATAACGAATTGAAGGGTCAGCAGCGCCACTGAAAATCGTATACTGAAAACCGTAAACCACAAGTAACAAGTCACTGATTATGAAATACAACCTGATCCTATTCCTCACCCTCTTTACCCTGGGTGGTCTGGCCCAGACGCCGAAAAAACTCAGCCTGTCGAACGACCGGATTCAATTGGTCTGGGCGTCGACGGCTGGGGGCTGGCGGTTGCAGAACGTGGCCGTCCGGAAGGGCAAGCAGTGGCAAACCCTGGCCCAGCCTTCCGGCGAAAATACCCTGCTGTACGCGGCCGAAAAACCGTCGGACAAACCGGCTGAAACCTTCAAAACCATCACGGGCGAGGAGTTTCCGGGCGAAAAGTACCATTATCAGCAGGTCCAATGGGCCGAAAGCACCAATCCGGTTTCGCTCAACACCGCCGGACAAGCCACGCACTTTTTCCCCAAAACCGGGCAGGCCGCTGGTAAAAACCACCTGACGTTCCGGCAGGAAACCGAAACCGCCACCATCCAAACCGACTGGTCCATCGATCCCCAGTTTCCGCAGGACGTAATTGTAAAACAAACCCTAACGGCGAAGAAAGGCGGTTTTTTCTCACTGGCCAGCCCCAGCCTTTCGACGGTTTCGGAGCCAAACCTGGCCTGGGCCAGCGTGCCGGGCTACTTTCAGGGCACTAAACTTCAACCCAATTTTGTGCTGGCTTACGCTTACGGCCACGGCATTCCGAACCGGCCCGTGATCTACCGCGAACGCTGTGCCAGCACGCTGGCACCGATGGTCAGCACAAAAAACGGCCTGACGCTGGCCATCATTCCCGAACCGGGCCTGGCCCGCGATCCCTGGGCGGAAGACAAAAACACCCAGATTGTCTGGAACATTGGCTTGTCGCACATGAACCGCAAGGCCCAGCTTTCGCCGACGCTCTACTACCCGGTTTTGGGCGAACCCAAATCTGCACTGAAACCTGGCGAAACTGTCAGTTATACGTTCCGCTACAGCCTGACCGACGGCGACTGGTTCAAGGCGCTCAATCACGCGATCTACGAAATTTACCGGTTTAAGGAAGCGCTGGCGCTGCGGCAAAGCAAACAATCGCTGACCAACCGCATTCAGCAAATGCACCAGTACCTGACCGACCCGAAAACGTCACTCTGGAATGTCGAAGAATTTGAAGGGAAAAAGATCGGGGCGCAGTCGTACCTGGGCGGGGTCGTGGGTTCGAACAAAGACGCCATGAAAAATTCGGATTACGGCGCGATGTGGATGCTGGCGACGGCTACCGGCGACTCGTTGCTGACCAAAAACGTGCTGCCTTACGCCCAGAATTTCAAACTGGTGCAGCAGGAAACCGGCAACAATTTCTTTAAAGGAGCCGTCGAAGGTCAGTATTACCTCGCCAAATCGAAGAAATTCGTGGAAGAATGGGGCGCGGTGGTCGAGCCGATTGCGCTGACGTATTACACGATGCTCGACATCGGGAATATGCTGTTGTTCGAGCCAACCAATCAGGAACTGAAGGAACGACTGCGTTTCGGAGCGGAACGTTTATTGATCTGGCAAAAACCGGATGGGAGTTGGGCCGTGGCTTACGACAAACAGACTGAACAGGAAATTTTTAAGGACATTCAGGATGTCCGGCCCACGTTTTACGGCCTGATTGTGGCCCATCGCATCCTGAACGACCCGAAATACCTGGCAGCCGCCCGTAAAGGGGCCGACTGGCTGATCAAAAATGCCGTCGAAACCGGCAGCTTTCTGGGCGTTTGTGGCGATGCACGGTACGCACCGGATTTTGCCACGGGGCAATCGGCCCAGGGGTTTCTGGATTTGTACGATCTAACGAAAGACGAACGGTATAAACAAGCCGCCATCACGGCCGCGAAGATTTACACGGCCTCGATTTACACCCACCCGATTGCCAGCCGGAAACCCAAAACCGTCAACGGCACGGCGCGGGAGGATTGGGAAATCAGCCAGGCCGGGCTGAGTTTCGAGCATGGCGGTATTTTCGGCTCGGCCACCCGCCTGGGACCCATTCAGTTATGCAGTCACGCCGGAATGTTCATCCGGATGCACCAGTTGACGAAAGAGCCGATTTTTGCGGACATGGCGCGGGCGGGAGCCATCGGCCGGGATGCGTTTGTGGACCCGAAAACCAGCGTCGCGTCGTACTACTGGCAGGCCATGAACCGGGGCGCGGGGCCGTATCCGCACCACGCCTGGTGGCAGATCGGCTGGCTGACCGACTACCTGGTGGCCGAAGCGGAGTTACGTTCAAACGGAAAAGTGGCATTTCCGCGCGGGTTTGTCACGCCCAAGGTCGGACCGCACCAGACGGTCGGGTTTGCGCCCGGAACCGTCAACGGGGAGAAGGCCAATCTGGTTGTTGAGGAGAATCTCGTAAAGATCGATAATCCCTCGGTTGATTACCTACTGGCGCGGACGGAGAAGAAAGACAAGGTGTTTGTGATTCTGCTAAATAACAGCGCGAATGCGTCTGATTTTCAATTCGCTGCCAAAGGGCAGAAAGCCATTACGAAGCAGCTACCGGCTTTCGGACTGGAGATTATGACGCTGGAAAATTAAGAAGTTGTAACCCTGCTTGATGATGAACCACCCTTATTCCTTTGGCGGCATTTTAGGAAGTCCAGCCTTTTTGAGCGCCGTATTGGCCCGTTCCAGCTTTTCAGCAAAAAGCGGTTTTCCATCTTGTCTGATTCTGTCGACAACTGGTTCTATTTGATTAGTAACAGATTGATTTTTAGTCTTCATAGAATGATTTTTAAGTGAAAATAACGATTATTTCTTGTGTATCAAAAAAAGTTCGTAGTGACGATTTGGTTGAAATCTCTCCCATTCATCATTTTGAAATCCGAACAATGAAAACCGTTCAGAAAGTTCTTGCAGACTATGGTTAATGGCCATTCGATATAGTCGGTTACGAGCAGTGGAATTTCCAGAGAAAATAATCCATTGTTCCGGAAATTGTTCAAGATACAGATTGACAATTTGAAAAATTGTAGCCAGAATCTGGGCAGTATCACCATTATCGCTTACAACAAAGTCATCAAATTTTCCTGTCAATGGGTTAAAATCGGCTAGAGCAAGATTGAAAGTGTCCTCAACCCCGGGTTGGGGTAAAAGAAACTAACTTCTCAATAACGCCTTTAGGACCAACACTTTCAAAGAAAAACTCAGTTGCGTTTAGACTTGGCCGGAACGAATAACCTGGATAATTCACGAATTTAATTTTTACATACAAATATAACCAAACTTGAATACAACCATCGATACACTGGTCATCCTCGTTTTCTCGGCTTTCGTGCTGGGCATCGGGATGCTGTTTGCCCGGACCGGACGCAACCTGAAGTCGTTCTTTGCCGGGGGCGAAGCCGTGCCCTGGTTCATTGGCGGGCTCTCGCTGTTCATGAGCTTTTTCTCCGCCGGAACCTTCGTGGCCTGGGGCTCCATCGCTTACAAATACGGCTGGGTCGCCATCACGATTCAGTGGACCATGTGCATCGGCGCACTCGTGACCGGTTTGTATTTGGCTCCACGCTGGAAAGCCGCCGGGGCGCTGACGGCCGCCGAGTTCATCCGCGAGCGGCTGGGGTTGACGGTGCAGAAAGTCTACATTTTTATCTTCACGCTCGTATCGGTATTCATCAAAGGGTCGGTGTTATATCCGGTGGCGAAACTGGTCAGTTCATCGCTGAACCTGCCGCTGGTGCCCTGCACGATTGGGTTGGGCATTTTCATGATTGCCTACACCGCCGTCGGCGGACTCTGGGCCGTGATGGTCACCGACATTCTGCAATTCGTGGTGCTGTCGGCTGCGGTTTTTATTTTGTTACCGTTGTCGCTCAACCGGGTGGGCGGTTTTGAAGGATTCACCAATGCGGTTCCCGACGATTTTTTCAACCTCCTTAACGGCGAATACACCCTCGGTTTTGTAGCGGCTTTTGTGATTTACCACATCTGCTACATTGGTGGTAACTGGACGTTCGTGCAACGGTACACCAGCGTCGACAGCCCGAAATCGGCCCGAAAAGTAGCTTTTCTGTTCGCCGGATTGTACCTCGTCAGCCCGGTAATCTGGATGTTGCCGCCGATGATTTACAAAGCCATCAACCCCTCGCTGACCGGTCTGGATACGGAAAACGCGTACCTGATGATTTGCAAACTCGTGCTGCCGCCGGGCTTGCTGGGTCTGATGCTGACGGGCATGTATTTCTCGACCTCGGCCAGCGCCAACACGGCCCTGAACGTCGTCTCGGCGGTTTTTACCAACGACATTTACAAAGGACTGATCAACCCGCAGGCATCGGACCGGCAACTGATGCGGGTGGCGCGGGGCTCGTCGTGGTTTTTTGGGTTGGGCATGATCGTCATTGCGCTGCTGGTTCCGGCGGCTGGCGGAATTGTCGAGGTGGTGCTGAGTATTTCGTCCATTTCGGGTGGGCCGCTGCTGGCTCCTCCCCTCTGGGCCTTGTTTTCCAAACGCCTGACCGGACAAGCGACGCTCTGGATTACCGGTATCGGCCTGACGGTCAACCTGTTCTTCAAAGCCATTTCGCCCTGGCTGTTCGATTTCAAACTTACGCGCGGGGCTGAGACCATCATCGGTGTCGGACTGCCGCTACTATTGTTGCTGGCGTATGAACTCTGGGCGCGTTCGCGCAATCAGGTAGCTCAGGAAGAACTCAGGTACCGGACGGTTGGTGATCAAAAACGGCGGGATCAGGCCGGCGAAGTGAGCGGAGAAGAAGCAATTGCCATTAAAAAGCAAAACCGGTTTGGGCTGCGCATCATTGCTATATCCCTGGCATTTACGGGTATTATGCTGCTCGGATTGAGTTTCCTGACCACGCAGGGAGCCCTGATAACCGCCGTCATTTCGGTTGTCGTGTTAGCTTCGTCGCTCATTCCGTGGTTCGCATCCCGGCGCGTTCAAATTCCTTCAGGATTGCAGCAGACCGAGAAAATCGTCAACTCGAATCACGGATAAATTAAAAAAAGTGCTCCCCAGACGCTCACTATGAGACACATACGCAATTTAACGACGGTTTTCCTACTCCTTCAACTAGCCTCGGTTTCGTTCGCCCAATACACCCTCCGCGACCCCGACGCCATTCTGCTGCACGGCGAGTGGCGGTTTGCGATGGACCCCAATGGCGTGGGCGAAACCGGCCAGTGGTACCGCGAAAATGCCCCGCTCAACCGCTGGGATCAGGTGACGGTTCCGCACTGCTTCTCGGTCGATCCGCGCTACCAGTTTTACACCGGAACGGCCTGGTACCGCCGGACCTTTCCGTGGCAACCGACTCCGGGCAAGCGCGTATTGCTCCACTTCGATGCGGCTTATTACGAAACCGTCGTCTGGCTCAACGGACGAAAAGTCGGCTCACACGAAGGCGGCTACACACCTTTTTACTTTGATGTTACCGATTTTCTGAAAGCCGGAACTAATACGCTCGCCGTTTCGGTAGACAACAACACCTGGCGCACCAACACCATTCCGGGATCGAAAGACAACAATGAGCCTAACGACCCGTTTCCGGGCTGGATCAACTACGGCGGTCTGATCCGGCCGGTTTACCTGACCGTTGAACCCGAGGTCTACATCGAGAACGTCAAAATCGACGCGACGCCGGATTTAGCCAATGGAACCGCTACCCTGAAAATCAAAACCCGGCTCCGGAACACGTCGGCCCAGGCGGTTTTGCCCAAACTCAGTTTTCGGTTGGAACAAAACGGAAAACCGATTTCGGTCAGCTGGAAACCGCAAACCGGGAGCGCAACCGCCAATCAGGTTACGGTGCTGGAAGCCAAAACCAGCCTGAAAGCCAACGATGTAAAGCTCTGGAGCGTCGACCAGCCGACCTTGTACGACATTCAGGTTGTAGCCGCTTCGGATACCGTCCGGACGCATTTCGGCATTCGGAAGGTGGAAGTCCGCAACGCGCAACTGCTGCTCAACGGCCAGCCGATCAAGGTGGCTGGGGGAAACCGCGTCGTCGATTACGTGGGGCTGGGATCGCTGGAACCGGATTGGCTGGTGGAAAAAGACCTGCGGCTGATGAAAGAAGCGGGCATGGAACTCCACCGCCTGACGCACTACACCCCCTCCGAAACCGTCTACGACTGGGCCGACCGCAACGGCATGCTCATCATTACGGAAGCCGGAAACTGGCAGTTGACGCCCCGGCAAATGGACAACGACACGATCCGCACGAAGTTCCGGCAGCAGTTTCGGGAAATGGCCGAGCGCGACTGGAACCACCCCTGCGTCATTGCCTACAGCGTCGGGAACGAATACCTGTCCGAACAACCCGCCGGTCAACGCTGGACCAAAGACATGATTGCCTACGCCCGCGAGCTCGACCCCACCCGACTCTACACCTTCGCGTCGATGCGGCTCAACACTTTGCCCAAAAAACCGGAGGACGAAGCCAGCCAGTACTGCGATTTTATCTCGACGAACACCTACGGCAACCACGCCACCGTCCTGAAACACATCCACACGTTGTATCCTGACAAACCGGTTTTCATTAGTGAATACGGCACCCGGGCCGATGGCAAAGACGGCGAAGCCGGACAGGTCGGCCACCTCGAAAAGTTCCTGAGCGACATTCGTCCGTTGCCGTATGTGATTGGGGCCTCCTGGTGGTCGTTCAACGATTACCTGAGTCGGCACCACGGCACCAATCCGGACGGCACCCGGCCTTGGGGGCTGGTGCGGCACGATCGTTCGAAACGGCCTTTGTACCAAACCCATCAAACCGGCATGGCGCCGGTGACGATGGAAAAAGTCAGCTTCGTGGCCGGTTCGGAAGGGGTTCATCAGCTCACGGTCCGTATCACGGCCCGCGCGGATTTTCCGGCCTACACCCTCCGAAGTTACCGACTTAAAACCAGCACGACGCAACGGACGCTTCCTGATTTACAACCCGGCCAAAGCACCGAGATCCGGCTACCAGTCCGGGGCTTCACCAACCGTTTACAACTCGAAATCTTAAAACCAACGGGCTTTTCTATTCTTGCACAAACGATTGATTTAACGAATGATACGCGAACAAGCAACCGATAAACGAGCGCCAAAAACCGTCCGGTATGAGGCTGATTTGATTGTGGTAGGCGGAGGGCTTTCCGGCACCTGTTGCGCCATCACGGCGGCCCGGGCGGGCATCCGGGTCGTGCTGGTGCAAGACCGGCCGGTGTTGGGCGGCAACTCGTCCAGCGAAGTGCGGCTGTGGGTACTCGGAGCCACCTCGCATATGGGCAATAACAACCGCTGGGCGCGGGAAGGGGGCGTTGTGGACGAACTGCTGCTCGAAAACCTGTACCGCAACCCCGAAGGAAACCCGCTGATTTTCGACACGATAATTCTTGAAAAAGTCGTTTCCGAACCCAACATTACCCTGCTGCTCAACACGGCGGTTTACGAGGTTGAAAAATCGGATGCCGAAACGATTAGCAGCCTGAAAGCCTTTTGCAGCCAGAACAGCACGGCCTACGATCTGGTCGCTCCGCTGTTCTGCGACGCTTCGGGCGATGGGATTGTGGCGTTTCAAGCCGGAGCGGCTTTCCGAATGGGGGCCGAATCGATGGACGAATTTGGGGAGAAATTTGCGCCCTCGGCTGAATACGGTGAGTTACTCGGTCATTCTCTGTATTTCTACACGAAAGATACGGAGAAACCAGTCCGGTTTGTGCCGCCCGCTTATGCTTTGCAGGACATTACCAAAATTCCGCGCTACCGGCGCTTCAACGCCAAAGAACACGGTTGCCAGTTGTGGTGGATCGAATACGGTGGTCGGCTCGACACGGTTCATGATACCGAAACGATCAAATGGGAACTCTGGAAAGTGGTGTACGGCGTCTGGCATTACATTAAAAATTCCGGGCAGTTTCCTGAAGCCGACACCATGACGCTCGAATGGGTCGGGCAGATTCCGGGCAAGCGCGAAAGCCGCCGGTTTGAGGGCGATTATATGCTGATTCAGCAGGACATTGTCGAACAACGCACCCACCCCGACGCCGTGGCTTTTGGCGGATGGTCCATCGACCTCCACCCTGCCGATGGCATTTTTTCCGAAAAACCGGGTTGTAATCAGTGGCACAGCAAGGGCCTTTACCAGATTCCGTACCGGTGTTACTATAGCCGCAACATCAATAACCTGTTTATGGCCGGGCGGATCATCAGCGCGTCGCACGTGGCCTTTGGCTCGGCCCGGGTGATGGGCACGAGCGCCCACGGCGGACAGGCGGTCGGGATGGCCGCCGTCTTGTGTACGCGGGAGCGCCTGCTCCCGCGCGATTTGACCGAACCCAGGCGGATGCAGGAACTGCAACGGGAACTGTTGAAAACCGGGCAACACATTCCCGGTTTGACCTTACACGATCCGGCCGATCTAATCCAGACGGCTGAGTTGACCGCATCGAGCGAACTGATCCTCACTGAACTCCCAGCCGACGGCCCGTTGTTGCCCATCACGCACTCGGCCGGGCAGATGTTGCCGCTAACGCCTGGCCCGGTGCCGCGCCTGACGGCCTGGGTCAGCGCCGACCAGGCTACAACGCTGACCGTCGAACTGCGCCGGAGCAGCAAACCGGACAATCACACCCCGGATGTGACGCTCGATACGTTGGTGATTCCGCTCAAAAAAGGAAAACACGAAATTGAGCTTTCTTTTGACGCGACGATTGATCAAGCCTGCTACGGTTTTGTCCTGTTCCTGAAAAACGAGCACATTCGGTTGCAGTACAGTTCACTTCGGGTTACCGGTATTCTGTCAGTGTTTAACAAGATCAACGCAGCGGTTTCAAATTACGGCAAGCAGGAACCAACCGAAGACATTGGTGTCGATGCCTTTGAATTCTGGACGGCCGAACGGCGGCCCAAAGGGCAAAATATTGCATTGAAGATCGAACCAGGATTGGCGGTTTTCGGCGTCGAGAATCTTCGGAATGGCATTCAGCGGCCGACCAGCCAGCCCAATGCCTACGTCGCCGACCCGGCTGATCCGAATCCGACGGTCACGGTCAGTTGGCCAGAAATCCAGCGCATCAGCCACGTGGAGTTGTTCTTCGACGGCGATTTCGACCATCCGCTCGAAAACGTGATCATGACCCATCCGGAA
Organism: Larkinella sp. VNQ87; assembly: GCF_049445795.1. NCBI lineage: Bacteria > Pseudomonadati > Bacteroidota > Cytophagia > Cytophagales > Spirosomataceae > Larkinella > Larkinella sp. VNQ87. The sequence continues at coordinate 587,263 of NZ_JBMSDT010000001.1, forward strand.
ACCGAGGTACCGTTCTGCGTGCGCGACTATATTCTTTGTAACGACCGGAAGGAACGCGTTTTTTCGCAGACCGGCAATCATCAGACCCGAAACACCGTCCGTTTTGAGCAGCCTATTGAAACCCGCAGCCTGACCATTCATTTGAAAGCCATGAATGGCTCGGTCCCGGCGGCCCTGCTGGAGGTGCGCTGCTATTAATTTTTTACCTGTTTCTTTTCAATCGGTTGGTATTCGCTCAACAGGCGCAATACCAACCGATCTTTGTTTTATTACATTTTCATCAAGCCATATCATTATTGCAATTTCAAGTTAACTTATTCCGGTAGAATCACGCGATTTTTCGAATTGTTCCCGTCCAAAACCGCCAAACGAATAATACACTGAGAAATATCATTGGTTTTATCTATCAATTATCAATAAATACTATGTGTTCAGTTTAAATTTTCTTCTCACTTTTGTACAGAAAACAGTTCCTTACAACCTGTACAACACTATATCATCTATGAAAAATCATATTGTTTCTGTCGGCTCACAATTCCCGGAGTTCAAAAAGCTGGCGGTTGTTTCCCTGGAAAAAGGCAACGAGTTTTACGAAATTTCATCTGAAGACCACAAAGCCGCTGGCAAATGGCTCGTCATGTTCTGGTGGCCCAAAGACTTTACGTTCGTTTGCCCGACCGAAATAGCTGAGTTTAACAACAAGTATGAAGATTTTGCCGATCGGGATACTATTCTGATCGGTGCTTCGACCGACAGCGAGTTCGTTCACCTGGCGTGGCGCAAAAACCACGACGACCTGCGTGGTCTGAAATTCCCGATGCTGGCCGACACCTCGAAATCACTGGCCGAAGAGCTGGGCATTCTGGAAGCCAACGAGAAAATCGCGTACCGCGTTACGTACATCGTTGATCCCCAAGGCATTGTTCGCTGGGTATCGGTTAACGACCTGTCCGTCGGCCGGAACGTCAACGAAGTCCTGCGTGTGCTCGACGCCCTGCAAACCGACGAGCTTTGCCCCTGCAACTGGGTGAAAGGCGAAGAAACGCTGAGTGCTTAATTTTTAATGGCGAATGAGTGAATGAGCGATTGAGTGAATAGCTCCGCCAGTATTTACTTTCTGCGGAGCTATTCACTCAATCGCTCATTCACTCAATCACTCATTCAACCATGACCACGTCCATCCAAAACGAAACCGTACTGTCGCTGCTGACCAACCTGGGGTTGGACACGACGGCCAGCTACCCGACGCTCGAAACGTTGGGCCAGGTCGACCACCGATACCTGCGCGACCTGAAGATTAACGTCGGCAACGTGCTGAACAACAGCCAGCACCTGTCGAAGAAAGAAACCCGCCTGTTGGCGTTGTCGGTCGCGGTGAATGAAAAGCACCAGCCGCTGATTGACAGCTTCTCGAGCGCGGCCCGTCAGGAAGGCGCGACGGATGCTGAAATCGCCGAAACGCTGGCCTGTGCCTCACTGTTGAGCACCAACAACGTGTTCTACCGGTTCCGGCACTTTACCGGCAAAGATTACTACCAGCAAACGCAACCCGGCATCCGGATGAGCATTATGATGAATCCGGTTTTGGGCAAGGAGTTTTTTGAACTGATGAGCCTGGTGGTTTCGGCCGTCAACGGCTGCGAACTTTGCGTCCGGTCGCACGAAGAAAGCGTGCTGAAACACGGCGCAACGGAAGCCCGCGTTTTCGACGCCATCCGGGTCGGCTCCGTTATTAAAGGCCTGATTACTATTCTGTAACTATAATTTAATACACTTCATCGACCGGCCCGGAACGCTTGAAAACGTTCCGGGCTTTTTTTGTTAACCGAATAATAAAACAAGAAACATCAACGATATTACACGGTCAAATTTGGATAGCTTTGGAAGTACAAATACCTACTCCCTCAATCAAAACTATCCATGAAACTAGCGTTACGGATTTTTCTCTTCCTGATCGGCGGCATTGCGCTGCTGGTGGCCGGAAGCGTCGCCTACATCAAAACCGCCCTGCCCAATGTGGGCCCGGCTCCCGAATTGAGTGTTCAGAAGGATTCGGCTCATGTCGCCCGGGGCAAGTACCTGGCTAATCACGTGGCGGTTTGCATCGATTGCCATTCGGAGCGGAACTGGAACCAGTCGAGCGGTCCGGTGATTCCGGGTACGGAAGGCAAGGGGGGTGAAGCGTTTACCCGCGAACAGGGATTTCCGGGGACTTATTACGCCCGAAACATTACCCCGGCCCACCTGAGCGGCTGGACCGACGGCGAAATTTACCGGACCATCACGACGGGTGTCACCAAAGATGGAAGAGCCTTGTTTCCGGTCATGCCGTATGGTAATTATGGCCAGGTTGATCCCGATGATATTAAGGCAATCATTGCCTACGTGCGTACCCTGAAACCGATCGAGAACAACGCCATTCCTGATCGGGAACCAGATTTTCCGATGAACCTGATTCTCAACACGATTCCGGTCAAAAGTGAAGGTACGAAACGCCCAGACCCATCCGATACACTGGCGTACGGCAAGTACATGACCACCTTTGCCAGTTGTGGTGAGTGCCATACGCCGGTTGATGATAAGGGGCAGTTTCTGCCCGGGTTGGATTTTGCGGGTGGCCGTGCCTTCCCAATGCCGAAGGGAACCGTTCGGTCGATGAACATCACGCCGGACCGGGAAACCGGGATTGGTTCGTGGACAAAAGAAACATTCGTGGCCCGGTTTAAAGCCGCTCAGCAACCGGATTACAAACATCCGGCGACGGCAGAGTATGCCGACTTCAACACGATTATGCCGTGGATTATGTATTCGGGGATGAGCGAACAGGACCTGGGGGCCATTTTCACCTATCTACAAAGCCTGAAACCGGTGAAGAATTCCGTTGAAAAGTTTGTGCCCAAAGGCAAGGAAGTTGCCAGCCGTTGACGTAAAAGAAAGCCCGCCGAACAGCGGGCCTTTGCTATCGTTGTTCTTCCTGAACCTCAACGCCGAGGTAGATTTCCTGCATAGAAATTTCAGCATTGATGGACTCCAATCGCACGGTGTCGGTCAGCTTCCAATACGACACAATCCGCCAGAGATCATTTTCTACTTTGGAGAACACTTCGACCAGGATGCCATCGGGGCTGATTTGCACATACTCCCGAAATGACGGAATCTGCCGGTACAGACTGAATTTTTTGCGCTTGTTGTAGCCTTTGGTGGAGGGCGAAAAGACTTCGATGATCACGACGGGATTGACGGCCGCATTTTTATTTATTCCCGAAGTTTGCAACGGGCCGCAGATAACGCTTGCATGGCGATAAAGTTTACGATTTATCGTTCGTCATTTTAAAAACGAGTTGAATATCCACAAAATATACGTCGAATTCAACCACAACAGAAAACCGCTTTCTAGGTTGCCTTCTTCACCAGATCGACCAGCAGTTCGATCCAGAGCGGGCTGTCGTTCAGGCTTTCGACGAGTTGCCAGCGGTGACCGCCGTGTTTTTCAAACAGTTCCTTGTATTCCTCGCCCACTTCGATGGTGGTTTCCAGACAGTCGGCCACAAAAGCCGGGGAGAACGCCAGCACGCTCTTCACGCCTTTTTCGCCCAGTTCTTTCACCACATCTTCGGTATACGGCTGAATCCAGGGATCTTTGCCCAGTCGGGACTGAAACGTGGTGGTGTATTTTCCTTCGGGAATACCGAGCGCCCGAACCAATAACCGAGTGGTTTCAAAACATTGTGCCCGGTAACAATACTGGTTCATGGCCGTCAATGATGCGCAACAGTCGCCCAGCTTGCAGACCCGGCCGGTGATGTCGCCCTTGCGAATCTGCCGCTCGGGCAGGCCGTGGTAGCTGAACAGAAAATGGTCGAACGACTCGGCCTCCAGGTACGGCCGCGCCCGTTGCACAAAGCCCTCGATGAATTTCGGATGATCCAGAAAACTGTTGACAAATTCGATCCGGGGAATAATTTGCCAGTCGGCGACTACTTCCATCACCTTCTGGTACACCGAACCGGTCGTGGCTGACGCGTACTGCGGAAAAAACGGAATGACAATAATGTCCGTCAGCCCCAATTGCTGAAAAGCCGACAAACCGGCTCCGATGCTCGGATTTTGATACCGCATGGCCAGTTTGACCACGTAATCGTCGCCTAGCTCCCGTTGCAGCTCCTGTTCCACGACTTCGCCATAATACTTTAAGGGTGAGCCGTTTTCGGTCCAGACTTCCCGGTAAACCTTCGCCGACTTGGGGGCTCGAAACGGAGCGATGATCCCGTTGACGAGCAAATAGCGCTGCGGATACGGAATATCGATCACCCGACCATCCATCAGGAATTCCCGCAGGTATTTCCGGACATCCGGCACAGACGGACTATCGGGCGTTCCCAGGTTGACAATTAGGACGCCGGTTTTCCCGATCCGCTGCTGTGCGACCGGGGACGGCTTCAAAACAGGAGCATCCATACGTAGTGAGTTAACGATCAAAATTACAACGGAAACCGTATCAACCCAATCAATATTTTTTATTTTTACATCGATAAAAGTTATAAATAAATAATGACACTTTCCCAACTGGAATACATTGTTGCCGTCGATACTCACCGCCATTTTGCGACGGCCGCCGAACATTGTCACGTAACGCAACCCACGCTCAGTATGCAAATTCAGAAGTTGGAAGACGAACTGGGCATGCTGCTGTTCGATCGGTCAAAACAGCCGGTGGTACCGACCGAAACCGGGCAGATTATTTTGAACCAGGCGCGGGATGTGCTGCGGGCGGCCCGGCGTATTCCGGAGATCGTGAAAGAGTCACTGGAAGATTTCAGCGGGGAACTCCGGCTGGGTATTATTCCAACGCTGGCACCCTACCTGCTTCCTTACTTCATTGGTCAGTTTATCGACCACTATCCGGGCGTGACGGTTCAAATTCAGGAAATGATGACCGAACAGATTCTGGAACGGCTCAAGAACGGACTGATCGATGTCGGCATCGTGGTGACGCCCCTCGACGAAAACGGTCTATCGGAAATTCCGCTCTTTTACGAACCGTTCGTCCTCTATGCTGCCGATTCTCACCCACTTTTCCAAAAAGAGTCCGTTGCCTCGACCGATCTGAAAACCGAAGGATTATGGCTACTGACCGAAGGCCATTGCTTTCGGAATCAGGTGGTTAGCTTATGCGGGACCGATAAACGCAAAAACGGTAGCCAGCCGCTTCGCTACGAAACCGGTTCGCTCGAAACCCTGATTAAACTGATTGACAAACAGGACGGTTTTACGCTGCTGCCCTGCCTGGCGACGCTGGATATGGACGAAACCCGAAAAGCCCGAATCCGGCCTTTTGAGAATCCTCAGCCGGTGCGGGAGGTCAGTCTGGTCATGCACCGCAGCTTCCTGAAGCGGAAACTCATCAATGCGCTGAAACAGGAAATCCTGACCCATTTACCACCCGAGTTGATGACCTCCAAAAAGAAAAATACCGTCGTGCACGTTTAACGATGGCCGAACCGACGCCGGTTGCCGTTGCGGAATCCGTTTCCTGGTTTTTCGCTCCGATTGCCAGTGGTGGCTGTCTCCAATTGAGGTGCCCCCGGTTTTTCCTGCTTTTCTGCCGCCGGTGCGGTTCCCATCGGATACGGATGATTATCGACGATGGGTATATTCTTGGCGATCAATTTGTTAATGTCCCGCAGGTATTCTTTTTCTTCAGCGTCGCAAAACGAAAAGGCCACCCCTTTGTTGCCAGCCCGGCCCGTTCGGCCAATCCGGTGGACATACGTTTCGGGAACATTGGGCAATTCGTAGTTGATGACGTGCGAGAGTTCCTCCACATCAATTCCCCGGGCGGCAATGTCAGTCGCCACCAAAACGCGGGTCTGCCGACTTTTGAAATTGGTCAGGGCGCGCTGCCGGGCATTTTGCGACTTGTTGCCGTGGATGGCTTCGGCCTGAATACCGGCTTTTGCGAGGTCTTTTGCGACCTTGTCGGCACCGTGCTTGGTCCGGGCAAACACCAGCGCCGAGCCAATCGTCGGGTCGTTCAGCAGGTGAATCAGCAGGCGTTTTTTATTGGCTTTATCGACAAAATAAACGGATTGCTTCACCGTCTCGGCCGTGGACGAAACCGGCGTTACTTCCACCTTGACCGGCCTTTTCAGAATCGTATCGGCCAGTTTAGCGACATCCGGTGGCATCGTGGCCGAGAAAAACAGCGACTGACGCTGACCGGGCAGTTTGGCAATGACTTTCTTAACGTCGTGAATAAAGCCCATATCGAGCATCCGGTCAGCTTCGTCCAGGACAAACAGTTCGATGGTCCGCAGATCGACAAAGCGCTGATTCATCAGGTCGAGCAGGCGGCCCGGCGTAGCAATCAGGATATCGACGCCGGTTTTCAGCGCCTGGGTCTGGGCGTGTTGCGACACCCCGCCGAAAATCACGGTATGGCGGAGGTTCAAAAACCGTCCGTAAGCCGAAAAACTTTCGCCAATCTGAATGGCCAGTTCGCGCGTGGGCGTCAGAATCAGGGCTTTGATGGGTCGGGGACCACGCTCCGGTCGTTGTTGTTCGTGCAGAATCTGGAGGATGGGAATGGCAAAAGCTGCAGTTTTTCCGGTACCCGTCTGGGCACACCCCAGCAAATCCTGGCGGTCCAATAAAACGGGAATAGCTTGTTCCTGAATGGGGGTGGGGGTCGTATAACCTTCGGCGCTCAGCGCCTTCTGAATCGGCTCGATGAGCGGTAATTTCGAAAATGACATGGGATAAAGTTAGGTACTTTATCTGGCTAACTGTTTTGGGACCAATAAAGTGCCATTTGTCTTCCCCTGTAAGGAAACTCGGTTTCTCTTGAGAAGCTATTGCTTTTTCAACTGGTCCAAATCCACGTTCTTCAACAAGCTTTTCATAGCCTCATGTTTGGCATCAAAAACCTCTTGAGCAGTTTTATAATGCTTTTCCTGAACTTTCAGCCTTGCTCTTTTTTCTACTGTTTTCATGCCGGTTGCTGATTTACACGTACAACAATCGTCATTATCGTCGCTAAACCGTCCGTGTTCATTTTTATCAATCAAAGCCAGATTGTATAGCTGACTTTTTTCATCAATTTGGCTGTATTCAATAAATTTACGAATCGTACGGGTTGCGCTGACGCTTTCGAATTGAAAGTTTAGTGAATCAGTTGATGCTTGAAAATCGTACTGGGGCAATTGCATTCAATCAATGTTTGATTAGTCACACCATCAACAGCCGCCAGACACCGGAAATCAGGAGGAGAATCAAACCGATGGGTGTCAGCACTTTCCAACAGAGAAACATCATCTGATCGACCCGCACGCGGGGAAACGTCCAGCGGACCCACATTTGCAACAGCACAGCCAGCATGGCTTTGGAAAACAGCCAGAAAAAACCGGTGATGTTACCCCAGGCCGTGCCCGGCAACCCGCTCGTCCAGTCGGCCAGCCGAACCGGACCTAGATTGGGCAAGGGCGTGTTCCAACTTCCGAGAAACAAAATAGCGCCCAGAAACGACACGAGCAGCATCATGGCATATTCTGACAGCATCAACAGCGCAAACCGCATTCCGCTGTATTCGGTGTTGTACCCGCCCACCAGTTCGGACTCGCCTTCGGGCAGATCGAAGGGAGCGCGGTTGCTTTCGGCCAGCGTCGTGATAAAAAAAACGATGTAGGCAATCAGCAGAAACGGGTTGCGGAGGATGTTCCAGCTAAAAATACCGCCCCAGTTCGTCACGTCGACCCCCAGCGCTTTCAGGCCAAAGAGGTAGTTGGGTTCTTCGGCGTAAATGCCCTGCTGAAAACTGAGGTCCTGCAAATTCAGCGTCTGCCCGATCATCACGGCACAGAGAATGGTTAGTCCAAGCGGAATTTCGTAGGAAATAATCTGCGCCACCGACCGCATCGCCCCCAGCAACGAATACTTGTTGTTGGAGCCCCAACCGGCCATCAGAATCCCGATCACATCGAGCGAAACAATCGCCATCAGGTAAAAAACGCCCACTTCCGTAGCGGCTCCCTGCAAATCGGGCGTCAGTGGCAGAACGGCGTATCCGGCAAAAACCGACGCAAAAATGACCATCGGTGCCAGCAGAAACAGCCGACGGTCGGCGGCTTTCGGCACAATGTCTTCCTTCTGGAGCAACTTCAGCAAATCGGCAATCAATTGCAGCAAGCCGTATTTCCCGACCTCCATCGGCCCCAGCCGGTCCTGAATAAACGCCGAAACCTTGCGTTCGAGATAAACCCCAACGACTACAAAACTCACCGCAATGACTAAAAAAATCGGAAGTGCCAGCATAATCGTACCCACGGGCCGGGCCGCGAAGGCTTTAGTCCGTGCTGAATTCTGTGCAACCAAAACCGCTACCATTGAGCCGTTTCGAAGCGTTTAACGGCCAAAGATAGGAACCTTGACTCGAAATCGCACAAATGGCTGCAAAACGAGCGCGGTTTAGTAGCGCGACGACCCCGGGTGAAACGTTTCCCAGGAATGCAGGTACTCCTGCGATGCCGGAATCCGGGTGAGTCGCTTGCCTTTGAGCGGGCCGTCCGTGCAAACGCCCTGCCGGTTCCAGACTGAGCCGGTCTGCCGGTCCCGGAACGAATTTTTTCTGCCGGTTGCAAATTGCAGCGCCTGACCGTCGACGGTGCGATTCCAGACGTGGAAGGAGGTGCTGTCCGAAGCGACCATCAACACCAGCGGGGTTCCGGCCAGGTGGTCGTTTGTAATTTTTTGCTTCACTAATCGGTTCCAGTCGTAAGCACGGGCCAGCCGGTTTTGTTCGACGCCTACCACCCACGATTTGGGCTTCCAGGAGAGGCTGTCGCGCCGGGTCAGATCGCTTTTGCTTTTGCCCCGCTCGTAGGGTTCCATACTGGTGTACTGTTTTTTAAAGGTCGAATCCGGTTGCAAAACCAGGGTGTGCGGATGCTGTTCGGCCCAGGCCCGCAACGTCATCTGTTCGGCGGGCAAATCGGGCAGCAGTTGCCCTTTCAACGGTCCGGCAATGGCTTCGCCGTTGACCTGCCGCCACCAGCTTCCGGTGGTTTTGTCTTCAAACATGGCATTGAAATGATCCATGCCCACCAGCCGAAATTCTTCGGGTCGGTTTGCAACCATCGGCCGAAACACCCGGCCCGTCCGGCAAACCGTGCAGTACGTTACCATGACGGGTTGTCCGGCCACCGTGTCCCGCACCTGGTGATGATAGCCGATCAACTGAACAGGATAGGCCCGCGCCTGGCCCTCGACAACCAGGCCCAGCACCACTTTATCAGCCGGAATTTTGTTGTCTTTCAGGTCGAGCATGACGGTTTGGGTTGGCTGGTAAAACATTTTTTCGGCCAGCAACCGGAAATTGAACAGGTAAAAAACCGCTCCATAGCCAATCAGCAACAACCCTACCGCCACCTTTCGGCCTCGGCGTTTAGGCTCCGCCAATAAACGGTATGCCGGATACACAACCAGCAGCCAGCCCACAATTCGCAATAGCCAGACATTCTGATGAATCCAGTACGCCAGATCAATCGTGTCGGCTTCCTGACTCCCCGGCATGGGCATGATGAAGTACACCTTCGCCACTTCGACCAGCGCCAGCAACAGGATACCCGGCACAAAAAAGAACATTTTGTTCATGGTTGGAATGGGCCTATAGCCGTCGAACAAGCGGCATCCGGACTATTGATGTAGACAGCATTCTTCCAAAACGGTCTGAATTTCCCCATCCACAGGGCGGATGGGGAAGATCGACTAACCTATTATGAATCTTGAACGAACTAAGCTTTTCGCGTTATTCGGCCAATCACAGCATGACCTCATCAGGTTGTATCGCAATAACGAAACTTCCTGATTTCCAAGGGTGGCCTTCTACAAGCCCGACCCGTCGGCTTTCGCCCGGGCAATGGCGTATTGGCCAACTTCTGTCCCGGCTTTCAAACCTACTTCGCAATCAAACCGGTAGTGAATCAGGCCATACATGCGGGATACCGATGCCTCCTGCGCTTTTTCGTTAAATACCTCCGCCTGATCCGGAAAAAGATGGGCCAACACCGTAGCCGCAGCCCCTGAGAACGTCGAGTGACCGGAGGTATACGAGGGGAAGTTGGGCAGGCCGACCGAGGTTTTCACGCCAAACTGCTGCGGACGCGGGTAATAATAGTAGAACTTCGTTTCCCAACAGCTAATGGCAGCATCTACGAGGGCCGTTCCAACCAGCGCCAGCGTCCGGGCCATGCGCACTTCACTGTGCCGGGCTTCGTGACTCACGTTTGCCGCCGTGCGGTGCCAGTGACCGGGCGGTGTATAACTGCCTGCGCCATCGGCCCAGTAGTTGGCAATTCGGGCCTGTTCACGGGTCTGGTTCTTCTGAATGTTCTGCAACTCGGCCAGGTCTTTCTTAAACTGCTCACTATCGAGCGCGGGTGGTGGCCCCGGACGAAGTTTGACCAAGGTTTCCCGGTCGAAATTCCAGGGCAGCACAGCGCCGAAATTCGGCAACATCGGCGGCCGGGCCGGGATTTCCTGACTCACCCAGACCTCCTTCAAACCGCGTTCTTTGGCTTTCTCGATCATGCCCGCGGTTAGGGCCTGGTTGTTGGAAGCACCCATGCCATCCGTGCGGGCACGGCCCAGCACTTTAGCGGCTACCGCATTTCCCAACTCAACACCGGCCGCCAGGTCGCTTTCGACATTCATTCCGGCCCACTGGCGGCTCTCCTGGTGTTCTTTTAATTTCGCTTCCAAAAACGGCACTTCGCCCGGAAACATGGCCTTCAAAATCGTGACCGACGCGGCTGCTACCACCGCATCTTCCGATGGATACGTTGGAATACCGGAAACCGGTAGGGCTACCCGAAGGGTCGCATCGGTTTTCGAGGGAGCCGCCCGTTTGTACTTGTATTTGTAGTGCCAGGCCGCCACCAGCGCATCATACTGAGCCACACTCAGGTAAGCCAATGCCCGCGACACATACGGAGGGGTGGCAAATGGAAACTTCGGATCGGCCAGCGGATTGGCCGGATCCGGCACCGGGTATTTGCCTTCGGCATTGTAGGCTGGTGGAATGTTATAGCGGGCCGATAACTCGCGCGCAATTTCGTTCCAGCGGTAGACAGCCCCGGCACCCCAATACACGACGCTTTCCTGCTGCTCGTTGGTTAGACTCGCCGATTTCTGTTTCAGGTTCGCCAATTCGGCAATGTATTCGGGGGAAGAGACCGCTTCCGGCTCAGGAACTGCAATTTCGCTGGGCGAAGTCAGCAAATACGTTTTCCAAGTTCCGGCTTTTTCATCGACCGCAACCGGGGTATACCCCACCCGTTGGGGTTCTTCGATGGTTTTATCGCAGGCAGTCAGTACAGCCACCAAAACCACCCCCAATACGGCGATTTTTAATTCATTTATATACTTTTTCATACTAAAAATCGGATGAAGACGACGACAGGATGCTTCATTTGTATCAAGCCCCGGCTGTCGATTGACTAGTTACAACTTGAACAAATACAGCACACCTACGGAGTAGCTCGTGCTCTGGCCCACATTCCGCCCATCGACCACGTACCCGACACGGGCATTCAGGCCGATGTTTTTCGGCTGAATTTTTCCGTACCAGCCCACCGTAGTCGCCTGCATGTTGTTCGTCGGGAAGGGCATGTCGTTCCGGCGGATGTAGTCGCCGTGCGTACAGGCACTCTGCTCGGCCCAGACCTCGGTTTGCCATTTTTTCCGCAGGATTCCGAGCCGCAGCCCGAAGTCGTAAGCATTCGGCACACTCACCTCATCGGTGTTGTACACCCGATCGTCGGCCTGATAGGCATCCCGATCGACCTTGATATTGCTCCGCCACAGGTAGGTTCCGTGTCCCGTGAGATACAGTCCTGTTTTCGGATGTTTGTAACTGGCAATCAGCCGACCCGAAACCGTCCGGCACTGCAAGCCAATCGACATGGGCAGAAAATCCGGCACATAGTTTCCTAGCGGCAGCGACGCCCCGGCGACCGCGTGCAGCGAAAAACCGTGTGTGTTCAGCACCCGGTATTTCAGCCAGCCTGAAAGATCCTGAATACCTTTCTGGCCCAGCAGGTTTCCGGCGCTGGTTTCGGTCCAGATATAGGGCAGGTTAAGAATCAGATTGAGCCGGTTGCTGATCCCGATGGCAGGCATCACCGAGATACTCTGGGTCGTATGCGTGCCAAGGTTGGAATTTGAACGTTTCAGGGAGTTTTCCCAATACTCGGTCCAGGTACTTCTGCCGTACATCCCGGCCACGCACACCGATCCTTTACTCATATAAATGGCGTCGTGCGGCATTTGAGCCATCGCGTTGCCCACTAACAGGCAAGCGATCAATATCATTAATTTGATCGAATTTTTCATCACAGCAAGAAAAGAGTACGATGTCCCCCCGGCCGGTTGTCAGCCGGGAGGTCGAACGGGTATGAGGTGGATAGCGTCGGAAAGCCTACGATCAGAACCAACGGCTCAACGAAACGCCAACCGAGTAGTCAGCAAAAGCCGCATCGCCGTGCCGAAGTCCCAGCGGGTCGAGCTTGTCAGAGTAGCTCTTGATCCGGTTGCGATACAGCGCAATGGGCACCGTGGCCGAAGCCGAGAACTTTCCTTTCATGTAAGCTAAACCCGGTTCGACTGATACGATGTAACCGGGCCGCCGGAATCCCTTGCTGCCGCCGAACACATCCGACGATGGCACGCCTTCCACCCGACCGCCGAGCATGACGGCCAGGCCCGGAATGGCCTTGATCGACTGGCTCAGTCCCAGCCGGGCCGCAAACTGATCCGCTACGGAGAAATAGCCCGTTACGAGGTCGATGGTGGTCGCTTCCGGATTGCGCAGCACGTTGTTGGTTTCGCGCGGATTGAAGAGGTAATAGCCGGTGAAGTAGGCCGTCAACCCTCCGGTAAGTTGAGCATAGCCCTGGCCTTCGAGGCTGAAACCAACCCCACCGTCGCCCAGTTGAATCGACTGATCGACCGGTTTGTTGATCACGTAATCCCTCTTTTCCTTGTCAAGCTTATGGAAATCGCCGGTCACGCCGGGGTTTCCGGTGGGTAGTTTGATTCCGGCTCCCAGGGCCAGGTTAACCCGCGACTGTTTCGCCGGATCGACCAGCCAGTAGCTTCCGGAAATCCGCACATCGCCGATGCCTTGCGAACCCGTCCGGAAGCGTTTCTGTTCGGGATTAGCCGTAATTGAGTTGCCGTAATGTTCGTACAAAGACGAGCGGTCGTTATACTGAATGGGTAAATTGACGGTAAACGACAGCCGGTGCGTCGCCAGGTAGGTGATGCCGAGATCGAGCGCATGGGAAATATTGATCACTTCCGTGTTATTTTCCAGCCGTTCTTTCTGCTCAACATCGCCTTTGAAATGGCGGAACGAGCGGAAATACCGGTAGCCCATATTAACCTGCCAATGACCGGTCCGCTGTTTGAAAAAATCGGCCGAAGAAGCCGAACCCGGCAGCGCACAGCTCATGTGCCGCACGGCCACACAGCCCTGCGCCGACGCCTGAATATGAAGGATGGTTAGGCAAATGATTGCCAGTGAAAATCGGTAAAACGTTTTCATGCTAAATGTCTTGAATAATTCCACAGAGGGCTGACCGACGCCGTTTTGCAACCATGCGTCCGTAACCCATTTGAATAAATTTTAGGAAATGGAAAACCGGATTGAGTCCCGAAGACACGAGAATCACAGCGGTTGCTCTGTACCGACGCGAAGTCAATTCAGCCTTTTTCAGCCTGTAAACGTGTACGGAAACAGACGTGATTACCCATGACTGGGACAGTCTGGGAAACCCTGAAAATCAATCCTGAATCAAGACAATTGCTCGGGAGGAGGAGAAAAAACCGGAAGGCTCCGGGTACTTATAGGGGCAAAAAAGGAAGGAATTCGCACGGTTTTCTCGTTCCAGTCGTACAAAAAGAACCAGGTCCGGGCGTGGGTAATGGGCGAATATTCTTTCAACAATAATTTCAGCAGGGAATTGGCTTTCTTGGCTGATTCCGACGTTCCGGTGGCGAATTGCTCTTTCACCAATGAGAGCAAATCCCGTTGAAAAAATGATTTGGCTTGATTGACGTATCCCGTGATGCGCAGCGTATCGCCGGAAACATCCAGATTGACAATTTCGTAGAAGCTGCCCCGATATTTGAACCCACCCTGCTTTTGCTGCGTCAGAATGGCTTCGTTGGGGTGATTTTGCAGCGGAATCTGAAACTCAACGAGGTGATCTACGGAGGAATAGACCGTCAATCGCTCCGACAGCTCGTGCTCTTCCTGCCACTGCACACTGAGCAGCAGCAGCAAATGCCCCATCATGTGATAGAGCAGCGCGATAACTAAACCGAAGGCGATAAACCGTTTCACAAACCTAACGTTCGGAAAAATTTATCCAAAGATACAGGTTCCTTAAAAATATTCTACTATTTATGGAAATTTTCAAGGCAGCATCTCTACTGCCCTGCCAGTTGCACCGTCAGGCCAAACCGGGTGGGTGCGATGGTGGGGCCGCTGAAACCTCCGCCCCCACCGTACATCCCGCGCCGGCCATACATGCCGCCCATTCCCCCCATGCCACTCATGCTTCCGGCATCCGAACTGGTTTGCTTGGGCCGCTCCGGGACACCACTTTCAAAACTGATGGACAACGGCGCTTCCGCACCCGGTTTTCCACCAATCAGCGCCAGCGGAACAACCAGTTGATACACCAGCCGACCGGCTTTTTCTTCCAGTCGGGCCGAAATACCCGACGGATCGCCGGTGGCCGATACCAGCATGTCATCCTCGGCGACGAGTCGAATCAATTTCATCTCAATTTTCCGGCTCAGCAGGTGTTTCATCATCATGCCCCGGTCGGTTGGGCCGGTTTTAGGCCCCATCGACAGTGGTCGACCGGTTGCCGGGTCCATCTCTTCCGGCAGCGGAAACTGAATACCTTTCCATGCTTTCCGCTTGCCTTTCTGATCGAGCCAGATGGTGCTCCCGAACAGCAACGCCTTAAACTGATCCTGATCGTCGTCGAGTTGCAGGGTCAAAAAGAGTTTTTCAGCGTTGTTGGTGGCCGTTGCGTGTACTTTGGCCCCCTCGAGGTAAACCTCTCCCGACGCATTGCGGGCGGCCGAATCGGCAAAAGAAGTTGCGGTTGTCCAGGCACTTTTGACCGGGGCGGTTTTCTGGGCGAAGGAAAGCGTCGTGGTCAGCGCCAAAGCGAATCCGAATAAGGGTATGTATTTCATGTTGGGTCGAAAAAACGTTAAAGAATCAGGCGGCTACCGGCTCGTTGACCGGTTTTTTCCGCGATATGGCCAATAATCCCAGGAAGGTGAATACCCCGTTGAGTACCAGCCGCTCGAAACCGAATTGATACCCGTTGAACCACTCGGCCGAGTGGTTGTTGACGTACAGGGTCAGAAACGGCGACGCAAGGCAGATCAGCGGCACCAGCCCGTCGCGCACCGGCCGGTTCGTAAACAATCCGAATGCGTACAAGCCCAGCAGCGGGCCGTAGGTATAACCCGCCAGATCGAAAACCGCCGTAACGACGTCCTGGCTGTTGAGCCGGTTGAAAATAATGATGACGACGTAAAACAGAACCGAAAAACCGATGTGAACCCAGTGTTTGATCCGGGCCCGCTCCGTCTCCGGGCGGCCTTCCACGTTCATGAAGTCGATGCAGAATGAGGTGGTCAGCGCTGTCAGGGCGGAGTCGGAACTGGCGTAGGTGGCCGCCGTAATACCGAGCAGGAACGTAATCCCGACCACCAGACCAAAATGGTTGAGCGCCAGCATCGGGTACAGGTCGTCGGTTTTGGCCGGAACCGCAATCCCCTTCGTATTGGCATAAATGTACAGTAATGCTCCCAGCGACAGAAACAGGAAAACGACAATAGAGAATGTAACCGTAAACCACAGCATGTTTTTCTGCGCTTCCCCGATGTTTTTGCAGGTCAGGTTTTTCTGCATCAAATCCTGATCCAGACCGGTCATGACGATGGCAATGAAAACGCCGGAAATAAATTGCTTGAAAAAGTTTTTGGGGTCATTGGCATCCCAGAAAAAGATTTTTGAATAATCGCTTTGGGAAACCGTCGACACCATTTCGCCAAACGAGAGGCCGAGTTCGCGGGAAATCAGGATGATCGTCAGGACAACCGCCGTGACCAGAAACGTCGTCTGGAGGGTGTCGGTAACGATGATCGTTTTCACCCCGCCTTTGAACGTATACAGCCAGATGAGGAGAATCGTGATCGCTACTGACACCTCAAATGGAATCCCAAAGCTGTTGAAAATGGCGATTTGCAACACTCCGGCTGCGATGTACAGCCGAATGGCCGAGCCCACCGTCCGGGCCAGCAGAAAGAAACCGGCCCCGGTTTTGTACGACCAGAAACCGAACCGCTTTTCGAGGTATCCATAAATCGAAATCAGGTTCATTCGGTAATAAAGCGGCATCAAAACCGTCCCGATGACGTAGTAGCCGACCACATTGCCCAGAATCACCTGGAAATACGAAAATGCTTTTGCGCCGACGGCCCCAGGAACCGAGATGAATGTTACGCCTGACAGGGAAGTGCCGATCATGGCAAATGCCACCAGATACCAGGGCGTCTGGCGGTTGGCCGTAAAAAAAGTATTTGTGTCGGCCCCCCTGGCAGTGTACCAGGATACCGCAATGAGCATGGCAAAGTAAGCAATCAGTATCGTTAACGCGATGTTGGAATTCATACTGTCGGGGGCAACTTTTTAAGGAAACGATGGGTTATCTTTCTGGAAGTTTTGTTCCTCCGCGCCCTGAAAAAACGTGGCATAACCGGGCAAAATTTCGTAAATTTGCTAAACAAACAATAAAATTCGTGTAATGCAACCGTTCGAAGAAAACGACGTCGAGGTATTGGAAGAAGTTGTTGATACCGACCTGTATAGCCTGGTGGTTTTCAACGATGATATAAACACCTTTGATTACGTCATCGAGACGCTGATCGATGTCTGTGAACACACCCCTGAGCAGGCCGAACAATGCACGATCATCATTCATTACAAAGGGAAATGCGGGGTCAAGAACGGTTCCTGGGAAGAACTTGTCCCGAAACGAAACGAAATCTGCCGCCGGGGCATTTCCGCAGAGGTACTAAAATAATATCGAATAATGAATAACGAATGTTGAATATTGAAGTTTTTACAGATCGTTATTCGCTATTCGGTGTTCGTTATTCATTATTTTAAAACTTACTCGCCTTGGAGTTTCCTTCCAAATTGATTGAAGACGCGGTCAATGAAGTGGCAAAGTTGCCAGGGATTGGTAAAAAAACCGCCCTCCGGCTCGTGCTACATTTGTTGAAACGGGATGAAGAACAAACCAAAAGTCTGGCCGATACGCTGGTAGCGATGCGTTCGCAGGTGAAACACTGCCGCAAGTGCCACAACCTGTCGGACCACGATCTGTGCAGCATCTGTGTCAGCCACAAACGCGACCGCTCGCTGATCTGCGTCGTGGAAGATACGCGCGATGTGCTGGCCATCGAAAACACCGCCCAATACAAGGGCATGTATCATGTACTGGGCGGCATCATCTCGCCCATCGAGGGCATTGGACCGAGCGATCTGAAAATCGATTCGCTGGTCGAACGGCTGCGGACGCAGGACGGTGATGCCATCAAGGAAATCATTCTGGCCCTCAGCCCGACGATGGAGGGCGACACGACGGCGTTTTACCTCCAGAAAAAACTCAAAGCGTTCCCGATTAAAATCTCGACCATTGCGCGGGGGGTCCCCATCGGCGGTGATCTCGAATACGCCGATGAGGTAACCCTCGGTCGGAGTATTCTGAGCCGGATTACGTACGAATAATATACGTCCACACTGTACGCACGGACGAAAGTCCGGGTAAATCAAACCGCACCGCAAGGCCGGATACACGGGCTAAAGCCCGTGGGTACGAAAAAACGCCACCTTGTTCCGGATGGGTTTCACGGTTTTCAGGTAGTCGTAGATGGCCCCCAGATCCTGCTCGGTCATTCCGGCGTACAGCGTCCAGGGCATCACCGTGTTAAAACCGCTTCCGGCTTCGGGAGCCGGGAATGTGGCCGGATCGTAGGTCTTGAACCGCCGGATGAAATCGGCTTTTGTCCAGGTGCCAATGCCGGTTTCGGGGTCGGGCGTGATGTTGGCCGTTCGGAGCATGCCGTTCGCCAGTCGGATTTCGGTTCCGCCGGCAAACGCAGCTTTTTTTGTCAAACCACCCATCCCCCGTTTCGTGTGGCAATCCTGACAGCCCGCCAACGTAACCAGATACCGCCCGTACTCGACGCTGTTTTTGCGGGTCGGCATGTCCTGAAACCGGGCTTTGTGCGGCATAAGCTTCATAGCCAGTTTCATCGGCGCAATGGGTCGGGACGGCGGCACCGGATTGGCAATCGGTTCGAGTGTGCGCAGATACGCCACAATCGCTACGGCATCCGTTTCATCCATTTGGCCGTAATTGGCGTAAGGCATCAGCGGAAACAGTGGTTTTCCGTCTTTCGATACACCCGCCGTCATCGCCAGCAACACCTCGGTATCACTCCAGCTTTTCAGGGCAAACGGGGTAATATTCTTGGCGTAATACGTGCCGGGCAGGCCGTAGTTTTTGCCAAACTCCTCGCCCCCACCACCAAGCGTTCCAGGCACCAGCGGCCCCGCCAGCCGGTTGTAATCCCGCTTCGAGTGGCAATCCATGCAAACCGCCACATGATTGGCTAAATACCGGCCCCGCTCGATCCGGGCGGTTTCGGTGGGAAGGGTAATGGTTTGGATTCGGCCGGTGGTGGGCGAATAGGCTTTTGGCCGGACGCAGCCACTCACGGCTACCCATCCGGCGAAGGCCAGCAAAGAAAGAAATCGGTTCATGCGGGTGTTGTTTACTGAACCGTAAAGCTACACAAGACCGTCCGTTCGACCACCATCAACCTTCGGCTCTTGAGCAAACGGAGCGCGGTTTTTGTATCGGATGTACCAAAAAAGTCGCTTTCTTTGCGGTGCCTGAAAACATTGCCATCCAGGGTGTGTTTTCAAGCAAACAAGTATCTCACCTCAAACCATTAGGATATGAATCGCAGTGAGTTCTTAAAACTGGCCTTTGGCAGTGCTCTCACCCTGAAAGCCTTGCAATCGTCGGCCTTTTCCGGCTTCAATCAGGCCGAAGGTCCGTTCAAACTAGCCCCGCTGCCGTTTGATTCGGGCGCGCTGGAGCCCCACATCGATAAACAGACGATGGAAATTCACCACGGCAAGCACCACAAAGCGTACGTCGACAACCTCAACAAAGCCGTAGCCGGTACAGCAATGGCGTCTTTGTCGATTGATGAACTGGTGAAGAAAATCGACAGCAGCAGCCCGGTAGCCGTACGCAACAACGGTGGAGGCCACTGGAACCATACCTTTTTCTGGAACATCCTGGGTGCCAGCGGGGGCAAACAACCGTCGGGCAATTTGTCGGACGCCATCACCAAGAAATTCGGTTCGTTCGATAAGTTCAAGGAAGAATTTGGCAAGGCCGCTACCACCCGCTTCGGTTCGGGCTGGGCGTGGCTGATCGTCAATGGCAAAGACCTCGAAGTAGTTTCGACGCCCAACCAGGACAATCCACTGATGGCGCTGGCCGAGAAAAAAGGGACGCCCATCCTGGGATTGGACGTCTGGGAACACGCTTATTACCTGAAATACCAAAACCGGCGGCCCGATTACGTGACGGCTTTCTGGAACGTGGTCAACTGGAACAAAGTGAACGAGTTGTATAATGCCGCCATGAAGGCATAATCTCCTCTCTATCAGGCTTTTAGGCTTATTGAATTTCCGTGCAACGGGAGAAACCGCCCGGCAACCTGCCCGAAAGTCTGTAAACCTGAAAGCCTTTTTTGTAAATTAGCCGCCCGATACACGAAGACCATCAACAACATGAGTGCTATTTTGTACGACGAAATCCCGTCGCTCGACCTGGCCGATTTTACGTCCGGCGACTCGGAACGGAAGGCAAAATTTGTCCGGGAATTGGGATCCGCTTTCAACAACATCGGTTTTGTGGCCATCAAAAACCACGGCCTAACCGACGACCTGACCACGAAGCTCTACGACTCCGTCAAAGGGTTCTTTTCGGCGGATGAATCCCTAAAAAAGAAGTACGAGTTTCCCGAACTGCACGGGCAGCGCGGCTACGTCGGCAAAAACAAGGAAACCGCCAAAGGTTTCAAGGTGGCCGACCTGAAAGAATTTTACCACGTTGGGCAACCCGAACCGATCAATGGCATGCCCGACAACGTTTTTCCCGACGAATTTCCGGGTTTTAAAGAGAATACACTGACGACGTACCGCACGTTGGAAAACGCGGGCCGGATGCTGTTGCGGGCCATCGCTCTCTATCTGGGGTTGCCGGAAGACTATTTTGAAGACAAAGTCGACCACGGCGACAGCATTCTACGCGCCATTCACTACTTCCCACTGAACCCGGACCTGGTACCGGAGGGAGCAGTTCGGGCGGCTGCGCACGGTGACATCAACCTGATTACCTTGCTGATGGGTGCCAGCGCCGAAGGGCTGGAAGTGCTGCGTCGGGATGGCAAATGGATTTCGATTACGGCCCTGCCTGATCAGGTCATCGTCAACGTCGGCGACATGCTCGACCGGTTGACCAATCACAAGCTCAAATCGACCATCCACCGCGTGGTGAACCCGCCCCGCGAAAAGATGAACAGCCCCCGGTATTCGATTCCGTTTTTCATGCATCCCCGGGCCGATATGGACCTGACCTGCCTCGAAAGTTGTATCTCGACTGAGCATCCGAAAATCTACGAAGACATGACCGCCGGAGCTTTTCTCGACGAACGTCTGCGCGAGCTGGGGCTGAAAAAAAGCTGATCGCCCGTCTGGTTCTGTTGCCTTACGATGCGGTTTTGGCGACCCCATGCTGGGCAACAGAACAAGTTAATTATCAGACGGTCAGACGTATAGTTTTTTTCATTATTTTGCCTTTCATCCACCCAACCCCAAAAACTTCCCGGTATACGCCTGGCTGACGGAACGGTTTCAGTCCGGATCAATACCCGATTGCGCAAACACCTTTCAGCGTATGGCTTCTTACCTTTCCACCCTCTCGCCTATTGCTCCGGTAAGACGCATTCGCTATTTCATTTTTCTGAAGGATGTTCTGATCCTGGCCTGCACCGCCTTCGGGGGGCCACAAGTCCATTTGTCGATGATGCTCGACCGGTTTGTCCGCAAGCGCCGGTATCTGACTGAAGCCGAATTGCTGGAACTGAATGCCTTATGCCAGGTATTGCCCGGCCCCACTTCCACCCAGACTATCACGGCCCTGGGTTTCAAAATCGGCGGACCCAACCTGGCTTATTTAACCCTGATTGTCTGGGCCTTACCTGGCACACTGATCATGATGCTGGCCGCTCTGGGCATTTATTACGTGCAGCAACGACCGATCTCGCTCAACTTCACCCGGTTCATTCAGCCGATGGCCGTTGGTTTTCTGATCGTCGCAGGTTATCGCATTGGTCGTAAGGTGATAGTCAATCAGCGCGGCCTGGTACTGGCGATTGTCTCGACCCTGACGGCTTACGCGTTTCCATCGCCGTATGTGACCCCCGTTGTGCTCGTTGCCGGTGGTTTTGCCACGGCCTTTTTTTATAAAGGGCAGGAGCAGATGGAAAAAAAGCCCATCCGGATTCAATGGGCCAACTTCTTCCTCTGGCTGGGCGTTCTGGTGGTAGCCGCCATGCTGGGTGCCATTACCAAATACCTGCCGCTCCGGTTGTTCGAAAACTTCTACCGCAACGGCAGTCTGGTCTTCGGTGGAGGGCAGGTGTTGACGCCGATGCTCTACAACGAGTTTGTCGAGTTCAAACACTACCTCAGTCGACAGGAGTTCCTGTCGGGTCTGGCCGTGGTACAGGGCACACCCGGTCCCAACTTTGCCTTTGCCTCCTACATCGGTGTGCTGTCCATGCGGCATGGCGGACTGAGCGGCCAGTTGCTGGGCGGACTGGCGGCAACGGCCGGTATTTTTCTACCCGGTACGTTTCTAATCTTCTTCGTCTACCGATTTTGGAACCAGCTCAAACGGTACCGGGCCGTGCGGGCGTCGCTAGAAGGCATCAATGCTGCCAGCACTGGTCTGACAGTTGCAGCAGCCATTTCCCTGTTCCAGCCGATGGCCGAAAGCGGCCTGGCCGTTGTCGTCGTGGTGGGAACCATCCTTGTCCTCGAGTACACCCGCATCCCGCCTTATCTCCTGATTCTGGCGGGGTTGTTCCTCGGTTTTCTGGTCTGATTCAAACAATCCCCCGAAACGGCCCGTTGCCAACCGTAGAGAAACAACTCAACGGTATGAAAAAAATGGATCATCTCCTGGCGGTGTTGCAGGACCGAGGACTGGGGCGTCAGGAGTTTTTACAATGGGCCGGACGCGGTATAGCCGCCGGTGTCGTTGGTAGTCTGGCGGCTTCCTGCCGATCGGGCCAATCATCAACACGTTCCCAATCAAGTATTTATACAACTTCCGATGGAACGAAGGTAGTTTCTTCACCCTGGGAGACGCCCCCGGCGAAAGTGCCTGAAAAACCGGGTGAACCGATCCAACTGGAAGAATGGAAAGCAAAAACCGAACGCGAAACCGAAACACCCGCTCCGCTGCCCGACGATCAGCGCGTGGGCTACGCCATCGTCGGACTGGGGCATTTGTCACTGGACGAGCTTTTACCGGCTTTTGGGCAATGCAAAAAATCGAAAGTGGTGGCGTTAGTGAGCGGAAGTCCGGAGAAAATGCAGAAAGTAGCGAAGCAATACGGCGTCAAAACCGAAAGTTGTTACAGTTACCAGAATTACGACCAGTTGAAGGAAAACAAGGAGGTTCAGGCGATTTACATCGTGCTGCCCAACTCCATGCATGCCGAATACACCATCCGGGGCGCACAGGCCGGCAAGCACATTCTCTGCGAAAAACCGATGGCCAACTCGGCCGCCGACTGCCAAGCCATGATCGATGCCTGTAAAAAAGCCGACCGCAAGCTGATGATCGCGTACCGGATTCAGTACGAGCCGAATAACCGCATGATCCGGGAAATGGTGCAAAGCAAAAAATACGGCGCGGTGAAGTTCATTGAAGCCGTCAACGCCCAAAACTCGGCCAATCCGCAACACTGGCGGCACGTCAAGGCGCTAGCCGGTGGGGGTGCCTTGCCCGACATTGGGTTATACTGCCTGAATACGGTTCGCTACCTGCTGGCGGAAGAACCGACCGAAGTTTTTGCCTATCAATACAGCACACCTGGCGACGCCCGGTTTCGGGATGTGGAAGAAATGGTGTCGTGGCAGATGAAGTTTCCAAGTGGAGTTTATGCCAGTTGTTCGACCCATTATGGAGTTCACGAATCCCGGCGGTATCGCGTTCACGCCGAGCGCGGCTGGATGGAACTGGCCCCGGCTTTTCCGTACAAAGGCATCCAGATGCAAACGTCCTACGCCGAGGGTGAAATTGAGCGAACCGAGCAGCCGAAGCTACCGGAAACCAACCAGTTTGCAACCGAAATGGACCATTTTTCAGAGTGTATCATGCAGAATAAGCAGCCGTTCACGCCCGGTGAAGAGGGTTTGCAAGACCAGCACATTATGGAAGCCATTTACCAGTCGGCGCGGGAAGGCAAACCGGTTAAACTGCCCGAAATTAAAAAGAAAGATGCCTTCCGGGGGCCGCTGCCGAAGGAAGCCTGAGCCTGTTCTGCTTTGTAATCCACCGTAATTTTTGTATACTTGTCTGCAACGTGATCCATCCCTGCGCTATGGCTGAAACTGCATTGACTACACCGACCGAAACGGCGATCCGTAGCATTCCCGAATCCCTGATTTACGAAACACTCAACGGACGGCCTTTATATCGTAAAGGCTACAAGGAGGTACTTGCCAATCTGAAAACGCCCGAAGAGATTCTGGGAAGCAGTGACTTACAAGCAATTTTGGTATCTGTTATCCACGGTTATTTATTTAATCAGATCAATCGCAAAAGGTATCTGCTCGCCACCAACGAGGCCGGTCTTCATATCGCAACAGGAAATAACCTGTCAAATGACATTGACATCTTTGACAAAGAAAAAATAGCGATCAAAGGCCGGTATTTCGATATTCCGCCCAAGGTGGTGATTGAGGTGGATGTGAAAGTCGATCTGGCTGAGTTTCCGGCGCGGGAGTTGGATTACTTTTACGAAAAAACCGACCGAATGCTGGATTTCGGTATTGGAAAAGTTATCTGGATTACGACCCGATCCCGCAAAATCTTTACGGCCAGCCGTTCGACGCCCTGGCTAACCCAAAACTGGGATACCGACGTACCGGTTCTGGACGACTGCGTACTGAACCTGGCGCGGTTGCTAGCGGAGGAGGATGTAACATTCTGAAAAGATGGAATCCACCAGCCGTTTAGCGGTTTCAAGAAAAACTTACCTTCGTAAAAGACCGTCAACGAGACCAGCCCGATAATTTTCGCCAATAGGCACCTTTTTCACTCGCTCAATCTCCACTTCCTGTTTTCCCAGGGCCGTAATATGAGCCAGATTGACGATGAACGAGCGATGCACCCGTCGGAAATCACGGGTTGGTAACTGTTCTGTCAGTGACTTCATCGTCAGGTGGGTAATGTACTGGCGTTGGGCGGTTTTGATGAGGATATAATCTTTTATCGACTGCGCATACAGAATCTCATTGTGTGCGATTTTAACCAACTGGCCATTGACCTTAAAATAGGTATGGGCCTTTGGCGAAGAATAAACCGGCTTTGTTTTTAGAAATTTTGACACACTTTGCCGGAACCGATCGTAGGTGATTGGTTTCAGCAGGTAGTCGATGGCATTCAACTCATAACTCTCAACGGCATAGTCGGTATAAGCCGTTGTAAAGATGACAGCCGGGGGTTCTTTCAGCCTTCGAATCAGGTCGACACCGGTCAGTGAAGGCAACTGAATATCCAAAAATAACAGGTCAATCGGGATCCGGTTGAGGACCTCAAAAGCCTCCAGTGCCGTGTAGCAGACTTCCACCAGATTTAACCCGGCTGTCTGGCGGATGTATGTTTCGATGACTTGTTGAGCCAGCGGCTCGTCTTCGACAAGAAGGCAATTACTCATTGAATCGCAGCGTTAATCGTAACTGAAGTTTATAGGACATCTCGTCTTCCTGAACCCTGAGGTCGTGCTGCTCAGGATAAAGGAGTGATAACCGCTTTAACGCGTTTTTCAGTCCAATCCCCCGGTTTTCCTCCAAATTGCCGACGGGCGAAACCTTGCTGTTGCTGGTTTCAAGAAACAATTCCCGTTCGATCAGCACTAACAGAATATGAACATGCCCCGTGCTGGTTTCCTCCCGAATTCCATGTTTAAACGTATTTTCCACAAAAGGTAACAACAACAACGGTTCGATGAAAGCCGAAGCCTGAATGCCTTGTGTTTCAAACTGAATGTTCAGTTTTTCGGAAAACCGTACCGACTCAACGGCTACGTAATTCGCCAGAAAAGTAGCTTCCTGCTCCAAACGCACGGTCTGTTGGCGGGCTTGGTATAACATATAACGCATGATGTCGGCATGCCGGGCGACCAGCGGGGCGGTTTTGGGCGACTGTTGTAACGCTAGTGAATAGATGTTGTTGAGTGTATTAAAGAAAAAATGGGGGCGCAACTGCTCTTTCAGTCCGTCCAGTTCAGATTGTAACTGTTGCTGGCGCAGTTCGTACAATTGTTTTTCTTGTTGGCCCGACTGCCGGTAATACCCCAGGGCCGTCACCATCAGGAGTTCGCGCAGCACATATACAATGCTGAAATGAACGGCTGTCCGGGCCTCAAACCAGGTCCGGGCATGAGCCGCGATGGAGGTCGGCAAGAAAGTCAGGTGCATCAATCCTCCGTAAACAACATACTGGATATAGCCATTTAACCCGATAAAATACAGCACCAACCGACCGAGAAACGTCCCGTAACGTTTGCCGATCAGGCAGGGGAGAATAAACCGGTAATAAACCAGATAAGGAATAAAATGGCGCAGGACACCATAGATTACCCTTTCCAGTATGTCCACCCTGGAAGGCAGCGTACCGGTTCGCTCGTACAGATTGTACTCAACGTCGACCAGTATCGGAAAAAGAAGAAAAACCGCCCCGAAAAAATAAAGCTCGCTCCTGCTCAGTGAAATCGTGTGTAAACGCTGCATGAAACGGAAGATACACCGTATTCCTGAATCCCTGCGAAAGGATCCGTTTTTATGAACCGACTTTTCGACAAAACCAGTGGATTTTTCGACAAAACCGGTTTGATCGAATTCTCAGCCTGCTGGTCGAAATTCCCGGCTAAGGTCCTAAATACCGGCTAAGTTCGCGGGGTAATCAAGCATCACAATGAACCGGTTTTTCCTCCTTCTGGCTCTTTTCTTCAGTACCCCTTGTTTCGTTATCGCCCAACGTGCGGATGAACTGGTTGCGGCTATCCGGCAAAAGCAGGCTTTGTTGCAAACCGTCTCGTACACCCTGACCCGCACCGACACACTGGTTACCGGCACAACACGCCGGATGAGCGGAAGCGCTCAGATTCAACGCAATCCTCGGGATACGGTCTTTGGCTTCTCGTTTCGGTCCCGACGCGATGGTATTCCAAGCGAAGTGGTTTACGACGGCCAGGTAGCTTATGAAACCGATGACAGTACCAAGATTTACAAGCGGATATCCGATGTCAGACAAATTAAAGATCTGCTCTATCATCCCGGCGGACAAGTTATTGTCCCTGACCTGATTCGTCTGGACACCACAAAGGCGGTTCGGTTTTCCGTGTCGCAGGACAGTCGCTATTACTATCTGACCCTGCACTACCCGGATCTTCCGGCGTACGATGTTACCAATCGTTACAAAACCCTTTCCGTCGATCGCACCAGCTTTTTGCCCATGGCCGTCCGGCACCATCAGGAAACGCTGGGAAAGGTGCAGGACTTATTTTACCAGATCAAGAACCTTCAGGTAAATGCTCCTTCCTTTACTGACCAGTTTTCGGAACCCGATTTTTTGAAAACCTATCGTTTACAACTTGCTCCGCTTGCTGATCATAAGCCCGAGAATCGTTTACCGGATCAGCCGATTCAGCCCTTTGCGCTAGCTAATTTTGATGGTAAAACCGTCTCCT
This sequence comes from Larkinella sp. VNQ87, assembly GCF_049445795.1. Classification (NCBI taxonomy): domain Bacteria; kingdom Pseudomonadati; phylum Bacteroidota; class Cytophagia; order Cytophagales; family Spirosomataceae; genus Larkinella; species Larkinella sp. VNQ87. The sequence continues at coordinate 614,488 of NZ_JBMSDT010000001.1, forward strand.
CCTCAACGTTTACGGGCAAGGTAACGCTCCTTGACTTCTGGGAAGTCTGGTGTGGCCCCTGTCTGGAATCGATGCCGCACATCCAGCAGTTTTCGGACAAATACAAACAGGCGGGTTTGTTGGTTTACGGCATTATTCACGAGGAAAAAAGTCGGGAAGCTGCCCAGCGGTGGGTGCAAAAAAAAGGCATTACCTTTCCGATGCTACTGGGTAACGCCCAATCCCGGCAAACCTTTGCGCTTCATGCCATTCCCCGTTATGTTTTGCTGGATCGGCAAGGTAAAATAAGCTTCCAGAGCGAAGGATTCACCCCTGAACTCGAAACAGCTATTCAACAGGCCCTCCGGCCGTAACCGTTATGCTTTGTCCTGTTGTTCCCTCACTGATACCCCCGCGCCTGCAGTTGAAACAGTTCAGCATAGCGTCCGCCTTTTTCAAGCAACTCGGTATGGCTGCCGATTTCGAGCAGTTGACCGCTTTCCAGCACCAGAATCCGGTCGGCCATGCGGACGGTCGAAAACCGGTGGGAAATAATCACGGCGGCCTTGCCTTCCGTCAGCCGGGCAAACCGCTGGAAGACTTCGTACTCGGCGCGGGCATCCAGGGCCGCCGTGGGCTCGTCGAGAATCAGCACCTGGGAGTCGCGCATATAGGCCCGGCCCAGCGCCACTTTCTGCCACTCTCCACCCGACAGTTCAACGCCTTTCCCGAAACTACGACCGAGTTGCTGCTCATACCCACCCGGTAATTTGGCAATGACGGTATCGGCCAGACTGCGTTGCGCCGAGTTTTCGATGCGTGGCTGGTTCGTGCGTTCACCGATGTCGCCCACGGCAATGTTGACACCCGCCGACATCTTAAACCGTACGTAGTCCTGAAAAATCACGCTAATGTTCCGGCGCAGATCGATCAGGTCATAGTCGCGCAAATCCCGGCCGTCGAGCAAAATCCGGCCTTCGGCGGGGTCATACAACCGGGCCAGCAGCTTGACGAGCGTGGTTTTTCCGGCCCCGTTTTCGCCCACCAGCGCCAGTTTTTCACCTGGTTTGAGCGTAAAACTCAGGTTTCGCAGCGCCCAGCGGTCCGAATTGGTATACTTAAAACCGACATTTTCAAAGACAAAGCCCTGTTGAATTTTTTCCGGAAACAACAGCGGTTTTTCCGTCGAATGGATGAGCGGTTTGATTTCGAAAAAGTCGAACAAATCCTGGAGGTAAACCGCTTCCTGCGTCAGACTGCTGAATTGCAACAGAATACCTTCCATCGACCCGCGCAGTTGCCGGAACGAACCCGCCAGAAACGTCAGGTCGCCAATGGAAATCGTCCCGCTGACGGCCCGGGCCACAATCCAGATGTAAGCGCCATAGTAGCCCATCGTGCCCACCACGGTCAGCGCAGTTCCCCAGCCCGCCCGCCGAATCGCCAGATCCCGGTTTTTGGCGTAATACTGGCCCGACAAGGTCCGAAACCGGTCGATCAGGAAGTTCGACAAGCCGAAGATTTTGACTTCTTTTGCGGTTTCGTCGCTCGCGCCCACAAACCGCAGGTAATCGAGTTCGCGCCGTTCGGGCGTCCAGCTTCGGGACACCGAATAGCTTTTCTGGTTGAAATAATTGTCGCCGATAAACGCCGGAATCACGGCCAGCAGCAGCAGAATCAGCAGCCAGGGGTTGTAAACGGCCAGACCAGCTGCCAGAAAACCGACCGAGATCAATTCCTGCGCCTGTCCGAAAATCCCCGACAGCAAAAATGACCGGCCCGTGGTTTGTCGGCGGGCGCGTTCGAGTTTGTCGTAGAACGTCGCGTCTTCGAATTGCTCCAGATCGAGCGTGGCCGCATGCTCCATCAGTCTGACAGAGGTCTGGTTGGTGACCAGGTCACCCAGTAGGCTGTCGAGCAGACTGGTGAGCCGCCCCAATGCCGTAGACAACACGGCCAAGCCAAACTCCGCTCCTACCAGCGTCCAGAGCCCGTCGGTATCGATAGTTGGCTGGTTTGACAGCCGAATTACCTCGTCAATAATCAGTTTGCCAATGTATAATGCCAGCGCAGGCATGGCGGCCCGAATCAGCCGGACAAGCGCGTTGCTCAGAAAAAGGCCGGGGGAAGCCTGCCAAACCATTCGGAAAAAAGCGGGCAGGTTGCGTAAAGCCGCAAACCGGTCTTTCCAGGAAAGCTCCGTTTTTTCGGACGAACCGGGCAGGCGTCCGGGGAGATCGGGAACGGGTGTTTTTGCCATAGTAAACATACACGCCCCAAACGAAATTGGTTCTCAAGGTTTTTGCGGGAACGGTTTGGCTTACTGATTGGCCGGTTTTAATGCAATCTTAACCGATCGAATCGTTTATATTCGTTCTATTTCGTGTTCTTTTACGGAATCAGATCGGTCATCCTGACCACAATCCTTCGTTAATCATGAAACAAAAAGGCTTCACTGCCCTGTTCGAACGGTTTTCAACCGACGTTACCAAAGCCACCGGCAGTTCAACGGCTTTCCTGCTGGCCCTGATCACAATTCTGGTCTGGGTTATAACCGGGCCGATTTTTCATTATTCCGATACCTGGCAACTGGTGATCAACACCGGTACGACGATCATAACCTTTCTTATGGTCTTTCTGATTCAGAAATCGCAAAACAAAGATTCGATGGCAATCCAGCTAAAACTGAACGAGTTGATTGCCGCGCAGGACGGTGCCAGCAACCGGCTCCTGAACGTCGAAGACTTGTCGGAAGCCGAGCTACTGACGCTGCACCGTTATTACACAGTGCTGGTTGAGAAAGCGAAAAAGGATGCTAAAATTACCGCATCCCATTCAGTGGAAGAAGCAGAAGAACGACACGTCGAAAAGCTCAAAGATCAGCGCCAGCGGAAAGCCCGGAAGAAATCGGCCTAACCTCTCTTACAACAACTTATAATTGCGGTACTCGCCGACCCGCCAGCCGGTCAGGTCTTCAATGACTTTCAACACCCGGTTTTTCAGCGACAGCTTTTTTTGCCGGATGTCGAAATTGAATTGCCAGTTCATCCGGTCGATGCGGGCCTGCATGACAGCGGGGTGGGTTCCTTCAAAGAGGGCCAGCGAGTCGATGCCGCTATAATCGAAGGTTTTCAGTTCAGCACGCGTTTGGGCCAGGTAAGAATCATCATGCCAGTACCGACCAAAGGTGCCTAGCTTATCCACTTGTTTTTCAGGTGGTTTCACCCAGCCGTAGTGATACATTGTCGCGTCAATCAATTTGACGCGTAGTTTACGGTTGCCGATCGTCCGAAAACCCTGGGCGTCGCGATAGGCTTTGACTTTCCCGGTATTTCGGATAATCCGGATTTCCCGGCGGTACCACCGGCGCGAATCACCGATGTAGTGGTATGAACCGTAAAAATGCAGGTAATTCAGTAAAATCCCTTCCACCTCCGCATCTTCCTTGTATTTCTGCATGGCATCCTGCACCACCGGTAGGTACTTCTCGTGCAAGACCTCATCGCCCTGGATGTAAAATGCCCAGTCGGAGTCCGGCGCAATGGCGGCCAGGGCCTTATCGGTTTCCACGGCCAGCACCCGCCCCCCTTCCCGCAGCGAATCATCCCAGACGGTTTCAATAATCCGGATTTTCTCGGAAGGAATTGAACGAATCAGGTTCAGCGTTTCATCCTCAGACTTTCCAACCGCTACGACAAATTCATCGCAAAGCGGCAGAATCGACTGGATGGCTTCGACAATGGGATAATCAAACCGAACAGCATTGCGAATAAAACTAAACCCGGAGACTTTCATAGGCGGAAGGAGAGGGTGCGCGGAACACAGTTTTCGTTATTCGTTATTCAATATTAAAATTTTGTCATCTTCCGTTGTTACTCGCGCGTTGCGATTAACTACAGAAATAACGAATAATGAACACTGAATAGCGAACACTGAATACCGCAAACCGTTATTTATACTGAAACCGAATGGGGCTGGGTGTATACCGGAAGACAAGTTCATGAACACCCTTCTGAAGATAAAACGGATTTTCGATCTGGCGGCTGTTGTAGGTGTAGCCAACCCGGATACTGCCCGACAATTCATACTCTGCCAGCACAACGAAGTAATTTTGAGTACTGAGGATGGTGCTGTTGTTAGCCCGGTACGACAGACCCAGCCCTAGTTTTTCTTCAAGCCAGACTTTGGTGTTGAGGTCGATCCCGAGCGGATACCCGGTTTGTTGGGTGAGCAGAATAGACGGCAGAAACTCAATCCCTTCGCTGGCTTTAAGTCGACCGCCAAAATTGATGAACAACGGCCGTTGGTAGCGAACCGAGGAGTTTTGCCGATTGTCCAGACTCAGGGCCCGGTCGATGATTTCGGGCATGGAGACACCCGCCCAAAACCGCTCGGCTTCGTAATAAACGCCCGCTCCCACGCTCGGAAGTGCTTTATTGACGGCGGCTATGCTCGATGCATCGTAAACCGGCAACACGTTGATCCCGCCCGAAGCACCGAACGACAGTTTCGCCATCGACGGCAGCGTGATTCGATAAGACAGACTCCCGTAAACGCCGGTGTTGGAATAGAGACCCATTCGGTCGTTGAGCGCCTGAAGGCCCAAGCCTACTTTCCCGCCCGCCAACGGCCCATCCGCCCCGAAGCTTTGCGTAATTCCAAAGCCGGGTCCGCGCAGCGAGAACCACTTCCGCCGAAAAATAGCCGTCATCGTCAGGCTTTCCCGGCTACCGGTAAAGGCGGGATTGATGGTGAGGGGATTTGTCAGGTATTGCGAATACAAAACTTCCCGTTGCGCCCAGACCGTTTGGCTCCCGGTCACGCACAGGCTTAGAAGACAGGCTAATTTCCAGACAGCTTTCCGAATCATTCACGAGTCAAATTGGGTGTACGAAAGTACAAAGAAAGCTATTCAACCTGAAGTATCTTAATTTCGGTCCGCCGATTCCGCTGATGTTCGGCTTCCGTACACTTTACACCGTCTTTACAACCGTTCAGCAACAAGCTTTCGCCATAACCGGCGGCCTTCATCCGTTTGGCCGAAATACCGCCTTTTACCAGGTAATTTACAACGGCCCGCGCCCGCTTGGTCGACAGTACTTTGTTGTAAGCCGCTGAAGCCCGGCTGTCGGTATGCGACCGGAGTTCAATACGCATCCGGGGGTATTTTTTCATCAGCGCAACGAGTTTGTTGAGTTCCACAGCCGCATCCGGCCGGATGGTCCATTTATCCAGGTCGTAATAGATGTTCTCGATTTCGATGATGTCGCCCGCCCGGAACATCATCAACTCCGTTGTCGCGTTAGCTGCCGGCAGGATGCGCGCACCGGTAGTCCCCATACAATCTTTGATGGCTTCCAGCAGGTATTCACAACCCGGATCGACCATAAATTCGTAGCTACCATCTGCTCCGGTCATCATTTGCACAACCGTGCTGTCGCACAGATTCCGTAAAATCACCGCCACGCTGTCGATGGGCTGGCGTTCCGAATGGGTCAGAATCCGGCCCCGGATACGCGATTTCAGCGGGGTTGCCGCCAGCAATTGGGCGGTATTCAACGGGATTTCCAGCCGCAGAGGCTGATCATCCGCCAACCCCCGGGTTGAAAAACCGAGCCGGTTGGTTTGAAAACCGGGTAAGGATGCGGCAATTCGAAAATCACTGTCCGGATCCAGACAAAGTCGCACGTTCCCCTCCGCATCAGTTTGTGCTAGTCGTTTACCGTCTGTCAGATTTTGCTGATCAATATCCAGTTGTGCGTTGCCGAGCGGTTGTTTCGTTTGTGCATCAAAGACGTTGATGGTCAGTTCCCGGCAAGTATACAGCGAACCGATCCGCTGAAACCGGTAAATGTCGTCGTCGGTCCCCCCGTGTAACCGGTTGCTGCTGAAATAGCCATTCATCCGGACGCCGTCGGTCACAATTCCAAAATCGTCTCTCGATGAGTTGAGCGGTTCGCCCATATTCTGAACCGATTTGACGGATGTTCCCTCTACAAGCTGGGCATAAAAAATGTCCAGATCGCCAAGTCCGGGATGGCCATCTGAGGAGAAATACAGGTTGCCCCGGTCATCAACAAATGGAAACAACTCGTTTCCTTTGGTGTTGATGTCCTTGCCCAGATTGACCGGTTCCGACCACTTGCCGTCGTCAAACCGGGAAACATAGAGGTCGGTTCCACCAAAACCGCCGGGCCGGTCGGAAGCAAAATAAAGCAGGTTGTCGCTGGGACTTAAGGCCGGATGGCCGGTCGAAAACTCGTCGCTGTTAAAAGGCAATTCGTGCGCTTTCCCCCAAGCTCCTTTTTGTTCCTCAGCAACATACAGCTTTAACTTGTTGATACCGTCGGAGCTTTCCCGGTATTTGCCCTGGTTATAATTGTTGCGCGTGAAGAATACTTTCGAGCCGTCTTTGGTAAACGCAACGGGCCCTTCATGGTACTTTGTGTTGAGGGTTCGGGCAAACTGTTTCGTCTCCCCAGCCGATTCATTGAGTTCGGAGTTTGTCGGCCTACGGCTCCCCCCATTGAATCCCAGCGTTCGGCTGTCATTCGCGGTCGGGTCGGTATAGGCATCTTCGCCCAAGGTGCGCTGGGGTTTTACCCGTTTGGGGGTTCGATGGGCGACGCCACCGCCCAGACTGGCGACGGTGTTGCTGAAGTTGGTCGCGTCGGGCATGAAATACAGATCGAGAAAGGGTGAGTTGTCCCAGCTAAAGACACGTTTGAGGGGGCCTCCCTGGCGCTTGTTGGTTACAAACACCAGTCCGTCTTTGTAATACATGGGGCTAAACTCCGCTCCGCTGGTGTTGATTTCCAGAAAGTCAATCTTGTAATTCCCGGGATTCCGCGACAAAATACTGATGTCTTTATAGAGTTTAGAGAATTGCTTTCCCCGCTGGTCGTCGTTTTGGTATCGGCTGTATAGCTCGTACACTTCCTGCGATTCCCGGTATTTGCCGTTGCTGGCCAGTGTCTGTGCATAATACAGATAACAGGGAATGTAGTCGGTTTTCGGCTCTTTCAACTGTCCGAACAGGCTCCGATAGACTCGTTCGGCATTGGGCATATCCCGCAGCTGTCGGTAGCTGTACGCTAATTTTGACAAGGTCGACAGCCGTTCCTCTTCCGACAGCTCCGACCGGTTCAGTGCCTCTTCGTACAGGTTAATGGCATTGCTGTACGCCAGCCGGTCGAACTGATGATCCGCCTGTTTCAACAGCGACTGTGCCAGCGCAGACCCGACCAGTCCAATCACCAGACAACACAACAGGAGAACACCACGCATAAGAAAGGTAGCTGGACTTCAAACTAGAGACAACACCCGCACTATAACACCGTAAACGTTTGCCAATCAAATCAGAAATAGCGGGGGGTTAGAATTTTATTTTTTCCAAAACCCAGTTCATACCGGAGCATGATTTCGTGGGAAGGCAACTTGAAGGTTTTCAGTTTATTCAGCATCTGATCGTAGGCATAACCCAGCCGGAGTTGGTCGGATAGCTGCACTTCTACAATTCCGACAATCGCATCCTGGTTGTATTTGTCGCCGTTGTTGAGCGCACTCTCGTAGCTGTTAAACTGATTCCGTCGGTAGGAAGTCCCGACCGCAATCCGGTCGGCAATCCACAAATTCAGGTTGCCATCAATGCCCAGCGGAGCGCCTTCGACGTATTTCACCAGCGTCGACGGTTTCAGTTTCAGAACCGGACTCAACCGAACCACAAACCCGGCCATGGCGTAGGCGTGACGCCGTTGGACGGATTTTTGCAAACCGGCATTGTAGTCCGTCAGCCGGTTTTTGATCAATTGGGGGACCGAAACGCCGATGTACGATTTATCGTTGCTGAGGTAAATACCGGTCCCGAAATTGGGCAGGATTTTCGAAACGTTCTCGGCAAAAGCCGGATCGCCTTCCCGATCGGTCCGCACTTTTGCCAGATCCGCCTGAAAACTACTGGCTCCGGCCTGGATGCCGAGCCCGAGGGTGGAACGACTCCCCAATTTAATCCGAAACGCGTACGAAGCATACGCGCCGGTGGTGTTATACTCGCCAATCCGGTCGTTGAACAGTTGCAGCCCCAGGCCAATCCGCTCGCGGTTGACGGGCATGTCGATGGTAAAGGTGGTCGTTTGCGGAGCTCCTTCAATACCACCCCACTGGTTGCGGTACAACGCCGTCATGCTCAACACATCGCGACTCCCGGCATAAGCGGGATTGACGGCCATCATATTAAACATATACTGCGAAAACATGTGGTCCTGCTGCGCCTGAACCCGGCTACCTCCAGCCATTCCAGCCAGCAGCAGCGCTATTTTCCCCCATTTTCTAAACCTGCTTACCATCGTTTTTAGCGGTTAATCGTCATAAATCGTATAAACTTGCGGCCATCGCTCAGTTCGACGACGTAGAAGTACGTGCCATCGGGCAACCCTTTCGAATTCGACCCAATCCGCACACCGGTATTTGTGGTACCGTCCCAGTCATTCCTGTAATCCAGGTTGCGGTAAACCGTGTGGCCCCAGCGGTTAAAGACTTCCAATTGGACGGTAGCCCCGCCCGTATTTCGAATGACAAACTGATCATTAATACCATCGCCGTTGGGCGAAAAGCCTTCGGGAATCATGATTTCGTCCCCATTGGTATTGAAGATCAGCGGAGTCGGTACACTTTCATCGGCTTCGGTCGGATCGTTGTTGCCGTTCAGGTCCGGATCAAGGCCATTGGTCGACACATCGCGAACGGTATCCGATCCGGCAACGGCCATTGCGTAGACCGAGTTGAGGTATGGACTCGTCCGGCCGTCAGTTGTCAGATTCAACGCCAGTACCAGGGTATCGCTCCGGCCAACCGCCAGTTTACTGCCCGCAGCCAGCAATTCCGGATCAGCCGCGCCGTCGTAACCCGTATTGGCTAACAATTCACTATCGGATAAGAGGGTTAGTCCCTCAACCTTATAGCTGGCCCCGGTGGTGGTGTTGAATACCTCGGCGAGTTTGCTGGTTAACTGCACATTTGTCAGCTCTGCCGAACCATAGTTTTTAACAACAAGCTGATACGTAACCCGGTAACTACCATCGGTTTGACGAACCGTGTCTTTGACCGCCAACGCCACCCCAATTGCCGGGGCTTTGGGAACACCCAATAACGTGATCGTGGTTGGCAGACTGTTGTTGCGCGGATCAAGGTCATTGTCCGGGTCAACACTGGAACCCGCCGTCGACGTGTCCGTCAGCATCGTAACCCCGTCCAGTGTCATGGCTTTGGCGATGGCGATGTTGTGGTAGATCGTGTTCGGGCTGTTACGAATATCTACTTGAACCGTGAGGTGGATGCTCCGTGTTTCTCCCTTAGGTAATGTACTCAGGGAATCGACCAGCAGGTTTGTCAGCAGCCCCTGTCCGGTATAGGTTGTGTCTACTGTCAGACCCGTGTCGGCCACAATGACCGGTTTCTTTGGTCCGATCAGCACATCATTGCCAAACGTCTGAGTCAGATTATCAGCTACCTGTACCTGCTTCAGATCATCCGAGCCGAGGTTACCCACCTTGATGGTATAGGTAATGTTGTAAACGCCAGCCCCCAGATCTTCCAATTTGCTGACCGATTTGGCCACTCCAAGCAAGGACGGTGGCAGATCGAACCGCACGGCTGTCGGTTCGTTACCATAAGGTGCCGGATTGAACCCGGTATTGGAGAGGTCGGTCACCAGCGTATCAGCCTGAAGGCCGGTTCCGATTAGTTGGGTATAGAACGGACCCATCGAATTTGCGGGCTTGATGTTGACCGTTACCTGAACTGTATCCGACGCTCCAGCCGCCAAGGTACTGTGCTCGCTATCGAGGAGCGAGGAGAGTTGTTTCCCGTCGTAATTAACATTGGGTTTCAGCGTACTATTGACACCTACAGCTGGAATCCCAACCACGCGGCACGAATCAGGTTTCTCATACCCGGCGAGCAGACTATCGGAGAGCTGAACCTGACTCAGGTTCGTGTTTCCGTAGTTTTTAATCGTTACTGTATATGTTACATTATAGCTGCTATCGGCCTGTGGCTCGACCCTCGCGACGGCCAGCGCCACCCCGAGTTGCGAAGGCGGAGCCGAATTGAACTGACCGGGAGTCGGCTCGGTGTTATTATTCGGATTGCCATCGTTATCCGGATCGGCTTTGCTGCCATTCGTAGACGCATCATTCACTGTGACCTCATCGAGTTTGGCCAGCAGGTATGCCTGATTATAGAACGTCTTGGTCAGGCTTCCCTCCGGATGCGTCCGAACATTGACCTTCAGCAGAATATGTTCGGTAGCACCCGCTTTGATCATACTCTCGCTGAGCAGGAGCTGCGTATTACCGACCCAGCCACTATAGGCCGGATTGAGTTTTAGCATCGAACCATTTCCAACCGATACAACGACCGATTCGATCACGTGTGGATCAAAAACCGACTGGACATCATCCGTTACCTGTACCTGAGTTGCATTCTGGTCACTCAAGTTGGTCAACGCAATGTCATAAGTAAATTCAAACAGGGTTTCTTCTTTTTGCGTTACTCCTTTCAGCGCTTTCGCTACGCCCACACTATTCGATTGAGCGGGTGTGGTATCTTCAATTGTCACCGTAGCCTTGTTGTCGGCCAGGTTCGGATCGACCTGATCGAGATAGATGATTTCCACCAGGTTGCTGATCGCTCCTTTTGTCAATACCCGTACCGAGTAGTGGAAAGACACTTCATCCCCGGCAGGCAGAACCGAAATCCAGGCTCCTAAATGCCCGTGGGCATCGACAATCAGATTCCCCGGCGACACCAGTTCCAGGCCGCTCGGCAGAATGATCCGGATGTCGCTGTGGGTGGCCGTACACGTGCCTTTGTTTCCCAGTTTCACGTTAAACGTGACGACGTCCCCCACTTTAGGGTTCGGATTGTCAACGGTATACCTGACATAGAGGTCCGAACGGCAGGTATCAGTAACACAATCAAAGATCCCGACATCAATCAGAGTTGGTGGACTATAGCAACCGGATGTACTCCGTTCAAAGGCATAGAAAACTCCTTTACCAACGGCATCCGGACGCATGACGATGGGTGACGCGGGACTCTCGCTCAGGTGAAACTCAAAGACACCACCCGGGGTAAAAGGCTCATTTTCCACCACTTTTGTCAGATCGACCGTCTGGCTCGGACACGTATTCCGGACCATCATGGCCGCAATCGGTGACTCGATGGGTTCCTTCACGTGGATAACTACCGGCTCCGATGCCACCGACGCACAACCCTGATTATCTACCAATTGTACCGAATAAGTTCCGCTGGTTTTTACCACAATGCTTTGGGTCGTTTCGAGCGTACTCCAGCGGTATTTATGACCATCCGGGGATGCGTGTAGCAAAACCGAATCGCCGTGGCATAGGACAGTATTCACCTGGGTAATCGTCGGCTGGATCTTGGGTCCTTCAATCGTCAGCTTCATGGAAGCTTTAGCGGGCTGACAGGGGCCGTTTCCGTCTGGATCATTCGTCGTGAATGTCAGGATCACAAAACCGGCATTGGCATCGGCGAGGGACGGTTTGTAAGTCGCATCCAGAGAAGCCGGATTATCAAAAGTACCCGTGCCACTGCTCGTCCAGAGCGCACTGGTGGCGGCTCCGCCCAGCGTTCCGTTCAATTTGTATTCCTTCGCCGAACAGATTGTCGCGTCCGGACCGGCCGATGCCGTAGCCGGGTTGGTCGTACAGAGAATTTCACCACAGGTAATTACTGTCACCATAATTTGGCTGGCCGGGCTGTAGCAACCATTTGTTGTTTTCTCGACAGCATAATAGGTTCCTGCCCCTACAGTGGTCGGATTTGCCACTTTTTGCGCGGGATTCGGCGTTGAACTGGTATAGAATTCGAATTCCCCCCCTGTTGTCGAGACAGAACTATTGATGGCTTTTGTGAGGTCGGCTGTTAGCAGCGGACAATCGTTAATGATATTCACGACAAGCGGTTTATTCACTTTCGGATGCACCGTTATCGTTACCTCGTTCGATTTGTCACTTTTGCAATCTTGTGATGTACTGCAGATAGCCCAATAGGTTGCGGTTTGCGTCGGATAAAGCGTGATGGAAGCCCCCATCTGGTTGTTCGACCATATCACTGTACCGTTCTGGCAACCCGCTGCCGTTAAGGTAACCGGGTTCTCGAAGCATACGGCAGGTGTATTGACCGAAATCATCGGAGCCGCCGGAGTATTGACCTGTATGGTGCTTACCGGTGATTTTTCACTGACGCAGGTTCCAAGGGAACAGGTGGCCCAATAATCGGTTGTTGCCGTTAGCCCAATGCTAAGGCTGGTTCCGGTCGCACCTGTTGACCAGGTTACGGTGCCCGGACAACCGATGGCTGTAAGCTTAGTGGTTTCGCCGGGGCAGAGATTCATATTGTCGGCGGCAAGTGTTGGCGCGTAAAGTGTGACCACCGATACGCTGATTGGGTCAGATGCCGCGCTCTGGCATGTGTCATGTACCTTACAAACCGCTGTGTACGGCCGGTGGCCGGTTATGTTTTCCAGCACCATGCTGCTTCCGGTTTCGCCATTGGACCAGATGATCGTACCATTCGGGCATCCAGTTGCCGTTAAGGTAGCTGACCCACCGTAGCAAACAACCGACGTAGAAGCAGAAACCATGGGCACCGGCGCATCACATTCTCCTTTGATTTTTACCGTAACCGGGGTTGGTTCGCTCAGACAGCCTTTGATTTTGCAATGGGCGTAATAGCTTGTCGAGGTAGTTGGATTCACCTCAATACTACTACCCGTTGCTCCGGTGGACCAGATTATTTGCCCGCCGACGCAACCCGTTGCCGAAAGAACTACGGTTTCACCCGGTTCAATTTCTGTCTTCGACGCCCAGACAACCGGTGGCAATGGCGTATTAACGACCACCGTATACGCATCCGAGGGATCACTGATGCAACCGTTGTTTTGACAGGTTACGGTATAAACCGTCGTCTGCGTTGGCGATACTATGATACTGGTAGCCGTTTCTCCGTTTGACCACAGCGGAGTTCCCATACAGCCTTCTACGGTCAGACGAATTTCGTCGCCCGGACAAATATGCCCATCCGTACACTTACAGACCCGAATAGTCGGCTTTGCGGGGGTATTGACGTGTACTGTAATTTTGGCGGGTAATCCGTTACATTGTTCGTTTACTTTACAAGCCGCGTAATATTCCGTTGTCTGCGTTGGATTCACAATCAACGTATTACCTGTTGCATTCGTCGACCACACCACCGTTCCGTTGCCGCATCCGGTTGCCGTCAGGGTGACAGGCTGACCTTTACAAATCGCGGTCGCCGACGCTACCACCGTCGGAGTCGGAGCATTGCTGTTATTGACATTTACCGTAATGGTGTTTGAGGTTACGCTGGTGCAGTTGTGTTCTTTACATTGCGCGGTGTAATGGGTTGTCGAGCCTGGCATCACCGTGATGCTGCGCCCTGTCGATTGGTCTGACCAGATCACTTGTCCTCCCTGACATCCTTCAGCCGTTAGCGTCACTACTTCTCCTGCACAAATCAGCGTTTTATCGGATTTAATAATGGGTGCTGCCGGATTGACCACCGTAACCGACAGCGGTTGCGATGGTTCGCTGGTGCAATTACCCACTTTACAGGTAGCCCGGTAGGTTGTGTTGTTGGTGGGCGATATACTTACCGTAGCTCCCATCGCTCCATTTGACCAGGTAACCGTACCCGCACAATTCATCGCCGTCAGTTGTACTGATCCACCCAGACAGATTACATCTGCGCTGATATCGACCAAAGGCGGCTGCGGTTTTGCAACGTTCACGACGAACACATCGGACACAGGACTGACACAAGTTTCGCGTTTGCAAACCACCGTGTACGAAGTCGTTGTTGTTGGGGCAACAAGAATACTCGCCGTCGATTCGCCCGTCGACCATAAGGGGACACCGATGCAATTGACAATGGTTAGCGTACTGGTTTCACCGGGGCAGATGGTGTTCGTTGTAGCAATAATGGACGGTTTTGGTAACGGTCCGGTTCGGATAATAATGGACTGTGAAGGGCCGCTGATACAATTATGTATCCGGCAGTTGGCGTAATACGTAGTTGTTCCTTCCGGCATCACCGAAATAACCGACCCCGTTGCTCCGGTAGACCAGATAATTCTGCCTTCGCATCCTGTAGCAGTCAAACTTACCGTACTGCCTACACAAATTTCTGTCGCCTGGGCGGTAATTGTGGGCGGTTGCGGATTGGATACTTTAATAATAACCGGCTTCGATGGCTCACTTGTGCAGTTTGCCAGCTTACATTGGGCGGTATACGTCGCTGAGGTGGTGGGTGAAACGACCAGGTTTTCCCCCGTTGCTCCCGTCGACCAGATGATGGTTCCGGCACAGTTTGATGCGCGAAGCGTAACGGCGTCTCCCGGACAAATATCGGTCACGTCGCACACAATGATGGGCGGTTCTACTGTACAAGTTGTACACTGTATCCCTGTAATCGTAACACTGGTAGCCTCAGTGCTTGTGCATCCGTTAACTGTCTGGGTTACGGTATATACCTGATTTCCCGCTGAGGTAGGGATTACGGTCACCTCACTGCCTACTGTTGCCGATAAGCCCGATCCGGTCCACTGAAAAACCGCTCCGTTGCCGCCATGGGCTGTCAGGGTTACCATTGAGCCTAAACAGACAGTAGCAGTTGGGGATATCGATACTTGCGGTTTTTCGGGCCCATCAGGTTGTACTAAGGTGACAGTGATCGGATTCCCTGCACATTCCCCCACTAACGCAGTTATGCTGTATATCCCGGTTTGTAACGCATTGAGCAGGATTTGCCCGGCTCCATCGGCGTTTCGCGTTTCTATACTAATTTCACCGTTGTTACGGCGGTACCGTATTTGGTAAGTCTGGTTAGCGGCAAAATTTCCAAGTAAGATATTCCCATCATTGCTTCCCGTACAGGAGGTCGGGTTAGAAGTTGAGACTAAGGCCGGAGTAGGCGCGGGGTTAACCCCCACCGTGATCTGCCGGGTGATACTACAGCCACTCACCCCCCCATCACTGATGACCACCGTAAAGGTGCTCGTGTTCGTCAGGTTCGAAACCGTCACACTGCTGCCACTCTGACCACTCACCCCTGCCCCCAGCCACTGATAGCTCAA